>CAJTXN010000010.1 GCA_910583605.1 uncultured Lachnospiraceae bacterium
GAAACTTATTAAACAAGTAGTCTTGATTGACTACACCATTATTATACTAGGAGGTAATGCAATGGCATTAATTAAGGCGTTTATCATTGGAGGGATTATTTGTGCGATTGTACAGATATTTATAGATAAGACAAAACTCATGCCGGGCAGGATTATGACCGGTCTCGTAGTTATAGGAACTATTCTGGGAGCAGTAGGACTATATCAGCCGTTTATTGATTTTGCGGGAGCCGGGGCAAGTATTCCGCTGTTGGGTTTCGGCAATACGCTGATCAAGGGAGTAAAAGAAGCTGTGGATGCCAACGGATTTTTAGGAACGTTTATGGGCGGGTTTAAAGCCAGTGCGGTAGGTATATCGGGAGCATTGATTTTTGGTTTTATTTCCGCATTGATATTTAAATCCAAAATGCAGGGATAGGACAGCTGTTTTGAGACCGGAATGAGAAATAATTTGTAAGGGAAGCATCAGAATATGAGTGGAAAAAAAAGAGATACATCTGTAGTGGAGTTTAGCATAACATCGATTATATTGGGTGTGTTACTGGCGGTTTTGTTTGGAGGCGCCAATGCATATCTGGGATTGCGTGTGGGAATGACGGTTTCTGCATCCATTCCTGCAGCCGTGATTTCCATGGGTATCATTCGTGTTCTGCTGAGAAAGGATTCCATATTGGAAAGCAATATGGTTCAGACCATAGGTTCTGCAGGGGAATCTGTGGCTGCCGGCGCTATTTTTACCCTGCCGGTACTCTTTATGTGGGCAGAAGAAGGGATTTCAGGTTTTCCGGGTTATATGGAGATAACTGCAATCTGTATATGTGCCAGTATCCTTGGTATTTTATTTATGGTGCCGCTGCGAAATGCATTAATCGTAAAGGAACATATGACACTGCCTTATCCGGAAGGAACGGCATGTGCAAAAGTACTGGTGGCAGGAAAGGAAAAAAAATCGGAGGCATCCTGGGTATTTATCGGACTGGTGATTGCCGGAATTTATAAATTTATTGTGGATGGAGTCCGGCTGTTTGGCAGTCAGATTCATTATGAATTTAAAAAGCTGAAAGGTGCGGGCATTGGTGTGGATGTTCTGCCGGCGCTGATTTCCGTAGGTTATATCTGTGGGTTCCGCATTGCATCCTTTATGCTGGCGGGTGGAATTATTTCATGGCTGGCGTTAATGCCGGTGATCAGTATGTTTGGAAATGATATTGTACTATTTCCGGGGGATGTATTGATCGGAAGCATGACTTCCAACCAACTTTGGAGCAATTACATTCGTTATATCGGAGCGGGGGCGGTAGCAGCCGCAGGTATCATCAGTCTTGTAAAATCACTGCCGATGCTGTGCAATGCTTTTGTCAGTTCTTTTTCTAAAGAAAACCGAAAATTTCAGGCAGAAGGCGGCAGATCGGAACGTAACATTCCGATGAAATGGATCATCATACTGGTGGCGGTGATCAGTCTGTTTATCTGGCTGACTCCGAATATTCCGGTTAATTTCTTAGGAACGATATTGATCATTATATTCGGTTTCTTTTTTGCTACCGTATCTTCCCGAATGGTGGGACTGGTGGGAAGCAGCAACAATCCGGTGTCCGGTATGACCATTGCAACATTGATTATTTCAGCGGTTGCAATGAAAATGTCAGGAATGGGATCGGCGGCTGCAATGACGGGAACCATAGCCGTCGGTTCCATTATCTGTATTATATCTGCCATTGCCGGAGACACTTCCCAGGATTTGAAAACCGGATATATTCTGGGCGCCACACCGATGAAGCAGCAGATTGGGGAAATCATTGGTGTAATTGCTGCCTCGCTGAGTATCAGCGGAGTGCTGTATCTGTTGAATAATGCATGGGGTTACGGTTCAAAAGAATTATCTGCACCGCAGGCAACGCTTATGAAACTTGTGGTGGAGGGAGTTATGGAGGGCAATCTACCGTGGAATCTTATTCTGGTCGGGGTTGCCATTGCGGTAGCCGTAGAATTAATGGGAATTGAATCATTGCCGTTTGCCGTGGGAATGTATCTGCCGATTCATTTAAGTATGGGTATCATGATTGGCGGCATTATCAGGCGGATAGTGGAAAAAGTTAGAAAATCAGGAGTAGAACGGGGAATATTATTTACATCGGGCATGATTGCTGGAGAAGGTCTGGTGGGGATACTGCTTGCCTTTATGGAAGTATTATAAAATAAAGTAAGGAGTCTGTTATTTTATGAACTATGAGGATTTAATTCCGGTGATTAATAATGAATATAAATGGGAACTTACCAGTGATAAAAATGTAGTTGTTTATGTTATCAATAAAGGTTTTTTTCATACCTGTGCCAGAAAGTTTATGAAGACACCGCAGATAAGTGAAGTGGAACTGGATGAATATGGAAGTTATGTCTGGAAAAAAATTGACGGTGTCCGGTCGATTTCCGATATTTCTGGAGATATTATCCGGGATTTTGGAGAGGAAGCAAATCTGGCGGTTCAGCGGCTGGTAATGTTTATGCAGATGTTAAGGTCTCATCATATGATTTATTTACAAAAATATTCGGATAAAAAATAAAAGGTTATGGTATAATGGAAAAAACTTTAAAAATAATTTACAGGTGATTGGGGAAATACGATGGAAGAACAATTTATCAGAACACAAATGCTGCTCGGAAGTGAGGCCATGAACCGTCTGCGTAACAGCCGCGTGGCTATATTCGGAATCGGCGGCGTGGGCGGTTATGCGGCAGAGGCTCTGGCCCGGAGCGGAATCGGAGCCTTTGATTTAATTGATATGGACACGGTCAGTATCAGCAATATAAACAGACAGATTATTGCCGCAATGAGTACGGTGGGGCGGTATAAGACAGAGGTAATGAGGGATAGAATTCTGGATATCAATCCTCAGGCGGATGTGGTTGTACATAATTGTTTTTATTTACCGGAAAATGAACAGGAATTTAACTTTAATCAATATGATTATATAGTAGATGCCGTGGATACGGTTACGGCAAAAATCAGTATCATATGCAAAGCAAAAAAACTGCAGATACCGGTCATCAGCAGCATGGGGGCGGGAAATAAAATGGATGCTGCGGCTTTTCGGGCCGGGGATATCAGCAATACTTCCGTCTGTCCTCTGGCGCGGGTAATGAGGCGGGAATTAAAGAAACGGGGAATTGACAGTTTGAAAGTGGTCTATTCCAAAGAGAAGCCCATGAAACCCATGGAAGAATTTATGGAGGAAAGCAGTGATACGGGTATGTTATCAAACAGAAGGTCAACGCCGGGAAGCGTGTCGTTTGTACCGCCAGTGGCAGGACTGCTCCTGGCAGGAGAAGTGGTAAAGGATATCATAGGGTATCCCTCCGTTTAGCCGGCATTTTTTCTGTACATAGAACCGGAAAAAAGGTATAATAAAAAATAAAACGAACAAGTGAAGTGTCCGACCGACGGAGTGAGAGCGGCATATATCACCGCTGCCCCGGGCTGCGCTCTCACCTGACAGATTGCATAGGGAATTGGAGGTATTTATGGAAGAGAATCTTATTGTTTTATTCAGCAGGGAGCAGAACCCGGAATTGATCATGGATGTCATTATGGAAAGTTTCGGACTGGAAAAGTCTGCGGGAGGAAATAATCTGCATTTGGAAAATGATGTCCAGAGTGTTAATATTGATGTATTTACGGAGTCAATGGGAGAAGAGTTTAAAGAGTTTATTCAGAAACAGAAAAATATGGTGTCAGGATATTTTGCACAGATGCAGAATTGTAATGAGGATATAAAAATTAATCTGATTCATCATATCCAGCATTCAAAAGCATTTATCCCGATTAAGACAGCGGTAAAACAGGAGAGCGATGATGTTGATGATATAGATGCGGTGATTGCCGTTATACTGGAGGCAATGAACCATATGGATGGAGTGCTGATTGTAGATGAGGGCGCCACGGCATTGAATTCAGATGGTCATGTTATTTTATCAGAGGAATGTGAGAGTGATCTGGAATTTTATTTTCCTTTTGAATTACAGGAAATCCCGACATTTTTTGAAAACTGTACAGCCCGGCAGATTGCCAGAAGAACCGAAAATATGAAGTATCTCTTTGAAAGATATATATATGTCTGCGAATTGCCGTTGAATGATGACGATGAGAATATTAAACTGAGAAGTCAGGAAGACGTGGTCAGAAGAACCATTGGCACACTTCTGGTATCCTTATATTCCGAAGCGTTATTAAATCCGGAAGAGAATATGAGTGTATCGGAAGCAAGAGATTTTATCCGAAAGGTAATGAAGGATTTTTCCATAGATGAATGGAAGGATGTTCTTACAAAAGAAGAAACGGAGTATATTGAGGATGATAATTCCGATGAATCTGCCAGGATTAATTTTTCATGGCATTATGAGAATTTATATGTTCTGGAGTGGCTTCTGGGTCTGGAAGAGTGGAATTATCCGGAAGATATTTGTGATGTAGGCAAAATGGTCCGGAATCTTCGGGAATTTAAGTCTGTTGCCGATATGTGTGAGAATACGGTCATACGTTCCAAAAAAGAGATTTTGGATAAAGCGGACCTGATTTACCGGATGGACTGGGCGGCAGTGGATGCAAGGATTCATGGAATGCAGGGCCCGGCAGGATTGGAGCATGGAGTGGTACAGGAGAGACATAAGACCCTGAACTGGATGATATGTTTTGACGATGCGGAATGGGATGATGTATCTACTCCTACATAGCCTGAAAAAATGTTAGAGCGGGGCGGCAGTCTGCCGTTCCGGTATGGAGGCCGGAAATGAAAAAAAGAATTACCGAATATTTAAGCCATATGGACGAATTGCTGGAACAGATGGCAGATGATGAGAAAAAACAGGAAATGAATCTTCAGAATGTATTGGACAATCACTTAAGACAGGTAGATTTTTTTATGCATGAGAGGCTGGTTCATCTAATCGTAACGGTTCTGTTTGCAATCGGAACCTTTATGACGGTGTTTACATATCTGATGACCGATAATATGGGGTTATTATTGCTGGCATTGCTGCTGATTGTTTTGCTTGCACCTTACATCCGGCATTACTATTTGCTGGAAAACGGCGTGCAGAAAATGTATGTGCAGTATGATAAACTGATTCTGTATATGGGAAAGTCGGTGTAGGAATTGGCAGCAAACGTTATTAAAATGTCAGTCAGGGATTTGGTGGAATTTATTTTGCGTTCCGGGGATATTGATAACCGCCGGACAGATTCCATGACAAAGAACGCCATGGCAGAGGGCAGCCGGATTCACAGAAAAATCCAGAATCGGATGGGAGCAAATTACAGAGCGGAGGTTCCGCTGAAAATATCCATGGAATATACAGATTATGAAATCTGTCTGGAAGGCCGGGCAGACGGAATCATTACGGAAGAGGACACCATTGTTATTGATGAGATAAAATCCATGTATGCAGATGTGAACCGGCTGAAAGAACCGGTGCCGGTTCATCTGGCGCAGGCAATGTGTTATGCTTATATCTATTGCAGACAACAGGGATTAAAAGAGATTGATGTGCAGCTTACTTATTGTAATATAGAAACAGAGGCGGTCAGGCGGTTTCGGGAAACACACTCATATGAAGATTTAGAGGTCTGGTTTGAAAGTGTTATCAGTCAATATCTGGTTTGGGCGGAGTTTATTACGAAAGAGCGAAAACTTCGGCAGGAATCCATTGTGAACCTGGAATTTCCTTTTGAATACAGGGAAGGCCAGAGAAATATTGTAGTGTCTGTTTATAAGGCTGTTAAGCAGAGACGTAATATGTTCATTCAGGCGCCTACCGGTGTTGGAAAAACCATATCCACAATCTTTCCGGCCGTACGGGCAGTGGGAGAAGAGGCGGCAGATAAAATATTCTATCTGACTGCCAAAACCATTACAAGAACCGTGGCGGAAGAAGCGTTCCGCACGTTGCGGAAGACAGGACTTCACTTTAAGACGGTTACCATAACGGCTAAAGATAAAATCTGCTCCTGCGAAAAGACAGAGTGTAATCCTCTGGCATGTCCCAGGGCAAAAGGTCATTATGACCGGATTAACGGGGCAGTGTTTGATGTAATAAGTTCAGAAAGCGATATTAACCGGGAAGTGATTGAGCGGTATGCAGAGCAGTATAATGTGTGTCCTTTTGAAATGAGTCTGGATATCAGCAGCTTTATGGATGGGATTATCTGCGATTATAATTATGTATTTGACCCGTATGTGTGTCTGAAGCGGTATTTTTCCGAGGGAGTACAGGGCAGCTATATCTTTCTGGTGGACGAAGCCCATAATCTGGTGGAACGGGCAAGGGAAATGTACAGTGCGGTTTTGGTAAAAGAAGATTTTCTGGCCTGTAAAAAACTGATAAAAGATAAGAGCGGCTCTAAACTATTATCGGGAAGTACGGGACTGGAAAAGGCTTTGGAAAAATGCAACCGGGAAATGCTGTCTTTAAAGCGGGAATGTACCGGAACGGAAGGAAATTTTACCTATACAATGATACCGGATACGGAGGAACTGGTATTGACACTGCTGCGGCTACAGTCTGTAATGGAGAAATTTTTAGATGATAACCGGGAATTTGAACACCGCAGCGAGGTTATGGATTTTTATTTTGTGGTTCGGAATTATCTGGATATGTATGAACTGACGGATGAGAATTATGTGATTTATACAGATTTCCGGGAATCCGGTGAATTTTATGTAAAGCTGTTTTGCGTAAATCCTTCGGGAAACGTGGCAGATTGTATGAGACGGGGATATTCCACCATATTTTTTTCGGCGACTCTGCTTCCGGTCAATTATTATAAGGAACTGTTGAGCGGAAATACGGAAGATTATGCCATTTATATTGATTCTCCGTTTGATTCCGGCAAGCGTCTTCTGACTGTGGCAAAGGATGTCAGCAGTAAATACAGCAGACGGGGGCGGGAGGAGTATCTTCGTATGCTGCAGTATATCGAAGAAGTTGCAGGAGGCTGCAAAGGAAATTATATGGTATTTTTTCCGTCTTATCAGTTAATGAATGAAGTTTATACATTGGCATATGAACAGGGAATTACGGAGATTTATGATGTAGTGTGTCAGGACAGTAATATGAATGAGCAGGCGAGAGAGGAATTTTTGGCGGGATTTCAGGCGGATAATCCGAAGAGTATGCTGGGTTTTTGTGTATTGGGCGGTATTTTTTCCGAGGGAATTGATCTGAAAAATGAGCGGCTGATCGGATGTATTATTATCGGAACCGGGCTGCCGCAGGTTTGTTCGGAACGGGAAATTCTGAAAAAGTATTATGACAGGAGCGGGAAAACGGGATTTGATTATGCTTACCGCTATCCGGGAATGAACAAAGTACTGCAGGCGGCAGGAAGGGTTATCCGGACAAGCGAGGACTATGGAGTTATTGCCCTGCTGGACCAGCGTTTTCTGGAGCGCTCCTACCAAATGCTGTTTCCAAGGGAATGGGCAGACTTCGGAGTGACGGATGTACACAATGTGGGAGAGATGATTGGGCGGTTCTGGAGATATTGCTGAAGAAAAACAGAGTATTTTTTATGTGTCTTAACAAGTGTTATGATTGCACAAATCATAATTACAAAACAATAATATAATATATTAAAATGATAAAATAAAGATACAATTTGAAACATAAGAATATATTTGACAATGTTTTCGTGTTATTGTAAGATTAATCATGTCAATTAGTTTTGTCAGCAACCAAAATATGGAGGTACTTATGAGCAAAGTTAGAAGAGTTTATGTTGAGAAAAAAGACCCGTATGCCGTAAAAGCCAGGGAGTTAAAACACGAGATATCAAGCTATCTCGGAATTAAGACCGTTACCGGTGTCAGAGTCTTAGTGAGGTATGATGTTGAGGACATATCAGAGGAAACCTATAGACAGGCATTGGTAACCGTATTTTCAGAACCTCCGGTTGATACCCTGTATGAGGAAACGTTCCCATATAACGAAGCAGATGACCATGTATTCAGTGTAGAATATTTACCGGGCCAGTTTGACCAGAGAGCTGATTCGGCAGTACAGTGCGTAAAGTTTTTAAAAGAAGATGAAGAGCCGGTTATCAAATCGGCCACAACTTATATAATAGAAGGAAGTATTACGGAAGAAGAATTTGAAAGTATTAAGTCATTTTCCATTAATCCTGTGGATTCCAGGGAAACCGGATTAGAGAAACCGGAAACCCTTGTGACGGAATTTGAAGAACCGGCAGATGTGAAGATTTTCGACGGTTTTAAAGATATGGCGGAGAATGCACTGAAGGAATTATATGATTCTCTTGGACTTGCCATGACGTTTAAAGATTTTCTTCATATTCAGAATTATTTCCGGGAGGATGAGCGCAGAGACCCAAGTATGACGGAGATTCGCGTATTGGATACCTATTGGTCAGATCACTGCCGCCATACCACATTCAATACGGAGCTTACGGATGTTACATTTGAAGACGGATATTACAAAACTCCGATTCTGAAAACTTATGAGAGATATATGGAAGACCGGGAAGTTATCTTTAAGGGCAGAGAGGATAAGTTCGTATGTCTTATGGATCTGGCCCTTATGGCAATGAGAAAGCTTAAAAAAGAAGGAAAGCTGGAAGACCAGGAGGAATCAGACGAAATCAATGCCTGCAGTATCGTGGTTCCGGTAGAAATAGACAAAGAAGACGGAAATGGTGTGCTCACCGAAGAATGGCTGGTGAATTTCAAAAATGAAACCCATAACCATCCGACGGAAATTGAACCTTTCGGCGGTGCTGCTACCTGTCTGGGCGGGGCTATCCGTGACCCGCTGTCAGGCCGTACTTATGTATATCAGGCAATGCGTGTGACCGGCGCGGCAGACCCGACCGTTTCGGTGAAGGACACCATGAAAGGTAAATTGCCGCAGAAGAAACTGGTACGTGGCGCAGCTAACGGATATAGTTCTTATGGTAATCAGATCGGACTGGCAACCGGCCTTGTAAAAGAAATTTATCATCCGGATTATGTGGCAAAGAGAATGGAAATCGGCGCAGTCATTGCAGCGGCGCCGAGATATGCCGTTAAACGTGAAAATTCCGATCCGGGGGATATCATTATCCTGCTGGGCGGAAGAACCGGACGGGACGGCTGCGGCGGTGCAACCGGTTCTTCCAAGGTTCATACCGAAAGTTCCATTGAGACCTGTGGTGCTGAGGTGCAGAAAGGTAACGCTCCGACAGAGAGAAAACTTCAGAGATTATTCCGCAGAGAAGAAGTCAGCAGACTGATTAAAAAATGCAATGATTTTGGCGCCGGCGGCGTATCCGTTGCCATCGGAGAGCTGGCTGACGGTCTGGATATCAATCTGGATAGAGTGACAAAGAAATATGCGGGTCTGGACGGTACGGAAATCGCCATATCCGAGTCTCAGGAACGTATGGCTGTCGTTGTGGATAAAAAAGACGTGGCGGAATTTATGAAATATGCCAATGAAGAAAATCTGGAAGCAACAGAGGTGGCAGTGGTAACGGAAGAACCAAGGCTGGTATTGAAATGGAGAGGAAAAGAAATCGTTAATATAAAGAGGTCATTTCTGGATACCAACGGCGCTCATCAGGAAAATGCGGTCAGGGTAAATATGCCGGATGAGACACAGAAGTTTTTTGAAACGGAAACTGTGGCAGATGTGAAAAAACAATGGCTGGATACACTGGCTGACTTAAATGTATGTTCCCAGAAAGGTCTGGTGGAGCGGTTTGACGGTTCCATCGGCGCCGGTTCCGTATTTATGCCGTTCGGCGGTCGGTATCAGCTGACCGAGACTCAGGCAATGGTTGCAAAACTTCCGGTTTTAAAAGGAAAATGTGATACCGTTACAATGATGAGTTATGGCTTTGACCCATATCTTTCCACCTGGAGTCCGTATCATTCCGCTATTTATGCGGTAACGGAATCCGTTGCGAAAATAGTGGCCTCCGGTGGTGACTATAAGAAGATACGTTTCACCTTCCAGGAATATTTCCGCAGAATGACATCCGAACCGGAACGCTGGAGCCAGCCGTTTGCGGCTCTTCTGGGCGCTTATGATGCGCAGCTTGGTTTCGGGCTTCCGTCAATCGGCGGCAAGGACAGTATGTCAGGAACGTTCAATGAAATTGATGTGCCGCCGACATTGGTTTCTTTTGCCGTGGATGTGGCAAAAGAGAGCGACATTATTTCACCGGAATTTAAGAGGGCTGGAAATAGCATTGCTTTATTTAAAATTCAAAAAGATGAATATGATTTACCGGATTATGAGCAGGTAAAAGCTTTATATGAGACTATCCATACATTCATCGGCAAGGGCGTGATCAAGGCTGCTTATGCGGTGGATGCAAAGGGTATTGCCGCTGCTGTCAGCAGGATGGCTTTTGGTAACAAACTTGGCGTCAGGATCAATGATACAATTTCAACGGCAGAATTGTTTGAAAAAGGAATTGCCAATATTATAGCCGAAATTGATGAAACCATGGTTTCGAAACTGGATTCTTCGGCTGTCATCATAGGTACGGTAACCGATACGGCAGTATTTGAATATGGAACCATGAAGATAACCATGGAAGAAGCACTGGCTGCATGGGAAGGAACTTTGGAAAAAGTATTTCCGACCCGTTCTTCCGACGAGAAGACAGAGGTTGATACCGGTGTTTATTCCGCAGGCAGCATCTATGTCTGCAAAAATAAAATTGCGAAACCAACGGTATTTATTCCGGTATTTCCTGGAACCAACTGTGAATATGACAGCAGAAAGGCATTTGAGCGTGCCGGAGCCAATGTGGTTACAAAGGTGTTTAAGAATCTGACGGCAGAGGATATCCGGGATTCCGTTCAGGTATTTGAAGAAGCCATCGATCAGGCCCAGATCATCATGTTCCCGGGAGGCTTCAGTGCCGGAGACGAACCTGATGGTTCCGCTAAATTCTTTGCTACCGCATTTCGTAACGAAAAGATAAAGGAAGCGGTGGACAGACTGCTGCATGAAAGAGACGGACTGGCTCTCGGTATCTGCAACGGATTTCAGGCATTGATCAAACTGGGACTGGTACCGAACGGACAGATTACCGGTCAGGATGAAAATGCACCGACATTAACTTACAATACCATTAACCGTCATGTATCCAAAATGGTCTATACGAAAGTGGTATCCAATAAATCTCCTTGGCTGCAATTGGCGGAATTGGGACGGACCTATGTCAATCCGGCTTCTCACGGTGAGGGAAGATTTGTTGCAAATGCAGAATGGATTCAGAAGCTTTTTGAGAACGGGCAGGTTGCAACCCAGTATGTGAATGAGCAGGGAAATCCGACTATGGATGAAGAGTGGAATGTAAACGGCTCCTACTATGCGATTGAAGGAATTACCAGTCCGGACGGACGCTGTTTTGGCAAGATGGCGCATTCTGAGCGCAGGGACCGTTCAGTGGCAATGAATATTGTGGGTGAACAGGACATGAAGATATTTGAGTCCGGTGTGAAATATTTCAACTGATAGATAGTGAATCGGGATAAACTGTTTCCGGCCGCAACGGCAGGGGACAGTTTATCTTATTTTGGTTGATTCAGATCAAAAGATTATGTGTAAAAACTGATACAGAGCAGTCAGGTATATGCTTTATCTATTTTTACCACGGCAGTACAATTTTCAAATTCCCTGCTGACCAGCTCTTCAATCTGCCGGCGGGCTTCTTCGTCTGACAGTTTTGAATCGAACGGGATAACGGCATCAAATATCAGACTGGTATTTGTGGAGCCTGTTACCATTCGAAAGTCGTGGATGGTTATTTCTGAATCCAGTTCTTTGATTTTTTCAGCTAGGAGCTTTCTGTTTTCCACAATACGGGAATTATTCACTTCTACCGGGTCCATATGAATCACTGCTTCGCAATGTATCTTTTCATTCAGCTCATTTTCTATACGGTCTATTGCATCATGGAGGCTGAAAATGTTACCGTCTCCGGAGACTTCACCATGTAGAGAAATCATTAATCTGCCGGGACCATAATCATGAACTACCAGGTCATGGATTCCTATTATTTCATCGTGGGCCATTACGATATCATGAATGTTCTGTACCAGTTCCGGATCAGCCGGTTGACCGAGAAGAGGACTTATGGTATCTTTGGCAGAATTAAAACCGGCATAAAGTATAAATAAAGCCACCAGCAGACCGTTGTATCCGTCAGTATTGATACCGGTCAACCGAAGAATCAGCATGGAGATTAAAACCACGGTTGTAGCGGCGGAGTCGCTTAAACTGTCAACGGCAGTGGCTTTCATGGCAGAAGAATTTATTTTTTTTCCTATGGTTCGGTTATAATAGGCCATATACAGTTTTATGCAGATGGAAATGATCAGTATGATTACCGTAAGCAGACTGCTTTCCACTGCTTTCGGGTGAATGATTTTTATAACCGAAGATTTTGCCAGTTCCAGTCCCATTAAAAGAATTATGACCGCTACGGCTAAACCGGACAGATATTCAATTCTTCCATGTCCGAACGGATGCTCGGAGGTCGCTTTTAAATCGGAAAATTTAAAACCGATTAAAGTAATCAGGGATGAGCCGGCATCAGAAAGATTGTTGAAGGCATCAGCGGTGACGGCAATGGAGCCGCTGATAAGACCTGCAAAACATTTTCCGGCGAACAGTAGAATATTAAGAGAGATTCCCACAAAGCTGCATATCATACCGTATGCCCGCCGGACGCCGGGAGAATCCGTGTTTTCTTTTTGGGCTATAAATAAATTTGTTAATAGTGTAATCATAAGATACCTCTCGTTTTATACATTATAGTATGGTCAAAAATTAATAATCAATGAAAGGTTTATAATTTATTTGAATGAGCTGTACAGCTAAAGAAAAATTACATAATTTACACTATCTATTTTTTTGTTTTTAGTGTATACTAAGCGTTGACAAGTCATAGTGCCAGTTCGGCAGTTCCTGAACGATCAGGAAATTTCCCAGGAAATCATTGATATTTTTATTGAAAAGGAGAGGGCATATTTTGTATGCCAATTAATTTATGAGAGCAAAATTAGAATCATTACCAATGTCCCAGTTGCGGGATATTGCAAAACAGCAGGGCATTAAATACATAATGAAACTGCGTAAATCGGATCTGATCAATGAGATTTTAAAGGCAACCGGTTATGAATCAGAGGTATTGGGGGAGGTTTCGGAATCAGGGAATGAGGATTTAGATAGATTGCCGGAGAATGACGATAACAAAACATCCGGCGGAAATGATAAGGAAGAAGAGAAAAATCAGGAGAAGGAATCAAAAGGAAAAGTGCATGTATACCATACGTTTGAAAAAGATTGCGTGAATCGTGCAAAATCGCCTATGGCAAAGGGTATGTCCGGAGACCAGGAAGAGAATCTGATAGCGGAAGGAATCCTCGAAGTCATGCCGGAGGGATACGGATTTATCAGGTGTGAGAATTTCCTGCCGGGTGAAAATGATGTATATGTATCACCTTCCCAAATCCGCAGATTCCATCTAAAGACGGGGGATATTCTGAACGGCCAGATGCGCCTTAAGAATACAAATGAAAAATTTGGTGCCATGACACATCTGAATATGGTCAATGATATTGAAATTGAAGATTCCATGAAGCGGCCGAATTTTGAGGATCTGACACCGATTTTTCCGAATCAGAGACTGAAAATGGAAACCATCAGTGAGAATATGGCAATGCGCATCGTGGATCTGGTTTCACCGATTGGCAAGGGGCAGCGCGGTATGATCGTGTCGCCGCCGAAAGCCGGTAAAACCACTTTATTAAAAGAGGTGGCAAAGTCTATTCAGAAAAATAATCCGGATATGCATATGATCATACTTTTAATCGACGAGAGACCGGAGGAAGTAACGGATATCAGGGAAGCGATTACCGGCAGTAATGTTGAGGTTATTTATTCAACTTTTGATGAATTACCGGAGCATCACAAACGGGTTTCCGAAATGGTTATAGAGCGTGCCAAACGTCTGGTGGAACTTAAGAAAGATGTAATTATTCTTTTGGACAGTATTACAAGACTTGCAAGGGCATATAATATGACGATTCCTCCGTCCGGAAGAACGTTATCCGGCGGTCTGGACCCGGCGGCCCTGCACATGCCGAAGCGTTTTTTTGGTGCGGCACGAAACATGCGTGAAGGAGGAAGTCTTACGGTTCTGGCAACGGCGCTGGTGGATACCGGCAGTAAGATGGATGATGTGGTGTATGAAGAGTTTAAAGGTACAGGCAATATGGAACTGGTATTGAACAGAAAGCTTTCGGAAAAAAGGGTATTTCCGGCCATTGATATTGTGAAATCCGGTACCCGCCGGGAAGATTTACTGCTGGATACGGAAGAAAATGAGGCGGCTTACTTAATCCGAAAGACTACAAATGAAATGCGGCCGGAAGATGCGGTAGAAAAAATAATGGATTTATTTTCCAAAACTCGAAATAACAAAGAATTTGTCCAGATGATAAAAAAATACTTGCATTAAAATACTAACTGTGTTACACTATAAAAGCTGTTTTGAAAAATATGATTGGCGAAAGCCATTTGCATATCATTAATTGTAAAGAGGTGAAACGAAATGAGAGAAGGAATACATCCAGCATATTATCAGGCAAAAGTTGTCTGCAACTGTGGTAATGAATTTGTAACAGGTTCTACAAAGGAAGATATCCATGTTGAAATCTGTTCTAAGTGCCATTCTTTCTATACAGGCCAGCAGAAGACTGCTGCTGCCCGCGGACGTATTGATAAGTTCAATCGTAAGTATGGTATGACAAATAACAATTAGGTCGTCAGATATGAGGCTGTCGCTGTTAAGGGTTCTGTCATTTTGATGATAAGAACCCTTAACAGCGACAGCCTCATTTTTAGCATATGAATATAAACGGAATGGATTCAGCAGCAGGCCGGCGGAGGCCGGTAGATTGTGAGGCATTATGAAAACATCAGGAATAGGCGGTCAGGCAGTACTGGAAGGCATTATGATGAAGAATAAAGACCGGTATGCAGTTGCAGTACGGAAACCGGACCACGAGATAGAGGTCTGTGTGAAAGAGCACAAAAGCATTACGGAACGCTTTAAAATTTTAGGTATTCCGTTTATCAGAGGTGTATTTAATTTTATTGATTCCATGATTCTTGGAATATCTACACTTACTTATTCTGCCGGTTTTTTTGAAGAGGAAGAAACGGATCAGGAAAAAAAGGAAGATAAGAAAGAAGATACACAGGGTGATTCGTCATTTAAGGAAAAAGCGGAAGGTCTGCTCATGGGAGTTACGGTAGCAGTTTCCATTGTATTGGCACTGGGATTGTTTATTGTACTGCCAAGCCTGCTGTCGGATCTGATTCAGCGGCAGGTAAACATTGGCTCTTATGCTGTAATATCATTAATAGAAGGTATCATTCGGATTGTGATTTTTTTGCTGTATATCATTTTGATTTCTAGAATGAAAGATATTCAAAGAACTTTTATGTATCATGGGGCAGAGCACAAATGCATTAACTGTATTGAGCAGGGCCTGGAGTTAAATGTGGAAAATGTTTTAAAAAGTTCCAGGCTTCACAGACGGTGCGGTACCAGTTTTTTGTTTCTGGTAATGGCTGTCAGCATTATTTTCTTTATATTGATACCGATACAGGATCCGGTATGGAAGGTGGTTATCCGGCTGCTGTTTATTCCGGTTATCGCAGGAGTATCTTATGAGGTACTGCGGCTGGCAGGACGAAGTGACAATATTATAGTAAGGATTGTAAGCGCTCCGGGTATGGCATTGCAGAAACTGACCACCAATGAGCCGGATGCGGAGCAGGTGGAAGTTGCCATAAAAGCGGTGGAAGCCGTGTTTGACTGGAAGGAATTTCTGGAGAATTATGAAGTATGATGAATTGTTAAACCGGGCTGAGAGTCGTCTTCAGGAAGCGGGGATTTTGGAAAATACTTCGGATGCATGGATTTTGTTTGAGAATGTGTTTCATATGAACCGTTCCCGGTATTTTTTGGAAAAGACGGCAGAGATTGGGGAAGAGGAGCAGCGGAAAGTACTTCTTTACAACAAATACATTGAGGAACGTTGTAAGCATAAACCGGTTCAGTATATAACAGGAATCTGGCCATTTATGGGATTGGAATTTGAAGTGAATGAACATGTTCTGATTCCCAGATTTGATACGGAATGTCTGGTGGAACAGGCAGTCCGGTTTATTCGGCAGTTCCGGAAAAACGGACAGGGAAAAGATTGTGTCCGTGTACTGGATTTGTGTACCGGCAGCGGCTGTATTGCGGTCAGTATAAAAAAGATATGTAATGATTGTTTAATAGATATGAGTGCATCGGATATATCGGAAAAAGCATTGGATACGGCAAAGCGGAATGCGGGACGGCAGAATGTGGAAGTGAATTTTATTCATAGCGATTTATTTGAAAATATAGAGCAGGACAGTAAATTTGATGTTATCGTATCGAATCCGCCCTATATCAGAACAGAGGATATTCCGTCGCTAATGCCGGAAGTCCGTGAATTTGAACCGTTAACAGCATTAGACGGAGACGTGGACGGTCTTCGGTTTTACAGAAGGATTATAGAAGAAGGCAAAGATTATCTGCAGACCGGAGGCGTTCTTTTATTTGAAATCGGCTGTGACCAGGGGGCGGAGGTGCGGTTGCTTCTGGAAGAGCGGGGATATACGGAAATTGAGGTAATGAAAGATTTGGCCGGATTGGACAGGGTGGTAACGGCCCGGTATCCCGGCATTTGATAATGAATACAGTAGAAAGCAGCAAATATGCGGAATAGGAGAATGAGATGTTTGATAGATTAGAAGACCTTTTACAGCGTTTTGAGGAATTGATGTTGGAATTAAATGATCCTTCCATTGCAAATGACCAGGACAGATTTCGTAAACTGATGAAAGAGCAGGCAAATCTGACACCAATTGTTGAAGCTTATCGGGAATACAAGCAGTGCAGGGATACCGTGGAAGAAAGCCTTGCGATTCTGGATGAGGAAAGCGATGAGGAGATGCGGGAACTTGCCAAGGAAGAATTAAACGATTCCAAGGCAAGGATTGAAGAATTGGAGAATGAATTAAAGATATTACTTTTGCCGAAAGACCCGAATGACGATAAGAATGTTATTGTGGAAATCCGTGCCGGCGCCGGAGGAGACGAAGCGGCACTGTTTGCGGCAGAGATTTATCGTATGTATGTCCATTATGCCGAAAACAGACGCTGGAAAGTGGAAATGGTTGAATGTGAGGAAATCGGAATCGGTGGTCTGAAGAATGTAACCTTTATGGTTACCGGTCAGGGGGCATATTCGGTATTAAAATATGAATCCGGTGTTCATCGTGTTCAGCGGGTACCGGAAACGGAGTCCGGCGGCAGGATTCATACTTCTACGATTACTGTTGCGGTTATGCCGGAAGCGGAGGAAGTGGATATCCAGATTGATGAAAAAGATATTCGTATTGACGTTATGCGTGCTTCAGGAAACGGCGGTCAGTGTGTCAATACAACGGATTCTGCCGTACGTCTGACACATTTTCCATCCGGCATCGTGGTTTACAGCCAGACAGAGAAATCCCAGCTTCAGAATAAGGCAAAGGCATATGCACTTTTAAGAGCAAAATTGTATGATATTGAGTGTCAGAAGGCCCATGATGCGGAAGCGGAAGCCAGAAGAAGCCAGATTGGTACCGGTGACCGTTCAGAGAAGATAAGAACCTACAATTTCCCGCAGGGACGTGTGACGGACCATAGAATCGGGCTTACGCTGTATAAACTGGATAAGATTATGAACGGTGAGATTCAGGAGATAATTGATGCCTGTATAGCGGCGGATCAAAGTGCAAAATTAGCTAAGATGCAGGATAACTAGGGGAGATAGGGCTTGTTTTGGTGTGAGATTGAAAATTAGATAATGAGATGTAAAAATAGAGTGCTCTATATCAGTTTATGTGGCTGATATAGAGCATTTTGTGTGCGGAGAATTTTGGTGAGATTTGGTGGTAGAGGGAGCGAAGGTGTCGAAAATGCTGTTGTGGAAATGGTTGGAGTATTATATAATTGGTACTATTAAATGCAATTTGTGGAGATGAAATGTATGCTTGAAATTAAATTTTACGATACAATTGATGATATACTCTTGGAGTTTGCAGTTATTATATGAAATTGAAAAAATTATTATATGTGATGAGTTGGTAGAAAATTGGACATATCCTTTAATTCAACCTAAATTGATTGAAGAAGCTACAAAAAGAGGATATTTATAAAACACAATTTGTAGGAAATGGAAAATTGAAGTTTGGAGTGAATATATGAATCAATTACATATGCCTTTAAAAATAAGATTTTTGATTGATAAAAAGCCATTTATAGTGGATGACATTGGAATGTCTGGTAATCAGGTGTTAGTTTTTGAAGATATGGTTTTAAAAATAGAGGATAATTCGACATCTATGGCAAAACAAGTGCAAGTGATGCAATGGCTGGAAGGAAAAATTCCAGTACCACAGGTACTGGAATATGAAGAGGAAAATGGAAAATGCTATCTGCTGATGTCAAGAATAGACGGGGAAATGTCTTCTAATACTTATTACTTGGAGCATCCTAATATTCTTTTAAAAGCATTGGCTTTTGGATTGAAAATGTTATGGGAAGTAGATGTTTTAGAATGTCCACGAGTGAGGGATTTGGATACGGTGCTAAAAGAAGCACGTATGCAAGTGGAGAATAATTTTGTGGATTTAGATAATGTAGAGTCGACTACTTTTGGGAAAGATGGTTTTGAAAGTCCAAGACATTTATTGGAGTGGCTAGAGAGTAATCGTCCTCCATTTGAACCAGTATTTTCTCATGGAGATTATTGTCTTCCAAATGTCTTTTTAGAAAGTGGACAAATAAAGGGATTTATAGATTTGGACAAAGCAGGGATTGGGGATAAATGGAATGACATTGCACTTTGTTATAGAAGTTTGAAGCATAATTTTGATGGTACATATGGAGGGAAAGTATACGAAGATTTTAATCCTGATATGTTATTTGATATATTAGGAATTGAACCAAATTGGAAGAAGATTAATTATTTTCTTTTACTAGATGAATTGTTTTAAGTATGCGATTCTTGGAATTTGAAGGAGGGAACAACTATGTCATATTATGTATATGAAGAGGTTGCAAGAACTAAGAAAGTTTTAGCAAAGAATACAACGGAAAGGAATAGAGGCATAAGATATTATTGTCCTAATTATGAGTGTGATGCAAGAATGTTTTTGTGGAATTTAGATGGTGAGAGTAAATCATTCTTTAGGTCATCGGGAAAGCCTGGGCATGCAGAAGGATGTCCATATGGTTCTGATAATACATATAGTCCAGAAAAAACAAAAGAAGAAGGATTTGAAGCTGATGAGGCAATTAGTAATCTAATGGTAGCGGTTACCTCAAAAGATGGAAAGAAAGTTAATCCGAAACCACCGAAAGAAGAGGAGTCTAAGGAAGCGGTTGTGCCTCATACGATTAAACAGATTTACGATATGTGTAAAGTACATTATTGTAAAGAGACATTTAATGGTCAAATAATTGGTCAAATTCTATTAGATACTAGAAGTAGTTATATGTATCCAAAAGGTGTTTTTGGATATAGGATAATTGAAGCGAAATGTATGTCGCGATTATATGATAATACAAACATTTATCTTGAAACACCGATCGATAATGTGCGTTATCATTTGAAATTGCATTTTATTGATGTGAATTTATATAAAGAAGTTCGAAACTTGCTTTACAATAATACAAATCATGTGATAGCTATAGCAGGAAAGTGGGAAAGTTCAGGTGAATATAATTGTTTTGTTACAGAATTTAATAGTAAGAGACAAATCAAAGTTTTAAAGAGAACTATTTAAAGAATTTCAAGTTGCAATACAAAAAATATCATGTTAACATACCACACACTTTAAGACAAAGGAGGTGTGGTAAGACATGGAATTCAGTAACAATAAGTGCTAGTCAGTAGTTATGTAATGGTTCAATTCTTTTTGAAACAATTATTCAAGGAAAATTTCATTGATACAGACACCTGTGTATTTGCCTTGAATATGGCAAAAGATGAATGTGAACATAAACAGAAAAAACATTGATGTAAAGCAATGTATGCGTATAGCACCTAAATTGGCTTTAGTAGCGTATGTGCATAGCACCCAATCAGGCGGCGAAACTGGAGAAGATGCAGGAAGACTGAGCAGGTTTTGTATGAAATTGATAGTAGCATAGATGATTTATAAAAAGTAATGCTCTTTGCATTTTGAATAAAACAACATGATATAGGATATTATAAATATAAAACAAAAAAATGTTTTGAGAATTATATGATTATGTGATATAATCAAAAAAATAACATATAAAAACAAAAAAATGATTTACAGGAGGATTTATGATACTTGGGTATAAATTTAAAAATTTCATGTCATTTCGAGAAAATGTAGAATTCTCCATGTTAGCATCAAAGACAAAAGTTAAGACAAGATTTCCTAATAACTACTCTTCCGCACATACTGGAATTGATGTATTAAAAACCGCAGTAATAGTAGGTGAAAATGCCGGTGGAAAATCAAACTTTGTTAGAAGTTTATCTTATCTACAATCCTTTTTTAAGGAAACTGATACTGTAAAAGCTTTTAGAAATACAGTTAATACTAACAACAATACTGATTTTTGCCCTCAAGAAAATAATACTTTACAAGTTTTTGATATTGAAATATTTATTAGAGAAAGTGGCATTTATCAATATCATTTAGAAGTAGATTTTATTGGTGTTGTAAAAGAATCTCTAAAATATAAAAAGCAGATGAAAAATAAATATAAATTAATATTATCTGTGGAAAGAGATGCACATTCCGTAAACTGTAAGAGAAACAATGAGAAATGCAGTACATCTAAAGAATGTCAAGCTAATGTTAAAGTCGTATATAGAATTGATATACCAGACATTGAATCTGAAATAGAGGAATCTTTGGAAAAAGCAACAAACAGTCATAAACCTTTGGGATTGACTATAAGCAAATTAGCGATGTTAGGGTATGAATATGCTATCAATTTTACAGAATGGATAAAAGAATCTTTATGTCCGGAAACCAATATAATAAATTATGATATCTACAAATCTATGCGAAACGAAGAAGGAGATTTACGGATATTGCATGATTCAAGATATTTAGATATCTTTAGGATGATTGATTATAGCATTATAGACGTCAAGTTAGATGAAGAAAAACCATTTTCCAAAACGCTTGTCATAAGGAGAAAAAAGGATGGCAGCACTTTCAGCAGGGAACTTGGACATGATTCAAGCGGAGTCCGTGAATTTTTTGTCTGGGCGGTTCAAATCTTTAAAGTTGTATATGAAAATAAAATTGTCTTT
This sequence comes from uncultured Lachnospiraceae bacterium, assembly GCA_910583605.1. Taxonomy (GTDB): domain Bacteria; phylum Bacillota; class Clostridia; order Lachnospirales; family Lachnospiraceae; genus Bovifimicola. The sequence goes on from CAJTXN010000010.1 coordinate 21,468, forward strand.
GCTGATGAAATGGATCGAGTGTTAAACCCTGTTTTGTCTGATAGAGTTATTTCATTTATATCCGGAAAAAAACATTATGGACAATTTATTTTTACTACACACAATGTTTTACATCTTGATTTGAAAAATTATATGAAGGAACAAATTTATTTTGTCACAAAGGATATTGAAACTTTGGAATCCGAACTTTATTCATTGGCTGATTTCCCGGAAATAAGATATGAAACTACTAAAATATACGAATTTTATATGAAAGGTATTTTAGGAGGTACAGCTATTGAGTAAAAAAATTCGAGAGACAAAAAAGAACTTCAAAGTTTTTTGTGAAGGGGATACTGAATATAATTATATAGACGAAATGCGTCGACAGAAAAGATTTTCTATAGCCATAAAGCACGTAATGGCGAATTAAATGTAAAAAAGCAGAAAGGAAAAGCACAGTCCAGACGAAAACGGCAAAGTCAAGAAATATTTGTGAAATAACAAGAAAGATGTTATAATAAAAGCCAAGCTTTAAGGCTTATTCAAAAATATTCCCAGCAGGGGAGAAAGGCAGGGAAACAAATATGCACATCAGCTACAAACCGCTCTGGCATACACTGGTAGAGCGTGACATGAGGAAAGAGGATTTAAGGCTTGCCGCTGGTCTGACTACAAACATGATTGCCAACATGGGGAAGGAAGGGAAAAATATCAGCATGGATACATTAGTCCGCATTTGTGAAACACTGGACTGTGGCATACTGGATGTGATTGAATTAGTCAGTGACAAGCCTTCCGTTACAGAAAAGAGAAAAAATAACAGAAAAAATAATAAAAAACAGGATTAAACATAAACTTGTGGGCAGTTATTATACTTTCTATTTGAAGTTGTTGGAAAAACAGCCAGCCGAGAAACGGCTGGTTTTTCTATTCCTTTTTACGTTCCAATACTGCCTGTATCATGGTAGCGGCTATTTCCTGCTGGCTGGGCGGTGTATTCTCCCACAGCTCTGTCAGTTCCCTGATTCTGCTGACATCATTATCTGTAAGTGAATCACGGAGCAGATAATCAGGAGAGATTTTCAGGGCATTGCAGATATTTATAAATACGGGCAGGCTGGGAACTTTTGTCCCGCCCTCAATCTGCCGCAGGTATGTTGCGTTGATGCTGCATAATTCGGAAAGCCTGTCAGCCGTATATCCACGCTCTTTCCTTGCCATATTGATACGTTTGCCTAATCCTTTTTCGTCCATCTGTCCTCCTGTTTCATAAGCTGTTAGCATTTATTTTGTTCACTTTTAGACTATATCAAACATAGGGATTGCAATAGCTTCTGAAAGGATATACAATATAAGCCTATAGACTATAAAATATAAACGGGAGGAATAACAGAATGGATTTAAACTGTTTCAGGGACATACTTTTCGATTTACTGAATGACAGCGAGGGAATGGGGATTGCAGATATGAACGCAGACGAGCAGAACAGTATGATTGCTGTCAGGACAGAGAGAGGGAAAGTGTTTGAGATTGTATGCAGGGAAGCCACGGATAGGGAGGACAGATGGAAGAACGCAGAATGAAAGTTTATAAGGGACGGGGTGTTTATAAAGAAGCACCTCCGCAGATTCTTTTGCAGGGCAGATGGCTGGAACGGGCAGGATTTAACGCAGGGGATAAAATTACAGTGGATTGCCAGCAGGGGCGGCTTGTCATCACAAAGGATGAGCTAGAAGCGGATACTGCAACGGGATAATTGACAGATATTGATATTTTATGAAGAATTTTTGTGAAAGCTTATTCCATCTGGAAAGACAATGTAATATAATAGAACCAACAAAAAAACGGAATTTGTATACTTGAAAGGGAAGGAATATGTATCTATATCACTATTATGATAAAAAAGTCGGACCATTTCGTAATCTTTCTGATTTGAGTTTTGAAGAAGCTGAAATGGTTTTAGCGAAGATTAGGAAAGAAAAACCACAAACACAATGTGCATTTCGGCAGCAAAGCTATATTAAAGACAGGCTATTTTATGAAGATATTTTACGAACGGAATTTAAAAAGAAACATGGGAAAATAGAGCGTTTTGTTCCCCACTATATGGTTGTTGAACATAGTCCATGGTTAAATACTTGGTATGAGGATTGTGCTGTCATTAAAATACCGATTGAAGAATTTGATATAGAAACGCTATCTTTTACTTATGGCGATTCTCATCCAACTTTCAGTCCACGTATAAAAGATGGAAAAGAATACCGCAAAAAGCTGTATACCTATCAAGATATATTGAAAGTAATAGAAAAATATGGATTGCCGCAAGATTGGAACAATGAAGGACAGTTTGGTCCTGAACGATATATTGAGGTACATGTTTGGAGTGATAAAACAATAAGCAAATATCTTTGAAGTTAATTTGCTAAATTCCAGTTTGCCGGGCTGCTAAGCCTATGCAAATTCGATTTAATGATATCACCAGCACATCAGCAGAGTGATGTCAATCATAACATACTATATTCGAAAGAATGTCTATGCTTTCATCATTATATATCTTTCTCTTTTATGTTATATAATCTCCTCTCTTTTGACGGATGTAACAGTTATTCCTTATGCAATAGTTAAAGGTTTGAATATAGAAAACTTTCGAATAAATGAGACTTAGTCACGGAATATTTATAAAATATACTATAAACTATAAATATAATACAAAATAAACAATTCATTCTTAGGAGGTGCAGACAAATGAAAATCACATTAAATCCTGATACAGAAATTGTCAGGACAGTTAAAGAAGGTCTGAAACGAACCGGCGGCTATTGTCCCTGCCGGATAGAGAGAAAAGATGAATATAAATGTATGTGCAGAGAATTTCAGGAACAGGTGAAAGACCCTGATTTTGAAGGGTATTGTCACTGTATGCTTTATTACAAATCACAGGATTAAAGGAGGAATAAAAATGGCTGAATTACAGATAACAAAAAACAATTTTGAGGTGGAAGTGAAAAATTCCGAGATTCCCGTACTGCTTGATTTCTGGGCATCCTGGTGCGGTCCCTGTCAAATGCTTTCTCCTGTCATACGGGAAATTGCAGGGGAATATGAAGGCAAAGCTAAAATCGGTAAGGTGAATGTGGATGAGGAACCGGAACTGGCTTCCCTGTTTGGAATTGCCAGTATTCCCACGGTTGTGGTCATGAAACAAGGTAAAGTAACGGATACTTCCATTGGATATAAACCGAAAGAGCAGATTGCAGAGATGCTGGATAAGGAGTTATAAAAACAATACAATTATGGTTGAAAATAATGTTTGCAAATTTTAAGGGATTTGTTATAATGTAGCAATAAGTGGCAACCGATGCGGAATGGTTGTATAATGATTAATTTTATAGTGTAGCAGTTTTTAGAATGCTGCACTATTTTTTTAAAACTATGTTTTAGTGGTGATGGAAATTAGTCTGTTAAGGATATATAAAGGAATCGTAAAATGGAAAAGAATAATAAAGTTGCAGTCGTATGCTGTTCCAATGGACAGTCATCGAATTACAGAGATAAGATAAAACACTTAAAGGACACACTGGCTCAAATCGGTCTGGTTCCTGTCTTCAGTGATTTTATTTATGAAAAAGATTCTGTTTTCAGCGGCACCGGAGAGGAACGGGCAAAATGTTTAATGGAATTTTACCAAAATGATGAAATCAAAGCCATTTATGATATTTCAGGCGGCGACATAGCGAATGAAATATTACCGTATTTAGATTTTGAAATTATTTCCAGATGTAAAAAATTATTTTGGGGGTATAGTGACCTTACAACAATCATAAATGCAATTTATGCAAAAACAGGCAGAACGTCTGTTTTATATCAGATAAGAAATTTGATTTACGGAGATAATGTAAATCAGATTTCTAATTTTACAAGTACAATATTTAATGGTACCGATGATTTATTTTCTTTCCGGTATGAGTTTAAACAAAAAGAATATATGCATGGAATAGTAGTAGGCGGAAATATAAGATGTCTGTTGAAACTGGCCGGGACGGAATACTGGCCGGATATGAATCAAAAGATACTGCTGCTGGAGAGTTTAAATGGAGGAGTACCACAGATGGTAACATATTTAAACCAATTAAAGCAGATAGGTGCATTTGATAAAATAAACGGTATTCTGTTAGGTACGTTTACAAAAATGGAGGAGCTGCAGAGCAGCCCGTCTATCGTTGATCTGGTTAAACAGTATGCAGGTTCGGATATGCCGGTTGCCGAAACAAAGGAAATCGGACATGGCATTTCTTCGAAAGGAATTGTTATTGGTGAAGAGATTTGTCTGCGCTCATGCAGTTCTACGGTAAACAGATTATGATATAATGAAATTAAAAGTCTGGATTAAACAATTTGGAAAAAAATTTCTTGACAGAATATCATAACAGGAATATAATACCTTTCATACATTTCCTATTAGAATAATAGGAAAATATAAATATCAATTAAAAGCAAAGAATTATATGTTTCAGGAGGAAGCTGCTATGAGTAATATTAAAGAAAGTGCATTGGAACTGATCGGAGGAACTCCGCTGTTAAAATTAAACAGATATACAAGGGAAGCCGGTTTGACGGAAGCTGTGATACTGGCAAAACTGGAATATCTGAATCCGGCTGGTTCGGTAAAGGACCGTATTGCACGGGCAATGATTGAAGATGCGGAAAAGAAGGGTGTTTTGAAATCGGGCGCTACCATAATTGAGCCCACCTCCGGAAATACCGGAATCGGACTGGCGGCGGTTGCAGCGGCAAAGGGATACAAGGCAATTCTGACATTACCAGATACCATGAGCATGGAGCGGAGAAATCTTCTGCAGGCATACGGAGCGGAACTGGTTCTGACGGAAGGTGCGAAGGGAATGAAAGGAGCCATTGAAAAAGCTGAAGAGTTAAAGGATTCCATACCGGGTTCCGTGATTCTCGGACAATTCGTGAATCCGGCGAATCCTGCCGCTCATAAAACAACCACAGGCCCAGAAATCTGGGAACAGACCGAAGGGAACATAGATATATTCGTAGCAGGCGTGGGAACCGGCGGAACCGTTACCGGCGTCGGTGAATATCTGAAAGAACAAAATCCGGATATTCAGGTGGTTGCAGTAGAACCGGCTTCCAGTCCGGTATTGTCGGAAGGTACGGCGGGAGCCCATAAGATTCAGGGAATCGGCGCCGGTTTTGTACCGGAGGTACTGAATACCCGGATATATGATGAGATCATAACGATCAAAAATGAAGATGCATTTGCGGAAGGAAAGAAATTTGCTGTCAGTGAAGGTATATTGGTAGGGATATCTTCAGGAGCCGCATTGAAAGCGGCGGCAATATTGGCAGCAAGACCGGAAAATAAAGGAAAGACCATTGTTGTACTGCTTCCTGATTCGGGGGACAGGTATTTATCTACTCCGTTATTTAGTAATAATTAAAGAGGGAATCAGAAAAGTGGTATGGTTAAAATTAATCAGACTGGCTATTTAATTATAGCCAGTCTTTTAATAGTACGCCAAGTATGGTCGCAATCTAATCGGTGAAAGTCCGTAACACGCCCTGGTAGTGGGAAGTGAGGAAGAAGCAACGTATCAATTTTGTGAAGAAGTGGCAAATAAGTTAGGTGTAAATGCTGAATGGCTAAAAAATGGTAAAAATGATGATAAGATATTTAAAACTTACTAATATATGGAGGTTTAGACGCTGGATTTGTTCAATGTGCTGAGATTGATGAATTTTTAGAATCAATTATTGAGAATAGTGATATAAAGGAAATGAGAGAAGCAGCTTCTGATGTAAAGAAAATGTTAGAAGATGATTCTGAAAAAATGTATTATGGAGCTTTGTCTGTAGTACAAGATGTCATAAAGGGAGCAGGTACTACAGGAGTTACATGGACATTAACTCATCTTGGACCAATAGGATGGGCTGCATATTTGGGCTGGGGGCTTGGAAATCTTGCATCTGGTACAGGAAAAATTGATGAAAAAGCACTGAGTATTATAGCTTATGGCAATGGAGCAAAGTGTTATTCAGAAAACATAAAAGAACATTTAAGTAGTGATACTAGTAGTTTTTATATGTGCCCAGAAGAGTTAAAGGGACAATTACAACTTTTAGGACAACTAAAAATTGTAGGAGAGGACAAATTTTGTGAAACAGCGAAGAGTAGAGGACCTTTCAGAAAGTTTTTTGAGTGGATAATATCTGGTGAATCACAAGCAAGTATCAATGCATATGGTAGAGAAAATATTGACTCTATATTCTCTATATGTGATAATATGGATATATTTGTGGAAAAGAAATTTGAAGGGAACTATCTATATGATTAATGCTATAAGTGAAATGATATTTGATATTGTAATTACAGGGATAATAACTTTAGATTTTTTAATTTTATATCTGAATGTAAAAATTAATAGTGTAAAAACGGTTGGTATCTGTAAGAAAAATTTAGCTTGCAGTCGTGGAAACAAAGGAATGTTTGAATATGAAATTGATGGAATTAAACACTATAATGCTGAAAAAACAATGCATTTAGGTACATTTAAGATAGAACAAAAATATACTATTTATGTCAATAAGAATAATCACGAAAAATTTGTTTCAAAAAAAGTGCTTATTGATTATATGATATTTATAATTTTTTCTGGAATCCCTTTTTTGTTTTTTTGCTATGCAACGTTTATACATGGATAGTAAAATAATCGTTTATTACGCCTTGTTTACTAACAATCAATTATTACTTCTTGAAAGTTAGTGCAAAGAATATCCAATTCCATATACAGTAGTATTTGTTGAAGTGCATATGAAGTCAGAAAGTCCTATAGTGTATGTGATTTTTCCTTGTTTGAAACAATTACGCATTATATTGGGGAAAATTGTGGGCTATCAAAAGAAATACTTATTGAGGATATTTCTAAATTAGTTTATGTTGAAATTTTATTGAAAGATAATTGATAGAAGTATTATCAAGAACCATCAAGGACGGGCGGGTAATATCGCTGATACACAAATATCTCAATGCAGGGGTTATCAGCGGAGGGATATATGAAGAGACGGAAACAGGAATGCCACAAGGCGGACCGCTAAGTCCATTACTTAGTAATGTCATGCTGAATGAACTGGAAAGGGAACTGACACACAGGGGGCACAGATTTGTGAGGTATGCGGATGACTGCATGATATTCTGTAAAAGCAGGAAGAGTGCAGAGAGAACCTTGCAAAATATCATTCCGTTTATTGAGGGGAAACTTTTTCTGAAATTGAACTGAAAGAAAACAAGCGTGGAACATATCAGCAAGGTAAAATACCTTGGATACGCATTTTACCGTTATAAAGGGAAATGCAGATTTCGGGTACATCCAAAGTCAGTGGCAAAGATGAAAGACAAAATTCAGGGAATTAAAGAAGTTAGGTGTGGAAGAAGAAAAGGCATGGATATGTGCCAATATGCGGAACGGAAACTGGTATTGTGGTGGATATTTCGTATTGCAGACTGCATTTAACAACAAGAAACTCCGTGAACTTGGATATCCAACATTCACAGAGTTCTATCTGAAAGTATGTGAAAACGAAGGAACCGCCGTATACGGAACCGTATGTACGGTGGTGTGGGAGGTCGGTAGATAAAATAATTATCTACCTTCTACTTGATTAATATTATAAAATTATTCCATGGAACAAATTAAAAAGAAATATGGAGGCATGTGCAGATTATATGTTTCTTTTATTAAAACAAAGGACTGCGGCTGAAATATTTCCGGCAGATAAAGCGAGCGTAAAAAGGACTGCAAAAATATATTCGGATATTTTCCCGGAACCGGTCAGAAGCCTGGAAGCACCCATCAGGTATACCGGCAGATAATTTTTTATATCGGGCAGCAGTCCCAAAAGATAAAATATTAAAAAAGTACCGCCGGCAGAAATGATGACCAAAGAGTTTGTCCGGAAAAACACCGATAAAAGCAGAAGTACCGAAATCAGCCATAAACCTGCCAGATAAAAACAAAATGCAGAAAAATACAGATGGGAAGCAATGCGGTTATCCCAGAAATATGCATTGTATCCATAGGTGATTCCGTAGCAGAGCCAATAGCCTGCAGTCCACAGCAGGCATATGGAGACTGCTTTTGAAACAATTATTTTCCAGCGTTTCATGCCTTTCGTAACCATATTGATCAAGGTACCTTTTTGATACTCCAGTGTTAATGTACTGCTGAACAGCAATAGAAAAACAATCAATGCAATCGGTATGTTTTTGTAAAATTGTGTCCATGAAGTCAGCGCATTTACATCTACAGCAGGTAGGGCAAAACCGGTTTCCACAAGATTGTCCATCATCCATGGGGTCAGTTTGGCGATGGCGGGATTCATTATGCCAAACAGTATAAATAAAATCATAAGAATAAACAGCTTCCCGGTCCGGGTAAGTTCCATAAATTCTTTCCTGATAAATGCAGTTAACTGTTTCATTTACGAACCACCTCCATAAATAAATCTTCTAGTGTAGGTTCCAGCAGTTCCAGCCGCTGAATGGCAATATTGTGCCGTACCAGAACCTGCATGATAGTAATCATATCCTGTTCCGTTTTTTGGTCAAAGTGTAATTTTAATCCACTGAGCCGTGTTCCGTTGGAATATTGGCTTAAAAAAAGTTCGGCATCCTCCGGCTTATAAAATTCTATTTCCAGACCGTTCCCTTTTCGAAGGTTTTTTATTTCTTCCAGGGAACCGCAGAGTACTGCTGTTTTATTGTGTAAAAAAGTAATTTTATCACAAATGCGTTCTACATCAGACAAAATGTGGGTGGAAAAAAGTACGGTAGTATTTTCTTTTACCGAAGATAATATATCCAGGATTTCTTTTCGGCCTAACGGGTCCAGTGCAGATGTGGGTTCATCGCAGATTAATAATTTCGGACGGTTCAATAATGCCTGTGCAATGCCCAGCCGCTGTTTCATTCCTCTGGAAAATCCGCGGATACGTTTATCTGCATGGTTAAGTCCCACCAGATTCAGCAAACGGTCAGACTGCTGCGATATAATGTCTTTCGGCATACCTGTAATCTGTCCGCATAAGGCAAGATATTCTTTCGGCGTCATATAATCATAAAATTCAGGAACGTCAGCCAGATAGCCGATGTATTTATTTGTATGGTTCCGGCCAAAATGAACCGGTTCTCCATGAATGAATATTTCACCGCCGTCCGGCTGAAGTAATCCCAGTATCATTTTCATTGTAGTAGTTTTTCCTGTGCCGTTCTGGCCGATGAAACCAAAGACGGAATGTTCCGGGACGGAAAAACTCAGGTTGTCAATTACTTTATTATTCCCAAAAGATTTTGAGACATGGGAAAGTGTCAGTATATCCATTATGTTTCTTCCTTTCCAAACAGAAAATATAAAACCGGGCCGATCAGATTCATTCCGATTATGGTTACAAGAAGCCATATTGTTCTGTTTCCGTATTTATAATTTGTGTGGGTGAGAATATGTCTTAACGTGACAATGAGTAAAATCAATTCTATAATTATTAAAGGAATAAGGAACGGCAGTATTTCATTGAGATTATTCATAAATGTTCTCCTTTCAATGCCAGTGATTTTTGAAGTTTTATAAACTCCGGATTCTCATGTAGCACAGCAAATGCGGGAAATTCAAAAGCCTGCATGGCGCTGTCAAAAATAATTTTTTTATTTCGCGGGAAATTTCCGCCAAGATCCGACTGCTGATACCAGGATTCTACCCGGTTAAAATAGCCGTCGTTCCTGAACAGCAGATTTTCCGATTCTAATATATGGCCGATACAGAGGTTATATTTTTCCAGCAGTTCCAGTGTCTCCGGAAGTTTATCATGGAAGCAGCAGGTAACGGCTGCCTGAACATAAAATATAGAAACGCTGTTGGGATGTAAAGACTCCAGATGATAAGCAGAAATTATGCTTTCAACACGCATTATGGTTTCCCGGCAGACGGAAAAATTATCACGGTGTATGGCAAGATGCTGGGTGGCGGCAGATATCAGAGAAAGTAAATGGGAAAACATACTGATCTGTGTAAAGCTGTCTGCCTGTTCCGTCTGTCCGGTCATTTGATAGGCCTGAATCAAAAGGGTATCACTTTGCCCTGACAGGCGGTAGGGATTTAAAATTTCCTCCAGAGTATCAATTACTTCCGCAGCATTGCCGAGTTGTAAATGAATTGTGGCATTTAACAGGATAGTATCACTACAAAGTCCGATGTCCCGGCAGTTGGAGATAATATGGCGGCATAAATCTGATGCGGAATTTAAGACTTCCTGCTGACGGGTCTGGGTTCCGGCCAGCATAAAATGATTTAACCATAAAACGCTGATCTGAAACAGAAAAGGGTAACAGGAATAATACTTTTTTACCAGAAGATTACTTTGTTTCATTACCTCATCGAAAGATTTTTCTGCAATGGAAGCAGACAAATCCTGATAAATCTTTTGAATCTGTTCTTTGCTTAACTGCGGTTCATATCCCAGCAAGCTGTCAATGGTGACGTCAAAAAAAGAAGCCAGCTTTGGAAGCAGCAGAATATCCGGCAGATTTTGCTTTGTCTCCCATTTTGAAACGGAAGCTTTTGTTACACCCATAAATGCGGCAAGCTGTTCCTGGGTTATTTTTTTCTCATGCCGCAGCCGGATTATATTATCTGAAAAATTAACTAATTCCATAAATGTTTCAACCTCCTGTATAATGATTATACCCGGAATATTATATGGACTCAATGGAGAGGAACGATATTATCCGATAAAAAGTCAACCGTCAGGAAACTCGTATTTTCTCCGTAAGACTGCTATAGGAAAAAACTATAATCAGTGGTTTTGCTTCTGTATTTGACAGAATAATAAACCAATGTTATTATATCCTTGTAAACAGGTAGGAAATATAAGAAAACAATATAACAATATTAAAATGATGAAAGCAGGAAAATGCCTGCAGAAAGAGGTATATTATGAGTAAGAAACCATTTGCCGAGAGAAACTTAAAATTTGAAACATTACAGCTGCATATTGGTCAGGAACAGCCGGACCCGGTTACGGATGCCAGAGCCGTACCGATATATCAGACCTCCTCTTATGTATTCAGAAACAGTGAGCATGCGGCAGCCAGATTTAATCTCAGTGATGCGGGAAATATTTACGGCAGGCTGACCAATCCCACTCAGGATATATTTGAAAAGAGAGTCGCAGCATTGGAAGGCGGAGTGGCAGCGCTGGCAGTAGCTTCCGGAGCCGCAGCCATTTCCTATACCATACAGAATCTGGCCCATGCGGGAGACCATATCGTGGCGGCTAAGAATATCTACGGCGGAACCTATAATCTTCTGGCACATACTTTGCAGGAATATGGAATTACTACGACTTTTGTTGACCCGTTCCGGTATGATGAAGTGGAAGCGGCCATTCAGGAGAATACGAAGGCAATACATATTGAAACATTGGGAAATCCGAATTCGGATGTGGTGGATATTGAAAAACTGGCAGAGATTGCCCATGCCCATAAGATACCGCTGGTAGTGGATAATACATTTGCAACGCCTTATCTGGTGCGTCCGATTGAATACGGTGCGGATATTGTAGTACATTCCGCTACTAAATTCATTGGCGGCCACGGAACCACCATTGGCGGCGTTATCATCGACAGCGGAAAGTTTGACTGGGAAGCCAGCGGAAAATTCCCGTCTCTTACCGAGCCGAATGCCAGCTATCATGGTATCAGTTTTACGAAAGCAGTGGGAGCAGCGGCGTTTGTAACCAAAATTCGTGCCATTCTTCTGCGGGATACGGGAGCAACCCTTTCGCCGTTTCATGCGTTTATATTTCTGCAGGGGCTGGAGACTCTGTCCTTAAGGGTAGAAAGACATGTGGAAAATGCTTTAAAAGTGGTAAAATATCTGGAGAACCATCCGCAGGTGGAGAAGGTAAATCACCCGTCCGTATCCCCGGATGCCGGACAGCAGCAGTTATATAAAAAATATTTTCCGAAGGGCGGCGGTTCCATATTTACGTTTGAAATTAAAGGAGATGCAGAGAAAGCAAAGAAATTTATTGATAATCTGGAATTGTTCTCCCTGCTTGCCAATGTTGCGGATGTGAAATCTCTGGTCATCCATCCGGCTTCTACCACACATTCACAGTTAAATGAAGAAGAATTAAAGGATCAGGGCATTCGGCCGAATACCATCCGGTTATCCGTTGGTACGGAAAATATTGACGACATCCTTGAGGATCTGGAAGAAGCGTTTCAGGCGGTACGATAAAGAAAAGACGACTAATGTATCATACTGTTTTGGCGAAAATCGCATGATTCAGGGAGTGCCAATGCAGAACATGTGGTTGCGGTTAATGAAATCCAGCAGCTTGCCCGGTTAGGGGAACTTCAAAGAATGTCTGATAAAGCAGAGGATTTAAAAGAGGATATCCGTTCGGCCCGTTTTGTTTCCCATGACAATAGTGAAATATTTATCATATGCGGAATTGGCGTTCTATTTATGATTCTGGTTTTCGGATATGTATATGTTCAAATCCTTCGTCCGTTTGAAGAAATGCAGGAGTTTGCATGGAGAATATCTGCGGGAGAGCTGGATTTTCCGTTAAATTACCAGAGTCCGTTCCTGCGAGCTTTATGATTAAAGATGAGCAACGAAAGGCTGTGCAGAACCCAAGGTATCATTATGCAGGATAAAATCGTTTATAGGATATATGCAGGTGTTAATGGTGCCGGCAAGTCTACCCTGTATGATTCTGAGCATATGGATGCAGGAATGAAACGGGTGGTTTCAGGATAGATGGTAAGAAAACTATATGATTCTATATAAAAGATTGATGATATTGATCAGGTAAGAGAAATCTTACCTGTTTTTTGGTTTGTGCGCCATGGGCGCGCTCTAACGGCTGAAAGTCCGGTTTCTGATCATCTCACTTCTTGGTTCTTTCATCGGAACCATACTCAGCATATTGTTTTCGGAAAAAATGTTAAGCCTGTTTCTCAGCCGCATTGGCTTGACAAAGGTGGTAACGGAGTATACGGCTGTGTCGGTTCTCCTGCCGATGACGGCAGTCAGTTTAAGCTTTGGTATATTTGCATTCCTGGTCTTCCGGAACATCAGAAAAACCGCAGTCAGGGAACTGGCAGTGGAATAAAAAGCGTTTATATTCTGAAATATGATTGAAATAATCATCTGATTTGGTATAATACATATAGTTAAAAAATGCTAAGGAGGAACGAGACATGACATTGATGAAACAGCTGGATGACTGGTACGAAGAAGATGAGTTTGAAAAGATGGTGGAAGCAATTGAGCAGGTACCCCGAGAAGAATGGGATTATGAGATAATACATTATCTGGCCTGTGCCTTGAATAACCTGGATGAATATGAAAAAGCCATGGAGATTTTACAGGAAGGGATTGAGGAAAAAGACAGAGAGAACCGATGGTATTACAAAATGGGATATGCATTATTTTATCTGGACAGAATCGAAGAAGCGTTGGAAGCGTTTCGGAAATCGCTGGAATTTTGTCCCGATGATGAGGATGTGCTGGATTACATTCAGGACTGTGAGGACATTTTAGAAGATGAAGATTGTGACCCGGAAGAAGATGAAGACAGTGATGATGAGGAAAGAGTCGGAGGATTTTTAGGATTTATTCTGTTATCCTCAGCGGAATGGGACAAAGAGAAGTTAAAGAAGGATATGAAAGATGACTGGAACATCATCTGTGAGGAGGAAGAAGGAGAAGCAGAGGAAAAAGACAAATTGCTGTTTTCAATGGTAGAAGGCGGGATTCTGGTGACGGCGCTGATGGAGATGCAGGTTCCTGACGGGGAAGCGGAATGGGCCGCCGAACGCAATTATATGTGGCCCGATGCCGTGGAGGCAGCTAAGAGCCATAAGGCACATTTAATGGTGACGGTTATGGGAGACGGAGATATCATTGAAAAAGGAATACTCTTTGTAAAGCTGGCTTCCTGCTGCTGTAAACAGAAACATACACTGGGAATTTATGTAAACCGTACCCTGATTCAGCCGGATCTCTATATGGGATTTGCGGAAATGATGAAAGGGGACGAACTTCCAATCTTTAACTGGGTATGGTTCGGACTGTACAACGGGGAACACGGGATGTGCGGCTATACGGAAGGGTTGAAAGTATTCGGCAAGGAAGAAATCGAGGTGTTGGATACGGATTTGGAACCAAGAGAATTACAGGAGTTTCTGATGGATGTTACTGTGTATATAATATCCGAAGATGTGGTTTTGCAGGACGGTGAGACCATTGGTTTTTCGGAAGAGCAGAAGCTGCCGATTACCTGCAGTGAAGGGGTGGCCGTAGACGGAATGAGTCTGAAGATTGATGTAAACCGTCAGAATTATTAAAAATTAATCATCCGGATGGAAAGTCATATGGGATAATTATGTCTGCAACAGACATGGATTATCCCATACTGCGTTATACGGATAAGTCAGAATCTTAGTCTGACAAAATTTAATAGTTGTGCTATAATAATTTTATGTCGAATCTGAGACATAATATATTAATTTGCATAAAAAACAGGAGGAAATCACTGATGTATGACCCGGATAGAATATGGGAAGATTTGGATGAGATTTCTCACGGGAAAGTAAGGCTGGATGCCATTCACAGCGCCATTTTACAGGCGGATAAAGAGGGGGATTATGAAACGGGATTTATCTTGCGGGATGAATTGATCCGGGAAAGTGTATTTTATAATGATTATATGGATGCCTATATTATATTTCCGGAATATTTTGCCATGTGTGAAAAATATCCGGATTTAAATGAGGAGTATTCCTGGAATGTTATTTGGAAATTTAAATGGATCATAGATAATGCAGTATGTTTTTATCAGATATCCATGAAGGAAACGGAAAAGTATCTGGATACCTTTAAACAAATGAGCGAGAAACTGGGCTACTCTCTTCGGACCTATTACTGTCTGATGTTTCGGGTATATAAGTATAGCGATCTGGAAAAAGCCAACGAATATTATGAGAGATTTCAGGCAGAGCCCAGAGATGAATTAAGCGATTGCAAAGCCTGTGAACTGAGCAGTGAAATTCATCTGCAGTTATTAAACGGGAGGGAAGCGGAAGCTTTTGAACTTTTTAAACCGTTAGCCGACGGCCGGTACAGTTGTACGGAGCAGCCTTCCTTTACTTATGCAAGGTTTGGTGAATTTTATTATAACAGAGGAGAATATAAAAAGGCGGAGGATTACTATAAGAAGTTTTATAAGGCGGTCACAAAGGACGGACTTTATAGTGATGAAATTGGAAATGTGGTGAGTTGTTATGCGTTTACCAATCCGGATAAAGCATTAAAAGTATTCTTAAAATTTTTTCCAAGGGTGCTGGAATCCAGAGAGCCGTCTGAAATAACCAATTTTGCCATTGGAGCCTGTCATTTATGGAAACAGGTCGCATTGAAAATGGGCAAAAATACTATAATGATGAGTCTTCCGCAACAGTTTGAATTATACCGGGAAGACGGAAACTATGATTTAAATGAATTATATGAGTATTTTTTTAAACAGGCGGAAAAAGTCGGATATCTGTTAGATGAAAGTAATTTATCCGATGAATATACCAATAAGATTAGAAAGCTGAAAGGAATGTATCAATAGATGGAGAATGAATTATTTCGATTTAAGGTAAATCTAGGCGGTATGATAGAGATTTTATCGGACCATCTCTACAGCAGTCCCGATGTTTATATCCGGGAACTGCTGCAGAACGGTACCGATGCCATTGTTGCCAGACAGAAATCGGAAGAAGGCTTTGAAAATCCTGAAATCAGGATAAAACTGGTGCCGAACCAGAGCCTGGCTTTTCACGATAACGGAACCGGACTTACAAGAGATGAGGTACACAGATTTTTAGCCATTATCGGAGAGTCTTCCAAAAAAGATTTAATGACCGGCAGGGTAATGGAGGAATATATCGGCCGGTTCGGAATCGGTCTGCTGTCCTGTTTTATGGTTTCGGACGAAATCGTAATTGAGACCCGCTCCGTCAGGGAAAATACCAGTCTGCGCTGGACTGGAAAACCGGATGGAACCTATACCTTAACGGAGATTCCGGAAGGTTGTGAAGAAGGAACAACGATCATTCTGAACTGTAAAGAGGGAAAAGAACAGTATTTTACCTCACAGAAGGTTAAACAATTGATTACCTATTATGGTATTCTGCTGCCGTTTCCGGTAGTCTTTGATGACGGTTCCCAAAATACACGCATGAACCGGATTTATCTTCCGTGGGATGAGAGGCAGTCCACGAAAGAAGAATTAATGTTTTTCGGAAAAACCATGTTCGGGCAGGACTTTTTAGACTGTATCCCGTTAAAATCAGAGAGCGGAAATGTAAGCGGCGTTGCTTATATACTGCCTTATCAGGTGAACGGCGCCGCAAAAAATTACCACAGAATCTTTTTGAAAAATATGCTTCTGACGGAAAAAGGAGACAGTATTCTTCCGGAATGGGCGGTATTTGTAAAATGTATTATTAATGCAACAAATTTAAGACCGACAGCCTCCAGAGAGGATTTTTATGAGGATGAGTTATTGGAAGAGGCCAGAGAAGAAATCGGGGCATGTATTTCTGATTATATAGCAAATCTCGCAAGAACGGATCTGGAAATGATGGACCGGTTTCTGAGTATTCATCAGAGAGTATTAAAAGCCATGGCTATTGAGAACGATGAGCTTTACCGGCTGTTTTTTCAATATTTTGATTTTGTGACCACCAGAGGCAGAATGACCGGCCGGGAACTGCTGCTTCAGCGGGAGCCGCTGGTCTATACCGGTCAGGTGGATGAATTTAAACAGATGTCGCAGATATTTTTTGCCCAGGGCCGTCTTCTGATTAATGCAGGCTATGTATATGATAAGGAAATCCTGTGCCAGGTTCCGGTATTTTATAATGCGGAAGTTATGGAGCTGCAGGAAGAAGAAGTTGTGGAGATCATGAATGATGTTACCATATCGGAAACCGAAACCGGTCACTTTTTTCTTTCGACGGCGGACCGGGTGCTGGCAAAATATGACTGCAGGGCGGAGATGAAAAAGTTCAGCCCGGTAACCCTTCCGGCGTTTTATTATATTGATAAACAGGCATTGTTTCTGCGTAGGATACAAAGTGCAAAAGAAGCCTCTTCCCCGCTGTTCGCAGGAATGTTATCAGCATTCGCAAAGGATATCAAAAAAGAAACAAGCGCGTATCTTTATTTTAACTATTATAATCCGGTGGTAAAGAAATTATGTCTTCTGGAAAATGTAGAAGAAATTGAGCGTTTTGTTGAAATTTTATATATTCAGACCATATTAATCGGAGGATATCCGATGCATAATAATGAAATGGGGATTCTGAACGGAAGGATTATGGAACTGATCGAGAGAAATTTATTGGATGATTAAGGGAAGAAGGAAAAGAACGTATAGTGGCAGCGCCCGGAGGTTCCAGGTGCGTATGGAGAAAAATCATGAAAGAATTTATCAGATATGTAAGTCTTAACGTTATGGGAATGATAGGACTGTCCTGTTACATTTTGGCAGATACCTTTTTTGTGGCGCAGGCAGAAGGCGCTTCGGGACTGGCAGCATTAAATTACGGGATACCGGTCTACAGTATCATGTACGGAATCGGTTTGATGCTGGGAATCGGCGGGGCAACCAGATTTTCTATTTCTCAGGGAAAAGTAAAGAGAGAACAGAAGGAAGGAAAAAGGGAAGATACCTCTCTCAGTCATGTCATATTTATGGGACTGGCGGTATCGCTCTGTATCTGGCTGGTGTCCCTGTCCGGCAGCGGGCCGCTGGCAGGACTGCTGGGGGCAGAAGGAGATACCCTGACGCTGACCAAGACTTATATAGCCACGATCATGTGGTTTGCGCCGTTTTTTATACTGAATAATATTCTCATTGCCTTTGTCAGAAACGATGGAAATCCGAAGCTGGCCATGATTGCCATGCTGGTAAGCAGTCTGTCCAATATTTTATTTGATTATATATTTATGTTCCCGCTTAAAATGGGAATGTTCGGAGCGGCGTTGGCAACGGGTTCTTCGCCTTTGGTCAGTATTCTGATATTATCAAAACATCTGCGGAGCGGAAAATGTTCGTTTCGGTTTAGAAGGTGCCGACTGTCGGTGCCGGTCATGGGCAATATACTGGCCTGCGGTTTTTCTGCATTGATTGCCGAGCTGGCTTCTGCAGTGGCATTGATAACATTCAATCTGGTAATTGTAAATTTAAAGGGAGATACGGGGGTTGCCGCTTATGGAATCGTAGCGAATATTGCACTGGTGGTAACAGCCATATTTACGGGAGTGGCGCAGGGAATACAGCCGCTGGTCAGCCGTTACTACGGCAGCGGTGATACGGAAGAATTAAACCGGGTGGTTATGAGAGGGATTCTGACGGTACTGGTATCTTCCGTCCTGATATTTGCGGTACTTATGGCGGGCATGAGAGGTATCATAGCCGTCTTTGACCGGGACCATGATCCGGCTATGCGGGAGATGGCGGAACAGGGAATGAAACTGTATTTTATCGGATACTTTTTTGCAGGCACCAATATCATGGCGGCAACAGTTTTAAGCGCAGCTGCCAAGGTTAAGGCAGCCTTTGTCATTTCAAATCTGAGGAGCTGGTGTCTGTTTGTACCGGCGATACTTCTGATGAGTAAACTGTTTGCTATGCGCGGCGTCTGGTGCTCGTTTCCAGTTACGGAATTTCTGATTTTTCTGATTTCGGCGCCGGTACTGATTCATTATATGAAACGGTGGTATGATTAGGAGGTATACAGATGAAGATAGATTTACAGGGAGCCGACAATATACGAAACTTTACGGGGATTATAAACAGTCAGGGAAAAACCATAGTCAATCCGGCATTGATCAGAAGCAATCTGCTGAATTCCATTACCAAAGAAGACATAAGAATTCTGACAGAGCAATATAAATTAAAAAAGGTAATTGATCTGCGGACGGAGATGGAAGTTCATGAGAAACCGGATATCAGGATACCCGGTGTGGAATATATTAATATTCCCTTATTTTGCGAAAGCGCCATTGGTTTAACCCATGAGGAGAATTCAGATAAATGCATAATTACGGACGGTGATAAACTGGATATGAAACAACTGTATGTCCGGATTGTAAGTGATGAGTATTCTGTTTCGCAGCTGGCAAAAGTAATGAGGCATATTGCGGACAGTATCAAAGAGGCAGCAGGTGCGGTTTTATGGCATTGTACGGAGGGAAAAGACCGCTGCGGCATTGTATCGGCCATGGTTTTGGCAATGCTGGAGGCTGACGTGAAAGTGATTATGCAGGATTATCTGGAGACCAACAGGGCCGCCGTTAAACGGGCAAAACAGTTTTATGAAGAAATACTGGTGGTTACCAATGACATGGAACGGGCCATAAAAGCCGAAAAAGCATTTCTGGCAAATGAAGATTATCTGAATGCGGCTTTATCCGGGATTTTCCGCTCATATTCTTCCATACAGGAGTTTATAATCCGGAGACTGGATATTAGTGAGGAAGAAATGAAAGAAATAAGAAAAATATGTCTTGGTTAAAGTCCCGCCGACGGAGTGAAGGAGGCAGTTATGACTTTTGTTACCGTTCGCAGTCAATGAAATAATAAATATGCAGGCAAGGAGTGCAGAAGGATGTTTCAGAAAAAGGAATATATATTTAGTGAAAGCCTTGGTGTATGCAGAGTGGATGATATTGCAAAACTCAGCTCAAAAAGTGAAGAACAGCGATTGTATTATGTGTTAAAACCGGAGTTTGACAGATCAAAAACATCTTATATACCGGTGGAAGGACATAAAGTATTGCTGCGGGAACTGATTTCAAAGGAGCGGGCAGCGGAACTTTTTGAACAGGGTCTGCCGGATATTGAGCAGGAAGGCGAATTGGGAGAAATTGCTTATGTTCTGGGTAAGAGTATGGAGGAAGTAAAGCAGATAAAGAACAGGGAAGAGTGAAAAAAGGATGAAAAATTATCGATTAACAGTCAGTTATGACGGAACAAGATATTCCGGCTGGGAGCGGAAGGCAGACAGGGATACCATTCAGGGAAAACTGGAAGCCGTTATTACGCGCATGTGCGGCCATGAAGTAAATGTGATCGGCGCAGGAAGAACCGATGCCGGCGTCCATGCGACGGCCATGACCGCCAATGTCCATATGGAAACCGGACGCCCGGTTATGGAAATAAAAAAATACATCAACCAATATTTGCCAGAGGATATCTGCGTAACGGAAGTGAAGGAAGTTTCGGAACGGTTTCATGCCAGATATCATGCAAAAGGAAAAACATATATATATTCTTGTTATATCGGTAATAATAAACCGGTTTTTAACAGAAAATATATCTATGCGCCGGATTTTATTCCGGATGTGGATATTATGAAACGCGCGGCAGAATACATGACGGGAGAACATGATTTTGCCGGATTCTGCACCAACAGCAGTAAAAAGAAATCAACAGTAAGAATCATAGATAAAATTGATATAAAAATAACCGGCAGCGAACTTCAGTTTGAGTTTCATGGAAACGGTTTTTTATATAATATGGTAAGAATTATGGTGGGAACTCTGCTAAAAATAGGGAAAGGAGAAATGGAACCGGAGGAGGTAAATCATATTTTTGAGACAAAGAAAAGAAGCGATGCGGGACCCACTGCACCGGCATTGGGGCTGAGACTGGAGCACGTAGATTATTAATGAGATTTGCGTTTCAACTGTTTCAAAGAATATAAGTATGGAAAGGTGTGTGGCTCTATGAAAAATTATTTGTATGATGGCAGCGGCAGGTTTGTACCGGGAAAGTTTAATACTTCGGAAACGGGAGGACTGACCAAAGAAGATGCCGTGAAATTGATGAATCAGAATCTTCCCCAGATTGATGATTTACAGAAAAAATTATACGCAGAGAAAAAAGAGGGTATCATCTTTTTATTTCAGGCAATGGATGCGGCGGGAAAGGACGGAACCATTCAGGCGGTTCTTTCTTGCCTGTCGCCTCACGGAGTTAAGGAATATGCTTTTAAAGCTCCCAATTCCACGGAACTGGCACATGACTATCTGTGGCGGATTCACCAGTGTATACCGGAACGGGGACAGATTGCTATTTTTAACAGAAGTCATTATGAAGATGTGATCATTGGAAAAGTGCATAAGTTATATGAATATCAGACATGGGCAAATTATATAAGGAAAAATGAAATTATAAAAAACCGATATGAAGATATCCGGAATTTTGAAAAATACCTATATAACAACAGTATCAGAATCGTAAAAATATATTTAAATGTATCAAAGGAAGAGCAGGCAAAACGATTTCTGGCAAGACTGAATGACCCGAAGAAATACTGGAAATTCAGCGGAGCCGATTTAAAAGAGCGGGAATACTGGGACGAGTATCAGAAGGCGTTTACCAATGCCATCAATAAAACGGCAACCGAATACTGTCCATGGTATGTGGTTCCGGCAGACCATAAATGGTATATGCGTTATGTGGTAAGTGAAATCATACTGAATACGCTGAAAGACATTAATCCGAAGTTTCCAAAGGTAAGTGATTCAATGAAAGCCCACTTTGATGAGGCCAGGGAAGTACTGGAACGGGAAATGGAAGAGTGATACAGATGTTAAACAATGATTGCAAAATAGTCTGTTATGAGATATGATTATATCTATATAAGACGAAGCGAGGTGATTTGTGTGGAAACCATAGTATGGCTGGGGATTTTTTTAGTTCTTCTGGTGTTGGAAATTATTTCTCTGGGACTGACCACCATCTGGTTTGCAGGGGGCGCACTGGCTGCATTTGCCGCAGCGCTGCTGGGAGCAAATATAATCATTCAGGCAGTGTTATTCCTGGTGATATCACTGGTACTTTTATTTGTCACACGGCCGATAGCAGTGAAATATTTTAACAATAATCTTGCGAAAACCAATGTTGAAAACGTAATAGGGAAGACCGCAAAAGTGAGCAGACAGATTGATAATGTCAACAGTCTGGGAGAGGCAGTTCTGGAGGGTGAAACATGGATGGCACGTTCCGAGAACAATGAAATTATTGCGGAAGGTACACTGGTGACGGTTGTGGCCGTGGAAGGCGTAAAGCTTATTGTAAGAGTCTAAGGAGGACATAAGTATGAATTATATGTTGTTAGCCGGTTCGGCGGGAACAGGTTTTGTTGCGTTTGTGATTTTTCTGGTAGTGATTCTGGTGATTCTTGCCTCCTGCGTGAAGATTGTTCCGCAGACACAGGCATTTGTTATTGAGCGGCTGGGAGGATACAAATGTACATGGTCCGTGGGGCTGCATTTTAAGGTTCCGATTATTGACAAAGTAGCAAGAAGGGTTATTTTAAAAGAGCAGGTAGTAGATTTTGCACCGCAGCCGGTTATTACGAAAGATAACGTTACCATGAGAATTGATACGGTTGTGTTTTTCCAGATTACGGACCCGAAATACTATGCATATGGTGTGGAAAATCCCATCATGGCCATTGAAAATCTGACGGCGACTACCCTGAGAAATATTATTGGTGATCTGGAACTGGACCAGACACTGACCTCCAGAGAAACCATTAATGATAAGATGAGAGTATCTCTGGATGTTGCCACAGACCCATGGGGCATTAAAGTAAAGAGAGTGGAACTTAAGAATATTATTCCGCCGGCGGCCATTCAGGATGCCATGGAAAAACAGATGAAGGCGGAGCGTGAAAGACGTGAAGCCATCCTCCGGGCGGAAGGAGAGAAGACTTCCACGATTCTCGTGGCAGAGGGTAAAAAGGAATCTGCGATTCTGGATGCAGAGGCAGAGAAAGAAGCAGCAATTCTTCGGGCGGAAGCGAAAAAGGAAGCTACGATTCGTGAAGCCGAAGGTCAGGCGGAAGCCATTCTGGCAGTACAGAAAGCCAATGCAGACGGTATCCGCTTCATAAAAGAGGCAGGCGCCGATGATGCGGTCATTCAGCTTAAGAGTCTGGAAGCATTTGCAAAAGCGGCAGACGGCCAGGCTACAAAGATTATCATTCCTTCCGAGATTCAGGGGATGGCAGGGACATTGAAGGCGCTGGCAGAGACCGTGAAGTAATTGGTTTTAGTGACGGATATATTGTAAAGTTTATATTTCACCGGCGTGGCGTAAGTCACGCCGGAATTATTATTCTGTAATATATTTATGAAGCATTACGATTTAAAAAAATTTAAAAGCATGAATGATTATATTGATATTATTAATTTAGGTATGATAAATTAATACGACATGATTAATTTTCTAAATTATTTACCGGCCATTATAGAGATTAAGTTCTTTGTAACGGCTATTTTTTCACAATTAATTATTGCATAAATGGAAAATTAATATTACAATCTACATAGAATTTTCAGGAGTAACTTTGAAATAGAATTTAAATCGAAATGAGGTAAGAAATATGGCAAAGACAAATATTGATTTAACGGGACGGAATTTCCTGACATTAAAAGATTTTAATAAAGACGAAATACTGTATCTGATCGATCTGGCAGAGGAATATAAAGATAAGAAGAAAAAGGGAATCCGGGTGGATGATTACCACGGAAAAAATGTGGCTTTGATTTTCGAAAAGACCAGTACCCGTACCCGCTGTTCCTTTGAAGTGGCAGCCAGCGATCTGGGAATGGGTTCTACCTATTTAGACCCTTCCGGCTCCCAGATCGGAAAAAAGGAAAGTATTGCAGATACTGCCAGAGTTCTTGGAAGAATGTATGACGGTATAGAATACCGTGGATTTGAGCAGAGTATTGTAGAGGAACTTGCGGAATATGCAGGCGTGCCGGTATGGAACGGGCTCACCAATGAATATCATCCGACCCAGATGATAGCGGATATGCTTACGGTACGGGAAAAGCTGGGACGTTTGGAAGGCGTTAAATTCGTATATATGGGAGATGCCAGATATAATATGGGCAATTCCCTTATGATAGTCTGTGCGAAACTGGGTCTGCATTTTGTTGCATGTACGGCAAAGGAATATTTTCCGGACCCGGAACTTGTGAAACAGTGCGAGGCATATGCAGAGGAGTCCGGCGGAAGTATAACTCTGACAGAAGATGCCATGGAAGGAACAAAAGATGCAGATGTAATTTATACGGATGTGTGGGTATCCATGGGTGAACCGGATTCCGTATGGGAAGAAAGAATCAAAGCCCTTATG
The DNA here is from genome assembly GCA_910583605.1 of uncultured Lachnospiraceae bacterium. Classification (GTDB taxonomy): domain Bacteria; phylum Bacillota; class Clostridia; order Lachnospirales; family Lachnospiraceae; genus Bovifimicola. The sequence goes on from CAJTXN010000010.1 coordinate 45,754, forward strand.
CCGTATCAGGTAAATAAAAAGATTATGGATAATTCAAAAGAGAGTGCAATTTTTATGCACTGCCTTCCTGCCTTCCATGACCTGAAGACAAAAATCGGAAAAGAAATCCATGAAAAGTTCGGAATTACCGAGATGGAAGTAACGGATGAAGTATTTGAATCCGGGCAGTCCGTGGTGTTTGATGAGGCCGAGAACCGTATGCATTCCATTAAGGCGATCATGGCGGCAACACTGAAACCATCGGAATTCAAATAGAAAAGGAAGGTATCACAGTGGCTATCTTTGACAGGAATTACCTGAAAATTGACAGGAGAAAACGCTCGTTAAACAACAGTTCTTTTTTATATGACGGAATTAATTTTATTCTGGGACTGGGAATTATTGTATGTGCGTTTCTGATTTTTGTGGATATTGATGAGTATGAGCGGTTGTTTACCCTTGTATTTTTTATGTCCGCAACCATGAATCTGGTAATGGGAATCAAATATTTTAAGCGCCATGAATGGGTAAAAGCTGTTTCATTGTTTTTGGCGGTTCTGATATTGTATGCGGTGGCAGTCATCAGTTTAATAGCTTTATGGCTATAGAAAGGCATGGAGAAAAATGGAAGAAACAATGGTATTGTGCGGGGCAAGTGCATATGAAAAGAAATTTTATTTAAATCCGGAGTTTTCTGCACTGCCGGATTCGGTTCAGAAGGAACTTAACATTATGTGCGTGCTGTTTACCGAGGAAGTGGGAGGTATTCTGACACTGGAATATAATGAAGAAGGACATCTGGAACTAAAAGTACAGAGTAAGGATTATGACCCTTTATTTGATGAAATCGGCAGCGGATTAAAGATAAAACAGCTTATAAATGAAAAACAGGATTTATTTGAGGCACTGGAAACATTTTACAGAGTGTTTGTGCTGGGATTGGAGGATTAGATGTTATTAGTCGTTGATATAGGAAATACCAATATAACCCTGGGAGTATTTGATGGTGAAGAGCTGGAAGCGACGTTCCGGATGACAACAAAGATTCAGAGAACTTCGGATGAGTTCGGAATTTTATTATGCGAATTGTTAGGAAGCCGAAAGATTTCCAACGAGGATATCACAGATGTCATTATATCATCGGTAGTTCCGGATGTTATGTATTCTTTTGAGAATTCCGTGAGAAAATATTTTGGAAAATCGCCTATCGTTGTGGGCCCGGGAATCAAAACAGGCATCCGCATGGTGACCGGAAATGCCCATGAGATTGGTGCGGATAGAATAGTTGACGCGGTAGGTGCATATGAATTATATGGCGGACCCGTAATCGTAATGGATTTCGGAACCGCAACCACTTATGATTACATTACGGAAGAGGGGGCGTTTGCCGCAGGAATCACTTCGCCGGGTATTAAAATCTGTGCCAAGGCATTGTGGGAGGATGCTGCCAAACTGCCGAAGATTGAGATAAAAAAGCCGGAATCCATTCTGGCAAAGGATACGATTTCCAGTATGCAGGCCGGTCTTGTATACGGTCATATCGGACAGACCGAATATATTATTGATAAAATTAAAGAAGAAACGGGTATCTGCAGTATCAAAGCAATCGCAACAGGCGGACTGGGAAAGATAATTGCAGATGCAACAGACAGAATCGACATTTACGATGCCAACCTGACACTTCAGGGACTGAGACTGATATACGAAAAGAACCGTTAGGCAGGGATATGGATGAAGATAGGAAACATTACGATAGAGAATAATACGGCGCTGGCGCCCATGGCGGGCGTCACAGATCTGGCTTTTCGGCAGCTTTGCCGGGAAATGGGCTGCGGATTATTGTATACGGAAATGGTCAGCGCAAAAGCGATATTATATAAGAATAAAAATACATTTCCGCTTTTGGAAACGGCACCGGCGGAACATCCCATTGCAGTCCAGATTTTCGGTTCCGATGCAGATATTATGGCGGATATGGCGGCAAAACTGGCCGAGGAACGAAGTTTTGACATTATAGATATCAATATGGGCTGTCCGGTTCCCAAGATTGTAAATAATCATGAGGGAAGCGCACTGATGAAGAATCCGAAGCTGGTGGAGCAGATTCTTGACAAGATGGTTAAGAAGGTAAATAAACCCGTTACGATTAAAATAAGAAAAGGTTTTGACGAGCAGTCAGTGAATGCCGTGGAGATTGCAAAGATTGCGGAAGCCTGCGGTGTCAGTGCACTGGCTGTCCATGGACGGACAAGGGAGGAATATTATTCCGGTACTGCAGATTACGGAATCATTGCGGCAGTGAAGCGGGGGGTTTCCATACCGGTCATTGGCAACGGTGATATCAGGAGCGCTGCGGACGCAAAACGCATGTATGAAACTACCGGTTGTGACGGTATTATGATTGGCCGGGCAGCCAGAGGAAATCCCTGGATTTTTAAAGAGATTGCTTCATATTTTAGCCATGGAACGGTCCCGGAACGGCCGACGCCGGAGGAAATTAAGGCTATGATACTGAAACATGCAGAACTGATGGTGCAGTATAAAGGAGAATATACCGGAATCCGGGAAATGCGCAAACATGTTGCCTGGTATACAACAGGTATGCCTCATTCGGCGGCTGTCCGTAATCAGGTGAACCGGATTGAAAGTCTGGCGGGACTGAAAGAGATGCTGGGAAGCTTGACATTAAAGGCGCTTTAAGTTATAATCCATTTTTATTGGGGAATATTCCCTTCCTTTAATTGGAAGAGGTATTTTATTGTTTAAATTTATCAGGTAATACATTTTACAATTCGTTATTATAAAGTGTAGCAGAAAGGATGCAGAAAATGGCAGATAAGAAGAATATATTAACTTATGCAGGACTTAAGAAACTGGAAGAGGAATTAGAGAATTTAAAAGTAGTCAGAAGAAAAGAGATTGCTGACAAGATCAAGGAAGCAAGAGAGCAGGGCGATTTATCCGAAAATGCAGAGTATGACGCTGCAAAAGAGGAACAGGGTCATATTGAAAAGAGAATTGAAGAAATCGAGAAAATTCTTAAAAATGCCGAAGTGGTTGACGAGGAAGAAATTGATTTAGATAAAATAAATATCGGCTGTAAAGTGAAAGTATTTGATATGGAATTTGATGAAGAAATCGAGTTTAAACTGGTGGGTTCCACCGAAGCGGACAGTCTGAATAATAAGATTTCCAATGAATCACCGCTTGGAAGAGCTTTGATCGGATGTAAGATCGGTGAAGTTGTGGATGTGGAAACCCAGGGAGGTATCGCACAGTACAGAATTCTGGATATACAGAGAAACGTTGAGTAATCCGGCAGCATAAACGGGCAGCCCTGTTGAAATAAATCACGGGTTTTGCAGGTATATGGATACAATTAGAATAAAAGGAGTGGAGACAGTGGAGCAGAAGAATAACCCTCAGGAGCAGGATATCAACCAGTTATTGAAAGTGAGAAGGGAAAAGCTGGCAGCTTTGTGTGAGAACGGTAAGAATCCCTTTGAAATCATGAAATATGACGTATCCCATCACAGTATGGAAATTAAGGATAATTTTGAGACATTGAAAGGACAGCAGGTTTCCGTTGCAGGACGAATTATGTCCAAACGTGTGATGGGTAAGGCATCTTTTTGTAATGTTCAGGATTTACAGGGAAATATTCAGTCTTATGTGGCAAGGGACAGCATTGGCGAAGAATCCTATGCGTATTTTAAGAAATATGATATCGGTGACATTGTGGGTATTAAAGGTGAAGTGTTTGAAACCAAGACCGGAGAAAAGTCAATTCATGCTTCCGAGGTAACGTTATTATCCAAGAGTCTTCAGATTCTTCCTGAAAAGTTTCATGGTTTAACGAATACAGATATCCGTTACAGACAGAGATATACGGATTTGATCATGAATCCTGATGTGAAGGAGACGTTTATCAAGCGTTCCAGGATTATCAGTTCCATTCGTCATTATCTGGATGCAAAGGGCTTTATGGAGGTTGAAACTCCGATGCTGGTTTCCAATGCAGGCGGAGCTTCCGCAAGACCGTTTGAAACCCATTATAATGCCCTGGATGAGGACGTAAAGCTGAGAATTTCTCTGGAATTACCCTTGAAGAGACTGATCGTAGGCGGAATGGAGCGGGTATATGAAATCGGCAGGGTATTCCGTAATGAGGGTGTGGATACCAGACACAATCCGGAATTTACCCTGATGGAGTTGTATCAGGCTTATACCGATTATATCGGTATGATGGATTTGACCGAGGATATGTTCCGCCATGTTGCCATGGAAGTGAACGGAACAACCAAGGTTACTTATGGAGACGTGGAAATCGACCTTGGCAAGCCTTTTGAGAGAATGACAATGATCGAGGCCGTTAAGAAGTATTCCGGCGTGGATTTCTCTGAGATTCAGACTACCGAAGAGGCAAAGAAAATAGCGGATGAAAAGCATGTGGAATATGAAGACCGGCATAAGAGAGGCGACATTCTCAATCTGTTCTTTGAAACTTTTGTTGAAGAGCATTTGGTTCAGCCGACCTTTATCATGGATCATCCGGTTGAAATTTCTCCGCTGACCAAGAGAAAGCCGGAAAACCCGGATTATGTGGAACGTTTTGAGTTATTTATTACCTGTCGTGAGATGTGTAATGCTTATTCCGAGCTGAATGACCCGATTGACCAGAGAGAGCGTTTTATGGAACAGGAGAAGCTTCTGGCTCAGGGAGATGAGGAAGCCAACCATTTGGATGAGGATTTCCTCAATGCGCTTGAAATCGGTATGCCGCCGACTGGGGGAATCGGGTATGGTATTGACAGACTGGTGATGCTGCTGACGAATTCGCCGGCGATAAGGGATGTGTTGTTGTTCCCAACAATGAAGCCCATCGACAAATAAACCCAGTAAAATCAAGGGTTTCCGGCTCCTCAAATCCGAGTTGACAACAAATTGACAACAATTTTTCGTATCAATACGAAGAATTACGACGCAGAATGAATAGTTGGCGGCTGAAACGCAATACAGCACGTATCGCTGAGAGAACACTTTTTGAAAGAAATTTCAAAGGTGTTCTCTTTTTTTCGTTTGGTGCAACTCTCTGTCGAACAACAAATTGAATGGAGGATTTAATTTATGATTAGTGACAGGACGAAAGCCTATTATGATTTGAAAAAACGAAATGATGTGCGAGAAAGTGCAAAGAGACTGCGCAGGCAGTTCCTCCGGTATAAGGATGCAGAAATCGTCTATAGCATTACGCACAAGAAACTGTTGGAGCTCGCTGGTAAAGCAGGAGCCATATATCGAATGGATGGAACTGTTCTGATTAACCGGGATATTTTTGATGAATATCTGGAACAGTTTCATGAGCCGAGTACCTTGGCTTCACAGGAGGATAAAGAATGAGCGGGAATCTATGGATGTTTTCGGATATGTTGGACGATGAAGATGCGAAGATGATACAGCATGAATTTGTCACCTATTATGAGGGCGCTGATTATTACGGACTGGGTCTGAAAGTCTTTACAAGGTTGGCCCATGAAGCAGGTGCGGTGTATAAGATTGGAAAGCGGGTCTTAATACGGCGAGATATTTTTGAAGAGTATCTCAGGATATTGCGACGCAAAGAGGATACATCCGAGATGGATGAAAACATGAAAAGTGAGGATAATGATATGAGACAAGGAGCATTAACATTAGATGCCCAGACTGGGCGAATGGATATCCGATTTGATCTGGAGAATTATTACGGAGGTCTCCACTGCGGAGAGTGTCTGGATATTCTTATCAATGGAGATTGGGTACCGACCAGAATTGAAATGGGAGACGGTTGGTATCTGACTGGGATCAAGACGGACAATCTTGAAGGTCTGATTGTAAGAATTTAATAGTAACTTATCGCCGGGCGGTTTCTATTTACAGGAGCCGCCCTTTTTTTATGCCCATTTTCAAAAGAGGAGGTGTTCCGAGTGAAGTGTCTGATGAAATATCAGTGGGTAAAGCTGCCCAGAAATCGTCTGCCTGAGGGCAAGGGGGTAATGGGCGCATGGGCGCGTCTGGCATCCCGTGCGGCATTCCGCAAGGGACAAGCCCTCTACTGTGGGCATATAAACGCTGTAAGCCCCGGAATGTGGTCAGGAGGTGTCGTAGGGTTAAAGAGCGTCCTCGGCTTAAAAAGCCGTCAGAAGGCTCTGGAAGTGCTTCAGACGCTGGCTGACCTAGGTTATGTGCAGTATACGCTTGACTCTAAAACGAAAAAACTGACATATCAAATTACAGATTGGGTAGTGAAATGTTCCGGAGAGGAATGTATGCAGGGCGCTGTTTATGCCACAGAAGGCTATGGTTTTCTATGCCTTCCGCGTAATATCACAGAACGTCTTGCGGAGAAGCGATATATCTTTGAGGAATCGGACGCATGGATGGATCTCTGGTGCCATTCCGTATGGGAAGACCCGAACAATGCGTTTTCTTTTATGGCTCCAACTGTCCAGTATGGGAAGTACGGGGCTTTACTCACATTGGAAACCTTGGGACAGCGCTGGGGCTGGGAAAAGACAAAGGTATGGAGGTTTATGAAAAAGCATGGGGATGTCTTTGCCCTATACCGCCTTCCAGGCTCTTATGGCTGTCTCATTTTTAATAAACTGTATCCGGCAGGATCAGAGGTTTCAGTTCCAAGCCAGGAGGAAGTTATGTGTATTCTTGGCAAAATACGCATTTGTGGTGCAAATACGCAGAAGTCAGGTTCAGACCATGAGCATATGAATAAGCTCATCACATGGTATAGCCGCAGACTGACTGGAAGTAACCTGTCAGATGCAGCCATACAGGATGCTGAAAATCGCGTTGCATTTTCAGACCCTATAATACGCGCGTATCTTTCTCCGTGTAGGAATTGTAAGAATTGTGGATATGACTGCCAAGGTAAAGGTTATATGACACAGGCAGTGATTGAAACGAGTAAAATCCGCGGGCCATGTGAGCCGGTGGATATCACAAAAATAGCAAAGGAGTGTTTTACATATGAGCAAGCAGGATGAAAAAAAGCTGTATGAACAGCAGGAAAACAGGATATTGGCGCAGTCAGACGCATTTATTTCCCTTCTTACAAAGCGAGGGATTCTTGGAGATCAAAAAATTGATGATGAAAAGGTGCGTGCTGCCCAGAAGGAGAAAAAGCGGAATGCTTATCACAATACCCAGATGCTTCTCAAGAATTACCGGAAGATGGTTTGGGTGTTCAGCTGTTACCCGGAGGAGATTTTGCAGGAACTGGAGACTCCGTTTGAGAACTTTGACCGAATGGTGGACAGGCTGGATCTGGAGATGGCCATTGGGAATAAAAGGATGGAGAGCCGTCTGGAAGCTGCGGCAAGGTCGAGACTGTTGCTGGATCGGTTTAACGAGGCAATGGCGGTTCTCCGCAAGGAGCCGACACGGGGTGAGAAGCTGTATCAGCTGATCTATACGGCCTATCTGGCGCCGGAAAAGCTGAAGTTGGAGGAGATACTGTTCCGATTGGACCTGTCACAGAGGCATTATTACAGGCTTCGTGAGCAGGCAATTTCTATTCTTTCCATTCGTCTGTGGTCGGCGCCCAGTGAAGATGTGGATGTATGGCTGGAGCTGCTGACGCTCTTTGAACATTTGGAATGACAATTTCAGGGTAAACAAATTGGCACAAAAATGGCATATGTTCCGCCGATGACAGGGGAATAAAGCCGTGCTATACTTGTATCATCCCAAACTGGGATTGGGCAAACAAAGATGCCGTTTCTGAAGCTGAAATGCTTTTAGAAGCGGCATTTTTTATTGCCTAAAATCAAAGAAGGAGGTACTCGGCATGGTTAAACAAATCAAAAGAGGCGGAGGGCGCATGAAGACCGCCTACTGGTCACTGGTTGGTATGGCGTCTGCAATGCTGATTTCGCTGCAGCCTGTCATGGCGGACACAATCTGGAACCGCTTTTCGACGATCATGAAGGATGTGTACGGCCAGCTGGTGGGAATCAGCACCATTGTGGCGGTAACGGCGGCGGCCATTGCGCTGATTGTCAGGATGATTTCCAGAAACCAGCGTGCAGTCGATGAGGCAACGAGCTGGCTCAAACGAATTGTAGTGACGTGGATTGTCCTCAATTCCCTGGGTTTTGTTGTTGCTTATCTGCAACCCCTCATTGCCGGCGGCAATTACACAGGATAACCAAAAAAGAGAAAGCAGATGGAGGAGGTGATAATAGATGCTTGATTGGATTTTTGAAGGAATCGTGACGTGGATCAGTAGCATTGTTTCACAGATGATGGATGCGGTATCTGGTTTGTTCCTTCAAGCTTTGGGAACGGATATGACAGCGATGGAAGAATACTTTCCATTCGTGTCTAAGGCATTTACGGTCATGCAGTACACAGCATGGGCGATTCTGTTCCTTGTAACGGTATGGCAGCTTTTCCGTGTCTTTGGAGGACCAATCACAGAGGCAGAAAATCCGTGGGTGCTTTTGGCAAGAGGTTCAATCTTTGCTTTATTGATTGGCTATGCAAAGCCGATTTTCATGATTGTGCTGGATATCGCCCGTGCGCCATATACGGCTTTGATGGAGATTACCATGTCGGCAGAGGATTTTACCTTTGCAGGTGTGGAACAGGCGCTGTCCAATGGTTTGACCACGATTGTAGCTATCGTATCGGTGGTAGGGCTGCTGCTTCTCATCATTTTAGAGATTGCCCTTGGGTGGAATTATTTTAAGCTGTTACTGGAAACCGTTGAACGCTATATTGTGGTTGGCGTACTCTGTTACACCTCCCCTCTGGCTTTTTCTATGGGTGCTTCCAAAACAACGGCGCCGGTTTTCAAAAGCTGGTGTCGTATGGTGGGCTCACAGCTTTTGTTGCTGGTGATGAATGTATGGTTCCTCAGGGGCTTTAACAGCTCCATGGGACAGTATATCGGAAATGGCGGTGCGCTCTCCACAGGTCAGGGCAGTATTTTTCTCTGGCTGTTCTGTGCGCTGGCATTTTTGAAGACGGCGCAGAAGTTTGACAGCTACCTGGCGGCCATGGGGCTGAATGTTGCCCAGACCGGTTCCAGCATGGGTATGGAGCTTTTGATGGCAGCGCGGGTGATCAGCGGCGTGGGAGGCGGTGTGAAAAATGCAGGCAGTATGTTCCATAGTGCAAGCACTGCAACCGGAACGGGTGCAGCCGCAAGCGGATTTGCTTCCGGGTTCGCATCACGCTTCAAGCCAAATTCTTTTGTCCGTGACGCAGTTGTGGATGGCGGAAGCCGTATGGGTGTCGGTGGCAGCATCGGTTTTGTCGGTCGTGCCTTTGGCGGCATGGCGGCACGTAATGGCGCTACTCTTACAGGAGACTCCATTTCTTCTGTAGCTTCAAGAAATCCTGGTGTTTCCGGGACAATTGCCGGGGACATTGCAGACCGCAGCCTTGCGGGCTATATGCCCCAGCTGCAGGGCCACCAACTGAAAGACACCCAGATTACAGGAGGTCAGATCAGTACAACTTCAATTGGTGCAGATGGAAAGAGCACAGCGCTTGAAATGTATAACGCATCACAGTTTGAGAAACCAGATGCACCACATTCCGTGGTTACAGCTTCTGATGGAAGCCAGTGGTACCAGATGGCAAGCGGAGCCGGGGCAGGTGCATTTTATGATGCGCCGGCATTTATGGGAAGCCCGTCAGAAGCGGCGCCGGTTGCGGCGGCTTTCCCCGATGCTTCCGAGGGAACAACCCTCAGGACGGTTGGCGATGGCGTGATCGAGGCAAGCTCCGAGTCTGGCAATACCATGTGGTACAACAGTGCCTACTATGATGAGCCGGATGCGCCGCATACGATTATGCAGTCGGCAAACGGTGTAGACTGGTATGCGATGCAGCAGCACGCAGAAACACCTGCCTTTGAGCAGGGCGAGGCAGCTTTTGCCTATAACCAGGCGCAGTTCCAGCAGTTTATGCCGGGATATGAACAGCAGGTATCCTCTGTGGATGGATCCGGGCGTAAGGATGGTCATTTTGAGGTCCGCCATGAAAATGGATCCGGAACCATGTTCTACGATACATCCCAGTATGCGGCTCCCCGTGGGGATTATCAGGTGTTTGAAGATGCCCGCGGAGGCCAGTGGTATGCGATTCGCGGCGAAGCCGCCGTGGAACGCAAGCCGGTATACCAGGATGGCAAACCGGTTTATGACGGTGACAGTGTACGGACAGTCTCTGTGGAAACTGTTCGGTATAAGAATACGCCATCACGCTTTGGAGAGCCAAAACCCCGCAACCATGGGGAGATGAAACCGCCGAGGCGGAAACGGTAAAATAAGTGCAGGCAGCCGAATCAGAGAGATGCTGGTTCGGCTGTTTTGCATATTTCATGTTGAAATTACGCTGCTTTTGCAGCAGCTTGATATAAGGAGGTGGACCCAATGGCTGAGCCAGAAAAACAGCAAATCGGTGATGGCTCTGATAATTATGGACAGGCAGCCGGGCAAATGGCAAAAGCGGCAAAGCAGGCAGGCCAGGAAGCAGCAAAGCAAACGGCAGCAAAAGGTGCGGAGGCTACGGCTAATGCGGCCGCCGCTACAGTAAAGGCCAGTGTGGAGGGTGGAAAGGCCGCCGCAGAAATCGCTGCCGGCACTGCCGCAGGTGGTCCATGGGGCGCTATCCTGTCTGCGGCATGGGCAATGCGCCATACTCTTTTTAAAATACTGGTATGTATCTGTCTGTTTCTGTTGTTCCTGATTACCATGATTGTTTCCCTGCCGACGATTGTATCAAACAGTATTTTCGGACTGGATGGTACAAAGCCGACAGAAGGAGCAACCCTGATGTCAGCCTATACGGAGATGTCAGGTGCCGTGTCTGGTGTGGTAGATGAAGGATATAACCAATCGCTTTCTCATGTGGATCAGCTGATTACAAACGGTGGATATGATTATGATCTTTCGATGGATGCACTTATCAATTACGCACAGAGTTCCGCCGGATATGATGTCTGTTATATACTGGCAGCTTATTCAGCGTCCATGCAACAGCAAAATACAGGCAAGGATGAAATGGTATCAAAGCTTAGAGGCTGTGCCGGGGAGATGTTCCCCGTTACATCAGAAGAAAAGGAAAAAGAGATCATCATTCCTGTTTCCTATTATACATATAAGCCGATAACACTTACCGTAGTTACGAATAAGGTGCAGACCGGGACGATTAACGGTACGCCCCAATATCGGTATGATACGGCATCAAAGACCTACTATCTTCCGGATGAGGCGCATAGCAGCGATACGGCTGTCACGGTGGATGCCTATAAAGAGGTGGCGGTGGATATTCCCGTTTATTCCGGTGGGAAGATTACGGGAACAACCACGGCAAACTATTATGTGGCTAACGGGCAGGAAACACTGACCCCAGGTACAGAGATCATCAAATATCTGGAGTGTACCATTCATCCATTTGATAATACAGTGGTTGCCAAAGCGTTTGGCATTGACCTAAATGCAAAATACGATCAGTTTAATCTTACTTATGGCGAAGTAATCCAGAACATGGCGAATGCGTTAAAACGGACGTTGTATGGTTCTGTGAGCGGCGGACAGGCGGTTCCCCTGACGGACGCCGAGCTGATTGCTTTTGTGAACCGGCAGAACTGTAGTGCGACAAGAAAGCATATCTTGAGCACCGCGCTGTCCCTTGTGGGCAAGGTTCCTTATTTCTGGGGTGGTAAGTCAGCACCCGGGTGGAACGATGAATGGAATACGCCAAGACTGGTAACAGCTGCAGGATCTTCTACGACAGGCACGATACGCCCTTATGGGCTGGACTGTTCAGGCTTCAGTACATGGGTATTTAATACTGCTGTGGGTGTAGAAATTGGTGCAGGTTGTAACGGGCAATATCCAAATACCTATGGGATTTCTGCATCAGAGCTTTTGCCTGGTGATTTGGGATTTTTAGCAGATGATGACGGATGGGGACATGTCCTTATTTTTGCCGGGTATGGGGAGAGCGGAGAACGAATGTGGGTGCATTCTTCTGGTGGACAGGGCGTTATTCTAAATACGCCAAGTTATGAAGGAAGCCTTTCCTACCGGCGTCTTAGCATTGTAGATTACGATGCACCGGTATTGGGTGAGATTTCAGGAACACCCATTTCTACTTTAGAAGTGGATGTCACCCATTACTGTGCATGTGCAAAATGCTGCGGCAGTAATGCAGACGGAATTACCGCCAGCGGCAAACAGGCGGCCCGCGGCATGGTGGCAATGTCAAGCTATTATCCGTTTGGCACGCAGATTATGATAAACGGAACCATGTATACCGTAGAGGATCGCGGTGGTTCCGGCATTGAAAATGACATCCACCGTGTGGATATTTTTGTGCCGGATCATAACGAAGCGCTGCGTTTGGGCAGATACAAGACAACAGCTACGATTTACAGAATAGGCAGGTGAGAAATTTTGGATGAAAAGGAGTACAGCAATATTTATGCTATACCGGCGAACTATACAGATTCCGGCAAGATTTTTGGCGGAATGCTGGAGCCGAGGAATGCAGTAGAGACAGGGATATTATTAGTCATTTTGGGATATCCGGAATTGATGTTGATTCCCATGTCCGGAACGATTCGCATCGTCGTTATGACGCTAACACTTTTACCTCTTGCTGTTCTTTCCATGATGGGTATTGACGGCGATTCGCTGTTTCAGTATATAGGACACATCATTCGGTATTTTGCAAGCAGGAGAAAATTACATTACAGAAGGGTGGGATATAGATATGACCCAAAGCAGCTCCGAAAAAAGAAAAAAGGCAGCTCGGCAAAGAAAAAAGGCAAAAAAACCGGAAAAGCTGGAGTTCGTTCAGGACTTCATTCCGGTTAAAAGTCTCCAGCATGGTATTATTGAAACGACTGATGGGAGATATATTCGGATTCTTGAAATTGAGCCGATTAACTTTATGCTGCGTTCCGGAGAAGAACAGTTCAATATCATATCGTCTTTTGCCAGCTGGCTGAAAATTTCTCCTATGCGGCTTCAGTTTAAAAGCATTACCAGAAAGGCGGATTCAGATAAGCACGTCGCCATGATTCACGAAGAACTGGAAGTAGAGGAAAGTGAAGAATGCCGGCACCTTGGAGAAGGTTATATCCGTCTGATTAAGGATGTGGGAAGCAGGGAAGCGCTTACAAGGCGCTTCTTTTTAATCTTCCAGTATGAAGAAATCCGCCGTGGAGATGGAGATGATTTCTCCCAGATTTATGGCATGATGCAGACAGCGGAGCAGAATGCCCGTGCTTATTTTCTGCAGTGTGGGAATACGATTCTCCAGCCGAAAGATCCGGATGAGGCAACGGCGGAGATTTTATATATGTTTTTTAACCGTCGGTCTTGTGTGGATGAGCCGTTTTCCTCCCGCGTGAACCGTGTGGTCGTGGATACGATGGTGGCAAAGGATAAGGTCATTGGCGTGGATCCCATCCCGCCGATCCGCATGGCGCATTTTCTGTCGCCGCGCGGCATTGATCTGACCCATCATAATTATGTTGTGATGGACGGATTGTATTATTCGTTTCTGTTTATCAAAGGAAACGGTTATCCGGGTATGGTACGGGCAGGATGGATGTCGGCACTCATCAATGCCGGGGACGGGATTGACATAGATGTGCAACTGCGGCGTGAGAATCGGAGTAAGACAATTGATAAAGTAGCACAGCGCATTCGCCTCAACCGCACGAAGCTGAAAAGCATGCAGGATACCAGCACCGACTATGAGGAATTGACCAATTCCATACAGGCGGGCTACTTCATAAAGAATGGCATTGCCAACAACAATGAGGACTTGTTCTATATGTCCGTATTCGTTACGGTTTCCGCCAAAGGCTATGAGGAACTGATGTGGCGTAAACAGCAGATCGTGGATATGTTAAAGTCTATGGACATGTATGTGAGCGACTGTCGTTTCCAGCAGGAAGCGGCGCTCCGCTCTGTGATGCCGTTCTTAAAGATTGAGCCGTCACTGGAAAAGAAATCAAAACGGAATGTGTTGACCAGCGGCGCAGCCTCTGCCTATATGTTTACATCTTTTGAAATGTCGGACGATACAGGCGTGCTGTTGGGCATCAACCGGCACAATAATTCGCTGTGTATCGTGGATCTGTTCAATACAAAGAAAAACAAGAACGCCAACCTGAATCTGCTTGGCACCAGCGGCGCAGGCAAGACCTTTACCATGCAGCTTCTGGCGCTCCGTATGAGAATGAGGGGGATCCAGTGTTTTATCCTGGCACCAATCAAGGGACACGAGTTCCGCAGGGCCTGCAAGAAGATCGGCGGCGAGTTCATCAAGATTGCTCCCGGTTCCCCGCACTGCATCAACATCATGGAAATCCGGCATACCATCTCTCCGGAGATGGAGCTGATTGACGAGATTGACTACAGTGAAATGGATTCCATGCTGGCTCGTAAGATTCAGCAGCTGATGACGTTCTTCTCCCTGCTGATTCCGGATATGTCCAATGAGGAAGAGCAGATGCTGGACGAGGCTTTGATTCAGACTTATGCAAAGTTCGGAATCACACACGACAATGATTCGCTGTATGTAAGTCGCAGCGTCTCCCCGCCGAAGATGAAAAAAATGCCGATTATCGGGGATCTTCATGAGGAATTGCTGAAAAATCCCATGACGAAGCGCATTGCTATTATCATCAGCCGCTTTGTAACAGGTTCCGCCCAGAGCTTCAACCAACAGACCAACGTGGACCTGTCCAATAAATATATCGTGCTTGACCTTTCGGAACTGAAAGGCAAATTACTTCCGGTCGGTATGTTCATTGCACTCGATTACGTGTGGGATACGGTTAAGGCAGATCGTACCAAAAAGAAAGCCATTATGATTGATGAAATATGGCAGCTGATCGGCGCCAGCTCCAACCGGATGGCGGCAGAGTTCTGCTTAACTATCTTCAAAACCATAAGGGGCTTTGGTGGTGCCGCCGTCTCCGCAACACAAGACTTGTCCGATTTCTTCGGTTTGGAGGATGGCAAGTATGGACGTGCGATTATCAATAACAGCAAGAATAAGATTATTCTGAATCTGGAGCCGGATGAAGCCAAGTATGTGCAGGAAGTGCTGAAACTGACCAAAACAGAGATCCGTTCTGTTACCCGGTTTGAGAGGGGCGAAGCATTGGTCTGCTCTAACAATAACAAAGTTCCTGTTGTAATCAAAGCTTCCAAAGAGGAGCAGGAAATGATTACAACCGACCGGGCTGAGTTGGAGGCGCTTTTAAAGGAACGCCAGCAGGAACAAACGCATTCTGCGTAGAATACGCATTTTATGAAAAATACGCACAAAAAGGAGGTGTTGCCTATGCTGCTGCAAGATGAGCAGTATGTTGTAAAGTGGCTCTCACAATATGGAGCTTTGCCTAAAACCCAGATTACACGAATGCTGCAAAAGCCAGCCCAGACCGCAGATAAAATCCTTCGGAACCTGAAGAAGCAGATGCGGATTGCGGATGTGTCGAGCGGCTATTATATTGGGCTGGATGCGATGGATAAACCGGATCAGCGGACCATTCTTGCCGTATGGGTTCTTTTGAAATTCATTGATTATGTTGACCCAATGGCGCATTATCCGGCGGTTTATCCATCTCAGCTTTTTTTCTTAAAGGAGAATATCGGTTACGAAATCGTGGTGTTATATGAAGGCGAGCAGAATCTTTTGAAACTGCTCCAACCTCAGGAGGATTTGAAGTATATTATTGTCCTTCCCCGTATCTCTATGGCATACGGGATGCGGCTTCCTCATGCACCCTGCTTGTTTGCAACTGTGGATTTTCAGGGGGATGAGGAGCCAGGGGTTACTTTCTATTCAGAGGAGGCGGTGAGCGATGATAAAATTTCTGGACACGATGGGTAAAATCGTGAGATTGGAAAAGCGATTGCAGGAGCAGCTTGCTTCTATACAATGGTTTTGTGAAAATGGGAGCACTTATGAAGTTTATCTGCATTCACTTAATATGGAAGAAACAGCGGAGCGGCTGGTTCTTTTGACACGGGCGCTTCCCGCTTATACCGGTGTGCCGAATGCAAAGCTTGAGGTAGAGCGTCGGATAAAGGATTGTATTCCCGTAGAAATCGGTTTTACAGCGGAGGGCTGGTTTTGTCTCCGCATCCCGGCTTTGCTTCCGAAAAAGTCGGGCGGGTCGGCGGATTATATCCGCTCTTTTTTATATCCTGCTATGCGGGCCTTTTTTGAAAAGCAGCTTCCTGTGCGGTATCGGGACGGTATCCTGATTTATCGTCATGTATATGACAAAGCCAGACCCGAAAGAAAAAAGCGGGATCATGACAACATTGAAATCAATATGGTTTCGGATATCGTAGCCATGTATGTGATGACGGACGATGGCCCATCGGTCTGCTCTCATTATTACTGCAGCGCAGAAGGATCGGAGGACCGGACTGAGGTTTATGTAGTGCCAAAATGGGACTTCCCCATTTGGCTGGTAAAGGAAACAGGGATACCGGATGAGGGGGTACTGCTCTATGAAAAAAGGTAAATTTAACCGAAAAAACATATGTAAAAACGATGCTTATCGGGCGGAGAAAAAATACATATCTTCTGAGAGGGCAAAAAAGCCCAGTATAGCAGCAGTTTGGGGGCGTCATTACGCCGGAAATTCCGACAAAGAGAGCAGTCATGTTGTCGGAAAATGCTTATGAGCGGAGGTGAGGGTCTATGGTTCATTTCCGCCCGGGCAGTCAGGTCTGGCAGATCATCACGCTCCTTTCATTTGTGGGGGAGTTCCCATTCAAAAGCCTCTCTCTGCTTGGGCGTGAACGGGTCTATAAGGCTCTTATTTCCAGACTGACTACGCTTCAGACGATTCGTAATTTCAATTCCGGTGACGAAATCACCTGCCGTCTCCTGACCGTATCCGGGAAAGGGGCGGGCAAGACTATACGGCTCTACAAGGGTGCGCTTCCCATACTGGAATGGCTGTATCCGGGTGTGTATGGATATTATATGGATTCATTCTGGGGACACCGCTTTCCAGGAGACGTATCACACCGGGACAGGAACCACCGGGTTGCGGAAGCTGCGGCGATGTTCTTGAAAGCCGGTATGGAGGCAAGGCCATATCTTCTCCCCAGGCTTCAGAACAGGGAGATTCTGCAGGTTGTGCATGGTACGCCCTGTTTTTATCTGGCTAAGGATCTGAAGAAAGTTGGGGAAGCGGAGATGAACAAGACCATGTTCACCCGCATGGCCGGCGCATTATTTTCTTCCGGCAGATGTTATGCCGTTTATAATACGAGGGATGCCGTGATGAAGTGGAGCGGCATGGGTGAGTATAAAGCCCTCCACAGTCTGATCGAGCTGGCAAGACTGAATGCCGGTATTTTGGAGGTGGATTCAGCGATACTGTTTGGCCAGTCTGGAGAGACAGCGCTGCGAACCCTGTTAGAATCAGACAAAACCAGACGGCTGGAGTTTCGATTCGATTCCATTTACCGCCATGTCCATTTTATCCCAATGAACGGGGACGGT
Organism: uncultured Lachnospiraceae bacterium; assembly: GCA_910583605.1. Taxonomy (GTDB): domain Bacteria; phylum Bacillota; class Clostridia; order Lachnospirales; family Lachnospiraceae; genus Bovifimicola. Next base: position 63,295 of record CAJTXN010000010.1, read on the forward strand.
ATCCGGCAGCTGCGTCTTCTTTCTGCACCAGATTGGAAAGCGCAGCTCCTTGAACTTTTATTTGAGCCTGAGGTCAGATCCTATGACCGAGGGCTTTTTGAATACGACGCCTGTGTGAATGGCGTAAATATCTTATCGCATCTGGATGGGGACATTGCAAGACTCATTCGCTTTCGGGATGCAATTGAAAACCAAACCGGACGGTTTGAGGTTCTATGCTTTCCCCACCAGACGCACTTCCTCCGGGAATACTTGGGCGGGCTTGCCAGCATCAAAACCATCGGAATGGACTCGGTGGAAGCGGAGCTTTGCCCAGAGAGGAGGAATTTGTTTGAAAGATAAAAAAAGGACAGTCGGCATTACCATGGCTGTCATACTGGGATGCACAGCGTTTTTCTATCTTGGCGGAATGCTTGGCCAATTGTTTTCAAATTACGCAGCCTGGATGCAGGCGGATGGGCTTGCTGGTGAGGCGGCTATGAAACCAGTCAGTTGGAACCCTGTGGTGTGCTTCCCAATGGCGTTTACCCCAGACGGGCTGAAAGGATTGCTCGGAATCTTGGTTCTTGGCGGAGGAGTCTTTGCATATGTCAAGCTTCATGATAAGTTTGACGGAAAAAGCTATGACCCCAGAGGTTTCACCAAAAGCAAGACCGGAATTTACGGAACCGCCTCATGGATGGAAGAAAAAGAAATGCACGAGGTGCTGGAGGTGTCCTCTGTCGATAAAGCAGAAGGAACGATTCTGGGTGAGTATAAGGGAAAAGCGGTCTGTATGCCAAAGGACACCAGACTCAACCGGCATATCGCCATATTCGGTGCATCGGGTACCATGAAATCGCGCGCTGTTATCCGGAATTCATTATTTCAGGCGCTGAAACGTGGTGAGTCTGTGATTATCACGGACAGTAAGGCAGAATTATATGCCGATACGGCAGAGATGTACCGGCAGGCAGGCTATGAGGTAAAAATCTTTAACCTGGTCACGCCTGAGCATGGGGATTCGTGGAACTGCATGTCAGACTTAAACGGAGACACGCTGATGGCTCAGGTACTCACTAACGTCATTATCGGCAATACCAGTTCCGGTAAAGGCGACCATTTTTGGGACAATGGCGAAGGAAACCTGTTAAAGTCTTTGATTCTTCTGGTAGACCAGGACAGAACCCGAAGTCCCGATATGAAACACCTTACTGCAGTATATCAGCTCCTGACCCAGAACAGCGAGCGGCAGCTGACGGCAATGTTTGACAAGCTTCCGCTTGATCATCCGGCAAGGGCGCCTTTTAATTTATTCGCTCAGTCCAGCGACACCGTGAAGTCCGGCATTATCTTAGGACTCGGCACACGGCTGCAGGTACTGCAGAACCAGGCAGTGCAGCGGATCACAAGTCAGTCTGACATTGATTTGACTTCCCCTGCCAGACACAAATGTGCATATTATATTATCCTGAGCGACCAGGACGCCACTATGGCATTCCTGTCATCGCTCTTTTTTTCGTTCATGTTTATCAAACTGACTCGGTATGCAGACAGTCGGCCAAATGGCCGCTGCGATGTGCCTGTAAATTTAATCTTGGATGAGTTTAACAATGTGGGCCGCATTGGTGGTGCAGAAGACGGGTCGGATTTTGCCCGGTCTCTTTCGGTTGTCCGTTCCAGAGATATCCGGGTCATGCTGGCAGTGCAGAGCTTGGGTCAGTTACAGAACCGGTATCCCAATAACCTGTGGGCCGAGATTATCGGCAACTGCGATATCCAATTGATGTTGGGATGTACCGACGAGGTTACGGCTGAGTATATCTCGGCAAGATCAGGGGATATGTCCGTACAGGTAAATTCTACTATGACAGTGCGGCAAACCATTGCAATCGCTCAGGTCATTCCCCAGTATCGTCATACTGAGGGACAGGGACGGAGAAGACTTCTGACTCCGGATGAGGTCCTGCGGCTTCCAAACGAAGAAATGCTCTGCGTCATACGAGGCTGTAACCTCTTGAAGCTCACAAAACTGGATTTTACAAAACATCCCATGTCGAAGCAGATTGTGAGGACATCCATCATGGATTACCGGCCGGCAACAATATTTACGGCACCGATACTCAGTGAACCTGTCCCAGTGGCAGAGCCGGAGAAAAAGCCGGCACGCAAAAAAAGTCTTTACAGTTCGGCAAAACCGCCGGCTGAATTTTAATTTTACAGGAGGTACTAACTATGGCAACAAAAAAACAAGAATTGCTCCCTGAGGAGGAAGTTCTGCAGGAAGCAGCCCCTCAGACTGATGTGAATCCGGAGCTTGAGGAGATGTCTCAGCCTGAAGACAGCTCCCCGGATACGGCACTGCCCCAGACTGACTCTGAAACTTCAACAGAAGGCGCCTCTTCAGAGGAATTCAGGGATGCAGAAGCGGCAGAAGCTCCCGTCTCCCAGATTGATATGAAAACAAATGACGGGCAGCCGCCTTCGGAGTCGGCAGAAGAAATATCTTCCCAGACGGATATGGAGAGTGCCGAAGACGACACCTCTTCAGAAAACGCATCGGACAAAACTACTCCCCAAGAGGGCTCCCCCCAGACTGAGCCGGAGAAAGTGAAAAAGCCCCGCGGGCGTAGGAAGACCAAGGAAAATCCATCCCAGTCTGACACAGAAGCGGATTCAGGGGAAGAGAATGCATCCGACGGCGTCGAAAGGGCGCCTAAGCCTAAAAGGAAGCGTGCGTCTGCCAGACCGGTTTCGCCGGTGCTGGCCATTGATGACCAGCTCAGCGTCGAGACAGATGCAGAAAAAGCAAAGAACGATTTGTTGGACTTACTGGAGTCCCAGAAAACCGGCCGCATTCTGACCGGAACCATCCAGGGTGTGGAGCGCCCCGAGGACAACCCCTCCCGTTCTTTCGCAGTCATTTACCACGGTGAGTTCAAAGTCATCATTCCTGCAGAGGAAGCGGTGGAGCCGCCAGCGGATTATCGCGGCAGGCTTCCGGAGGACGTGCTGCATTACATGCTTACCAAGCGACTGGGCGCGGAGGTGGATTATATCGTCAAAGGGATCGACCCGGCATCGGGCATTGCGGCGGCGAGCCGTTTGGATGCGATGAAGGCAAAACGCAAGCAGTATTATCTGGGTACAGACAGGGATGGGAACAACCTGCTCTACTCAGGTGTGTGCGCAGAAGCCAGAATCGTGTCGGTGATTCGTGCCGGCATTTTTGTGGACTTGTTCGGTCTGGAGATCTATATTCCACTCAGAGAACTCAGCTATCAGAGGTGGATGGACGCAGCGGCCCATTTCCAGCCGGGGCAGCGTATCCTGGTGAAGGTGCTGGAGGTGGACAGGAGCGACCGGAACCATGTCAAGGCAACAGCTTCGGTCAAGCAGTCTGGTGAGAACCCGTATGAAAAAGCGCTGCGCAGGTATTCCGTCGGCAACCGGTATGTGGGTACGGTCAGTATGGTGGACACCAACGGCGTATTTGTGGCGCTGGACGGCGGCATCGACTGCTTGTGCAGTTACCCCAAGCGCGGCCGCCCGCCCAGAGGGTCGAGAGTAACAGTACGCATACTGGGAATCAACCATGATTCCAACCGAATCTGGGGTGCCATCACCCATATCGCAGCGCCCAGATAATATAGGAAACTCAATCTGAGAGAAAGGAGGAAATCCATGAACCATTGTGATCTCAGCCCGGCTGAGCAGAAGAAGCGCAAAGAAATTGCCGAGCATACCCGAAAGATGATCCTGTCCGAACTCAAAATTGAAAGTCAGGACGACATATCCCTGATGGCGGGATACCGGGATTATTATCTGCAGATTTCGTTTTCTGAGCTTCATCCACTTTTGGTGTTCTGTTTGGCCAAGGCACTTGAGAAACCGAGCACTGACAGACAGAGGCAGATGACAAACGAGCTGAATCTGCACAGCATCCTTGGCAGCCATGCCATCAATGATGAGGTCGGTTGCTATTCTTACCGTGCGACCCAGTGGCTTGACGCAGAACTAGATGCACCGCGTTTTTTTGAGATACTTGATCGTTGCGTCGATGAGGCGGACCGTGGGTTCTACAAGCTTGCGGGTTAAGATGCGTTGTATTTCTCCATACTCAGTCGTGTAATGTAAGTAAAAACGACAAAAGGAGGAATGCGTCATGAAAAAATGCGTATTATTCGTGGTACTGGCAGTGCTTCTGGCACTTACGGCCTGTTCCAAAGATGTGGGTACTTCGGATGACCATGGGCAGGAAAGTAAACATACCGCTCAGTCTCAGACAGAAAAAGAATCTGAAGATGAGGACCTGAAGGAGACTGCTCCAATAGAGGAACCAAAACCAGTTTCCCAGAGTGAGGCGAAAGAGGAGGTATCCCTTTCGGATCCGGTTCATGAAACGGATCAAAATTCTGAGTCTGGGAAAGAGGCGCAGAACCGGGCAGAGGAAAATGCTCCCGAACCAAAGCAGCCTGCCGCAGGCAATGGACAGCCCACGCCGGAGCCAAAACAACCGGAACCACCCAAACCCACAGAAACACCGGCAGAGCCGAATCAGGAAGAAACTCCTGTATCTGCCACTGAACCGGAGTCTCCGAAAACCATCTATGATTATGCGTTTGATGCAGAGGCGATTCGCTCAGAGCTGATCGCACTTGGGCAGTCTATGGGTCTGACACATATTACGGATGATGACGGAACTCCATGCACGCCGGACACCTGTTCCTGGGCTTCTCCGGTAACAGCGTCCGAATCTTTTCAGGGCAATAGCTTGAAACGGGCGCTTCAAAACTATGTAACCTCTATGCCGTCTACCATTGCTTCTTATGGAGGAACGCAGATTACCTGTTTTACCATTTATGTACGGGACAACGGAGGAGGAAGCTATACATTTTATTTTCTATACTAAGCATAAGCCTGGCTCCCTGTATGATACGGGGAGCTTTTTTTGTGCCCAAAATTGAAAGGAAGGTAAACCTTAATGAAGAAGATCATCAAAGAAAAAGGCAAGCGCCTGCTTGCCGGATTTTTAAGTCTCCTGACCGTCATCGGCTTGATACCGACGACGGTTTTTGCTTTTACACCATCGGAGAGACAGACCGTATCCTCCTTTTATGGCGATTATTATGTCAGCGCGGACGGAAACTATTATTATTCCGCAAGTTCATACAGTTTTCTGGTATATGACAGCGATGGCAATACCTCCGTGCAAACCATCTCTGCCGGAAATGCCAGAAAAAAATACATGATTTCCAATGGTTCAGAGAGCCGATTCGTGTATTGTATTGAGTCTGGTATTAATTATGGTACATCTGATAATGGATATAGATCCCAGAGCGGAAAGAACAGCGCATATTTTCAGAACCTCCCTTACAGCGCCCAGTATGGTATTATGCTGACCAGCGTGTATGGATGGCAGCCGGGGAAAAGCTCTCCTGTGTCAGGCGCTAACGAGGATGACTATGCGGTGGCTACACAGGTTCTTTTGTGGGAGTACCAGCAGCAGCTCAGAACCAGTCCGCAGGATCTGCACGCCAATTCGGCAGGTATCCGTGCGGACAACTACCTGCGTACCATTCAGGGCCGCCCGGCGGAACAGTGCTATAACTGGATTTTAGGTCAGATGTCGCAGCATACGACCATTCCGAGCTTTGCATCGGGCAAAAGCAGTTCTGCACAGGTACATACGCTAAAGTATGACCCGGCAACCAAGAAATACTCCCTCACGCTCACAGATACCAATAATACGATGGCAGATCTTAAATTCAGCAGCAGTGATGGGATTACGGTAAGCCGTTCCGGAAACAAGTATACCTTCACCAGCAGCAAAATGATTACCAGCCCGGTATCCATCAGCGTGCAGAAGAATGTGCCTGGGGTGAAAAACGATATGTTGATCTGGGGCCGCGTCGGTTTCCAGACGATGATGTGCGGCGCCGATGATCCGGTAGTATTCTACATGAAGATTGATACGGAAACCTATGGTACCGGGCGCATCCGCAAGACCTCAGAAGACGGCGTGGTATCCGGAATCAGTTTCCATATTTCCGGTAATGGTGTGGACAAGACTGTAACCACAAAGGAAGACGGTACAGTGGATATCCAGCTGATGCCTGGGACTTATACAGTAACAGAGCAGTCGATAGACCGCTATCTGCCGCAGGATACTCAGAAAATCACTATTGCCAGCGGACAAACTTCAACGGTAACATTTAACAATAAGCTCAAGCGCGGCTCTCTGGAGGTTATCAAATCTTCAGAAGATGATTTCGTGGAAGGCGTTACATTCCATTTATTTGGCACTTCCCTCGCAGGTTTGCCCGTAGATGAGTATGCCATAACAGATGCTTCCGGTGTAGCGAAGTTTGAAAATGTCTTGATCAGCGGAAATGAACCTTACACTGTGGAAGAAGTCGATACGGCAATCCGTTATGTCGTACCGGATGATCAGACAGCGCCGATTCAGTGGAAACAGGTGACAAAGAGAAACTTCGAGAATATCCTGAAAAAATTCCGGGTTGAAGTGGTCAAAACGGACCACGTAACCGGCTATGCTCAGGGCGATGCCAGTCTGGCAGGGGCGGTGTACGGTCTGTATCAGGGCGATGAGTTAATCGCTTCTTACACAACAGATGCCAATGGCTCCTTTATCAGTGATTATTTCATTTGTGATTCTAACTGGACGCTCCGTGAAATCAGCCCTTCTCCGGGATATCTTTTGGATGAGACCATTTATCCGATTCCGGCAGAACCTGGTAATTTTACGGTTGAACTGAACCAAATTCCGATGGAAGTTACGGAACAGGTTATCATGGGTCGTATCCGCCTGATCAAACACATTGATTCAGAACTGGAGGATACTGAAAGCACACCTGCAGCGAGAGAACAGGAAGCGGGTATGGTAATGCTTGCGGCCGTAAGCGTGGACGACCAGCCTGAAGAAGCCGTAGACGGCGCTGATGTCCAGACTGAGGAAACTGTAAGCGGCAACGATGCCCAGACCGAGACAGAAAACACAGAACCTGAAGTAAGCGATGAAGAGGCTCAGGAACCTGAAGAATCCGGTACAGAAGAAAGTGCTGTCCCGGAAATTGAACCGGAAACGAATCCTTATGAGCCGGATCCGGTTCCTATGGACGAAATCGAAGCATCTGGACATGAAGGTATAATCGAACAGCCTGAGAAAGGTGCCAAGTTCCAGATTTACCTTGCCAGCGCAGGCAGCTTTGAAAATGCCCGCGAAGCTGAACGAGACGAGCTGATTACCGATGCAGACGGGTTTGCCATTTCCAAAGATCTGCCTTATGGCCGATATGTTGTCCATCAGACTGAGGGCATGGAGGGACAGGCATTTATTCCGGATTTCACGGTGTTTATCCGATCTAATGAGCAGACGTATTCCTATATCCTAAACAACTTGACCCAGTCAAGCTTTATCCGCGTGGAGAAGCATGATGCAGAAACCGGAAAAATTATTCCTGCAGCGGGAGTCGGTTTCCAGGTACGAGACCTGTCCACAGGAGAAATTATTTCTCAGACAGTGTATTATCCGACACCTGTTACCATCGACACATTTTTCACCAATGATGAGGGCTGGCTGATGCTCCCCTGTGAGCTTTCCTACGGCCAGTATGAGCTGATTGAACAGGAAACCTGTTTTGGTTATGTTTTGGACAGTGAGCCGGTGCCTTTCACGGTAGACGGCACACAGGATGTGGTCGTGGTCGAAAAGCATAATATGCCTCAGAAGGGCATCATCCATATCACAAAGACCGGCGAGGTCTTTGCTACCGTTGCGGAAATGGACGGTGTGGATAAGGATGGCGCAGAGATTATGTACCAGCCTGTTTATGAAATCCGTGGACTTGAAGGCGCAACCTATGAAATCCGTGCAGCGGAAGACATCTATACGCCAGACGGAACCCTAAGAGCCGCAAAAGGCGATGTAGTCGATACCATTACGACCGCCGGAAACGGAATTGCTTCCAGCAAGGAGCTCTATCTGGGGAAATATGAGATCTGTGAGACTGAGGCGCCTTTTGGTATGGTACTCAATCAGGAAAGCAAGCAGGTAGAGCTTGTATATGCCGGCCAGGAGATCGACGTAACAGAAGTTTCTTCGGGCTTCTACAATGAACGCCAGAAAGTCCAGATGAGTCTGGAGAAGATGCTTGAGGTGAACGAAGTCTTTGGCATCGGCAATAACAATGAACTTACCAATGTCACATTTGGCCTGTATGCGGCGGAGGACATTACCGCAGCAGATGGCGCTGTCATCCCGGCAGACGGCCTCATCGAAGTTGTCGGCATTGATGCAGACGGCAACGGCGTGGTCAAAACGGACCTTCCTTTTGGAAGCTATTACCTGAGGGAGCATAGCACCGACGCCCATTATATTTTGAGCGATGAGAAGTATCCGGTCACATTTTCCTACGGCAGTCAGGAGGACGCCGTTATTACGGTGAAGGCCAACGATGGCGAAGCCATTGTCAATGAGCTGATCTATGGCTCTGTATCCGGCATGAAAGTTGATGAAAATGGAGACGCACTAAGCGGTGCCAAGATTGGCTTGTTTGCACCTTCCGTTACAGAGTTTACGGAGGAGAATGCAATCCTTGTAACAACTTCTGCAGAGGATGGCGCTTTCTCCTTCAATGATATACCATACGGAAAATGGATTATCCGGGAGATCGAGCAGCCGGAAGGTTTCGTGCTTTGCACAGAGCAGTTCCCGGTCGTAATCAACGAAGACGCGCAGGTAATCGAAGTGGAAATCACCAATGAGTTTATCCGCGGCAACCTACATCTGACCAAATTTGACAAGGACTATCCGGAGAACAAGCTCAGCGGTGCAGTATTTGAGGTATATCGTGATACCAACGGCAACAAAGAGCTTGATAAAGAGGATGAGCTGCTTGGTGTAATGGAAGAGACGGAGCCCGGTCAGTATGAGATGAAAGATCTCTTGTACGGCGGTGTGCTCATCAGAGAGAAGACAGCTCCGGACGGTTTCTACCTTGATGAAAATACCTATTATATCATGATTGACACCGATGGAAATACCTATGAAGTCGAGAATGAGGCCGGCAAGGGCTTCTATAATCAGGCGTTCAGAGGCAACTTAAAGATTGTCAAGACTTCTTCCGATGGAAAAGTGGAAGGCTTCAGCTTCCGCATTGTCGGTGATAATTATGACAAGACGTTCCAGACTGATGCAAATGGTGAGATTTTTATCGAGAACCTGCGTGTGGGCAAGTATACCGTGACTGAAGTGGAGGACAGCGTCAGTGCAGGCTACAAGCGTCCGGATCCGGTAACGGTAGAGCTGGTGAAAGATGAAACATTGACGGTGAATGTTCATAACGATAAAGTCACTGTGGATGTGCCGAAGACAGGCGATAACTTCAACCCGTGGATTTGGGTTGGCTTGATTGCTGCCAGCACCGCTGGACTTGGTGCAAGCATCTTCTGGGCAAAAAAGCGCAGAAAGAAAATGGCAGAGACAGCAGAGTAAGAATATGTAAATGAACATAAAGGAGTCGGGCAGGAATTTTCTGCCCGATTCTGATTTTAGGAGGTAATGACCATGAAAATAAAATTGTTAAAAGGGGCTTTGACAGTCCTCTCCCTCATCTGTATCCTCTGTATTCCGGTTACGCCGATCTATGCGGAGCCGCAGGGGACAGATGGGACGGAAATGCAGGTCATGGAGCCTGAGAAACTGGAGATTCAGCTTGGTGCAGACTGGGCTGGCGTAGAGTTTCAGCTGAAAACGGATTCCGGGCTGTATCCCGGTACCATAGCCGTCGGAGAAGATGGTGTTCTGAGAATGGAACTGGGCGGCAGCAAATCTTATGTGCTGACTTGTATGAATTCATCCGTATCTGCCCCAGAAGCGACGCAGGCCCCTGCCACAACAGAGGAAGCGCAAAATGAGAGCAATGCGGGACAGGAAAGCAATGAATCAAATAGCGGGCAAGATACAGAGGGCACAGTTGCCGGTATCCCAATCCTTCATCTGGTACTGTTTGCAGGCGGCATGGTCTTGGCCGTCGGCAGCCTGGTCGCAATGCGGGTGATGAAAAAACGCAGAGAAAGTGATGCGGAGTATGAGGATGAAGATGAATATGAGGATGATTAGTCCCAGACTGAGTCCCAAATACACGAAAAGCCCTAAAGGAATATTTTATATAAAAAATCAAAATAAATATTCCTATAAGGCTTGACATACTAATTCTTATTTGCTATACTATAACCGTGGCAGGGGCTTGCGTTCAGGCTCTCGGTACGTTTGTGGTATAGCGTCAGACCTGATTCAAGGGAATCAGGGAACCGTTACGGATTCTGCGCATTGAGCGGATCCACAACAACGCAAGTCAATTGAATATTAAAGCCGGAAGGCTGCTTAAATACTTACAGAGTCAATTTGCTGGATGAGACATTGAAATTCCAGTGCCTTGGCTCTGTATGCTTTTTTGCAGACCTTCCGGCTTTTTCTTTTATCCAAACGGAGGTAAGACGATGAAAAAACAAAAAAAGAAAAGAAAGGGATTTCAGGCAGGTTCCATGCGATGCCCTTATTGTGGCAGCCCGGTTATTTATAGAAGTGCTGATGGAATCTATCATGATAACAGTAAAAACACCATGCTCTATGTGTGCAGTCACTATCCGGAATGCGATGCCTATGTCCGTGTCCATGCCGGAACCAATATCCCGGTGGGAAGTCTGGCCAATCATGAGCTTCGCACTCTCAGACGAACCGCACATCATTATTTTGACCAGCTGCACCAGTCTGGAATGATGAGCAAACAAGACGCCTATCAGTGGTTGGCGGATTTGATCTGCGCACCTTTATCGGAGGCGCATATCGGTTATCTGGGCGAGTATTACTGCAAGCAGGTCATTGAGGAGAGCCGCAGGCTGTTGACGCGCCAGAAATCCGGAAAGAACAGGTGCCGGTTTCAGGCATTAGAAGGGAGAGTGGCGGCTTCATGACACTGACTGAGAAAGAACGGGGAAAGATTGAAAAGAATATCGGTCTGGTACATAAGGTGATTCGGGATAAGCTGCAGCCGCCATATCAAGTAGGGATGTATTTCTACGAGGATCTTTTCCAGATCGGCTGCATTGGGCTTTGTAAAGCAGCATCAACAGACAAAGGCGGGACGTTTTCGACCTATGCCTACCGTTTGATCTGGCACCAAATCTGTGATGCCATGATTTATGCAACCAGGCGGCAGACGAAGGAGACCACTTGTGATGTGACGCCGTACATTGCTGCAAAACAGGAAAACCCAGAGGAGCTGTCGGATTTCCGCATGGATATCAAACGGGCACTCGAACAGGCAAAGGCTGATGCGCCGCCTTCCACCAGGAAAGGCATAGATGCTATCTGCATGATGTCGAAGGGGTATACAAGCAGCGAAATTGGAGAAAAAATGGATGCTTCGGCAAAGCTTGTGTGTGCATGGGTATCCAAGGCACGGAAGTTTTTGAAGAGCCGGCCGGAGTTTGCACAGATTGCAGCTGCCTATCATTTGGAATGATGACGGGCAGAACATAAGGGATGCTGACAGCCTTGTTTGGTTTTCAGCATCCCGATTTTTTTATTTTGGAGGGAAATTATGAATATAAGAAAAAAGAATATCTGGATATGGCTGATTCCATTTCTTATTATGGCTCTTACGCTGATTTTATTTAAGGCAGTATTTTTGTTGGGTTATGTGCCAACAGAGTCCATGGAACCGACGTTGAAAAAAGACAGCTATATCGTTGGAACCCGGATTTTCTCCAAACTTGAAATAGGCGATATCATTATTTTCCATCATGACGGGAAGCTTCTGGTCAAGCGCATTGCAGCGGAGGAGGGGGAAGCGATAGAGCATAACGGAGTCGGTCTGATGGTACCGGAGGGGTGCTATTATGTTCTTGGAGACAATGCGGAGCATTCACTGGATTCGAGGTACTGGGAATATCCTTTTGTAAAGCAAAAGGATATTGTGGCGAGATTGTTTTGGCCATAAGATTTTTTACTCCGCTTCATACGAAAACAGACATTATGAAATAGGCTGTATTTGAATTGGGTAGCAGTGTAGTTTTGACATAATAAATGAAAAAGAATAAATATGGGATATTTCGAGGAACAATCTAGGAACACATAGAAGATGATAGTAAGAAAAAAGCAGCCAACCGGCGTGGCCGCTTTACTTCTTGCTGTTCAGTTCCTTCATAATGCCGAGGAGATAAGCCATCGACTTGGGATCCAGTTTCTTTCCCTCTTCGATAAATTCCTGCAGAGCCTCCGGATAAGGATTTCCTTCATCGAAGAACTCCCGCGGTGTTACGCCCAAATATTCGCAGATGTAAAAAAAGGATTGCATGGCTGGAAGTGACTTTTTATTTTCGATGTTATTGATGTAGTTGTTTGCCTGTCCCAATGACAATGACATGTCGCGTGCAGATACACCCTTTTGTAATCGCAGTTTTGCCAGCCGTTCCGGGACGAAATCTTCATACATAGCCTTTACCTCCCATTCTCTAATAGATTGTACCTCACACATATGATTTATTCGCAAAAATAAAAGGGGTGTTTACGTTGGCCTAAAAAAATAAATCTATTATAATTAGGTAAAATGAAAAAATAAAACTATCGAGCGAGGGAGATACAATGAAAGGAAAGACATGTTGTATTACCGGGCATAGGGATGTGCCTGATAAAGAGATTAACAGCATAAAGAAGGCTCTGCATCAGGAAATAAAAAAAGCAGTGAAGGACGGCTTCACTGTCTTTCTGTCTGGTTTTGCAGATGGCGTGGATCAATATTTTGCTGAGATTGTTTTGGAACTGCAGAAAGAAAACAGGAACTTAAAACTGATTGCAGTGCTTCCATACCGTGACCGTGTGAAAGGATTGAATCACAGGGTACAAACAAGAGCTTTGCTGAGTGCCTGCTCTGAGATGGTGGTAATTCAAGAGGAATATCAGCCCAACGTCTACTTACAGCGCAATCGGTATTTGGTCGAGCATTCAGACCGCGTGATTGCTGTGTACGATGGGAGGGAGAAAGGCGGTACGGTGAAAACAATCCGTTTTGCACACCGCCTCCAGAAAGAATTGCGTGAAATTCCGGTAGGACTAAACTTGGACAAAAACAGGATAAATCTTGGACACAATAATGTATAAAAAGAGTGGAGCTGCAGGCAGTTCCATGATATAATTCATTAGGAAAGTATCAGATTCAGAGCAGAAAGAAAAAGAGCAGCCCTATACAAAAGATAAAACTGCTCTGAATGTGATTCTTTCCAATTGTACCAGGCCGCGGACGGATCAGCCAGTCTGTGTATGGGGATCGTATCTTCTCCCTTTGGTTAAAATGCTGATGTTTTTGAACGGATAGATGACATAAAAACCATTTTTTTGTGTAACTTCATGAGTGCATTTTATAAAAGGGCATGCTTCGCAAGCCTTCTTGCGGAGGCTTAGAAAAAATCTATTCAGTGGACGGACGCTTTGGTCAGGAAGTGCCATAAGTCCTTCCGATGCCCTGCATCCGGCAGCATCCGCACTCCGGGCAGACACGAATGTCAACATTCCAGACAGCTTTCAAAAGTTCCGCTATGGAAAGACCGCTGTATGTTTCCCGGAAGCGCTGGTGTCCCTGGAGCGTAAAAATCAGCTTCAGGTTTTTGGTTTTGTATCGGTTGTTCAGGAAGCCGTAATACCGGATTTTCTGAAAGCCCGGCGGCAGCACATGCATCAGGTAGCGGCGGATGAATTCCGTATTCCTGAGCGTGATGTTTCTGCGCGGTTCACCAGGTTTTTTCCCCCTTGCAGAGAATGTGACCTGCTCCCCATCCACAGACAGAACCCTGCTGTTGGAGATGGCGATTTTGTGTGTATACCTGCCAAGATATTCGATGGCATTGCCAAATCCGTTGAAGGTTTCTTTGATGTAGGGGCACCAGTCTTTTTTGTAAAGGGAATCCCGGAAGGAAGCCCATTCATAAGAATTCCGGAGCTTTTCACAGGAGGAGGGGAAAGCCAGCTTTCCTTTTTGGAAAAAATCCTGAAGTCCGGCAAGAAATTTCCCCTTGAATTGATCCCGGAGGACTTCCACCCGGAGAAAGAAGTTTTTCTTTACTTTCCGGATCTTATGGTCAGGGGTCAGGCCGCCGCCGGAAATAATACAGTGCATATGCACATGATATCCGATCTCTTGGTTCCAGGTATGGAGTACCTGGATGATCCCGGGTGTTGCGCCGAGGTGCTTTTTGCTTTTGGAAAGTTCCAAAAGTGTTTCGGCGCAGCATCTGTGGAAAAAGCCATAGAGAAGCTGCTGGTTGCAGTAAAGCAGGGGATTCAAATCATGCGGAAGGGTAAAAACCACATGGAAGTAAGGGGAGTCAATGACTTCAGCCCTGCGTTTATCCACCCAGGCCTCTTTCTGCACGGCCTGGCAGTTGGGGCAGTTGCGGTTACGGCAGGAATTATTGTGGAATTCAATATGGCCGCAGTCCGGGCATTGGGAAAGATTGACCCCAAGTTTCCCTGATTTACAGTGGAGGATTGCCTGGGAAGCTTTCTTTTGTACATCAGACTGAAAAAAGCCGGAAGCTGAGAAGTCCCCATAGGAATTTTTCCAAATCTGTTGAATTTTCAGGTTATGCATGGAAGGCGCCTCCCATCTGGTCAAAAGGACTGGCTGCATTTCGCGTGCCATTGGAAGCAAGATGCACATAAATGGTGGTGGAATGTAAGGATTTGTGTCCAAGCAGGGCCTTAATTGTAAGCAAGTCAGTGCCATTTTCATAGAGGTGGGTGCCAAAAGCGTGCCGGAAAGAATGGCAGGTCAGATGATGAGGGAGGCCAAGTTCCGTCTCTTTGGCAGAAATAAACTGGTTGACCGTGTAAGAAACCATGTGCTGATCCGGGCGATTCACTTTTGGGAACAGCCAGCCGGTAGGCCTGCCATGAGAGAACCAGTAGGAAGTAAGGATCTCCAGGGCAAGGGAGGAAAGGATGGCATAGCGGTCAGAACGCGCCTTGGAATGGCAGATATGGATGCGCATGGAGGAGCGGGAAATGTCCTCATAGCGGAGGGCACAGACCTCGCCGACACGGAGGCCAGCGGAATACATGAGGGAGAGGACCGCCTTGTGTTTGAGGTTGGAAAAGGAGTGGATAAAATCCCAGGTTTCTTTCTGAGAAGGGACATAAGGCAGATAGGAATCAAACCTGCGCAAGGGAAGCTGGGTGGCATCCCAAGGCTGATGTAAAACGTACAGGGTAAAGAAACGGAGCTGGGAAATGGCGGCATTGACCGTGCGGTCAGAAAGGCCCTTTTCTTTCTGAAGCCAACGGATAAAATCGCGCAGTTCCGGCCAGGAAACAGTTTCGGGCGTCTTATGCAGGAAGGAAGAAAGGTAATCAAGATAGGCGCGGATATACGTAGAATACGAAGTGACGGTATGGCCGGTAAGGCCACGAAGGGAGACCATCTCCCGGAATTGTTTTAAATAATCGTCCATAATGGAACCTCCTTAGAATTAAAATCGTGGAATAGAAGAAAAATTCAACTTACACGGAGGTGGACGAAAAAAATTTTCCGATATGTAGTTGTTGAGTTTAAAAATCCATGGTAAAGTAATCATAGCGGTTTTTGTTGTATGTTTATGGTTGCGTTAGGGGTAATTCAACAATAAAGCATAGATACAAAAACTGCTACTTTTATTTAAAGAGAAATGAAATTTTTGAGAAAAAAGTGGTGGAATTACGTACTTAGGGCTAGCCGCCGCGCTAGCGGCTTGGTACAATAAAACCTTTAAAAATGAAAATTGTCTGAAAAATGATGGAATGGAGGTCATTCATGAAAAAATGGTATGACGAAGAATACGAATTTGAAATTGAGGTAACAGGGTTTCTTCGTGGTGATCACACAGAGCGGTATTGCCGAAACGGAGAGGAAGTCGGAGATAAATACACCTGTACTTATGGATGCCCTGTAAATGCGGATGGGCAAGGAATTTGTTCTAAGGTAATGATAATGCTTTTTCCTATTATGGAGGCAGTCAGAAGCGGCGGGGATTTAGAAAACATTGGCGGCAGCGGTAAATACTGCAAGGAAATCGTATGCCCGGATGGATGTGTGATGTTCCGCTTGACAGCGCAAAAACTTGGAAATGAGAACTTCTTTAAAGGAAAGTTTTTTGATTAGAAAAAGATAAAAGAAGGGAAATCGGATATGCTTGATAAAATACCAAATTTTGACGATATGATTGCCTTGGTCGGACAGTCTTTATATGACGTGTGGCAAAAGCTATGCTCTGCGATTGACGAGCAATACGATATGGACTGCATTTGGAACAGCGGCGGTAAGGCATGGACCTATGAATACAAATACCGCAGGGGCGGAAAAACACTCTGCGCCTTATACGCAAGAGAGAACTGCATTGGTTTTATGGTAATCTTGGGAAAGGACGAGCGGGCAAGATTTGAAGCTGATCGAAGTGAGTATTCTGAAAGTGTTCAAAATGTTTACGATGACTCAAAAACCTATCATGATGGGAAATGGCTGATGTTTGAGCCTGTTGATACATCTTTGTTTGGAGACTTCATGCAGCTATTAGCCATTAAGAGAAGACCGAACAGGAAATAGAAGTCCGTGGAGGAGAAGATGGCGAAAAAAGATACACAATAAAGGTTGCTGACAGCTGCGAGAACAGAGACTTAACAGATAGTATGGTGATTGGCACATCGGCGATCACAAATGTGGAAATGAGTAGCCTTTCAATTTCACCATACGCAGATGGATGGTGTTCATCATGCGGGTAGGTTTTTAACAAACCTGCAAAATGAAATCAATGGATTGAAATAGAGAAATCCGTATTACATATTGGATTTAAGGAGGATAAAAATGAAAAGGGAATTAGGAATCGCTCGTTGCGGATTAGCTTGTTGTTTGTGTTCAGAAAACTGTTCCGGCTGCAATTCAGGAGAATGTCCGGACAGGGAATGGTGCGAAAACAGGAAATGTTCTCTTTCCAAAAGTATAGGGCATTGTTATGAATGCGAAGAGGAATGCAGAAAAGGCTTGTTAGCTAAAATCAAGCCCTATGGATTCACAGAATTTGTGAAAAAATATGGTGAGAAAGAGTTATTGGATTGTCTTGAACGAAATGAGGCAAACGGAATTGTCTATCATCGTAACGGTATAATGGGTGATTATGATGATTTTGATGATGTTGAAAAGCTTATGGATTTTATAAAAACAGGAGAAAGATAATGTCCGATTTATCGGATAAACCTTATTAGTCATCAGCAGTTAGAAGGAGAATATGTTTATGAGTGAAAAATTCCCGCAAGAAGCGAAAAAGATAATGGATGAAAGATTTGGGCACGATACCTTACTGTCACTTGCCACTACGGATCAAAACATCCCGTATGTGAGAACGGTGAATGCTTATTATGAGGATGGCTGTTTTTATATCATCACATACGCTGCCTCCAACAAGATAAAGCAGATAGGTAATAACCCCATAGTAGCGGTGGCCGGCGAATGGTTCACGGCGCATGGCAAAGGGATAAACCTTGGGTGGTTCTGCAAAAAGGAAAACCATGAAATGGCCCAAAAGCTGAGACAGGCATTCAGCGAATGGATTGATAACGGACACAATAATTTTGATGATGAAAATACGATCATCTTATGTGTTCAATTAACAGAGGGAATTCTTTTCTCTCATGGCACGAGATATGACATAGATTTCGCTGGTAACTGATTGCAACCTGCAGAAGCCATGTCTGTGCTATTGTAATTGGAAAGGGGGACTGTGAATCAGTATGTTGGATTTGAAGGATATAAATTATATGCCAGATATATTTGAAATAAGTGATTACATTGGTAATCCGCTGTTTGATCAGTTTTGTGAATTTATGGATAGAGAATATAAAGCATTGCGTAAAATTGAATACAGCAAGGACGTTTGGGCCCGCGGATGGAATATAAAGTTGAGAAAAGCAGGAAAATCTTTATGTGTAATCTATCCCAAAGAGAATTACTTCACTGTGCTGGTGGTTATCGGCAATAAGGAGAAAGAAAAGGTCGAAGGAATATTGTCTCAATTATCTAATGAGGTGCAGACAATCTACCGTGAAACAAAAGAAGGCAACGGACAAAGGTGGCTTATGATTGAACTGCATTCAAATGATTGTATATATCAGGACACCTTGAAACTGATCCGCATTCGCAGAGAGAGCAAATAAAAAAACAGAATCATTGAGGGAGGTGTCTCTATGACAGAGTTAGAAAAATGTATGGCCGGCGAATTATATAATTGTCATGATGAAATCTTTCTGCAATATAAGAAGCAGGCAAAAGAGCTGCTTGACATTTATAACAGACTGACCTATGACCAGAAAGAAGAGAAGAAAGGGATTTTACATAAGATGTTCGGCGGGATTGGAACAAACGTGTCGGTAGGGGCGCCGTTCCTGTGTGATTATGGGTGTAATATTATTACCGGCAGCAATGTGTCGATTAATATGAACTGCTCCTTTATCGACTGCAATCAGATAAAAATCGGAAATAACGTCATGATTGCTTCCAATGTGCAGATTTATACGGCAACGCATCCCGTGGAACTGGCAGAACGCCTGACACCAGACTGGACCCCGGAGAGCGGAAAGCACTTTTGCCAGGTATATGCACTGCCCGTTGAGATCGGGGACGGGTGCTGGATTGGCGGTGGCGTCATCATACTCCCCGGGACTAAAATCGGGGCTGGCAGTGTGATTGGAGCAGGCAGCGTTGTTACCCGAGATATCCCTCCAAATTGTGTGGCGGTCGGAAATCCATGCAGAGTGATTCGCAGAATTAACGGGGAACCAAAGCATGATTAAATTGGTGGCATTTGACTTGGATGGGACAATCGGAGATACGATACCAATGTGTATAAAGGCATTCAGACAGGCAGTATCCCCCTATGCAGGGCATTTGCTGACAGACAGGGAGGTTGTTGAAACCTTTGGATTGAACGAGATTGGAATGATAAAATCCATCGTTCCAGAGAAATGGAAGCAGGCGTTATGTGATTTCTATTTTCTATATGAAAAACTGCATCATGAATGCTCCGAGCCTTATGAAGGCATCCCGGATTTGATTGCCGCTCTGCGGGCAAAAGGATTTATCCTGGCACTGATAACGGGAAAGGGCGAAAGAAGCTGCCGGATTACTTTGAATGAGTTTGGGATGGAACATGATTTTGACGAAATCCTGACGGGCAGTGAACATGAAAATGTTAAGGCGCAGTCATTGAAGCTGCTGCTAAAAAAATATGATTTGCTTCCCGCGCAATGTCTATATATAGGGGATGCGGTTTCAGATGTGTCTGAGGCCGGAAAAGCCGGGGTCATATGCTTGTCTGCTTTGTGGGGAACAACTGCAAAGGCAGAAGAATTGAAAAGCATCAATGCCGATTATATTTTTGAAACGGTTGGAGAATTAAAAAATTACTTGATGAAAAATACAAACCATGAACCGGAGGAGGTGTCAATACCATGAAAGGATTTAACCGACAAAATCAATTATTTTCCCTTTGTGGCTTGAACTGTGGGCTTTGCCCCATGTTTTTGAATAAATATTGCCCCGGCTGCGGGGGCGGTGAGGGAAATCAGTCCTGTAAAATTGCAAGATGCAGCATGGAGCATAACGGTGTGGAATACTGCTTTCAGTGTGATGAATACCCTTGTCCAAAATATGAGCATATTGACGACTATGATTCTTTTATAACGCATGGAAACCGAAAAGTTGATATGAAAAAGGCCCATCAGATTGGAATGGAAGCCTATAACGCAGAGCAGGAAGAAAAGGCACGTATCCTGGACATTCTACTTGCCGACTACAATGACGGGAGGAAAAAGACGCTGTTCTGTGTGGCAGTCAATCTGCTGGATCTGCAAGACCTGCAGGCGGTACTCAGGCAAATTGAGAACAGAGCCGATTTGGATACACTGACGCTCAAAGAAAAAAGCGCTTTTGCCGCAGGACTGCTTCAGGAAGCGGCAGCAAAGAACAATATTGAGTTGAAGTTGCGAAAGAAAAAGTGAGGACTTCAATACTGCAATTATTTAATAAAGTATTGAAAAGGATAGAGAATATAGATAAATGAACGTAATAAACGCCCCTTTGCAGAAAAACAAGTGATGTTCTGCAAAGGAAATCAGATATTAATTATGGAGGTATGCTTGTAAATGGATAAATGGTTCACGATTGACCAGATTGATGAAGATACATATATTATCAGCGAATACCGGCATTGGGAGGAGACGCATTGCTATCTGTTAAATGGCTCCAGCCGCAGCTTATTGATTGATACGGGTTTGGGAATCTGCAATATTTATGATGAAGTAATGAAATTGACAAATAAGCCTATTACGGCCGTGGCTACCCATATTCATTGGGATCATATTGGTGGCCATAAATATTTTCCGGACTTTTATGCCCATGCGGAAGAATTGAGCTGGCTGAACGGTGAGTTTCCGTTGACAATAGAAACAATCAGAGAGATGGTGGCAGACCGCTGCGATTTACCAGACGGTTACGATACAGGCACTTATGAGTTTTTCCAAGGGACGCCAACAAAGGTACTGGAGGATGGAGAGAACATTGAATTAGGTGGACGGAATATACAGGTATTGCATACTCCCGGCCATGCTCCGGGGCATATGTGTTTCTGGGAATCAGACAGAGGTTATCTGTTTACCGGAGACTTGGTTTACAAGGACACTTTATTTGCCTATTATCCGTCAACAGACCCGGACGCATACCTTGCTTCTCTTGAAAAGATTTCGGAGCTACCAGTTAAAAAGGTTTTTCCTGCGCATCATAGTTTGGATATTCAGCCGGAGATTTTAAGCAGAATGAGAAATGCGTTCAGGCAGTTACGGGAAGATGGTAAATTACATCACGGCAGCGGTACATTTGACTATGGAGATTGGGCAGTATGGTTATAAAGAGAAGGAAGCAGTATAATTTCATTTAGTTGTGTGCTATACAAAAGGCTTTATCAGAACTAAAGAACAGAGAAAGAGGCTTGAAAGGAGCATTTCTATGAAGTATGTATGTACAGTTATATCGGTAGCAGATATCAGCGCCGCAAGAAAATTTTATGAGGAACTGTTCGGGCTGGAGGTATACCAGGATTACGGAAAGAATATCGCTTTTACCTGCGGTCTGGCATTACAGCAGGATTTTGACTGGCTGGTAAATATACCAAAGGAAAAAGTATTGAAGAAATCCAATAATGCAGAAGTGGTTTTTGAGGAGCAGAATTTCGATGGCTTCCTGAATAAGCTGAAAGAATACTCGGAGATTGAGTATCTGGGAGAAGTTATCGAACATAGCTGGGGGCAACGTGTAATCCGGTTCTACGATCTGGACGAACATCTCATAGAGGTTGGAGAGGATATGCAGATGGTAGTAAAGCGGTTCCTTGCTTCTGGAATGACTATGGAAGAAGTATCTGCGAAAATGGACGTATCTATTGAGGATTTGACAAAACTTCTGAATAGTTAATTTGCAGCGGGCATATAAACAAATTAAGATTTACCGAAAGGAGTAGAACTATGAAAATGCCAGAAAAAATTGATATAAGTATGTTTGCTCCATGTGGAATGAATTGTAAAGTTTGTTATAAGCACTGTTACCATAAAAAACCTTGTGCTGGGTGCTTGAATAGTGATAAAGGGAAACCTGAACATTGTCGTAAATGTAAAATAAAGGACTGTATCAAAGAAAAAGCGTTATCCCATTGTTTTGAATGTGCTGAATATCCATGTAAGTTGATTAAAGACCTTGAAAAAAGCTATAACAAACGGTATCAAGCAAGTCTTATAGAAAACAGCCGTTTTATTCAGGAACAAGATTTGGAGCATTTCATGGAACAGCAAAAAATAAAATATACTTGTTCTAAATGTGGTGGAATTATTTCCATTCACGATAGAGAATGTAGCGAATGTAAAGAAAAAATGAAATAGCAAAATCCCAGTTTGAAAGGAAAAACAAAATGCTACTGACATACAGAGAAGCCACTAAATCGGATGCCAATTTACTAATAAATATTTATAATTCTTCATTTTATGAAGATTATATTCACTATGGCGAATGTCCTGGTTATGGTAAAACAAAGGAGCAAATGGAATTGTCTATCATTAAATTTCCTAAGTATATTATCATTAAAGATAGTATTCCTATTGGGGTGATTTCCTTTGAAAATAAAGGAAATGGGAACTATTATCTTGGCTGTTTATGTGTTATTCCAATGTATCAGAGGATGGGGATAGGTTCACAGGCATTCCAATATATGCTGTCAATTTGCCCCGAATGGAAGCAAATTACATTGGTGACCCCTTCAAACAAAGAGCAGAACATAAAATTCTATACTGAAAAATGCGGATTCAACACTGATGGCGAAGAGATGGACGGAAATGTAGAAGTTACTAAGTTTATTATGAAACGATAAATCCCAGTTTATCGAGGATATTATTGTATAAATCAATTCAGGTCTGTCGGTAAGTAACACAGCAGAGATCTGGATGGACATGTCATAGCGGTTGGCGAGTATTTAGAAAAGCTGCTGTATAGCTGAGCGGGAAAGAAAGTCAGAAGTTGTGGGGTTTAAAATTTTAAGTTGCTTTTATGCGTTCTTGGTGGAAAAGGTGTATTTCAATTGAAAGGATGGTCGGGTGCTAATGAAAGAAATCATCAACTTCATTGAAGCGAATGTGGATGGCAAAACGCTGTTTACAAAGGAATTAGTTTACGAACTTGAAAATGGTGTGTTGCAGGGCGTTTACTCAGATCAAATATCTTTCTCTAATCTAAAATATTCTCAGAGCGGATTTCAGTTGGATATGTTTATTGTATCTAATGAGAAGATATGGCTCATGGGAAAGGATGGAGAACGGGAAAAATTGCGAAAAGATTTCAGTGGTGTATCCCTGTTCCGATTTGAACTGGCGAAGCGAAAAAGCACGAATAGTTTGACTGGCTGTTTTCGTTTCATTTCAGCTTCAGGGAAAAATGTGGCAGCAGAGGCTATCGTAAGTGGAATTTATGATGTGCGTCTTGAAAATGATGTGCTGAAGTTATCGGAAGATCAGGTCTTGTATCGGGATCAGCCGATACAAGAAGGGAATTTTAAGCCCGTTGCATTTCAATCGGAACATCGTTTTTATGTTAAAGCTAATAAGCTACACTATGAATACAACGGCAAGTGTTTTGATGTGGACGCAAAAACCATGCGGCGTAACGACAGCTCTGATACCTTTCCTCCGTTTATTTCAATCGAAAAGTAAGAAATGACGAATCGGTTTGGCAGGAGTGCAGAGATGTTGATTGTTTTGAGTATATAAATGTTCTAAAAGATATGCGAAATGTGTCACAATAGAAGATGCTTTGGAAATGCTAATAGATAAATAGTAAAGGGAAGTTCTCGATGATAAATAAAAAAATGATAGCCTTTTGCGGTACATATTGCGGAGTGTGTGAATGGAAAGACAAAATCGGGTGTAAGGGCTGTAAGGCCAATAGAGGAATTATGTTTTGGGGTAAGTGCGATAAAGCAATATGCTGTATAGAAAAGGGGCTTGAACATTGTGGGGAATGCTCAGATATGCCCTGCCAAAAGCTCAGAGACCTGTTTGATGATCCAGAGCATGGTGATCACGGAGCAAGACTTCGCAACCTGAAAAATTGGAAAGATGGCATCTGTACCTATGAAAAATTAGGCAATACAGCGCAGGAGAAGGCAAAAAATTTGAAAACGATTGATAACACCAATGACTAGAAAAGAAAGATAAGATTATTTCAATGGATAAGTATTAGGGCGATGACGGTACAGTTCCACGGTGGAAATTGGTAAAAGTGATTGGAACAATCATACACTGATTTTTGGGTTAATAATTAAAATTTGTGAATTTGTGAGAGTATATACTATGTTCAATGATGGAAGAAGTAAAAAGGTTGTTTTTGTTGCACATTGCTTTTTAAATCAAAATTCCATTTCAGATGGAACGGCGATTTATCCGGCAGCAAATAAAGATGTTGTTGATTTTTTCTTAAATGCAGATATTGGTATTGTCCAAATGCCCTGTCCGGAGTTTTGCTGTTTAGGACTTGATAGGGGAAATATTCATGGAGCTGATAGCCCGGTAGTGGTAGAGAATACACGCATACGTTCAGCAATGCAAAATGACGAATCGAATTTGAAACTAACAAGACTGGCTGATTATGTAGTACAACATATCATGGAATATAAAAAATATGGATTTGAAGTTATCGGTATTATTGGGGCAAATCGTTCTCCAAATTGTGGTGTCGAAACAACTTCGGACAATGATGCAGAAATCAATGGTATGGGATTGTTTATAGATAAAATATTTCGCCGGCTTTTGCGAGAAAACATATCTATTCCCATGATAGGCATAAAGGGAACGGACAATATACAAGAAAAACTTCAGCAGTTAATATGAGTGAGAGCCGAACCAAACAGCGGTTGCTACCGTGAATATCAAAAAATATGATTGATAGTTTCAGAATTGGAAAAGGAGGAGTTGCATGGATAAAAAAGAAACGGCAACAAAAGAAGACTTGATGGCAGTCGTTAGCCTGTTTGAAAATATGGGAATACTATATTGGGTGGACGGTGGCTGGGGCGTTGATCTATTGGCGGGTAAACAGACAAGGGATCATAGAGATATTGATATCAACTTTGACGCTCAATATACAGAAAGGCTATTAGATATACTTTCGGAGCATGGTTATAAAGTAGAGACGGATTGGAAACCTGTTAGAATAGAGTTATATAGCGATGAATACGGTTATTTGGACATCCATCCATTTGTTTTGAATGATGACGGGACGTCAAAACAAGCCGATTTGGAAGGCGGCTGGTACGAGTTTGAGAAGGACTATTTTGGTAGTGCTGTTTTTGAGGGTAGAACAATTCCCTGTATATCTTTGAAAGGACAAAAAATTTTTCACTCGGGTTATGAGCTAAGGGATAAGGACAAGCATGATCTTTCTGTCCTTGAAAGTATATCAGAATAAGGCGAAATGGTGATTTGCATGGAGGAAGCAACGAGATATATTGCGCTTTTGCGCGGTGTTAATATAAGTGGAAAAAATAAAGTTCCGATGGCTGAACTGAAGAAAATTTTTGAGGAGCTTGGGTTCGGAGCGGTTAAGACCTATCTGAACAGTGGCAATGTGATTTTTTCAAGTGATGAAGAGAATATAGGGAGCCTTACAGACCGGATTGAAACAACGATAAAAAAGTGGTTTGGTCTGGATATTCCGATTTTCGTTATATCAAAAGAGGATCTCGAAGATATTTTGCAACATGCGCCGGCTTGGTGGGGCGATGAAAATAAAGAAATCTATGATAATCTGATTTTTATTATGCCTCCGGCTACATTTGCTGAAGTATGGGGCGAGATCGGAGAACCCAGGGAAGGATTAGAAAAGATTAAGAATTATAAGGCAGCGGTATTCTGGTCTTTCAGCCGAAAGGATTATCAAAAAACAAACTGGTGGAGGGAGACGGCAAGTGCGAACATCAGCGGCAAACTGACAATAAGAACGGCAAACACTGTCAGGAAGATTGTCGGAATGTAGTTGTTTCTCAAATTCCGGTTTGTGGGGTGAAAAATATGCAGAACAACGAATTACTGAATCATTTGGATAAGCTACATACGACCGAATTGGGTGTAGAAAGAATTAAGAGAAACCTTGCTTTGGATACCGATCATGTTGTTGATTGGTGCAGAAATATGATACCTTCTGTTGAAGCATCCATGTGAAGACGGCAGTTTTGATGTCAAGGGCGGAAAAATAAAAGTACAAAAAGTGTAGAAAACAAGGGGTTTCCGGGAGTTGGGAATTGCCGACGGGTAGTTCCGGCTCCCGGATTTTTTACGCTTCATAGTTCTGTGGGAACTGGTCTATGGCGAAAATTGGCGTAGGGCCCCGTTGACAGGTTGGATATGGGGTAGGTTGTGGGGATAGGATTGTTATAGGTAGGTTGAGGAAACAAGATGGACAATATAAGGCAACACTATAATAAAAAATCAAAAACCGCAGGACCCATTCTATGGTATAGAAGCCAAAAAGCTGCTGAAAGCTGGCGAAGCTTTATTAGATATCACCTATCAGCTTGGCTTTAGTAGCCAAAGTCATTTTACCAATTTTTTGTATAGAAAATTAGACTTGACAAGCGACCATCGGTCGCTATATAATGAAGGCCGAACAAGAAACGACCGATGGTCGCTATGAGGAGGTATCATAATATGCCAAAAGGAATTATGCTTACACCAGAACAACAAGAAGAGCGCCGAGAAGAAATAATCAGTGTTGCTTTGCAGCTCATAGAGAAAAATGGATTCCAAAAAACATCAATGAGGGAAATTGCGATTTTAGCAAACATGGGAAAGTCCAGTCTATATGATTTTTTCAAAACGAAAGACGAGATTGTTGTATATGCAGTTGAGAAAGAAATAGAAGAAACAATTAAAAAGGTTCATAGGATTATTGCCGATGAATCCTCGCCGGAACAGTGTCTTAGAAAAATCATGCTGAATCATCTTGGAGTACCAAAGCAGTATCGAACGGTGCTGATGTGGTTAAATACAGAATCTGACTATTTAGAAGAAGATTATCGAAAGCGGCTGAAAACTGCGCGTTACACATATCAGGATATTATAAAATCTGTAATTGAAAATGGAGTGGAATCAGGCGTCTTCCGTAAGACGGATGCCGATTTAGTGGCGCGTTTGTTAATTAACTCCATTATATCAATCATTTACACATCCCGACCATCAGCCAGTCCGGAGAAAATGCTTGATGAAACAATGGATATATTTCTACACGGAATTATGAAAGATGGAGGTGAATTATTATGATTTATTATACTCTACCCTTGTTGCATAAACAGGCAACCCTTGAAATGGTCGGCGGAAAAGGTATGTCTTTATCAAAACTTTTGACAGCGGGTATCCCTGTGCCGGAGGGCTTTCATGTTACGACTGCTTCATACAAGATTTTTGTTGAAAAGAACCATATTCAGCCTCATATTAATAAGTTGCTGGACGGTATTGACTCTAACAATACCAGCCAGCTTGAAAATGTATCTACGCAGATAGGGATGCTTTTCCATAATGGAGAAATGCCGCAGGAAGTATCAGATGCAATTAAAACCGCATATGCCGGATTGGGAAATATAGCAGTGGCTGTCCGTTCCTCCGCAACCGCCGAGGATTTGCCCGACGCTTCTTTTGCAGGCCAGCAGGAAACCTATCTTAACATACAAGGTGAGAATGAAGTTCTTGACGCTGTAAAGAGGTGCTGGGTTTCCCTATGGACAGCTCGCGCTATTGCTTACCGCGTGAAGAATGGTATAAAGCAGGAAATTGTTGCACTTGCTGTTGTAGTACAAAAGCTTGCGTTTTCCGATGCGTCCGGCGTTATGTTTACGCTAAACCCTATCAATGGCAGACGTAGCGAAATGATTGTTAACGCCGCGTGGGGACTTGGCGAATCGGTGGTTTCTAGCTTAGTCACCCCTGATACAATCGTTGTAGATAAAAATGCTGAACGAATTGTATCGTATGAAGCAGCAAACAAAGAGATTATGACAGTCCGCACCTCAGATGGAACAGAAGAAATCCCAACTCCTAAACAGTTGAGGAAAAAACATGCTCTTACTCGCAATCAAGTTATGCGATTGACACAGCTTGGGAAAAAAATTGAGAAGTATTATGAAATGCCTATGGATGTAGAGTGGGCACTGGAAAAAGATAAGTTGTATATTGTTCAGGCCCGCCCCATTACTGTCCTGCCGCCGGAATGGACGTTACCGGAAAAGGATGTTATATATACAAAAGGCAGTCTGGCGGAACACTTGCCAAATCCTGTTACGCCCTTATTCGCCACACTTGGACTTGAAATAGTCAACCGCGCTTCGGCGCTTTTATGGATAGATATGTTTGGTAAAAGTGCGAAAAAGTTACTGCCAGAAAACGGAGCATATACGATAATTAACGGATATGTTTATCTTTCCGCTAATTCAAAGCCTTTTTTGATTGCTGTCAAATCCCTTTCACCCCGATCTTTACGCCGTGCGCTCACGAACAGTGTTGCACGCTGGGAAACAGCACGAAAAGAATTTGAGGATGTGATTAAACAATGGGAAGAAAAGCCCATGCATATGCTGAATGCTCATCAAATAATGGAGGGGATTCAGACTGTGTTTTATGGAGCGTGTATTTATTTCACGAGGATTCAGCTTACATTGCCAGCCGCCTCTATCAGCGAAACATTATTTACAAAATTTTTTCAGGGAGCGGCCCGCCGTGCTGGTATAACAGACACTTCCGTTCTCTTGCTTGGGTTTGATACGATTGCGCTGCAATCGGAAAAGAACCTGTGGGATCTTTCGGAATGGGCAAAGCAAAATAACACTTTAGGCTTCTATCTGAAAAGCAATCCTGCAACAAAGATAGCAGAAGATTTCAAGTCCTCCATTTTGCCTGCGGAAGTTTCGCAGGAGGTGTGGATAGAGTGGAAAAGCCGAATTAATGCCTATTTCAAAGAGTTTGGCTGTACTGCTTATGAATTTGATTTTGCATATGCCACACCACAGGAGATACTTACGCCAACCTTTGAATCCATAAAAGCATTTTTGGAGGAGAAAGGGGAAAATCCGTATTCGCGCCAAATCGCATTTGAAAAGCGCAGGAAACAAGCCGAAAACGAGATTTTGCAACAGATAGGTGGTCACCGTAAAAAGCTGTTTTTGAAGCTGCTCCATTGGGCACAAAATACTGCCCCCATGCGTGAAAACGCTATTTATTTGATGGGGATGGGGCACCCGCTGATTCGCCGTATGTTACAAGAAATTTCTGAACGTCTCTTAACTGGCGGAGCTATTTCACATCTGGACGATATTTACTGGCTCACAAAAACAGAATTGGAAACGCTCATAACACAGCTTGATAAAAATATACCCCTATCTAATCTGAGTGAGGCAATCCCTGCTCGACAAGCGGAGCATGATACATTCCGAGGTTATGTGTCGCCTTCCCAGTTGCCGGAAAAAAACAAAAAAGCCGTATCACATGCAACTCAAATACAGAAAGATGGGAAAATTGTATTGACGGGCATAGGAACCAGCGCAGGCGTTGTTACGGCTCCCGCCTGTGTACTGAACAGCCCGGCAGATTTTGAGAAATTCCAGCCGGGAAGTATCTTGATCGCCGTTACCACAACTCCTGCATGGACGCAGTTGTTTGCCTCCGCAAGTGCGATTGTAACAGACATTGGCGGCCCTCTTAGCCATTCAAGCATTGTTGCCCGTGAATATGGTATCCCCGCTGTCATGGCGACACACACAGCCACGAGAAGTATTAAAAATGGACAAATGATAACGGTGGACGGCTCGGAGGGGACGGTGACGATTGATGAATAAAAAGCCTATTTTCGCTTTAAAGCTTGCTACTTTGGTGATTGCGTTAGGATATAGCTTAATTCTTCCGGTCATGCCATTTTACATGGAAAATCTAGGTGCTGGTGGTCGTGAGCTTGGATGGCTCACTGCCGTATATGCTCTGGCACAAACAGTATGCGCACCTTTTTGGGGTGCACTGTCTGACCGAATTGGTAGAAAGCCGATTATCAGCATTGGTATTATAGGATATTCCATCAGTCTGTTCCTGTTCGGTTTGGCTTCATCCTTTTGGACACTATTTATAGCTCGCAGTTTATCGGGTATATTGTCATCTGCTACGTCCGTTGCATCTTTGGCATATGTTGGAGATTCCAGCTCGGAGGAAGAAAGAAGCAAGAATATGAGTCAACTTGGAGCTTCAATGAGCGTTGGCGTAATGATGGGACCATTATTGGGAGGCATTCTTGCAGGCTATTCGCTTGCGCTCCCATTTTTTACAGGAGCTGGCATTTCATTTATTGCCTTTCTGCTAATTCTAACACTTTTGCCAGAGTCAATTGAGCGTTCAGGACAGACGGAAAAAAGAAAACCCTTTGATTTTTCAGACCTGAAAAGTATAATTTTTGGCTCAGCAGGAATGGTTTTGATACTTATTTTCGTCGTGAATTTCTGTCAAACAGGCTTGCAAGGAATTACGGGGCTGTATGTCGTAGATAAGTTTGGATTTTCCACTAAGCAAGTTGGTGTTATTTGGATGGCTCTAGCAGGTATTTTGATTGTAGTACAAGGTTTTTTGACTGGTCCTTTAGCAAAAAAAATTGGTGAGAAGCGACTAATACTGATAGGTATGTTTTGCAAAGCCTTAGTAGCGTTTGCCATGGTATTGACAACTGGGTTTGTTAGTGTGTTGGTGATTTTTGGCTTATTTGCGGTATCTTCTGCTATTACAGTACCCACATTAAACGCAACCCTTTCAAAAACTGACAATCAGCATAAAGGAACACTGATGGGATTTGCCAGTACCGCCGGAAATCTTAGCAAAGTTATTGCTCCTTTATTAACTGGGTATCTGTATGAAAGCAATATTGAATTACCATATATAACCACGGGAGGGATAGCCTTAATCGGAGTGGTTATCTGCTATATCTGGATAAAAAATCAAAAGAACAAATGATGGAAGAGGACGTTTATATGGAGGTTATACACAGTAACTAATCTGGTATAGAAATTCAATTGAGGCTTTTCTGCTTTATTAAAGTCTTGCTACCACTTAAACCTATAATATCCTTAATTCATTATGATAAATTCCAATTCAACAGTTTTGATACATAAGGAGGTAACAATACTATGGAATAGAATAAAAAACGAAAGGAGATAAGGATCATGAATCTTAAAAAACTTGAATTTGAAAAGCTTATAGAGCAAATCTCCACTCTTTACAGAGAGAAGAAATATTCACAGCTTAAAAGCATTTTAGCAGACATTAATCCAACTGATATTGCTGTTCTTTTTGATGAATTTCCAAATGAACAGAGGATTTTGCTCTTCCGTCTTCTTCCTAAAGAAGAGGCGGCTGAAACATTCGTTGAACTTGACGGTGAAACGCAGGAAGCTCTCATCCATGCTTTTTCAGATACAGAGCTTCGTGAGGTTATTGACGAGCTTTACCTTGATGATACAGTTGATATTATTGAGGAAATGCCTGCGACAATTGTAAAAAGAATACTCAGAAATACTGATGCGCAGACACGAAAATCAATTAACACTCTTTTAAAGTATCCTGAGGACAGCGCAGGCTCAATTATGACCCCTGAGTTTGTTGATCTGAAAAAGGATAACACTGTTGAGGATGCCTTTAAAAGAATAAGACGTACAGGTGTTGATAAGGAAACAATTTATACTTGTTACGTTACTGACAGCTCAAGGCATCTTATTGGTGTAACTACAGTAAAAGAACTTTTGTTACACGATTATGGCGATAAGATTGAAGAGTTTATGGAAACAAATACAATTTTTGTAAACACGCATGATGATAAAGAAATAGCGGCAAATTTCCTTGATAAGTATAACTTCCTTGCTCTTCCTGTTGTGGATATGGAAAACAGGCTTGTGGGTATCATTACAGTCGATGATGCTATTGACGTATTGCAGGAAGAGAATACTGAGGATATCCAGAAGATGCACGCTATTATGCCTAACGAGAAACCTTATCTCAAAACAGGCATATTTGAAACATGGAAATCCAGAATTACGTGGCTTTTGTTTCTTATGATAAGTGCAACATTTACGAGTATGATTTTAAATGCTTTTGAGGACAAGCTTTCAGCACTGATTGTACTGACCTCGTTTGTGCCTATGCTTACGGGAACAAGCGGTAATTCGGGAGGGCAGGCGAGTGCCGTTATTATCCGTGCTCTTTCACTTAAAGAAATAGATTTTAAAGATATTTCTAAAGTTATATGGAAGGAATTCAGAGTAGGTGTTCTGTGCGGAATTACACTTGCTGCTGTCAATTTTGTTAAAATATGGTTTGTTGACAGAACATTGCTCGGTATGAGTGCTATTACTATTCAGGTTGATCTTGTAATCAGTCTGACACTTATAATCGAAATTATATTTGCCAAAATGGTTGGATGCGTATTTCCTATTCTTGCAAAAAAAATGAAGCTTGACCCGGCTGTAATATCATCTCCGTTTATTACGACGGTTATGGATGCGCTTTCACTTTTAATTTATTTCTGGCTGGCAACAATGATACTTCATATATAAAAAAGCAGTTTTTCAAACCTGGTTTTTTATAGTGCGCCCGACGGCACACGCTTCTAAAGGGTGAAAATCCTTAGTCTGCCTTAGTAGTGGGAAGGACACAGCCGAACAGCAAGGGTGTCCATCGTGAGGTGGAATCTGAAGGAAGCTGTAAGCAAATCTCTGGTCTGACAAACAGAAATCACATCAGGTTGCAGTTAAGGATAAGGTGGTTATACAAACTAAAGTCCAATAACTACTCGGAATTAGCTGTAATAAATGTGGCAGATATATGGAGAGAAAGAAGTGTGTGGTACTCGGGGAGGTCTCGCCAGCAGGAGAAAACAGAGTAAGAAAGAGGTGTTTCAGAAAATTGCTGAAAGAAGAAATATAGCACTGAAACTTATCATGAAGAAGTGATTTTCAAATTCCGGTTTGAGGGGTGAAAAATATGCAGAACAACGAATTACTGAATCATTTGGATAAGCTACATACGACCGAATTGGGTGTAGAAAGAATCAAGAGAAACCTTGCTTTGGATACCGATCATGTTGTTGATTGGTGCAGAAATAGGATATCTTCTGTTGAAGCATCCATATCGAGAAAAGGAAAGAACTGGTATATAACGGTTGACGGGTGTATCATTACGGTCAACGCTTATAGCTATACGATCATCACGGCGCATAAGGTACAGGAACAGCAAAGATAGCAATAAAGAACTGACAGAAAGAGCGGTACAAGAATATGACTTCACGAGAAAAGAAAAATAAAGTAATTCAACAAGTTATCAAACCGGCGCTCAAAGAAGCAGGTTTTCACAGCCTTCGGGGAACACAGGCTTTTTCCATCCATAAGGAAGCCTGCACAATCGCCGTAAATATTCAAAGCTCCCAATTTAACAGCAATGTTACTGGATTTTCCTTTTGGCTGAATATCGTAGTAGATACGCCTGACCTTTCAGATGAACAACTGCAAGATGTTACTTTTTTCAAATCTTTTACAGAAGCTTGCTTTTTGCCGCATCAAGGCAGGTTACACCCGCTCCGTGATATACGGGGTTATGTCATTGACGGTTATAAAAACTACAAGCCGATGGATACCCCCTATGAGAAGATTCAAGCCATCATTGCAAATGATATGCAGCAGTATATCATTCCGGGGCTATCCGAGATTGACAGCATAGCAGATTATCAAGAATGCGTTGCGCTGTGGCAAGAAGAATCAAAAAGTCAGTTTGTACGTCTGGTAGATTACTTTTCGGAAGCGCATATGCTGACATTACCGTTTCAAAAAGATACTTGGATTGGCACCGTAAATATGAAAGAGCTCGTTGAGAAGAAAAAGACACTATGCCTTACCACAGATGAAATCATGCAAAATAAATCAATTTATTGCAAAGTGCGTGAATTATCAACGCATCCGCAAGAGGACACATGGCCATTGATTTGCATGACGCTCTCTGCAGAATAAGATGATTTGAAATGTGCGGAACTTCCTTTGAGAAGGAGGAGCAAATAATGAAGCGTTATGGAAATGATTCGGGATCATTGCCTCCGTAACGCTTGTTCGTATTTTTATACAGGTATAAAAGTACGATATTCGACAGACCTTAACACAAATAGCAACATTATGCAAGAAAAAGAAATACGAATACACTATAATGATATTATTGGAGTAATTTTTGCGGAGGTGACTTATGGATCATTCCAACAGTAAAATTGTTTTTGACGAAAAACTGAATATAGAGGTATTAACACTGACAGGAATGATTGAAAGTTTGCCTCCGCATTTTCATGATTACTATGAATTAGGCTATATAGAGAGCGGGAGCCGACGAGTAATATGTCAAGGTAAGGAATACACCATAGGAAAAAATGATCTGCTCCTTTTCAACCCGAAAGATAATCATACTTGTTTGGAATTGAAAAAGGAACTGTTGGATTTTAGATGTTTCCACATCACTACTGAACGCATGGAAGAATTGACATTGGAATGTTTAGGATTTGCCATATGTCCGTATTTTGAACCGCAGATTGTTTATCAGAGTGATCTTATTCCGCAAATCACAGAGTTGATTGACTTAATTGAGAATGGTTCATATTGCGATTTACAAAAGGAAGAATTGCTTTATATGATCATTGGCGATTTGGTTGCAGATTATTCTCAACCATTGGAGTGCGAACAAATAGAAGCTTCGGATATTGTAGAACGTGCTTGTGAGTATATTGAAAGGCATTACGCCTCAAACATATCTTTATGCGATTTAAGTACCTTTACGGGTTTCAGCAAGTACCACTTTATTCGGATGTTTACGAGAGAAAAGGGAATATCTCCTTATCGCTTTATTGAATGTACTAAAATGACTGAAGCCAAAAAAATGCTGAAGGCCGGAGAAGATTTATCAAATATTACCTATCAGCTTGGTTTTAGCAGCCAAAGCCACTTTACCAATTTTTTTAAGAAATACGCCATGGTTACTCCAAAACAATATAGTAAGCTTTATAACGCTTAAAATGTATTTTTTGTTGAGTATAGATCCATACTAACAGGAGATGATGATATGGGAAATTAGCCGTGATAGAAATCTCTGAGTCAGGAGATAAAATTGGAGAAAAACTGCTTATGCTGTTAAACGTCCAGCAGCGGCAGGCATTAATAAAATACCTTCTTAGTCAAGAAAAGAAGGATACCGATTCAGCTGATAGCCCATGTGACAGCTTTCAAATCCATGATCCGCAGGCGGAGGTCGGTGGAGTATTCACAGAGATCGAGATGGGAGAGCTATACTTTTGTTTGGAGCAGCGGCTTGTACGTGTGAGAGGACAAGTGATTGAGTTAACAGCAAAAGAATTTGATATTCTTGCGCTATTGCTCACACATCCCAAAAGGGTATTTACTTATGAATTGATCATGGAGTTGGTCTGGAACGAGGATTATACTTTTTATTCCAAAAAAGCGGTAAGCAATCACATGAGTAACCTGCGGAAGAAACTCAAAGTTACACCGGATGCTCTGGACTATATTAAAAACATTGTTGGTGTCGGCTATAAATTTGAAGCACCATAAAAAACATATAATTTGCCATTGTTAGCAGAATAGCGGTAATCGTCAAGAATCTGGATAAACTGGCCCGTCAGCTCGCCGTGCCTTGACGATTATTTGCGATTCTGCTATTGTTGTTTCATATACGGTTTTGACACATAATAAAGACAGATTATCGCAATGTAAGGAGTAATGCAATGAATGAAAAAATCTTAGTGGTTGATGATGAAAAAGAATTGGCCGACTTAGTTGAAGTATATCTGAAAAACGATGGATATACCGTTTATAAATTTTATAATGGCAAGGATGCACTAAAGTGTATTGAATCCGTGGAACTGGATTTAGCCATATTGGATATCATGCTTCCGGATGTAGACGGGTTTCAGATCTGCCAGAAAATCCGGGAAAAGTTTTACTTCCCTGTTATCATGCTGACAGCAAAAGTGGAGGACGGGGATAAAATCATGGGACTGTCTGTGGCAGATGATTATATTACGAAGCCGTTTAACCCGTTGGAAGTGGTTGCGAGGGTAAAGGCGCAGCTAAGGCAGTACATGCGGTACAAGCAGCCCAGCTTAAAGCAAGAGGCTGAATGCACAGAATACGATATCAGAGGGATGACAATTAGCAAGAGCAGCCATAAGTGTATCTTGTTTGGAAAGGAGATTCAGCTGACGCCAACGGAATTTTCGATTCTTTGGTATCTGTGCGAGCGTCAGGGGACGGTTGTTTCTACGGAGGAATTATTTGAAGCAGTATGGGGGGAACGGTATTTTGACAGCAATAATACCGTGATGGCGCATATCGGACGTCTCCGGGAAAAAATGAAGGAACCGTCAAGAAATCCGAAATTTATAAAAACCGTGTGGGGAGTGGGATATACCATTGAAAAATAGAGATAAAACCAGTCATGAAGATGACTATTTACTTTTTAAAAACAGACTGTCCCTTAAAATACTGCTGATAATGGCATGCTCCATTCTAATTATAGCGGCAGTGTATCTATTCGTTTTAAAAGATAATTTTGCAAATGTGGTGGTAGCCATTTTAGATAGCTTTATCTATCATGATCGGGATGAGGCGGTGGCTGTTTATCTGAGAACCTTTAAGGCGTATGAGATATGGCTTTTTCTGATAGCGGTTATGGGTGTGTTTTTTATGATCTTTCGCCGTTATCTGGACAGTATCTCAAAGTATTTTAAGGAGATCAACCGGGGGATTGATACCCTGGTGCATGAAGATACCAATGATATCGCCCTGCCTCCGGAACTGGCTTCGACCGAAAGAAAAATCAATTCCATACGGCATACACTGACGAAACGGAAAACGGACGCCGAGCTTGCGGAACAGCGGAAAAACGACCTTGTTATGTACCTGGCTCATGACTTGAAGACTCCGCTTTCATCGGTTATAGGGTATTTAAACCTGTTAAGGGATGAGAATCAAATCTCCGAGGAACTCCGGGAAAAATATCTGTCCATTTCACTGGATAAAGCTGAACGTCTGGAAGAGCTGATCAATGAGTTTTTTGAAATTACGAGGTTTAATCTTTCAAACATCACGCTTGTGTACAGCAAAATCAATCTGACGATGATGCTGGAACAGCTGGGGCACGAGTTTAAGCCGATGTTGGCCGGGAAAAATCTCAAATGTGAATTTGATGTTCAGCCGGACATGATGCTGTCCTGTGATGCCAACAAACTGCAGAGAGTGTTCGATAATGTGCTGAGAAATGCCGTCAGCTACTGTTATGAGAATACTACCATTCAGGTGAATGCCAGGCAGGCGGAAGACTATGTGCTCATCCAAGTCATAAACGAAGGGGATACGATTCCCGGGGAGAGATTGGAAAGAATCTTTGAGCAGTTTTACCGCCTGGATGTGTCACGAAGCTCAAGCACCGGCGGAGCCGGTCTGGGACTTGCGATTGCAAGGGAGATTGTGGAACTGCACCATGGACAGATCACTGCCCGCAGCGAAAACGGTATCACCAGTTTTGAGGTTACATTGCCCACCGTAGGAAAATCGTAAGAAATTCCGAGATAAACCGTGTGTTATCCATAAAATAATGCGAAAAAATAAATCGCTCCATTCTGGTATTCTTTATATCAGAGGGAGCGATTTTTTTGTATGTGGAAAGGAGTTAAGAGAAACGTGGAACGTCAAAATAACAATGAAAACCAGTATGGAAGGAACCGCAGAAAAGACAAAAGAAGAAAATTGTTTTTTTACAGAGCAGCATGTGCCATGCTCGGTCTGCTCATAGTCTGTGTAATTTTTGGAGCTGTGTATTTTCTGAGAGAGAGTAAAGATCCCGCTCTTCCATCCAAAGAAAATACAAAGACAAGCAAGGACTATTCATTTCTGGCCGACGGCCAGAGTGAGGAGGAGTCTCCAGCTTCGGAGCCAGCCATATCCAACCGGGCGAATGCGATTGACCTGAACATTATAGCAGCAAATGCCATTGTGGTGAATAAAGACACCGATGCGTTATTGTATCAAAAAAACGGCACGGACAGAATTGCGCCGGCCAGTACAGCCAAAATGATTACAGCGTTGACCGTGCTTGAATATTGTTCTCCGGAGGATGAGATGAGAGTCGGTGCGGAGATTGAAATGATCCATAGTGATTCGTCAACCGCATGGCTTATGAAAGGCGATACCCTGACTGTCAGGCAGCTCCTGATTGCCCTGATGCTTCCGTCCGGCAATGATGCGGCCTATACCCTTGCAGTCAATACCGGAAAGACCATTGCGGGTGATAATAGCCTGTCCAATCAGCAGGCCATTCAAATATTCATGGATAAGGTAAATGAGAAGGCCAAGGCAATTGGCGTTATAGACTCGAATTTTGTGGTTCCGGATGGGTATGACGCCGAGGGGCAGTATACCACGGCCTATGATCTTGCCATCATTGCAAAGGCATGTTTGGAGGATCCCATTATTTCAGAAATTGTGGCGAGCAATACGTCATATGAAAGATGGCCGAACGGAAGGGAGGTCACTTACAACAATTCCAATGAGCTTCTTGATCCGAACAGTCCCTATTATCGTCCGGAGGTCATCGGCCTGAAAACCGGGACCAGCAGCCTTGGTGGTGCCTGTGTCGTCTCCGCAGCAGTGATTGACGGAGAAACCTATATCTGCGTAGTCATGGGCTCTACGAAAGAAAGCAGGTTTCAGGACAGCGTTGATATTTTAGATAAAATCAAAGCCCGGTAATAGGATAAGGAGGAAACGAATGAATAAAAAAATGGATATTACTGTTTTTGGATGTGAGTCAGACGAAATGGAGGTTTTTCAAAAGATTTCTTATGAGCTTGGTGTTACAGCTACACTCATAAAAGATTCTATATCAGAAAGCAATGCTGGATTAGCTGATGGATGCTGCTGCGTAAGCGTAAGCCATAAAGCGGAGCTGTCAGAACCGATTCTTCTTGCACTAAAAAATGCAGGGGTAAAGTATATCAGTACCCGGAGCATTGGCTTTAACCATATTGATATACAGGCGGCCGGGTTGCTGGGTATGGTTGTTGGCACGGTAGAATACTCGCCGGGAAGTGTGGCCGATTATACCGTCATGCTGATGCTTATGCTGATGCGCGGCACAAAGTCGATTCTGCGTGAAACCCAGAGGCAGAATTATTGCCTGAATGACCTGCGCGGAAAAGAACTGCGGGATATGACCGTCGGTGTGTTAGGAACTGGGCGAATCGGACAGGCAGTCATGGAACGCCTGAAGGGATTCGGCTGTAAGGTATTGGCGTATGACCGAAATCAAAAAGCAGGAACGGACTATGTTTCGTTTCATGAACTGCTGAAAAAAAGTGATATTGTTACACTGCATATTCCGTTGGCAGAAGATACCCGCCATATGATTGGATGTGAAGAGCTGGAAATGATGAAGCAGGAGGCGCTTCTGATCAATACAGGACGGGGCGCTTTAGTGGATACCGCAGCATTGGTAGAAGCATTAAAAGGACAGAAAATCGGCGGTGCCGCCCTGGATGTTTTAGAGGGCGAAGAAGGTATCTTTTACCATGACTGCACTCAAAGAACGATAGAGCATCCTTTCCTGTCTGTCCTGCAGGGAATGCCGAATGTCATTGTTACGCCGCACACAGCCTATCATACGGATCGGGTACTGGTCGATACCGTGAGCAATACCATCCGAAATTGTCTGAATTTTGAAAGGAGTCTTGGAAATGTATAAGCTTAAAATTGCAGTCCTGTTTGGAGGCTGCTCAGAGGAACATGATGTTTCAGTGAAATCTGCGATGGAGGTTGCAGCAAATATAAACAAGGAAAAATACCAGCCGTTTTATATTGGAATCACAAAATCCGGCGCATGGAAACTATGCGATAAGCCCTGCCGGGACTGGGAAAACTATGCGGGATACCCGGCTGTGATTTCTCCGGACAGAAGGACCCATGGCCTGCTGATACAAAAGGATGGCGGATATGAGAGCCAGCCTGTAGACGTGGTGCTTCCGATGATTCATGGAAAATTTGGCGAGGACGGAACCATACAGGGTCTGCTTGAGCTGTCCGGCATTCCTTATGTGGGATGCGACATTCAAAGTTCTGTAACCTGTATGGATAAGTCGCTCGCTTATATGGTTGTGAAAAATGCGGGAATTGAGGTACCTGGGTTTCGAGTTCTACAAAAGGGGGACAGCCTGAAAGCAGAGACACTCTCGTACCCGGTCTTTGTAAAACCTGCCCGTTCCGGCTCCTCTTTTGGCGTGAATAAGGTATGCCGGGCAGAGGAACTGCAGGCAGCGGTCACAGAGGCGGGCAAGTATGACTGCAAAATATTGGTTGAGGAGGCCGTTTCCGGGAGTGAGGTAGGCTGTGCCATACTGGGAAATGAAAATGCTCTCATGGCTGGCGAGGTGGATCAGATTGAGCTGAGACACGGTTTTTTTAAGATTCATCAGGAAGCACAGCCGGAGAAAGGTTCTGAAAATGCAGTTATCAGAGTTCCAGCTGTCTTACCGGATGAGGTAAGAGAACGGATTCAGAAAACAGCAATGAAGATTTACCGGATACTTGGCTGCCGAGGATTGGCTCGTATTGATCTGTTTTTGCGGGAGGACGGCTGCATTGTGCTGAATGAAGTGAATACCATGCCGGGTTTTACTTCCTACAGCCGTTATCCCCGCATGATGACAGCAGCCGGTTTTACGCTTACTGAAATACTGGATCGCTTGATTGAACTTTCACTTAGGAGGTAACTGCCATGAAAAAGAACTTTGCCTTTTTAGATGAAATGATTCCCGGAATCCGATGGGATGCTAAATATGCCACATGGGACAATTTCACCGGGAAACCGGTAGACGGATACATGGTAAACCGTGTTATGGGAACGAAGGAGCTGGGAGTTGCTTTGCGTAAGGCTCAGAAGATGGCGGAGAAACTGGGATATGGTTTGCTCTTATGGGACGGCTATCGCCCCCAGTGCGCAGTGGATTGTTTTCTGAATTGGACTTCCCAACCGGAAGACAATCTGACGAAAAAGCGTTACTATCCAAATATCAAAAGGAATGAGATGGTTGCGAAGGGGTATGTGGCCTCAAAATCCAGCCACAGCCGTGGAAGTACGGTTGACCTTACAATTTTTCATTTGAATAGCGGTATGCTTGTTCCTATGGGTGGAGATTTTGACTATATGGATGAACGGTCACACCATACCGCAAGCGGTCTGAGCGAAGAAGAATCAAAAAACCGGCAGTGTTTGCGTTATATCATGGAGAGCAGCGGATTTGAAGCCTATCGTTATGAATGGTGGCATTACGTCTTGGTGGACGAGCCATACCCGGATACATATTTTGATTTTTGTATCGCCTGATGAATCTGCCCAGATGCGCCGCAGCAAGCTGACGGGGTATCTGGCGTGGAAACATAAGCTCCGTAATCTTTTGCCATAGATAGGTTCACTTTGTCTGTTACAGCGGAAACTTGACATTTGATGTCTTATTTCTGTAAAATTGACAGAGGAGGTGCCTTGAATGAAAAGCAACAGAATGTTCGGTATATTATGTATTTTATTGGAGCGGAAAAAAATAACGGCACAGGAGCTGGCGGAGTATTTTGAGGTCTCTGTGCGCACGATCCATAGGGATTTGTTGGATTTGTCCAGTGCAGGGTTCCCAGTGACTACACAGCAGGGCATTGGCGGCGGTATATCTTTGCTGCCAAATTTTAAATACAGCAAATCAGCACTGAATAAAGAGGACATAGATCTAATTGTGTCCGGCATACAAGGGTTTGCAAGTATTGATGAGAGTTCAAAAATAAAGACACTGCTTGCGAAGCTGCGTCTTGGGCAGGAAGATAAGCTGCTGCTGGAGAACGATATCATCATTGATTTCACATCCTGGAACCATAAGAGTACGACCATTGAAAAAATCAAAATCATTCGTTCTGCGATTGCCTCCCGGCGCCTGTTGGAACTGGAGTATTACAGCAGCAATGGATACTCCAAAAGAACCGTGGAACCCTATAAGCTCATTTTCAAAGAAGAATACTGGTATCTTTTCGCCTACTGCACACAAAGGCAGGATTTCCGTGTTTTTAAGCTTAACAGAATATCGAAGCTGTTGCTTTGCGAGCAGATCTATACGGAACGGACAGATTATGAAATTCCGGTATTGCAGAGCGCATTTTCAAATGGCGTGGGGCAATTGGTTACAGTCAGAATGGATAAATCCTATGAGTTTCTGGCGATTGATTTCTTTGGCCAGAGCAATATCCGGGAAGAAAATAATTCTCTTTACATTTCCTTTTATACGGAATATCCGGAGTGGATCGTAAGCACTTTTGCAAGCTTGGGGGATAAAGCGGAAATTATAGAGCCAAAGACGCTGCGGGATGATATCAAGGCATTTTTAGAGCAGGCCAGAAAACAATATGATAAATGAGAACCAGCGATTCTCACTTTTACGATAGGAAATGCTTTGCACAGATTGGCTCATAAAAATCCTCTTGACAAGTAAACGAGCGTTTACTATAATATCAAAAAGAAGAGGTAAACGATTGTTTACATTGTAGGAGGTACATAGAATGACTGATACAAAGGAAAAAATATTGGCCGTTGCATTGCAATTATTTGCAAAAGACGGATATGAAGCAGTTTCCGTCAGTAAAATAGCAGAAAAATTGGGAATTACAAAAGGGGCGCTGTATAAGCACTATGAAAATAAGAAGGATATTTTTAACAGTATTGTGGCGCGTATGTCACAATCGGATCATGAAATAGCACGGAAATATGGTGTGCCAGAAAATGTATTTGATTGTGCACCAGAACAATATGAGAAAATCGGATTGAAAAATCTTAAAAATTTTGCCGTTTCACAATATAGGTTTTGGACTTCAGATGAATTTGCCGCTGATTATCGTAAGATGCTCACATTAGAGCAGTATCGTAATCCAGAATTAAACAAGTTGTATCAGGATAGCCTTGTGCGTGGGCCTGTTCTTTATTTAAAAGATATTTTTCGTGAGATGATTAGATGTGGTGTGTTAAAGGAGAATGACCCATACCAACTTGCAATAGAATTTTTCTCCCCGCTTTTTTTACTTATCAATATGTCAGATGAAAATGAATCTTATGTGGATATTGAAAAACGGCTAATAAAGCATATTGATTTTTTTATAGAATCTCACACAAAGGAAAGGGAAAACAAAAATGAAATATATTCGTAGTCAAAAATATAACATTCCTGAATTACAGGCTAAAATTATGGGGCCAAATCCAGTCAAACTGGAGGAGGAACTTTTACTTCATTGCAAAATCTCCCAAAACGCCATAGTATGTGATCTTGGCAGCGGTCAGGGGTTGACTTCCCTCTTTCTTGTAAAAGAGTACGGGTTTACTGTATATGCCACGGATTTGTGGAGCGATCCGGAAGATAATCGAAAATTCTTTCGCAAAATGGGTTTGTCCGATGAGCAGATTATTCCGGTTAAGGCAGATGCCACGGCACTTCCGTTTGAGGAAGAATTTTTCGATGCAATCATCAGTACGGATTCCTATAATTATTTTGGGCGAGATCCTAAATTCCTTGACGATAAATTGCTCCCATATCTTAAACATGGTGGCTATGTTTATATTGCTATTCCCGGAATGAAAAAAGATTGT
The DNA here is from genome assembly GCA_910583605.1 of uncultured Lachnospiraceae bacterium. Taxonomy (GTDB): domain Bacteria; phylum Bacillota; class Clostridia; order Lachnospirales; family Lachnospiraceae; genus Bovifimicola. The sequence goes on from CAJTXN010000010.1 coordinate 106,703, forward strand.
CATAGTAATCTGCCACCAGAATTACTTCTCTCATGGACACCAGATCAGCTTGATTATATGCACGATATAATGTATTGGGAAAACATTATCCGCCACTGCAAAGGGGCCAGGGTAATTTCCATTCATGAGATGGAAAGTAATGAGGAAGTATGGAACGACTGGTTAAAGCAAGAAAACGAGTATGCAATCAGTGATCGTAAAGCTATGGAGGCTGGCGGAGGTAAATATTTGAATTTTATTTCTATTGTTCTTCAAAGATTATAGCAATAAAATCAAGAGACGGCCGAGTTTGATTATGAAGAAGCCGGATGCTGCCTTGATACTTCACCGGGAAGAGTCATGTACTTTTTTATGATCCGGAACAGTATTTTAAGTATATAAGGCCAGTGCGAAAAGGGTAGGGGCATAAAGCCCAGGTAAGGTGTCATTGCACAAAAAAGATATGAAATATGACAGAACGCTGTCATGTTTATAGTTTATCATAGAATGCTGAAGGACGGAGGGGCGTAAAGGGAACGGAGGTGATATCTTTGGGAAATTAGCTGTACTGGAAATATCCGAGCCGGGAGATAAAATCGGAGAAAAGCTGCTTATGCTGTTGGACGCAAGACAGCGGCAGGAGTTAGTAAACTATCTTCTTGGCAAAGAAAAGCAGAATGGTGGTTCAGCTGATATCCTGTGTATCCGCTCCGGAGCTTATGAGCTGTTGACAGAGAATGAAGGTATCTTCACAGAGATTCATATGGGTGATTTGTACTTTTGCCTGGAGCAGCGGCTGGTACGTGTGGATGGACAAGTGGTCGAACTGACGGCGAAAGAATTTGATATTCTTGCCCTGCTGATCACGCATCCCCAACGGGTGTTCACATACGAGCTGATCATGGAACTGGTCTGGGATGAGGCTGCTGCCTGTTACTCACGCAAAGCGGTAAGCAACCATATGAGCAATCTGCGGAAGAAATTGAAGATAACACCGGATGGCTTGGAATATATCAAAAATATTGTCGGTGTAGGTTATAAATTTGAAATACCATAACAAAGATCACAAGGATTTTACTTCCCCTGTGGTCTTGTTTTGTTTATGCTCCTTTTCCAAAGAACAGATCCCATTTGTTATTGTTCTCATAAGAATTTTGCCACCTGCCATTACCTTATTGACAGTTGTGACTGAAGTTGCTATAATGTACTCGTTCAATAAGTACATTATATGACGGATGGAGGGATCCTGTGGAAATTATAATAAGCAGTAATACGAGTAAACCCATTTATGAGCAGATTACCTCACAGATAAAAGCTATGATTATGAGCGGTGAACTGCAGACGGGCGATCCTATTCCTTCTATGCGGGCATTGGCAAAGTCAATCCATGTAAGCGTAATTACCGTTCAAAAGGCATATGAAGATCTACAAAGGGATGGTTTTATCGAAACGACAGTCGGGCGTGGAAGTTTTGTAGCGGCACAGAATAAAGACTTTTATCAGGAGGAACAGCAGCGGTTAGCGGAAGAGCATTTACAGGAGGCCGCTGATATTGGCAGAACCAGTGGAATATCGTTGGGAAAATTAGTTGAGCTTTTAACTATGTTTTATCAAGAGTCCAGCTAATAAATGTCAATAGGTAAATGAAAAATATTTTTCTTCTAAAAAA
>CAJTXN010000011.1 GCA_910583605.1 uncultured Lachnospiraceae bacterium
AAAAAATCAGCATAAACTTTCAACTTTTTGTGTCCAAAGTATTGACATAGGTCCACATATCCTGTAAATACGGTCTGCATACTGTCATTGAATACCGGTGTAAGTTTTATGAAACCCGGTGTTTCCATTACTGTTGATATATAATAATAGATGGCGTAATATCCGGGATTTAATATGACAGAGTAATTGTCATAAGGAGAAATATTTCCTGTTGTATCCGGTATATTTACTTTAAGCGGAAGGTTGGCATTTTCCGGTATAAAGAGTTTCTGTTCCATAAACGATGCAAACACACTATTTTGCGGATAGCCCGGAGGTCCTGCAGGTCCCCGGGGGCCGGGATCTCCTCTTGGTCCCATCGGCCCGGTGACACCTTGTGGACCCTGTGGTCCGGTGACACCCTGAGGTCCGGGTTCCCCGCGTTCTCCGGGACAGCCCTGAGGCCCGGGTTCCCCTCTTGGCCCCATTGGCCCGGGTTCGCAAAAGCAGGGGGGTGGGCCGCATGCTCCCATGATTCTCAATTCGTCAGAGAATTTTTACGCATCCTGCAGTTTATCAGATTTTAATTCTGTTGTATTTCTGCAATAATTTTTATTGGGAACTCTATTCGTACAGAACAGATTTGGCAAATTAAACATCCAGCCTGGATTATAGTTATTCAATTGAAACCACCCCGCTATAATTTTATATTGAGTCTTGATGTATTTGTATCATGATAAATTATATGCAGGAAAATTTAATTTGGTCTTTCCCGGGCAGAGATTAACAAGTTGCTGGTTTCAGATATCAAAGATCTGGAGCTATACTAAAAAAGCGGACACATTCGTGCACTATCCATCACAATAAAGTAAACAACAAAAGCGCAATACAAGGCTTGAGAAGGAAAAATTCCATATAAAAAAGGAATTGTCGAAAAGCTCTATTAAGGATATAATAAATTCAAATCGAAACAATCTGCGGATGCCGGCTTATGATCATAGTGCAGTCTTCCGCCAAGGAGTATTCAGAATGAAGAAAATATTAATTGTAGAAGATGATTACAGTATATCCAGGGAACTGAAAGAACTTCTGGACAATTCCGGTTATGAAGCAGTCATACTGGAGAATTTTCAGGATGCAAAAAACGAAATAGTAAGCCAAATGCCGGATCTTATTTTACTGGATATCAATATTCCGTATACCAATGGAGAGAACCTGCTGAGGGAACTCAGAAAAGAATCGGATATACCGGTCATTATGGTCACCAGCAGAAACAATGAAACGGATGAAGTTTTATCCATGAGTTACGGGGCAGATGATTATATTACGAAACCCTATAATCCCACGATTCTCCTGCTGCGTATCGGAGCAATTTTAAGAAGGACGGAACAGGCAGGGGATACCTTGCGGTATCATGAACTGCTGGTCTGCCCCCAGAAAGGACTCATTCTTCGGGAAGGAACCGGAAGCGAACCGGAGACGGAAGTGGTACTGACAAAAAATGAGATGATTATTTTCGTATATCTGTTAAATAACAGAAGAATCGTTACAAGAGATGAACTGATGACCGATTTATGGAACAATAAAGAATATATCAATGACAATGCATTAACCGTAAATATCAGCAGACTTCGGACAAAACTGAAAGAAATCGGATATGAAAATGCCATTGCCACCAGGAAAGGGCAGGGGTATATATTATTATGAAACTTCGAAAATACCTGCTGGATAAAGGATTATCCGTTTTATTATATATTTTTATGTGTTTTATTCTGTTATTGCTGATGTTTGCATTTAAGGCAGAAACTTCCATGGTTATGGCAGTGACGGTGATCCTGTCGGGGGGTGGAATTTCCCTTCTGCTGATAAATTTTTTCAGAAAAAAAAGATTTTATGATGAAATAACAAATAATCTGGAACAGCTGGATAAAAAGTATCTGATACTGGAAACTATAAATATGCCTGAGTTTTATGAGGGGGAACTGATGTATCAGTTCTTATATGAAATAAATAAATCCATGCTGGAGAGAATCGGAGAATATGAATTCAGTATCAATGATTTTAAAGATTATGTTGAAATGTGGATTCATGAGATAAAAATACCGTTATCCAGTCTGTCGCTGATGGCTCACAATCATCGGGATATTTTTGATAAAAGAGTAAACCAGCAGATAAAAAGACTGGATAATTATGTGGAACAGGTATTGTATTATGTCAGAAGTGAGAATGCAGAAAAGGATTATCTGATCACTGAAAATTCCCTGAATGACATTGTCAGTAATGTTGTGATGAGAAATAAAGATGATTTATTGGAGAAAAACATTGAATTGACCGTATCCGGTGTGGATAAGCTTATATTGACGGATTCCAAATGGCTGGAGTTTATTTTAAATCAGATTTTAAATAACTCTATTAAGTATACAGACGGAAAAGCTCATGCCTGTATTCGGGTTCAGGCCAGGGCGGAAGGAACGGAAAAAACCATTCTGACGATTTTTGATAACGGAATCGGAATTCCCGAAGATGACCTGAAACGGGTGTTTGAAAAATCTTTTACCGGAAAAAACGGAAGAACCGGGGTAAAGTCCACGGGAATGGGATTATACATTGCGAAAAAATTATGTGATAAATTAGGGCATGGCCTTATGATAGAATCTGAAGAGCAGGAATATACAAAAGTCAGTCTGGTGTTTTTGAGGAATCCGTATTTTGATGTTTTAAAATAAATAACGGATTCAATATTACGAAATTGTAATGTTTCGTAATATTAAAACAGCGACAAAAATAAAATAAAACATTAAAATGAGTATAGTCAATGAGACGGAAGTTGTTGACTATATTTATTTTTTTGGAAGGAGACATATTGTGGAACAGATTTTAAAAATTGAAAGAATTGAAAAATACTATGGAAATAAATCCAGCCTGACAAAGGCCATTGATAATATTTCCTTTGAGGTGGATAAGGGAGAATATGTAGCGATTATGGGAGCCAGCGGAAGCGGAAAAACCACACTCTTAAATTGCATTTCCACCATCGACCGGGTGACTTCCGGCCATATCTATGTAAGCGGGGAAGACATTACAAAATTAAAGGGAAATGCGCTGAATAAGTTTCGGCGGGAAGAACTGGGATTTATTTTTCAGGATTTTAATCTGCTGGAAACGCTGACAGCCTATGAAAATATTGCACTGGCATTGTCCATTCAGAATGTAAAAGCGAAGGAAATAGACAGCAGAATCCGGGATGTGGCGGAAAAACTGGAAATTACGGAAGTATTGAAAAAGTATCCGTATCAGATGAGCGGTGGTCAGAAACAGAGAGTTGCCTCGGCAAGGGCTATTATTACCAAACCCAAAATGATCATGGCAGATGAACCTACGGGCGCACTGGATTCCAAAGCAGCCAAAATGCTGCTGGAGCGGTTCAGTTATCTGAATCAGGCGCTGGAGGCTACCATATTAATGGTAACCCATGATGCGTTTACTGCAAGTTATTCTTCCAGGGTTATATTCATTAAAGACGGAAAAATATTTAATGAAATATACAGAGGCGGAGATTCCAGAAAGGTATATTTTAACAAGATCATTGATGTGGTAACAGTGTTGGGAGGGGATTTAAATGATGCTCTTTAAGCTTTCGTTAAAAAACATACAAAAAAGTATCAAGGACTATGCCATTTATTTTTTTACCCTGATTCTGGGCGTTGCGGTCTTTTATGTCTTTAATGCCATTGAAAGCCAGACGGTACTGCTGAATGTAACTTCTAATACCAAAAACATAATAAAACTGATGACCAATATTCTTTCCGGTGTCAGTGTGTTTGTCTCCTTTGTACTGGGATTTCTAATCATCTATGCCAGCAGATTTCTGGTAAAACGCCGGAATAAGGAGTTTGGAGTATATCTGACTCTGGGTATGGGAAAAAGAAAAGTATCCATGATATTATTCTTTGAAACCATTTTAATCGGTATTATCTCGTTAGCGGTGGGATTGCTGCTGGGAACGGTATTATCCCAGTTTATGAGTCTGCTGGTAGCCAATATGTTTGAGGCGGATATGACGAATTATGCATTTACATTTTCGAAATCCGCTATGTTTAAAACTTTTTTATACTTTGGAATTATGTATGTGCTGGTCATGATATTTAATACCAGACTGGTAAGCAAATGTAAACTCATTGACCTGCTCCATTCCGGTAAAAAATCGGAAAAGGTCCGGATGAAGAATCCGGTTCTGTGTACACTGGTATTCGCGGTATCCTGCGGGATTCTGGGATACGCTTATTGGCAAGTAACGGGAGGAGTATACCGTCTGTCAAGCGAGAAAGATATCTTTATACCCATTATTTTGGGAGTGATAGGAACTTTTCTGGTGTTCTGGTCGTTGTCGGGACTTATGTTACGGATTATAATGAGTATCAAAGGCCTGTATTACAAAAAACTGAACAGTTTTACCCTGAGACAGATTAGCAGTAAAATAAATACTATGGTGTTTTCCATGACGGTCATTTGTTTAATGTTGTTTTTTACCATCTGTATTTTATCCAGTGCGTTATCCATTAAAAATTTTATGAATGATAATCTCAGGGAACTAGCGCCGGCGGATATACAGTTTGAGTATGCAATTGATCCGGAACAGGAGAACCATACGGTTGAAGAACTGCTGAAACGGAAGAGTTTAAATGTGGATGAAGTATTTAAGGAAAAAATTTCGTTTGATACTTATATGTTTGATGATATAACTTTTCAGACTACATTAGGTTCTGCATATGATGAGGCTCAAAACAATTATTCTTTTCTGGAGTATACGGCAAGAGAGGAATTTATGAAACTGTCGGATTATAACCGGCTGGCCGAATTATACGGAATGCCGGAATACGTTCTGGAGGAGGATGAATATATAGTAATTGCGGATTTTGACAGTAGTGTGGAGATGAGAAATTCTGCGTTGAAAAACGGTGAGACCATTCGGATTGGGGATGTGGAATACCGGCCAAAGTTTAAGAAGTGTAAAAAAGGAATCCTGCAGCTGTCAGGAAATCATGTGAACGCCGGTTATTTTGTTATTCCCGACAATGCCAAAACAGACGGTCACAATGCGCGGAATTATCTGGTGGCAAATTATAATGCAGGGAATGAGGAAGAAAAAATAAAGATTGAAGCGGGGATTTCCGAATTAATGGAAAATACATGGAACAACGATCGGATCAGTTATAATACCATGCTGGACATCAAAGAGTCTTCCATCGGTCTGGGTGCCATGGTTACATTTATCGGTCTTTATCTGGGAATTATTTTTCTGATTTCCGGCGCTGCCATACTTGCATTGAAGGAATTGTCCGAAAGTACGGATAACCGGGAACGTTACTGTGTCTTAAGAAAGATCGGAACCGATGAAAAAGTGATTAACCGTGCATTGTTTAAGCAGATTGGAATATTCTTTATGGTTCCGTTAATTCTGGCAGGTATCCATTCTGTTTTTGGAATTAAATTCTGTAATTCCATTCTTGAGACCTTTGGTAAGGATGAGATGCTGAAATCGGTAGGTATGACTTCCGTATTTTTGATTGCAATCTATGGAGGATATTTTCTGATAACATATTTCTGCAGTAAGGAAATTATCAAAGAAAGAAAATAGACTTGACAAAATTAATATGGTTTTATATTATAGTGATATCAAATCGATATCACTATATTTTTTGAAGGAGGAATTATTATGAGTACACAGGAAATATCAAAGAATTTTAAAAATGTGGAAGAAAAGGAACTGAATCCCATAAGCGGAGGTCTGATGCTGATACTGGTGCTGGCTATGTATGCGGCATCCGTTGGTCTGATCATATGCGGCGCCGTTACGATTGAAATGGGAAAAAATAACATACTGGGCGGCATTTTAGTGGCAGGGGGCATTTTTCTTTTGATCGCAGCCTTTATTTTAACATGCGGGTTCCATATGTTAAAACCTAATGAAGAACTGGTACTGACTTTCTTCGGAAAATATTACGGAACCATTAAAAAAGATGGATATTATTTTGTGAATCCTTTTGCCAGTGAGTTTAATCCTACATCGGGAGGTGTTGTACCGCAGGCAATTGAAATTACCGCCGGCGGTGGAGAAATTGTGAAAAATTCAGTGGCAACACAGAGTACAAGAAAGAAAATTTCCACAAAAACACAGACGTTGCGGAATGATAAACAGAAGGTCAATGATGTACTGGGCAATCCGATCATCATTGGTTCCGTTGTTATCTGGAGAGTGGCAGAACCGACAAAGGCAGTGTTTAATGTTGAGAATTATAAGGAATTTCTGTCCATTCAGTGTGATTCCGTAATCCGGAATATTGCCAGAATGTATCCGTATGATAATATGGAAGATGAAGCCGATGAAAAATCACTGCGGGGCAGCAGTCAGGAAATTGCGGATAGCATGCGAAAAGAACTGCAGGAAAAAGTAATGGAGGCAGGTCTGGAGATTAAAGAAGTGAGAATTACCAATCTTGCCTATTCCGATGAAATTGCGGCAGCCATGCTTCAGAGACAGCAGGCAGTAGCCATCATTGCAGCCCGTCAAAAGATTGTGGAAGGTGCGGTCAGCATGGTAAAGATGGCAATTGACCAGTTGGGAGAAGAAGAGATTGTTGTTCTCGACGAAGAGAGAAAGGCGGCCATGGTCAGCAATCTTTTAGTTGTGCTTTGCGGTAATAAGGATGCTCAGCCGATTGTAAACAGTGGTTCCATCTATTAGGAACAGCCGTACGGCAGACAGGAAGGAGGTCAGGATATGGCAGATGAGCTTGAGATCAGAGAGCGGGAGTTAAAGCAGCGTCTTGAAAAGATTCAAAGTCTTGAGAAGGAAGTTCGGGAAAAAGAAAAGGCATTGAAAATAAAAGAAAAAGCAAAAAAACAAATTCTGCTTCGTCTTGCACCGACACTCTGGGAAGAACTTGCGGCATGGGCCGAAGAGGATTACCGCTCCATTAATGGACAGATTGAATATCTGCTGGCAGAATGTGTAAGGAAACATAAAAAGTGAATGAAATTATGCGGCTGATAGTATATGAGTTGTTATAGTTTTATGATACGAAGAAATGAGGAATGCCATTTTGATAAATCGTTGTTATATGTTTTCTCCGATAGGAACTGTTTGTATTGAAGAAGACGAGGCTGCGATAACGGCGCTGTATATCGTTGATAAAAATAAGAATATGGCTGTTGAAGCGGAATATTGCAGTAAGGCTTCCGATATACTGATTCAGGCGAAGCATGAATTAACGGAATATTTCGATGGAAAGCGAAAAAAATTTGATTTACCGTTACATATGACCGGAACGAAATTTCAGCTCAGGGTCTGGAACGAACTACGTCGGATTCCGTATGGAGAAACCCGCAGTTATAAGGACATAGCCAGGGCTGTTGGGAATCCGAAAGCCTGCAGAGCCGTTGGAGGAGCAAACAATAAAAATCATATTTTGATTCTGATTCCCTGTCACCGGGTAATCGGAAAAAACGGAAGTCTGGTTGGATTTGGCGGCGGAGTGGATGTAAAAAAATATCTGCTGGAACTGGAGCAGCCGAAGCATTAATTTATACCGACATTCATATTAATGGTAAAAGGGAAACTAATACAAATATGTGGGGATGGACAGCTGAAATGAAGCTGCCGCTCCACAATTTTTTTGTTAAAGCGACAGCCTTGCAATCAATTAATAGTATGGAATATGCTTTAGTGTCAGATAATTAAAATTTGTCCAATGAATATCAGATTTGGGTTAAGAATATTATTTTTTGCCGCAAGAGCTGCAATTGTTGTGTTAAACTTTAATGCAATACCATACAAGGTATCACCGGGACGGACCACATATTGAATCGGCGGTGCAGATGATGTGGTCGGAAGAATTAAACGGGTTCCGGGGTAGATTAAATTCGGATTGGAAATGTGATTTAATGCAGCTAACTGTTCTACGGTGGTATGATAACGGAATGCGATGCCGGACAGGGTATCTCCTCTTTGTATAATATAAATATTGGGATTTTTATCAGGGAAAGGAATATCCGATGTCAGAAAGACAGTTTCACGGAAGCGGTCCAGATCAACATTGCCGGATATTCCGGGAACGGTTCCGCTGCTGCTGTACTGAAATCCGCTCCATTTCTGCCAGAAACCGGTATCTGTATTGGAACCGGCATTATAGTCTGCAGCCCATAAAGGATAGACGGAAAGGGAAGCGTCCCATATGGTATTTACATCATTGATATCGGAATAGAGCAGGGGCGGCGTGCCGGTCAGGTTTTGCAGTGTGGATAAATACGTTCTGGCAATATCATTAATCCGGTTCTTTGATAGAAATCCGAAAAATTCAAAATCCATGGCAGGCCGGCAGTCATATTTTTTATCCGAAATCAGGGAATAAAAGAAACGGGCCTGGGCAATGGCAGAGGTTTCATTTGTGGCAGTGATATAATGATAAAAACCGATTTTCAGTCCGGCAGCCCTGGCCTTTGCATAATTGCTTTCAAAGTATTCATCTACCGTGGAAGAGCCGTAACAGGCCCGGATATATACGATTTCAACCCCGGAAGCGGCAACCTGGTTAAAATCAATCTCTCCCTGCCATTTGCTGACATCGATTCCGGCAATGGTATCGTCCGACTGCAGGGGACCGGTATCGGCAGGAATATTGACAGCCGGAAAAAACAATGTCGGTAAAATGATCGAAAATAACATTATGATCCGGCAGAATGATAATGGGATTTTATGGTGTATATATTGTTCATACATAAAGGGTACCTCCTTACTGATGTTCTATAATACTACAGGTAATTACGAATCCAATGATCAAAGTTTATAAGCATCGCAATTCCCTGGTTCTATATCATATGCGGCGGAAGAACGGAGGGTCCGCTGTTTCGGTCAGTTTGGGCGGCAGTTGCCGGAACCGCCTTGTTTTTTTATGATTTCCCGGATGATGTCCTGCACCAGCCGTTTGTTTTCCGGGGATAGCAGAGTGATATTTTTTAAGATTTTTTTTGTATCCCCGGAGATGGTCAGGGTATCATCACAATCCTGCAGGAAAAATTCACACGGAGTGATTCCGAAACCGTCGCAAAATGTCAGGAATGTATGCATGGTCGGAACAGAATAATGGTTATCCATGGAATAAAGAGTACTGACCGGAATATCGGTCAGTTTGGAAAATCGGTAATTTGAATAATTATAAATGCTCCGGAAATAATTCAGCCGGTCTAAAAACTCCTTGTCGCTCATATTTAAAATGACAATTTAAAAATTGTCTTTGCTCTCCTTTGTAAATGTTAATCTGATACTATTATATAAAGAAAAACTATAGAATCACTAATGGGAAAAGGAAATAAATGGGAACGGATTGTTGAATTGAAGAAATAAAAAAAGACACCGCTCAGTGTATGAGTGGTGTCTGTATAATCTATATTTTATAATAAATAAATATTCTTACTCATCATCGGTTGTTTCTGCGCTTTTATCATCACTTGCCGGATGTTGTGCTTTTTTGATACAATGCAGAATGGAAAGTGCCAGATTTTTGCTGTCACCGTTCAGGCTGTTCCACAAATCTATAAGACTTCTGGCTTCCTCATTGAGAACCACGGTATTTTCAGAACCCGAGAGAAAGAACTGGGACGGAGTAATGCTTAAACCATCGCAAATAGTGAGAAATGAGTACATAGACGGATAAAAGTCACCATTTTCCATTGTGCTGATGGTAGATTGGGTTAAATTACATCTTGCGGCAAGTTCTTTCTGTGATAATCCCTGTGACTTGCGATATTGAATCAGTATTTCTTTCATTTCATCTGAACTCATAACACACATACCTTTCTTAAAAACTAAATACATTATATATGATTTATTGGAATTTATGAACAACGACAAAATATTACATAATTACGGTAAGTTGATAACAAATCTTAAGTATATGATAACTGGCGAGATTGAAGAAATTTTACCCCAAAAAATTAATTCAGATTTTACATAAAAATTGCTTGCAAATGTATAGTGTGTTAATTATACTTTTATGGTAAGTATGTACAAAAAATAAAATGGTATTCAGCCGGATGGGAGCTGCGGATGGAAGAACTTTGGAAAGATATAATTGCTTTTGATATGTCCAAGCTGTTTATAGAACCTACAAATAATACTTTTATTCAGCTTTTCCGCTATTTGTTTGTGGGAGGAACGGCGTTTGCCGTGGATGCCGGCTGTCTGTTTCTGCTGGAACTGACAGGGATTTATTATCTGATAGCGGCAGTATTTGCATTTACGGCAGGCCTGACAGTGAACTTTATGTTATCAAAAGCGCTGGTGTTCAGGGGAAGTGATTCGGGAAACAGCAATGAGGTGGAGTTTCTCGTTTATGCTGTTATCGGTGTGATCGGTCTTGGACTGACAGAGATAATCATGTATTTATTTACGGAAAAATTATCCGTATATTTTATGGTTTCAAAAGTTATTGCGGCTGTTGTTGTATTAATATGGAATTTTGCGGCAAGAAAAATAACGCTTTATAGAAAATAACTGGGAAGGGAACGGAACTGAATATGTCAAAAACAATCTTAATCATCGGAGCGGGTCCGGCGGGTATTACTGCCGGATATGAGCTTTTAAAACAGGGAAACGGAAAATATAATGTAATCATTCTGGAGGAAAGCAGTGAAATAGGCGGAATATCCAGAACCGTCCGTTACAACGGCAACCGGATGGATATCGGCGGGCACCGTTTTTTTTCAAAGGATGACAGGGTGATGAAATGGTGGGCAGAGATTATGCCTACCCAGGGAAAACACTCGTTTGATGATAAACTGCTGAGAAGAAAGAAGCCGCTGGTAAAGGGCGGACCAGACCCGGAAAAAGATGACAGGGTCATGCTGGTCAGAAACCGGGTTTCCAGGATTTTCTATAAAAAGAAGTTTTTTGATTATCCCATCAGCATGAAGTGGGAAACCATTAAGAATATGGGATTTTTAACAACGATTCGGGCAGGTTTCAGTTATTTATTGTCATCGGTTCATAAATTAAAAGAAACATCATTGGAAAATTTTTATATTAACCGGTTCGGCCGGGTGTTATATTCCATGTTTTTTGAAGGCTATACGGAAAAGCTGTGGGGCAGGCATCCGAGAGAAATTTCTGCAGACTGGGGAGCGCAGCGGGTCAAAGGATTGTCCGTAACCGCCATTATCAAAGATATTTTTTCAAAAGTATTCAGCAGAAAATCGGCGAAGCGGAAAGTAGAGACTTCGCTGATTGAGGAATTTTATTATCCGAAATACGGTCCTGGGCAATTATGGGAAACTGCTGCAGCAGAATTTGAATCCATGGGCGGAATCATCCGGAAGAATTCCAAAGTAGTAAAAATCAACCGGGAGGGGAATACCATAACGTCCATAGATATTGAAAGAGACGGCAGAACAGAGACATTAAAAGGAGATATCCTGATATCTTCCATGCCGTTAAAAGACCTGGTGGGCGGTATGGAACAGGTGCCGGAACGAATCGCGGCCATTGCCGACGGTCTGCCGTATCGTGATTTTGTTACGGTAGGAGTTCTGACCGGACGCCTGAATCTGAAAAATGAAACAAATATGAAAACATTGAATAATATCGTACCGGACTGCTGGATATATGTGCAGGATACGGGAGTACGGCTGGGAAGGATTCAGATATTCAACAACTGGTCACCGTATCTGGTAGAAAATCCGCAGGAGCAAATCTGGATCGGACTGGAATATTTCTGCAATGAAGGAGATAAATTCTGGAATATGAGCGATGAGGCATGTATCCGGTTCGCAGCAAAAGAACTGGTGAAAATGGGAGTAATTTCCTCGGCGGATGAGATTCTGGATGCACACCGTGAGAAAGTGAAGAAAGCATATCCGGCATATTTTGATACATATTCGGAGATTGAACGGCTGACAGAATATCTGGATACCATTGATAATCTTTATTGTGTGGGAAGAAACGGTCAGCACAGATATAATAACATGGATCATTCCATGGTCACTTCCTTTGAGGCAGTAAAAAATATTCTGGAAAACAGAAAGGATCGTTCCAACATATGGAATGTCAATACGGAGGAAGAATACCATGAAGAAAAGAAATAAAAAGGAAATTCTGAATCTGGCGTTTGAAAGCGGAATATTACTTATTGGCATTTTTTCTTTTCTGCTGGTTTTGTATTATGTAATATTTGTTGCAAAAGGATATTATCATTCCGATTGTACGGATACCATTATGTGGGCGGAAGCTTCCCTGGATGCCAAAGCCCTGATGAATGAGGATTTTGCCTATGCCTGTCTGCTTCCGTTCGGAGGGCAGCTTTTGATGCTGCCGTTTGTGGCCGTTTTCGGAGTCGGCATGAAGGCACAAATTATAGGAATGACATTGTTTTATCTGATTTTTGTGCTGGCTCTGATATTTTTTGCCAGGACATTGAATTTCAGTTTTAAATGGATTGCAGTCCTGCTTTCTTCTATGCTGCTTTTGGTGTCTGCCAGTGAAAAACTCAGGGAAATCTTCTGGGGACATATTATATATTACAGTCTGGGAATTTTATTTTTGCTGGTCGGGGCGGCTCTGGTCTTTCGAATTATTCAGTCGGATACAGGAAATGTCCGCCGTATGGTATCATTGTTTCTGTGGACGGTCCTGTGTTCCATGAACGGCATTCAGGCAATTACCATATATGCACTGCCGGTATTGGCGGCAGTGGCAGCAGAACGTTTTTTTGATTTTCAGACAGACTGGAAAGACAAAAGAAATATAAACCGATATACGGTATTGCTATTACTGGCATTGGGAATCCTGGCAGGATTATTATCCGGCAATATGGTAAACGGAAACTTAACGGCCGGTTATGCGGAAGCATATTCCTCTTTTTCAAACAGCAGCCAGTGGATTGGAAATCTGGGAGAGCTATTTCCTTCCTTTATGTCATTGCTGGGTGTAGATATATCCGATAATACCCTGTTATATTCCAGAGAAGGAATCTTCCATCTTTTGAGAATCATTTGCGCCCTGTTGCTTCTGGCGGTTCCGGTGGTGATGGCTTGTATGTATCGGAAATTTGAAAATACGGCATACCATCTGATGATATTTATCCATCATTTTATGACACTGCTGATCTTGCTGGGGTGGGTATTCGGAAAATTAAATTCTGCCAACTGGCGCCTGTCACCGATTGTTGCCACATCCGTAATATTATGTGTGATGTTTGTCAGATGGATATTTCAGAATACCGGTTATAAACGGCTGCTGACCCTGATAGCGGTACCTCTGGCCTGTGTCTGGATTATCACCTCTTATGAAATGATGACCATGGAGAAACAGACCATAACCAATGAACATTTAAATAACCTGGCGGAGTATCTGGAAGAAAATGATCTGGAATACGGATACGCCACGTTCTGGTATGCCAATATTATAACAATGATGTCTGATTCAAAGGTTAAGGTGAGATGTATCAGTCTGGAAGAAGACGGATACAGAAAACGTTTATATCAGACCAATAAAAACTGGTATGAAGATATTGACGGGTATGATAAGTATTTTGTTATCCTGACGGACCGGGAGATGGAAGAATATTATAATCAGTCTCGGTATGATTATGAAAAGGCGAAAGAAATTATGAAATGCGGTGTATATAATATTTTAATTTATGATCAGAATATTATGAAATAGCAGAAAAGCAGTCGGTCTCATTTGGGGATTCCCTCTGAGACCGGCTGTTTTTTGTCACATCCAATTATTTCGAACACTTCTGCATGGCATACATAACGCTGTTTGCCCATTCTTTGGAAGCTTTTGCAAAATTTGAAAGAACACGCTCAATGATATCCCGCCGGCATAATACCAGTTCCACGGCAATATTTTCGGCAAGATGCTGTTTATCCGTTGGTGAAAGGGAACGATAGCGTTCTCCGGCCTGTGTATAGTCATCGGTTTTTACGATCGGGGTTCTTGCAATATATCCTTTGGCAAACACCGGTTTCGGAACCGTAATGTCAGCCGGCAGGGGCTGATTATGATTCAGGCTGTTTGGAGAGTAATTAATCGGTTCAGGATTAATCTCATAGGTCATGCTGCCATCCCGCTGGTTGTTGTTGACTGGTGAAACGGAGCGGTTGACAGGCAGCTGGGCAAAGTTTGGACCGATACGGTATCTCTGGGTATCCAGATAAGAAAAACTGCGTCCCTGAAGCATTTTATCCGCCGAAAATTCGATTCCGGGAACCACATTTCCGGGACAGAAGGCAGACTGCTCCACCTCTGCGAAGAAGTTTTGCGGATTTTGATTCAGAGTCATCATGCCCACTTTATACAGCGGAAACTGATCTTCCGGCCATGTCTTTGTGTCGTCCAGCGGGTCAAAACTTAAATGTTCCACTTCTTCCGGCGCCATGATCTGAACACAAAGTTCATATTTTGGAAAATCTCCGTTTTTAATATGCTCATAGAGCTTACGAACTGCAATATCCGGGTCGGAGCCGGACAGCTCCTCCGCCTCCTGCCGGGTGATGGTTTCAATTCCCTGCATGGTCTTCCAGTGATATTTGATATAAAAGCGTTCGCTGTTTTTATTTACCCAGATATATGTGTTAACTCCGAATCCGTCAATGTGTGCGTAGTCTTTTATGGTACCCCGGTCGGAATACAGCCAGGTGATCATGTGTGTCGATTCCGGTGTCAGGGAAATAAAATCCCAGAACCGTTCCGGGTATTTTAAGTTATTATCC
Organism: uncultured Lachnospiraceae bacterium; assembly: GCA_910583605.1. GTDB lineage: Bacteria > Bacillota > Clostridia > Lachnospirales > Lachnospiraceae > Bovifimicola. The sequence goes on from CAJTXN010000011.1 coordinate 14,749, forward strand.
GGAGACGGTTTCAGGGAATGTATCACATCCGGAAATTTTATGGAATCCCGGATAAAGAAAACCGGAAGGTCGTTTCCTACCAAATCATAAATTCCCTGATTGGTATAAAACTTTACGGCAAATCCCCGGGGGTCTCTGACCGTATCTGCCGAACCTTTGGAACCGATTACGGTAGAAAAACGGACAAAAACTTTTGTAATTCGGTTTGGAACCTGCAGAAAATCAGCCATGGTATATTTAGCCATACACTGATAGGGTTTGAAATAACCGAATGCACCGGCGCCTTTTGCATGAACTACACGTTCGGGAATACGTTCCCTGTCAAAGTGAGCCAGTTTATCAATCTGATGGATATCTTCCAGCAGAGTCGGACCGCCAGAACCAACCGTCAGGGAGTTCTGGTCGTTGGGAACCGGACGTCCCAGACTGTCTGTCATATATGGAAAATCCGAGTTATAGGTATCGGAAGGAATGAAATTCATGTGAAACCTCAAAAAATGCTTTATACAAGTATATTCGGAGACAGGAAAAATGTTACAAATCAGAACAAAATACTCGTCCGGTTTTTACAATAGAAAAGTTCAAATTTCTGTAGTATAATGAATTTGTTTAGTGAAATGAATAGTAATTTAAAGGCGAGCTGTTGATGAAGAAGTTTTTATCGTTTTTATTTTGTTGTATTTTGGCTTTAGGAATTACAGGCTGCGGCAATGATACAGATAAGATTGAAGATAATAGCAATAGTAATAACAATAATACTGTTGTTTCGGAAGAAAAGATAAAAGAAAAGGAGCCATTATCTTTAGAAACGCTGGCAGGAATCCTGTTAATAGGAAGTATCCATAAAGATTATAAAATAAATAAAGGAAAAACCGTGAAACAAAGCTATGCATATCCGGATTTACAACCACCGATGCAAGAAGAAACGGATTACGACATTAGTGAATTAACGGAAAAATGAGACCAATTATCGAAAATAACAATTATATTTATAATCCATATTTATTGGGAAAAGAAGCCATAAAATATTATGGTATAGAATTTGCGGAATTTTATATAAAATTTGTAGATGCTTATTTGAATTACGAAACGGGTGTTGACTGTCCAAATCAAGGTTTTGCTGATAAATTATCAGTCATCATTAATTATGAATCTCCATTGTTTATTAATTCTGCTTTTAATAGTTTTGATTGGTACAATGAAAAAAATCAGACAATTACATGGAATTATACGAAAACTGAAAAACAACATAATGAAATTATCAGTATAATTAAAAATGCCAGTAATGGCTTTCTGGAAGGTGTTAAAGCAACCGATTCCGAAAGAGAAAAGTTATTAACACAAGCCGGGATAGAAAATACAACAGTTTCCGGCAACAACAGCAGTGGTGAGACACACATATGGAATTTAATCACAATAGACAATAAAAATTACTTTGCAGACACCACTTATCAAATATCAGGAACAGAAGATAATCCATACTATTACTTTGGAATGGGAATGGACGCACGTTTTAATGATGGAAGTGGATTTGATAAGAATAATGTATCGATTGGTAAATACGCTATCAAAACCATCAATGATATATCTGTTTCAGAAAAATCAATTGACGATTTTTAAATTACCCGTTGCTAAATACGTACCGTAATGTTAAAATCAAGATTAATTGTAAACTGAGTATCATTCATTATATATGAAAAGTGAGGAATCTGACATGACAATAAAAGAACAGGCTGTACAAATGAAACTTGACAGTACGAAGCTGGCTGCCCAGCCTCTGGAAGCGAGAAACAAAGCGCTGCAGATGGTGGCAGATGCTTTGTTGGAGCAAAAGGATAAAATTATAGAAGCGAATCAGGCGGATTTGGATAAAGCCGAACGTGATGGTCTGACAGCGCCGATATTGAAGAGACTGAAGTTTAATGAAACCAAGTTACAGGATGTAGTGAAAGGAATCCGGGAACTGATTGAATTGCCGGACCCGCTGGGAAAGGTTCAGATGAAGCGGGAACTGGACAGTGACATGGTATTGGTAAGAGAATCCTGCCCGATTGGTGTGATTGGAGTTATTTTTGAATCCCGTCCGGATGCCATGGTGCAGATATCAACCCTTTGTCTGAAAAGCGGCAATTGCGCCATTTTAAAGGGAGGAAGCGAAGCGGCTAAAACCAACAAAGTCTTATTTGAAATAATTCATCAGGCGGCAGTGGCAGCAGGTATGCCGGAGAGCTGCATGATGCAGGCGGAAGCAAGGGAAGAAATCAGTGAACTTCTGAACTGTAATGAATCCGTTGATTTATTAATTCCAAGAGGATCCAATTCTTTTGTCCAGTATATTATGAGCAATACGAAAATACCGGTTATGGGACATGCCGATGGAATTTGCCATATTTATGCGGATAAGGAATTAGATGTTGAAAAATCAGTAAAGATTATTGTTGATTCTAAAACCCAGTATACTGCCGTATGTAATGCCGTAGAAACATTGCTGGTCCATAAGGAAGCAGCAGGAGAACTTCTTCCGGTATTAAATAAAGCATTTCAGGAAAAAAACGTAGAAGTAAGGGGCACAAAAGAAATCAGGGATATTATAGACTGTGAAGAGGCGGCAGAAGAAGATTTTGCAACCGAATATCTGGATTTAATTATTTCCGTTAAGACGGTGGAGAATATAGAGGAAGCAATTGAACATATTAACCGGTACGGTTCTCATCATACCGATTGTATTTTAACCGAAGATCAGGCGGCAATGCAGCAGTTTATGCAGTATGTGGATTCGGCAGGGGTATACTGTAACTGTTCCACAAGATTTGCGGACGGTTACCGGTACGGTTTTGGCGCCGAGGTGGGTATCAGTACCAGTAAGTTACATGCCAGAGGTCCGGTGGGGCTGGAAGGACTTTGCACATATAAATATAAACTGTTTGGAAACGGTAATATTGTGGAGGATTATGCCGGTGGAAAACGGGAATTTCATTTTAAAGATATTCAGCCGTAGGAGTTAGCAAATGGTATTCAGCAGTTTTGTATTTTTATTTCGTTTTCTGCCGGCAGTTTTGGTGGTTTATTATTGTCTGCCGGAATGCGCCCGTCACTTTTGGCTGCTGCTCTCCAGTGTGTTGTTTTATGCATGGGGAGAACCGAACTATGTGATTCTGTTGGTTCTTTCCATAGCCGTTAATTATTTTTTCGGTATTTTGATTGGATATTATAAAAATCAAAACCGCAGGAAAGCGGCAGGTATTGTTATGATAACCGCTGTCAGTGCAAATGTACTGATGCTCTGTGTATTTAAATATTCCCTTATGGTACTGGAACTGTTTGAAACCATTTGTTCTGTACAGATAGATTTTGCGGGAATCATTCTGCCGGCCGGAATTTCTTTTTATACTTTTCAATCGGTTTCTTATCTTGCGGATGTCTGGCGGGGGGATGTAAAACCGCAGAAAAGTATGGTTTCTTTTGGAATGTACATTGCCATGTTTCCGCAGCTGATTGCCGGGCCGGTAGTTCGTTATAAATTTATTGAGGCACAGATTGAGAAGAAACAAAAGAATCAGAGAAATGATTTACAACGGGTTATCCGGAATTTATCATATGGAATCGGCCGTTTTATCGTCGGTTTATCAAAAAAGGTTATTCTTGCAAATAATGTGGGAATCTACTGGCAGCAGATATCCGGTACGGAGACCGGAGAACTGTCAGGTATCATGGCATGGTTTGGAATCATGGCATTTGCCTTTCAGATTTATTTTGATTTTTCAGGATATTCCGATATGGCATTGGGTCTGGCCGCCATGTTCGGGTTCCGGCTGGAGGAAAATTTTAATTATCCGTATATATCAAAAAGTATTACCGAATTCTGGCGGAGATGGCATATTTCCATCGGAACCTGGTTTCGGGAATATGTATATATTCCGCTGGGGGGGAATCGGACAGGCAGAGTGAGACATATATTTAATATTCTTCTTGTATGGATGCTGACCGGTTTATGGCATGGGGCCAGCTTTAATTTTCTACTGTGGGGATTATATTTCGGAGTGATAATCCTGCTGGAAAAATATGTAATATTAAAGGCATTGGAATACCTTCCGGGAATGATACGATATGTTTACAGTATGGTTTTAATATTGTTTGGATGGGTAATTTTTGAGGCAGACAGCATCGGGGAAGCGGGAAAATATTTTAAAGCGCTGCTTGGCGGAAACGGTTGGGGTATACATTCTGATACTGTTATATATATGCTGTATACCGGTTTGTTTTTTATGATACTGTTAATCATCGGAGCTACTCCTCTGCCGGCTCTTATCTGGAAGAAAATGGAGAAAAAACTGTCAGGGGGCAGAAGAGGAATTGTGCTCTGTTCGCTCATTAAAAATATGGGATATATGGTATTAATGCTGGTATCGACTGCCTATCTGGTAGAGCAGTCCTATAATCCGTTTTTATATTTCAGATTTTAGAGTATCCGAATTGCCTGAAATTCTTAAAAAAGCAAGGAAATGATTTGATGCAGAAAAAAATTATAGATAGTGTAGATAATACAAATATACAAACGATTACTGCTTTTAAGGCAGACTGCATTACGGTTGTAATGTTTCTGCTGTTTTTCATCGGGGTTGGAATCGGACTATTTATAAAAAAAGATGTAAAATTTTCGGAACAGGAAAACCGGTATCTGGCAGAGCGTCCGGAGCTGAGTCTTTCAGCTTTGAGCAGCGGACGGTATGGAAAAGAATATGAAACCTATCTTTCGGACCAGTTTCCCTTTCGGAATCAATGGATAACGCTTCGGACCATAACGGAATTGCTGTTGCAGAAGAAAGAAGTAAACGGGGTTTATTTTGCCGAAGATGATTATCTGATAGAATTAAAGGACTCTGAAAATTATGAATCTGAACAGGCAGCGAAAAACATAGAATATCTGGAAGAATTTGTCAGAAACAATTCGGAAGGTATGGACAATTCTTTCAGTATTCTTCTGGTTCCGGATAAATCCGCTGTTCTGCGGAATAAATTACCGGCATCAGCAGAGACGGCGGATGAATGGAAGATTATTAAGGAGATATATGACAGATGTGAGTCGGCGGACTGTGTTGATGTATATGAAGAACTGGAAAAACATAAGGAAGAATACATTTATTACAGAACGGATCATCATTGGACCTCACTGGGCAGTTATTATGGATATAAAGCATGGTGCAACGAGACCGGAATCAGGGAAAACAAACAGGAAGAATTTATTAAAACCACCGTTACGGAAACCTTCAGGGGAACACTGGATTCTAAAGTAAATCTTTCCCTCCGCAGCGACAGCATTGATATATATGAACCGGCAGAAACCGTTGGGTATACATTGGTTTATGACTACGGAGCATTGACGGAACATACATTATTTGATATGAAAAAGCTGGCTTCCAAAGATAAGTACGGCGTATTTCTGGGAGGAAATCATTCCCTGGTCGAAATTCATACAACGGTAAAAAACGGGAAATCCATACTGCTGATTAAAGATTCTTTTGCAAATTCTTTTATACCGTATCTGATTAATCAGTTCGAAAATATATATGTTTTGGATTTAAGATACTATAATCAGAGCCTTTCTGAATATATGGAGAAGCGGAAGATAACGGATATACTAGTATTGTATAGTCTGGCCGGGTTTGTGCAGGATGATAATATCTATAAATTGAAAAACTGAAACAGATAAGAGATCTGATAATTATTAATGATAACTCATCCTGTTCTGCCGTTTTCTGTTTTTGGGAAATGCAGAATCAATATCATTTTAGCAATAGTATACCAAAAAGGGTTAATATCATAATCGCTTCTGTCGCTGGCTTTTGCCAGATTATTACAGTCCGTATAAAAACCGGATAAAATAAACAGCAGCTTCCGGTCTGCGGGTATTGTGGGCAATGGAGAGGATGGCAGGCTCTTCCGTTCCCTTGTGGTTATAGAATTTATATTTTGCCTGTTCAATTTTTATACCATATGGGTATGGTTTGGAATCATTTTTTCCCTGGGTATAGATAAGCCTGTCCGATAGAGATTCCAATAACTCTTTTGGAAGCACGGTTTCCAGGTTCATCAGGATATTGTTACCGGCAAAACCTTCATAAGTCCCGTTTTTGGTAATAAATACATCAAATTTTGATTTATCATAAAATCCGTCAATCCGAATCTGGTCTACTATTGTATCATAAAATGTTTCGAAAAAAAGATGTTTCTGGTCTGTTATTCCGGTATAGTCACTTTCCCGCAGATAATCGCCAAAAGTTTCCGGTACTTCATCTATAATGGAATCGTCGTATTGTAATCCGTCCAGCATCGAAAGAAAAAAAGTATCCGGCGGATCCGGTTTGAAGATCGTATATCCCACATAAACGGCTACGATCAGAAAAGCTGTTATGATAAGAGTATATTTAAGATAATAATCTTTGTAATATAAAAATCTTTCGATCCCGGACATGAGTTTCCAGCGTTCCCTGCCGGTAATATCCGTTCTGTTTTTATCGTATATATCCGCTTCGCCGTCCAGGCGGCTTTTTTTAACTTCAATATCATGATCATCCTTTAGTTCCATGGACATGTTCACCTTATTTCCTTTAAAATTGTACAAATGTCATAAAAATATCTATGATTCTTTGTTATTTTAGCATAGAACGTATGAAATAACAAGGAATGGAAATCTAAATATTTTGTAAATTTGAATAATTTATGTTAACTTTATGAATTTATTTTTAAATAATTGTCAAAATTAACTTGAAAGTATGATGAAAATATAATATAATGCATACATTGACACTTGCGTCAAAAAACATATAAACTCAAACAAATAGAAAGGAATGGAACAATGAAAAAATCTTTTAAGAAGATTGCTGCAACCATGTTAGCAGCAACAATGACCATGGGTCTTGCAGTTTCTGCATTTGGTGCAGAAATTGATCCTGCCACGATTCCTGCTGGTGAGACAATTTATACAATAACCGGAAATATGACTGACCCGGCATGGGCTTTAAATGATGATGCCAATGCATTTCAGGAGACAGAATTTGATGGAGTAGTGTCGTTTGACCTTACGATGCCTGCATGGGATGAAGAAAACTCATGGATGAGCCGTTTTTCTATCGGTGCGTTTAATTCTGAGACATTAGTAGCAGGATGGAACAGAATCCTTTTAGGCGTACCGTCGATTCCTGTTGGTGATCTCGGAGCGAGTCTGATTGGTGATGTAACAAATCTTTCACAGATCCGTATCGCACCGGAAACGGAGACAAACGTAACCGTTTACTTTGATACTAAAACATATGGCTTAGTAGTAAAGGACGAAGAAGGAAACCTTGTTGATTACTCTATTGGCTGGTGTACAGCTGATGATAACGAAACATACTACACACCGGAAGAGTTTGCTGAACTGGATTTTAACGAGTGGGTAAATGGAATCAATGCGGACAGAAAAGCAAGCCTTGAGGCATTAAATGTAACTTCTTTCCCGAATTTCGTTCAGTTAAGAGACAACCTGGTTAAAAAGTTAAATGGCGAAGAAGTTTCTGACGAGACATGTGCATCTTATTCCGTAGTAGGCGCTACAGAGCTTGGTATTGAGTGGACGCCGGAAGCAGAAAGCTGCTTCGTTAAGGATAACGGAGACGGTACATACTCTAAGAAGCTGGTTGCTACAGCTGACGGAGATTTCGAGTTTAAGATTCTGGAAGACGGACCAAACTTTGCATGGGGAATGCAGATGCAGTTAGGTACCGGCGTATTCCAGGATAACGCTTCCCAGTTTAAATTACCGGAAACCGTGGCTGGCGATGAATTTGTTGTAACATTCAATCCTTCAAACGGTGATGTGAACATCACAAAGAACGGTGAAGATTTTGAATATCTTGTACGTTGGGATACAGGCAGAGAAGATGAAGAGTACGGAGAATTCTTTACAAAGGATGAAGCTCTGGCTAAGTATGTTCCACAGGTAGAAGAAACAACAACTGCAGAAGAAGATACAACAACAGCAGCAGAAGAAGATACAACAACGGCAGCAGAAGAAGATACAACGACGGTAGCAGCTACAACAGCAGCGCCGGAAACAACTACAGCTAAAAACCAGTCAACACAGACAGGCGACGCAGCTCCGATTGCTGTACTGGTTTCATTACTGGGTGCGGTAGCAGTTGTAGCATTTGTTGCAAAGAAAAAAGAGGCTTAATTAATTAAAAATATTTTTAAAATTAAGTATAAAGAGGAAACATATATATGTTTCCTCTTTTTTATATATTTGTTATCGTAAAGTAAAAGTATTTATGGCAAAATTATACAGAAAATAAAATTGTAAATCATTAAAATTCATAAAACCAACAAAATATGATTAAAAAAATATTGCAATTCATTACAGGTTGAGTTATAATACATTCAGAGTTGTTACCAGAGTAACACCAAGAATGAAAGGAGAAATTTTCTATTATGAGAAAAATCATTAAGAAAATTGTAGCAGTTGCTACAACATTATCCATGACAGCAGCTATGGGAATTATGGCTTTTGCAGCTGATTCTTACACATTTGTTGGTAATCCGCATCTTTTCGGAATTGACGCAGATGAAGATCCGGACGGCAATAAAGGATGGGTTACGACTGCACAGGATCAGAAATTTACAGAGGCAGGAGACGGCTACTATACAGCAAAGTTCACATGTGCTTCAGCAGGTGAATATGAGTATAAAGTAGTTGGCGACGGAGATATCTTTGCATGGTCATATCAGTTATGCTTCGGTAATCCGGATTCTGCCTGGGCTGATAATCAGACACAGTTTAAGGGTAAATTTGAAGCCGGCGAATATACTGCAGTACTGAATCCTTCACAGGGTATGCTGGTATGTGTACAGAACGGTAAAGTAGTTGATTTCACGATCAGATATAAATCAAGAGACGAGGATTCTCCTAACTTTGTAGAGCCTTCTGTAGCAGCTGTTAAGGCTGACGGATATGATCCGCAGGATTTTGATGCAAACTTTGAAGCTATTAAGGCAAAAGCGCTTGAATTAGCAGGTGGTACAACAGCAGAACCTGAAACCACAACAGCAGCTCCGGCAGAAACTACTACAGCAGCTGGAAGCACACAGCCTACTACAGCAGCAAAACCTGTTCAGACAGGAGATGTTGCACCTGTAGCAGTTATCGGTACATTATTGGCAGCAGTAGCAGTTGTTGCGATCGCAGCTAAGAAGAAAGAAGCTTAATCATCAGTTAAGCACACATAAAATTGCCATACATTTGTATGGCAATTTTTTTGCATCATAAACTGTTAAATCTTAGTTAAAAAAAAGGTCAAAAAATATTTTTAAAGTATTGCAATCTTTATATAGATGTTATATAATTGCAGTAGTTGGCAGGGGATTACTCTGTACAAAATATAAAAGGAGAAGAGCAATATGAAAACTATGAAAAAAGTAGTTGCTGTACTTATGGTTGCAGTAATGACAATGGCAATGTCTGTATTAGCATTTGCAGACGAAGAAATTACATTCCACTTTAAGAATGTACAGAACTGGGAAACTGTTGGCGGATGGATTTATGAAGGAATAGCTTTTACTACCAATGTAACTCCGCCGGACAAATGTGCAGTTGTTAACGGTGAAAAGCAGTTATGGCCGGGTGCAAAGTGTGAAGACGAAGGTAACGGCTGGGTTAAAATTACAGCTACATTCTCTTCCAGAGATGCAGGCGCTGCAGTTATTTTCAATAACTGGGTAGCAGATAACACGATCAACGATACTACAACACAGGAAGACCTTGACAAGCTGGCAGCTTCAGGCGTTTTATGTGATTCATCAGCAAAAGCACAGTCACCGAACGTTATGATCGGTGTTAAGAAAGATGGTTGGGTTGGATTTGATGCTAACGAGTACTGGATTTCATGGGACGGTTCTTCAACAGGTATGATGGGAGCTGAAGGAAGTGGATTATCCAAAGAAGCTCCGGCTGATTATGTAGTAGCTGGCGGTGAGACTCCAACTGAAGCACCTACAGAAGCTCCAACACAGGCACCTACAACAGGCTCTACACAGAAGGCACCTACAACAGGTGATTCAGTTGCAATGACAGTTGTTGTATTAGGTCTTGTAGCAGCAGTAGCATTTGTAGTTTCTAAGAAGAAAGCTAACGCTTAATTCTAAAACAACAATATTTTTTATGAATTACATAAAAGAGAAGTCCGTGGGGCTTCTCTTTTTTGTTATGATATATTCTGCCAATTGATTAATAGCTGAAAGTGTGTTAAAATGTTGATTACGAAAGGAATGTGAAAAGCTTGAAAGATTTGTTATTTATTTATAATCCGTTTTCCGGAAAAGGGATGATAAAAGAATATTTATCGGACATCATAGATTTATTTGTAAAAGCCGGCTTCCAGGTTAGTATTTATCCGACTCAGGGTAAACTGGATGCAAAGGAGCATATGATACACTGTTCATCTCAGTATGACATGATTATCTGCAGCGGCGGTGACGGAACACTGAATGAAGTAATCAGCGGAATAATGGAATTGAAAGAACGGCCGGTATTGGGATATATTCCGGCAGGCTCCACAAATGATTTTGCCACAAGCATCCGTTTACCAAAAGATATGAAAGAAGCTGCGGGAGTGGCAGTAAAAGGAATGCCTGTTGCCGTGGATATCGGCCGGTTTAATCGAAGAAACTTTGTTTATATTGCTGCATTTGGTGCGTTTACCGATGTTTCATATATGACACCTCAGGAAATGAAAAATGCTATCGGTCATCCGGCCTATATTATTGAGGCAGTAATGAAACTTACCTCTTTGAGAACCTATCATATGAAAGTAAAGTATGAAAATGGTGAACTGGAAGGTGATTTTTTGTACGGAATGGTATCGAATTCAATCTCTGTCGGCGGTTTTAAAGGAATTACGGGAAAAAATGTAGTTTTGGATGACGGAATGTTTGAAGTTACACTGGTAAAGCAGCCGAAGAATCCGCTGGATCTGCAGATTGTACTTGGATGTCTGCTGGGACTGGATATGAGGTCGGAAAGTATAATTTCGTTTAAATCATCTAAAATTATTTTTATGGCAGATGAAAAAGTACCCTGGGTTTTGGACGGGGAGTATGGTGGTTCTCCAAAGAATGTAAAAATTGAAAATTTAAATAAGGCTATTAGAATAATGTCCGGTATTTCAAAAAAATAGTTGTTTCAGATTGTGTTGAAAAATGCAAGATGTAATATTTTATAAACTTGTCGACTTTTTTTGACGAAATATTATATTTTTTCACAAAATTTAAAAATATTCGAATAGCTGGTTTACACCAGCTATTTTTTTGTGTATAATGTTGCACCGTACAAGGGATAATGTAATTAGACGACAGAAAGGACCGATATTAGTGGTTGAGGAAGAATTCTTAGGCAATTTGTTCAGATTAGTAGAAAAAGGTAAGAGTAAAAATAACGCAATTGAGTTTTCGGAAATTGATGGATTTTGTAAAGAAGCAAAGCTGACAGGAGATCAGATGGATCTTGTGTATCAATATCTGGAAGATAATAAAATTGATGTGATTCAGACAAGTGAAGAACCGGAACTGGCATTTATAAATGATACGGATTTACTGGTTGATGATTCTTTATTATTGGAGCCGACGGATGATGAACTGGAAGAAGAGGAAGAAAATATTGACTTGGATGCCATAGATTTATTGGACGGCGTAGGAACGGAAGATCCGGTCAGAATGTATTTAAAGGAAATCGGTACGGTTCCTCTTCTTACGGCAGAGGAGGAACTGCGTCTTGCGAAGAGAAAAGCAGAAGGAGACCAGAAGGCAAAGGATCGTCTGATTGAGGCGAATCTGCGTCTTGTTGTCAGTATTGCCAAAAGATATACCGGCAGAGGAATGAGCTTTTTGGATTTGGTACAGGAAGGAAATCTGGGCCTGATAAAAGGTGTGGAAAAATTTAATTATGACAAGGGATTCAAGCTGAGTACATATGCTACTTGGTGGATTCGACAGTCGGTTACAAGAGCTCTTGCAGATCAGGCAAGAACGATTCGTGTGCCGGTCCATATGGTAGAAACCATTAACAGAATGTCTAAGATGCAGAGAAAATTAACACTGGAACTGGGATATGAGCCTTCTCCGGCAGAACTGGCGGCAGCGCTGGATATGACGGAAAGCAAAGTACTTGAGATCATGCAGATTGCAAGGGAACCGGCTTCTCTGGAAACTCCAATCGGTGAAGAAGATGATTCTAATCTTGGAGATTTTGTTGCGGATAATAATACCGTTACTCCAGAGGCAAATGTGGAAGCAGTGATGCTGAGGGAACATATTGATTTACTGCTTCAGGATTTAAAAGACAGAGAGCGTCAGGTAATTGTCCTGCGCTTTGGTTTGGAGGACGGACATCCGAGGACGCTGGAGGAAGTCGGAAGAGAATTCAATGTAACCAGGGAAAGAATTCGGCAGATAGAGGCAAAGGCATTGCGGAAATTAAGAAATCCGGTTCGGAGTAAGAAGATTAAGGACTTTTTGTCAAATTAAAATTGTAATTTATATGGGTGGCTAGCCGGACGCTACCGACGTAAATTCGGTAGAAACCAGCAGAGGCGGAAGCCTTCCGCCTCTGCGTCCGGCTAACCAAATTATTAAAGTTGTATAGACAATTTTTGAAATTGAACTAAAATACAAAAAAGTCAGACAATTTTCGGAAAATTTATTATTTACAATTCTAAAAAGTTGTAGTATATTATCCTACAGAAGATTAAGGCTCATACAAATGAACTTAACCAAAAAATTGAATAAGGAAGGGATGCACATGAACCAGAACGAATTATTTGTTCGTGCTGCTGAACAGGGAATGTATAGCCCAAGATTTGAGCACGATAACTGCGGTATAGGTGCTGTCGTCAATATCAAAGGAAAAAGGACGCATGAAACCGTTGAAAATGCATTAAAAATAGTTGAAAATCTAGAACACAGAGCAGGCAAAGATGCCGAGGGAAAGACCGGAGACGGTGTAGGAATCCTATTACAGATTTCACACAAGTTCTTTAAGAAAGCGGTCAGGTCCCTCGGTATTTTTTTGGGTTCGGAGAGGGAATACGGAATCGGTATGTTCTTCTTCCCGCAGGATGAACTGAAACGCAACCAGGCAAAAAAGATGTTTGAGATTATTGTGGAAAAAGAAGGTCTGGAATTTTTAGGCTGGAGAGAAGTACCAACAGTACCGGATGTTCTGGGAGCCAAAGCGGTGGAATGTATGCCTTGTATTATGCAGGGGTTTGTTAAGAAACCGGAGGATGTGAAAAAAGGTCTGGATTTTGACAGAAAACTGTATGTGGCAAGACGGGTATTTGAACAGAGCAATGATAATACATATGTAGTATCACTGTCCAGCCGTACCATTGTATATAAAGGTATGTTTCTGGTCGGACAGCTCCGGTTGTTCTTTCAGGATCTGCAGGATGCCGATTATGAATCTGCTATTGCCATGGTACATTCCAGATTCAGTACCAATACCAATCCTAGCTGGCAGCGTGCCCATCCCAACCGTTTAATGGTTCATAACGGTGAGATTAACACGATTCGCGGAAATGCAGACAATATGCTGGCCAGAGAAGAAACAATGGCTTCCGAATATCTGAAAGGCGAAATGCACAAAGTAATGCCGGTGGTAAATCAGGAAGGTTCCGACTCGGCTATGCTGGACAATACACTGGAATTTCTGGTTATGAGCGGAATGGAACTGCCGCTGGCAGTAATGATTACCATTCCGGAACCTTGGGATAACAATTATACCATCAGTCAGGCCAGAAGAGACTTTTACCAGTATTATGCCACCATGATGGAGCCATGGGACGGCCCGGCTTCCATTTTATTCTCTGACGGTGATATCATGGGTGCGGTTCTGGACAGAAACGGGCTTCGTCCGTCAAGGTATTATATTACGGATGATGATACACTGGTATTATCATCGGAAGTAGGTGTTCTGGATATTGAACCTACCAGAATTACTGCCAAGGAACGGCTTCGTCCGGGTAAAATGCTTTTGGTGGATACGGTAAAGGGAAGACTTATCGATGATGATGAATTAAAAGAGAGATATGCTTCCAGACAGCCTTACGGGGAATGGCTGGACAGCAATCTGGTAAAACTGAAAGATTTAAAGATACCGAATAAGAAAGTAGAAGAATATTCCACGGAAGACAGAAAGCGTCTGCAGAAAGCCTTTGGATATACCTTCGAAGAACTGAAAACCTCCATACTTCCAATGGCGAAAAACGGTTCGGAGCCTATATCTGCCATGGGAAGTGATAAACCAATACCGGTTCTTTCCAATGAACCGCAGCCGTTATTTAATTATTTTAAACAATTGTTTGCACAGGTAACCAATCCGCCGATTGATGCCATCCGGGAGGAAATAGTGACATCCACAACGGTATACATCGGGGAAGACGGAAACATTCTGGAAGAAAAGCCGGAAAACTGCCAGGTACTAAAAGTTTCTAATCCGATTCTGACCAGCACGGATATGCTGAAAATTAAAAATATGAATGTGCCGGGATTCCGGGTGGAAGTCATACCGATTCTTTATTATAAGAATACGTCTCTGGAAAAGGCTATTGAACATCTTTTTGTGGAAGCAGACAGAGCACACAGGGACGGTGCCAATATTTTGATTCTGTCCGACCGGGGCGTGGATGAGAACCATGTGGCTATTCCTTCCCTGCTGGCGGTTTCCGCACTGCATCAGCATTTGGTTGTTACAAAGAAAAGAACCAGTCTGGCCATTATTCTGGAAAGCGGGGAGCCGAGAGAAGTTCATCATTTCGCAACTCTGCTGGGTTATGGTGCATGCGCGATTAATCCTTATCTGGCACAGGAATCCATTAAACAGTTGATTGACCTGGATATGTTAGACAAAGATTATTATGCGGCGGTGAATGACTATAATGATGCAATTCTTCACGGAATCGTTAAGATTGCTTCTAAAATGGGAATTTCAACGATTCAGTCGTATCAGGGTTCCCAGATATTTGAAGCGCTGGGTATCAGTGAAGACGTGATCAACAGGTATTTTACGAATACGGTCAGCAGAATCGGCGGTATTACATTAAAAGATATAGAAATAAGAGTGGATTTCCTGCATTCTAAAGCATTTGACCCGCTGGGACTGGGAGTGGATTTAACCTTGGACAGTAATGGCAGTCATAAATTCAGAAGCGGAAAGGAAGAACATCTGTATAATCCTCAGACGATACATTTGTTACAACAATCCACATGGACCGGAAATTATGATTTGTTTAAGCAGTATACCCGTCATATTGATGAGGAAATGAATGCAGTCCATATTCGCGGTCTTATTGATTTTAATTATCCGGCTCAGGGAATTCCAATAGAAGAAGTAGAAAGTGTAGACAGTATTGTAAAGCGGTTTAAAACCGGTGCCATGTCCTATGGTTCCATTTCCCAGGAGGCCCATGAAACAATGGCGATTGCCATGAATATGATTCACGGAAAATCCAACAGCGGGGAAGGCGGTGAAAGCCTTGACCGTCTGGTGACTGGTAAAGACGGATTGAACCGTTGTTCGGCGATTAAGCAGGTAGCATCAGGAAGATTCGGCGTTACTTCCAGATATCTGGTGAGTGCAAAAGAAATACAGATTAAAATGGCGCAGGGAGCAAAACCTGGAGAAGGCGGGCATCTTCCGGGGCAGAAGGTGTATCCGTGGATTGCAAAAACCAGACATTCTACTCCGGGTGTCAGTCTGATATCACCGCCGCCGCATCACGACATTTATTCCATTGAAGATCTGGCGCAGCTTATCTATGACTGTAAAAATGCCAACCGGGATGCCAGAATTTCCGTTAAACTGGTATCGGAAGCCGGTGTGGGTACCGTTGCTGCCGGTGTTGCCAAGGCAGGGGCACAGGTAATTCTGATTTCCGGATATGACGGCGGTACCGGTGCAGCACCGAGAAACTCTATATATAATGCAGGCCTTCCATGGGAATTAGGTCTGGCAGAAGCACATCAGACATTGATTCTGAATGGACTGAGAAATAAAGTCATTGTGGAAACCGATGGAAAGCTGATGAGCGGACGTGATGTTGCCATAGCAGCCATGCTGGGAGCGGAAGAATTTGGCTTTGCCACGGCGCCGCTTGTAACAATGGGCTGTGTCATGATGCGTGTCTGCAATCTGGATACCTGTCCGGTGGGTGTGGCTACACAGAATCCGGAACTTCGAAAGAGGTTTAAAGGAAAACCGGAATACGTTGTAAACTTTATGAAGTTTATTGCTCAGGAATTAAGAGAATACATGGCAAAATTAGGAATAAAAACCGTGGATGAACTGGTGGGAAGAAGTGACCTTCTGATACCGAAGAGCGGAGTTGCGGACGGCAATGCCGGTAAAGTGGATTTATCCAGAATCTTAAGCGGTGATGTTACCTGGGAGCCGATGAAATATTATGAAAAGAATGAATATGATTTCCAACTGGAAAAAACACTGGATGAGAAGATTCTGCTTAAGAAGCTGAAGAGCGCTCTGGAAAAGAAACAGAAACGCAGTATTGAAGTGGATGTCAGCAATACGGATCGTTCTTTCGGCACGATATTCGGCTCTGAAATAACGAAAATGTATCATGATACTTTGGAAGAGGATACATTTACCGTTAAATGTAAAGGGGCAGGCGGTCAGAGCTTCGGTGCGTTCATACCGAAAGGGCTTACGCTGGAACTTACCGGTGACAGCAATGATTATTTTGGAAAAGGGTTGTCTGGTGGAAAGCTGATCGTATATCCGCCAAAGGGAATTTCGTATAAACAGGATGAAAATATCATTATCGGTAATGTGGCATTGTACGGAGCCACCAGTGGCAAGGCATATATTAACGGTGTGGCAGGAGAGCGGTTCTGTGTCCGTAATTCAGGTGCGACAGCAGTGGTAGAAGGTGTGGGCGACCACGGCTGTGAGTATATGACTGGCGGCCGGGTGGTGATTCTCGGCAGAACCGGAAAGAATTTTGCAGCCGGCATGAGCGGTGGTGTGGCATATGTTTTGGATGAAGACAGGAATTTATATACCAAGCTGAATAAAGAACTGGTGTCTTCCGGTGAGGTTACTTCAAAATATGATGTTATGGAACTGAAGCAGATGATTACCGAGCATGTGGCTTATACCAATTCGGAAAAAGGAAAGATGATATTGGATAACTTTGGCGAATATCTTCCGAAATTTAAAAAGATTATCCCACATGATTATAATAAGATGCTGATGACCATTGTTCAGATGGAAGAAAAAGGGTTAAGCAGTGAGCAGGCCCAGATTGAAGCATTTTATGCAATGAACAGGAGCTGAGCGGCACGCATCTGCGTAGAAAGGAGTTAAGGAATGGGCAAACCAACCGGTTTTTTAGATTATGAGCGGGAGAACAGTAAAGCTGTTTCTCCGAAAGAAAGAATAAAAAATTTTAATGAATTTCATACCCCGCTGTCAAAGGAAAAACAGCAGCTGCAGGGTGCAAGATGTATGGACTGTGGCGTTCCGTTCTGCCAGTCCGGTATGATGATCGGCGGAATGGCTTCCGGCTGTCCGTTAAACAATCTGGTTCCGGAATGGAACGAATTGTTATATACCGGAAACTGGGAGCAGGCATATAACCGTCTGCATAAGACAAATAATTTTCCGGAGTTTACGGGGAGGGTATGTCCCGCGCTTTGTGAAAATGCATGTACCTGCAACCTCAATGACGAGCCGGTGGCTTCCAAACAGAATGAGCTGGCAATTGTTGAAAACGCTTATGAAGAAGGATATGCGGTAGCAAAGATTCCAAAGGTCAGAACCGGTAAAAAGATTGCAATTATCGGTTCCGGTCCTTCCGGACTGGCGGCAGCGGACCAGTTAAACCAGAGAGGGCATAATGTCACCGTATTTGAGCGTTCCGACCGGCCGGGGGGCCTTCTGATGTATGGTATTCCAAACATGAAGCTGGAAAAACAGTATGTGGAACGGAAAATCAGCATTATGAAAGAGGAAGGTGTGGAATTTGTTACAGGCACCGATGTGGGAAAAGATATTAAGGCGGATAAGATATTAAAGGATTATGACAGGGTGATTCTGGCCTGTGGTGCCTCAAATCCGAGAGATATAAAAGCGCCGGGAAGGGAAGCAAAGGGAATTTATTTTGCGGTGGATTTTCTGAAAGCCACTACAAAGAGTCTTCTGGATACCGGACTTCAGGAAGGAACATATATTTCAACAAAAGGCAAGAAAGTGGTAGTAATCGGAGGCGGGGATACCGGTAATGACTGCGTGGGAACATCCATCCGTCTGGGGGCAGCCAGCGTACTGCAGCTGGAAATGATGCCAAAGGCTCCGGACTGCCGGGCTGCCAATAATCCGTGGCCGGAGTGGCCAAAGGTCTGTAAAACGGATTACGGACAGGAGGAATCCATTGCGGTATTCGGCAAAGATCCGAGAGAGTATTGTACCACGGTAAAAGAATTTATTGCCGATAAAAACGGAAATCTCTGCAGATTAAAACTGGTGAAGCTGGAAAGCAGAAAAGACCAGACCAGCGGCAGATTTATGATGACGGAAATCGAAGGCAGCGAATATGAAGTGGAAGCCGATATTGTGTTAATCGCTGCAGGTTTCCTTGGAAGTGAAAATTATGTGACTAAAGCCTTTGGTGTGGAAGTGAATGAGCGAACTAACATAAAGACCGGGAACGGCCGGTACAGAACCAGTGTGAAGCACGTATTTACGGCAGGGGATATGCACCGGGGACAGTCTCTGGTCGTATGGGCCATCCGGGAAGGACGGGATGCAGCCCGTGAAGTGGACCTGAGCCTGATGGGATATACCAACTTGTAATTTTAAAGAATTATGATATAATACATGTGTAACAATTTTCCCTTAAACAGAGAAGGGTTGCGAGGTGAATGCGGCATGTATAACAATCTTGATGATGATATTGAGATTATCTACTGGGGGGAAGATGAAGAGGATGATATTGTCAATTCGGAAAAATTCAAAAAGCGCAGAAGACGGGGCCGGCTGCCGGAGGACTTTGATTTGCGGAAAGAAGTGCTGAATTGGCTGAAGCTGTTGGTTGTTGCTGTTATATTAGTGGTTGCAATTAATAAACTGGTAATAATTAACGCCAGAGTTCCCACCGGTTCCATGGAAACGACAATTCATGAGAAGAGTCGTATGATAGGTTCACGGCTGGCATATTTATTTTCGAAACCGGAACGGAAAGACATTATTATTTTTCGTTATCCGGATAATCCGAAAGAAAATTATGTGAAACGGGTCATCGGTCTTCCCGGAGAGTATGTGGAGATTCGAAACGGTATTGTATATATCAATGATGAACCGCTGGAAGAAGACTATGTATATTATGATACGGGAATTGTTGATTTAAAAGGAGATTTTGCTAAAACACTGGTTCCGGAAGGATGTTACTTTGTATTGGGAGATAACCGGAATAATTCCCACGATTCCAGAAGATGGGAAAATACTTTTGTCAGAGAGGAACTCATATTAGGTAAGGCAATGTTTAGTTATTACCCTAAAATTTATTGGCTGAAATAAATCTCGTTTAGAAAATTTATCAAAGTTTATTAAGGATGAAATATTGTATTTCATCCTTAATTTTAAATCCGCAGTCCGTATAAAGTCTGTGGGCTTTTTTATTTCTTCCGGTAACCTGAAGGGATACGGCGGAATATTGTCTGTCTTTCAGATCCCGGCATATAAGGATTAAGCCGGATTTTCCATATCCTTTTCCCTGCTCTTCATCAACGATGCCGAATTGATAGATCATGGCTTCCGTTTTCGATAGATATTCTATCAGACAGCCGCCCACATAGAGGTCTTCCACCCAGAGGGAGTATTCGCTGCAGGATGGCTGTTCTTCATATTCCAGTTCCGGCAGAAAGAATGACCGGCCTTTGGATTTTATGGATGAAATCGGTAAATTCAGATTTTTTTTCATCAGATATTCACTATAATCATAGCATATCCGGCCGGAACGGATATAGTGATTCACTGCCGGGCATCTGAATTTAGTATTGACCGGAAAATAAATTTTTTTGATGGGAACATGATATTTGTCCAGGGCTGGAAATACGGAATCCAGTAAACCGGAAAAACAATGTCTGTGTCTGTAGTCCGGATGGGTGATTCCGTATATGAATAAATCTCTCTGATCAAAAAAAAGAGAAATAAAACAGATTAAGTGGCCGTCATATGAATATAACTGATAAAAGCAGGGAAAATTATCATGACAGCTTAATTCATTTTCGATAAAACAATCATAGAGACAGCCGTCATACAGGGCGGATTCCCTCAGCAGACGGTGAACGTCTGTCTGTTCATCAGAAGTCAGTTGTGCAGTGTTTGTGATATAATATTCGTCCGGCATCTAAACAAATCCTCTCAAAAATTCGATATAAATAGTATATTGTAAAATATGGAAAATAGCAAGCCTGCTGAAAGGAGTTACGATGGCAAATATAGAAAGCATGAAAACCAGAAATGAGATTGATGATAAATATAAATGGAATATGAAAGATGTATATGCAGATGAAGATTTGTGGAGCAAAGATATTGAAAAGGCAAAAGAACTGTTCCGGCGGCTGAAAGAATTCCGGGGCATAATCTGCAGGGATGCGGATTCCTTTGCGGAATGCATGAAGCTTATGAGTGAAATTGAATTACTGACTGAGAAAGTATATTTTTATGCTAATCAAAAGTACCATGAGGATTTAGGCTGCAGCAGATATCAGAATATGGCAGGGGAATCCACGGAGCTGCTGACCCGGTTTTATACGGCTTCATCTTTTGTGGAACCGGAGCTGCTGGCAGCAGATGAAGCATTAATCCGAAATTATCTGAAGCGGGAGGATTTACAGAAGTTTACACAATATTTCAACAATTTATTCCGGCAGAAGGAGCATATTTTAAGTGATGAGGCAGAGGAAATACTGGCGGCCGCACAAAAGATTTCCCAGTCGCCTTCAGATATCTTTCAGGTACTGAACAATGCGGATTTAAAATTTCCAGAGATAAAAGATGAAAACGGAGAAATGGTCCGGATTACCCATTCACGGTTTGGGATTTTTCTGGAAAGCAGGGACAGGTCTGTCCGGGAAGCGGCATTTAAGCAGATGTATGCCGTATATGGACAGTTTCGGAATACAATAGCGGCAATATTTCTGGCCAGCGTAAAAAAGGATAATTTTTTTGCGGAAATGCGGAAATATGATTCCAGCAGACAGATGTATCTGGAGGACGGAAATATTCCGGAACAGGTATATGATAATCTGATCGAAACCGTACAGGAACATCTGCCCCTTCTGCATCGATATGTAGAGCTGCGTAAAAGGGTACTGGGTCTGGAGGAAGTGCATTTATATGATCTGTATGTACCGTTGGTGAAGGAAGTGGATTTTAATGTTCCGTTTGAAAAAGCAAAGGAAATGGTTCTGGAAGGGTTAAAACCAATGGGAGAAGAATATGGGGCGCTGCTGAAGAAAGGCTTCGGAGAAGGCTGGCTTGATGTCTATGAAAATGAAGGCAAACGAAGTGGGGCATATTCCTGGAGTGTCTATGGGGTGCATCCGTACGTGCTTTTGAATTATCAGCCGAATCTGAATAATGTATTTACGATTGCCCATGAAATGGGTCATGCGCTTCATTCCTATTATTCCAATGAAAATCAGACATATACAAATTCAGGATATAAGATTTTTGTTGCGGAAGTGGCTTCCACCTGTAACGAATCCCTGCTGATTCATCACCTGCTCGGACACACGGACAGCAAAGAAGAGAAAGCATATCTGCTGAACCATTTTCTGGAGCAGTTTCGCACCACTCTGTTCCGGCAGACCATGTTTGCGGAATTTGAGAAGATTACCCATGAAATGGTAGATTCCGGTAAAACATTAAACCAGGAAATGCTTTGTGAAATATATTTTGAGTTGAACCGGAAATATTTTGGTGATAAGATTGTAATTGATAAAGAAATAGAAATGGAATGGGCAAGAATACCCCATTTTTATACGGCATTTTATGTCTATCAGTATGCCACCGGATTTTCTGCAGCAATTGCGCTTTCCAAACGGATTCTGGAACTGGGAGAACCGGCGGTGGAAGATTATAAAAAGTTTTTAAAAGGCGGTTGCTCTGATTATCCCATTGAACTGCTGAAGACGGCAGGCGTGGATATGGGCAGCAGGGAGCCGGTGAAGGCGGCGATGAAAGTATTTGAAGAACTGCTGGAGGAATTGGAAAAACTGGTATAAAACCAAAAGAAACCGAAGGATTCGTTTTGATTAAAGTACAAATGAAATTTGAGATATGGGAAAGGTGGAATCTTCAATGAAATTCAGTGATGCGATTTACAAACGGAAATCTGTAAGAGCATTTGCAAATCATGAGATAGAGCCGGATTTAATTATGCGTATTAAGTTAGCAATTGACAGTGCTGCAAGAAAATATAAGGATGTACAGATAAATGTGGTAATATCGGATTACTGCAGAAAATCGTTCCTGGCACCGTATTATATAGGGATATATACGGATGGCAGCAGGCGGTCCGAAATTAATGCAGGATATGTTTTGCAGCAGGTGGTAATTTATCTGACGGCCATTGGAATTGCCACCTGTTATCAGGCGGATAATGCCATATTCAGGGAGAAAGATTACATGGGCCGGAAAATGACGATTGCTCTGGCTCTGGGGTATCCCGGCGGGAATATGTACCGGAGCCGGAGAGAAATAAAACGGATGAAGACAGATAAGATCTGTGTATATAAAGAAGAACCGAATACGGATATGAAGGAACTGCTGGAACTGGCCAGGGTTTCACCGTCCGCTTATAATACCCAGCCTTGGCGGTTTGTAGTGTACTCCAATCGGATGCACGTATTTCTGAAGAAATCCAGAGTGAAAAGGATTGCAAACATGGAATATATCAATATGGGGATTATGCTTGCCAATATTGTAATAGGGGCAGAAGAGAAGTGGATTGACATCTGCATGAAGGAGCAGGAGGAACTGAAGTATAAAAAGATTGGCAGCAATGAGTATATACTTACGGTATTTAACAGAAATGGAGACGGCAGACGGATTTAATCGTATGCTTTCTACAGGCAAGTAAATAAAAAATGGTTGACAATATAATATTTATAATGTAAAATAGCATTTGTTGTTAGAGATATTTATTATGATAATTAAATATCTGCGCGAGTGGCTCAGTGGTGGAGTATCGCCTTGCCAAGGCGAGGGTCGCGGGTTCGAATCCCGTCTCGCGCTTTTGAAAGTTTCGGATTTTCCGGAGCTTTTTTTGCGTATAAAATTTTTGTTTACATACCAAAATAATATTGACAGTAATAAACAGTATATGGTAATATCAGATGTAGTTATAAAAACTACATTACAAGGAGAAAAAAACAGTGAATAAAGAAAAAGTTGCTATATTAGCCGATTCGGGATGTGATATTCCTGAAGATTTTATAGAGAAACATGATATAAAGCTTTTGGGACTGAAAGTAATTTATGGAATGGAAATGTATACTGACGGCCTGGATATAGACCCGATGATGATTTATGAAAGATTTCCGGATGAGATACCAACCACATCCACACCCAATGCCGGAGATGTGATTGATATTGCAGACAAATTAAAAGCAGAAGGTTATGAAAAAGTGATAGCCGTATGTATATCCTCCAAACTGAGCGGTACGTTTAATACTGTGAAAACAACTTTGGAAGAGTATCCGGGATTTGAGACGTTTACTTTGGATACAAAGAATATCTCCACGGGTTCCGGTCTGCTTGCCATGTGGGCAGCGGTACAGCTGAAACAGGGAAAAAGTTTTCAATGGGTAACCGCAGCGCTGGAACAGAAGGTGGCGGATTCCCATGTGTATTTTTATATGGATACCCTGGATTATCTGAAAGCAGGCGGCAGAATCGGAAACGTTACGGGTTTTATCGGCAAGGCGCTTAATTTAAAACCTGTAATTTCCTGTGACGAAGAAGGAGTATACCGGACCGTGACCATGTTAAGGGGAAGAAAGAATGCGGTGGATAAGCTGGTAGAGATTGTAAAGAAAAATACAAAATCAGAAAAATTGTGGCTCAGTATTATGAACGGGCATGCAGCGGATAAAGTCAGAGAGGTCAGGGAGCTTCTGACAGAGAATTTTAAGGATGGGGAAATCGTGGCAGAAAAACAGATTGTGGCTTCTCTGGCCGTTCATACCGGACCGGGACTGGTGGGAATCGGAGTACTGTATTTATAGTATAAAAAGCATTAACCTTCAAACACATGATAACTTCATGTGATTTGGGGGTTTTCTTTTTAAGAAAATAACTGCTTTACGATAGTGAAAAAATCTTATAAAATAGAAAAAGGATTCATAAATGTCTGCAAATTTTATTGTTTTAAGAGGTTTTTTTTAACCATTTTGGTATACAATAAATTAATAATAGATGATTGCGAAACACATAGTCACAGGCCTGAAGATTTGCTCTCACTGCGTTAGTCAGACAATCATCTAAATAATTGAATCAGCGGGAAAGGAGAATGGTATCCGTTTGTCCCGGATACCATGAAAAATAGAATGAAAGAATTTAAGTATACCATCAAAGACGAGGTGGGACTTCATGCAAGACCGGCAGGATTGCTGGTGAAGGAAGCGAAAAAATTTTCATCTAAGATTACTGTCTGTGCCAACGGCAAATGTTCGGAGGCTACTAAACTGATGGCGATTATGGCCATGGGAATTAAACAGGGACAGGAAGTTACCGTTACGATTGAAGGAGAAGATGAAACTGCGGCAGAACAGGAACTGAAGGAGTTTTTTTCGTCTAATCTGTAGCCCGGTGAAGAAAAGGACATGAAAAGTTAAGGAAACGATTCGTGCAGTATCATAGCGGAACCGGAGGGATAGGAATGGAAAAGATAAATGGAAAATCCATATTTAACGGAATTGCAGTAGGAAAAATTTTATTTTATTCAAAAGATGCCGGGCAGGTGAAGAGAGTTAAGATAACGGATACCCGGGCAGAGATGGAACGATACAACAGGGCAAAAGAGAAAGCTGTGGATGAATTAAATGCCATATACGCCAAGGCCGTGAAAGAAGTGGGAGAACTGAATGCGCAGGTATTCGAGGTACATGCCATGATGCTGGAGGATGACACGTTTCATGATTCCATTCAGAATATTATTGAAAACCAGCATGTAAATGCGGAATATGCGGTGGCTACCACGGGAGATAATCTGTCGGCCATGTTTGCGGAAATGGAAGATGAATATTTCCGGGCAAGAGCCATTGATGTGAAAGATATTGCGGAGAGGGTTATTTCCATTTTACTGGGGAAATCCACATCCAATAATATCGGGAATGAACCGGTCATTATAGTGGCGGAAGATCTGGCGCCCAGTGAAACCGTACAGATGGATAAAGAGAAACTGCTGGCTTTTGTGACACGGCTGGGTTCTGCCAATTCCCATACGGCTATTCTGGCAAGAACCATGAATCTTCCGGCTCTGGTCGGGGTGGATATCCGGGAAGAATGGAACGGAAAAACCGCAGTTGTGGATGGTTTTGCAGGAGAACTGATCATAGAGCCGGATGAAGCCACCTTAAAGGAAATGAGGGAAAGACAGGAAGAAGTCTCCAGAAACAGGGAATTACTGGAGAATCTCAAAGGAAAAGAAGATATTACACGCAGCGGAAAGAAAATAAAATTGTATGCTAATATCGGCGGAATCGGCGATGTGGCAAATGTTATTAAAAACGACGGAGCAGGCATCGGATTATTCCGTAGCGAGTTTCTGTATTTGGAATCCGGTGATTATCCGTCTGAAAATGAACAGTTTCAGGCATATAAAACCGTAGCGGAAAACATGGCAGGTAAGAAAGTCATAATCCGCACGCTGGACATTGGAGCGGATAAACAGGTGGATTATTTCCGGCTGGAGAAAGAAGAAAATCCGGCAATGGGATACCGGGCCATCAGAATCTGCCTGGACCGGAGGGATATTTTTAAAACCCAGCTCAGGGCGATTTATCGTGCCAGTGCTTATGGAACCATCGGAATCATGTTTCCGATGATCATCAGTGTCAATGAAGTCAGACAGATTAAAGCCATTGTGGAAGAAGTGAAAAAAGAACTGGACGGGCAACAGATTCAATACGGCAGTGTGGAGCTGGGCATTATGATAGAAACACCTGCGGCCGTGATGATCAGTGATCTGCTGGCAGAGGAAGTGGACTTCTTCAGCATTGGCACAAATGACTTAACCCAGTACACGCTGGCCATTGACCGGCAGAATTCCAGACTGGATAATATTTATGATGCCCGCCATGAAGCAATTCTTCGAATGATCCGAATGGTAGTGGACAACGGACACAAACATAACATATGGGTTGGAATCTGCGGAGAACTGGGAGCGGATTTAAATCTGACCAAAGAATTTATCCGTATGGGGATTGATGAATTATCGGTTTCACCGGGGGCTATTTTACCGATACGAAAAATCATACGGGAAACAGAATAAGGCGGGACTAAGAAAAACAGTAAAATCCCGGAAAGCTATTACGGAAGAAAGGTAACACGGACAGTCATGTGAAAAAGGTATAAAAGAAATGATCGATTATGAAAACAGTATACACGGAAAAAAAGCCATGGATTTATTTAAACAGGGATATAACTGCTCTCAGGCGGTATTCCTTGCATTTTCGGATATGTATGATATGGATGAAAAGACGGCTGCAAGGCTCAGTTCCTCCTTTGGAGGCGGTATGGGACGGCTGCGGGAGGTCTGCGGTACCGTAAGCGGAATGTTTATGGTGGCAGGAATGCTATTCGGTTATGATTCGCCGGAAACAGGGAAAATTAAGGCGGAGCATTATGCAAGAATACAAAAGCTGGCAGGAGAATTTGCGGAAATCAACGGTTCCATTGTCTGCCGGGAATTGCTTGGAACTCTGGCCGGTGAGAATAGTCCGGTTCCGGAGCAGAGGACGGAAGAGTATTATAAGAAGAGGCCCTGTGTCCATCTGGCAGGTATTGCGGCTGCGCTGATGGAGGAATATATCGCATTGGAATGTCATTCAGCGGAGGAGAATTAGTACTGTCCTTGGAGAGGGACGTTAAAAACTACTACAATTAATGGTAAAGGGGTATAATAGTATGCCGGAATTAAAAGGGACAAAAACAGAAGCAAATTTAATGACTGCTTATGCAGGGGAATCGGAAGCGAGAAATAAATATACGTATTATGCTTCGAAAGCAAAAGAAGACGGATATATTCAGATTGCCAATATATTTAAGGAAACTGCAGCCAATGAGAGAGAACACGCGAAGTTATGGTTCAAAATTTTACATGGCGGTGATATTCCGGATACTCTGGATAATCTTAAGGATGCAGCAAAAGGTGAAAATTTTGAATGGACCGATATGTATGTGCAGTTTGCGAAAGATGCAAAGGAAGAAGGTTTTAATGATATTGCCTATTTGTTTGAAGCGGTAGCAAAGATAGAAAAGGAACATGAGGAGCGTTACCGGAAACTGATTGCCAATATTGAAGGCGGACTGGTATTTTCCAAAGACGGGGATACAATCTGGCAGTGTCTGAACTGCGGACATATTGTAATCGGGAAAAAGGCACCGGAGGTTTGTCCGGTATGTAAAAAATCCAAGGCGTATTTTCAGGAAAAACCGGAAAACTATTAAAAGAAAAATATGGACCATGACGGCGCAAATGTTTGGAAAGAAAACATTTGCGCTATTTTTCTGTCAGAACATTGACAAAAAAAAGATGCTGTGTTAAATTTGGATAAAATTTAGATATAAGCGGGCATGGATTTGCAATGTCCGTGATTCGGGCATAGAAAGGATGAAAAAGAGTGAAGTTAGATAAGATTGTCGGAGACAGATTTAAAGAAAGACCAGCAGATTGCGTAATAGACAGTCATGCGCTGATGGTGCGGGGAGGGTATATGAAATATGTTGCCAATGGCATTTATTCCCAGTACCCGCCGTTGAAACGGGTAACGAAGAAAATTGAAAATATCATTCGCCAGGAAATGGATAAGATTGATGGTCAGGAGGTATTATTTCCGGTGGTAATGCCTGCGGAACTGTGGGAAGAGTCCGGAAGATATACCGGTATAGGAAATGAGATGCTCCGAATGAAAGACAGAAGCGGAAGCAGAATGGTTCTGGGCATGACCCACGAAGAAGCGGCGGTACATCTGGTAAGGGAATACGGCCAGACCTATACCAAATATCCGTTTATGATCTATCAGATACAGACAAAGTTCAGAGATGAAGCCAGACCACGTGCCGGCCTGATCCGGGTCCGGGAGTTTACCATGAAGGATGCCTATTCCTTCCATACTTCCCAGGAAGATTTGGAGCATTATTATGATATATGCTTCGATGCCTATCTGAGAATATTTGCCCGGGCAGGAATACCCGAGGTAGTGGCTGTGAAGTCGGATTCCGGTATGATGGGAGGCAGTGTATCCCATGAATATATGCTTCTGACGCCGATTGGCGAGGATTCCATTGCCCTCTGCGATGACTGCGGTTACAGCGCCAACATGGAGGCGGCTGAAAATATAATTGAAAATGAGAATCAGTTGCCGAAGGAAGACCTTCTGAAAGTTGAAACACCACACAAAGAATCCATAGAAGATGTCTGTGAGTTTCTGCAGCGCCGGGTGGAAAATTCCTGTAAGGCAGTGGTTTATCAGAAGAACTCCAATGATGAATATATTGTTGTATTTGTCAGAGGAGATATGGAAGTCAATGAAACAAAACTACGGAACCATATCGGAGAAGAGATTCACCCGGCAGTGATCACGGAGGAGTGCGGACTGACTGCCGGATATATCGGACCTCATAACCTGACTGCGGAATGTGTCCGGCTGTTTGACAATTCTTTAAAGGGGATTGATAATCTGGTATGCGGCGCCAACGAAACCGGTTATCACTATACCGGGCTGTGTATGGAGCGGGATGTGCAGAATGTGGAATACCACGATTTTTCAAAGATTGTGGAGGGGGGTATCTGTCCGAATTGCGGAAAACATTCCATTCGGATTTCCAGAGGAATTGAAGTGGGCAATATCTTCCAGCTGGGAACCAAGTATACCAAAGCAATGGATATGAAATATACGGATGCAGACGGTAATCTTCAGTACCCGATCATGGGATGTTACGGTATCGGGGTAGGACGTCTGGCGGCTTCCGTCTGTGAAGTGCATCATGATGATTACGGCCCTGTCTGGCCGATTTCCATTGCACCTTGGGAAGTTCATATCTGCTGCCTGCGGCCGGATGATGAGCAGGTGAAAGGTGTTGCGGATAATCTTTATGAAACACTTATGAATGATGGAATAGAAGTCGTGTATGATGACAGAAAAGTCCGTCCAGGAGTTATGTTTTCGGATGCAGACCTGCTGGGAGTTCCGGTCCGTGTCATTGTCAGTCCGAAGAATTTAAGCGAGAATCTATGCGAAATCGTAACCCGGGACAAATCTGTTGCGAAAAAAGTACCGGTGGAAGAGACGGTGTCGGCAGTCAAAGAAATAATTAATCAGCTTTATGAGGAAATTAATTCCCATTGTCCTTCCGGTTCTCACCCGGTTTAAAGGAATCGATCGATACAGATGAGCGAAAATGCCGGCGGATAATCGGCATCCGTGTAACGGATGCCGGATATCCGCCGGCTTATCTGTTTTGCCGTATCATGCCGGTTTCATTCAGGATTCTTTATTGGTCTTATATATCACGTATACTATAAGAAGAATCGAAAGAAACATTGAAAGTTCAATGCTGAAGGTACGGAATGCGGCTCCGACGTTATATCCGCCGAAGAGCTTTCCCCAGAAAAGAAAGAAGTTTTTGATCATGCCATTGAAATGTCCGAATGTTATGTAAGAGACAGATATAATAAACGGAATAAACCTGCTCTTATATTTTATGCCGGATATTATTGCGATTATTGTGGCGGCGATCATAACGAGAGATAAAATGAAATCGGAAAAAAGGGAAGCTCTCTGAAATTTCATTTCTCCCATATTGACCAGATAATGTATGGAATTGATAAGTTCGTTCAGCGCCAGAACAGTCAGAATACCAAGATAATAAACAGGCTGAATGACGTTCGGGGTTGAGGTTTCAAGAACCGCAAAAGCCAGAAGCGCCAGAGGGGCAAGTAAGAGTATAAGGGAAGAAGCCCAGTTCCAACCGTCGGTTTTTATCACAATGTTAAAAACAATACCCATCAGCATAAAAAAAGATGCTGTGCCTGCGGTAATCAGTTTGATTAATGAATCTTTACTAATTGTATTCATGGAAGTCTCCTTTCTGAAATTTTGTAAATCTATTATATCATCTATCTTCCGTATAGTAAAGAAGTAGGGAAAATACTTTCTTTTTTATTGCCGTTAGGGTATAATAATTACAAATACAATGAGATATAAAATAATAAATTCGCCTTAAAAATAAAAAGGCAGAAAGGTGGAAGTATGATTTTTGTTACCACGAATGACTTAAAAAAGGGAATGAGACTGGCAAAACCTGTTTATAATAAAAATGGTGTTCTGTTATATGGCCGTGATACAAAGCTGACCGAACAGGGAATTGTCAGCATCAAAAATTTCAGTCTGATCGGAATTTATGTTTTGGAGCCGGCGGAGCCGCTGCCGCCTATGTCGGAAGATGATATTGAGTTTGAGAGATTTCAGACTATGGCGGTGTTCAGTATTAAGGATGATATGAAAGCGCTTCTGGCAAGAAAAGTACCTCCCAACTTAAACCGCCTGACAGACATGATCATTAATAATTACGGCGGCGGAGATAAGAAGATCAGCTTTACCCAGAATTTAAGAAGTCCATCGGATTATGTGTATAAACACTCGTTAAATGTGGCGATTCTTGCCGCCCTTATTTCCGGCCAGATAAAAGAAAGTCTGGAAGAGCAGAGAGAGATTGTAATCGCGGCGCTGCTGCATGATATCGGAAAGCTTACGATTCGTGATACCATTGCATGTAAGGATGATCCGGATGAAGAAGAACAGGACATTATAAAGAGAGGTATCATGGACGGCTATAACCTTCTGGAGTATTCGGAGATAACCGCTTCCACAAAAAGAATGATCACACAGTTTCAAAAGGAAGTATATGACCTGAATGGGAATGCAAACGAAGAAACTGATAAAACGCTCAGTCTTGCAACCGGAATCTTAATGATCGCTGACGAATATGACAAACTGACCGCCATGAAAATCGATGAATCACCAATGTCGGAGATAGCGGTTCTGAAGCGTTTAATGGCGGATGAAACATATTCGGACCGATTGGTGAATGCCCTGACAGACAGTATTAATATTGTGGTTCCGGGAGTATGCCTGGAACTGACCAACGGAGAAAAAGGACTGGTAATCCGTGAAAATCAGGACAATCTGTTACAGCCGGTAGTTCTGGGATTTGACAAAAATATTGTGTACGATCTGGAAAAAACGGGAGATGCCGTACAGATCAAAGATATCATGAAAACCATGGATAACCGTATCATTATTGATAAGGAGCGGCTGGAGGAATACAGTAATAAGCCGATACATAGTTAAATAAATCTGAAGTGTTCCGGTTGCGGACACAATAAAAGAAATGGAGAATGAACCGGATGTATATTCTGATTAAGAACGGTAGAGTAATAGACAAGGCGGCCGATATTGATGCGGTTATGGATGTATTGATTCGGGATACCGTAATTGATAAGGTGGCAGAGCAAATAGAGGAACGGGATTACACGGATGTCCGGGTAATTGATGCCGGCGGATGTTTTGTAATGCCGGGATTCATTGATATGCATGTTCATCTGCGGGACCCGGGTTTTACGTATAAAGAAACGATTGCCACCGGATCGAAGGCTGCGGCAAAGGGAGGCTTTACCACCATATGTCCAATGCCAAATACAAAACCGGTTACCGATAATCCGGAAATTGTAAGTGATATCGTAAAGCGTGCCATGTTGGAAAGTCCAATCACAATACTTCCGGTGGGGGCGGTAACCACAGGTCAGCAGGGCAGGGAAGTTACGGATATTAAAGGAATGGCTGAGAGCGGAATCTGTGCCATCAGTGAAGACGGAAAGTCCGTGATGAACTCCAATCTGTACCGGGAAGCAATGAAAATTGCAAAAGAATGCGGGATACCAGTTCTGGCGCACTGTGAGGACATCAATCTGGTGGCAGGCGGCGTTATGAATATGGGAGACAAATCCCGGCAGATGGGATTAAAGGGTATCAGCAATGCAGTAGAAGATATTATTGCAGCCAGAGACATCCTGCTGGCAAAAGAAACCGGTGCAACCCTTCATCTGTGTCATTGTTCCACCGCGGCCAGTGTCAGAATGATAAAAGAAGCAAAAGAAGAGGGACTGCCGGTATCCGGAGAAGTCTGCCCGCATCATTTTACGCTGTCTGCCGATGATATTAAGGAAAACGACGGAAACTATAAAATGAATCCTCCGCTGCGGAGCAGACAGGATGTGGAGACATTAAAGCAGGGACTGCGGGATGGCATTATGGATGTTATTTCTACGGATCATGCGCCTCATGGCAGTGAAGAAAAGGCCAGAGGCTTTGAGGGTGCGCCGTTTGGAATTGTCGGGCTGGAAACTTCTGCTGCGTTGACTTATACGGAACTGGTATTGCAGGGATATCTGACACCGATGCAGATGGTTGAGAAAATGAGTTATAATCCGGCCCGGATTTTGGGAATTGACAGAGGAACGCTTTTGGAAGGAAAAACAGCGGATGTGGTGATTTTTAATCCCGAAACGGAATATGTGATCAATGCGGAAGAATTTGTTTCCAAAGGACACAATACTCCGTTTCATGGAAGAACGGTAAAAGGTGCCGTGGAATATACCATTCATCATGGAAAAGTTGTATTTCCGTTTTCATAATAAAACTATTAAAGAACATCGTATGGAGGAAACAAGATGATTAACAAACTGGTCAGTAAGATTCAGAAATTAAATGCGCCGGTGGTAGTGGGATTAGACCCGATGCTGGATTATGTACCGGAATTTATCAGGAAGAAAGCATATGCGGAATACGGAGAAACTTTAAAAGGTGCGGCAGAAGCCATATTTGAATATAACAAAGGAATTATAGATGCTACATATGATCTGATACCGGCGGTAAAACCACAGATAGCCATGTATGAACAGTTTGGAATTGAAGGACTGCATGCATTTAAGAAAACAGTGGATTATGCAAAATCAAAGGCTCTGGTAGTTATCGGTGATATTAAGAGAGGAGATATCGGTTCCACCTCTTCGGCTTATGCGGTTGGGCATTTAGGCGGAGTAAAAGTCGGAAATACCCTGTGCCGGGCATTTGATGAGGATTTTATTACGGTTAATCCGTATCTTGGAAGCGATGGTGTCAATCCTTTTATTGATGTGTGCAGAGAAGAAGGAAAGGGAATCTTTGTTCTGGTGAAAACCTCAAATCCTTCCAGTGGTGAATTTCAGGATAAGCTGACAGATTCAAGACCGCTGTATGAGCTGGTTGGAGAACAGGTGGCAAAATGGGGAGAAACCCATATGGGAGAATCCTACAGTTATGTAGGCGCAGTTGTGGGAGCTACATATCCGGAAATGGGAAAAATCCTCCGGAAATTGATGCCAAAGACCTACATTCTGGTTCCGGGCTATGGAGCACAGGGTGGAAAGGCAGCAGACCTGGCTCCGTATTTTAACGAAGACGGTCTGGGAGCAATTGTCAATTCTTCCAGAGGTATTATTGCGGCATATAAACAGGAGAAATATAAAGAATATGGGGAAAAGAACTATGCGGATGCATCAAGGGCTGCAGTAATAGATATGATTGAAGACATTACTACTGCAGTATTCAGATAAGGAGGCCGGGCAGTGGAGCATATTTCAGATAACAGACACAGAATGGAAATGGCTGAGATTATCAGCCAGGAGGAAATCAGTACGGATATATACAGTATGTGGTTAAGATGCGATATGGCAAAGGATGCGAAACCGGGACAGTTTATTTCCATGTACTCCGGAAACGGTGCCTGTCTTCTGCCGAGACCCATCAGTATTTGTGAAATAAATGATGAAAAGAATGCATTACGGCTGGTGTACCGGATAGTCGGAAAGGGGACTGCCGAATTTTCCAATATGAAGAGTGAAGGCAGGATTAAGATTCTCGGCCCACTGGGAAACGGATATACCCTGAAAAATAAAACAGCGATTCTTGCGGCCGGTGGTATCGGTGTTCCACCAATGGTGGAACTGGCAAAAAAACTGAAGAAACAGTATAACTGTGTTTTAAATATCGTTGCAGGGTATCGGAGCCGGTTATTTTTATATGAAGAGTTACAAAAGTACGGCAATGTATATATTTCCACGGAAGACGGCAGTACCGGAGTCAGGGGAAACATTATGGATGCAATCCGGGAGTATTCTGTTGAGGGTGATATCATCTATGCCTGTGGACCAATGCCGATGTTAAAAGCCATAAAAAATTATGCGCAGGAAAAGGATATTGAGGCACAGATTTCATTGGAAGAGCGGATGGCATGCGGCATTGGTGCATGTCTGGGCTGTGTTTGCAAGACAAAAAATAAAGATGAACATACAAATGTAAATAACACACGGATATGTACGGATGGTCCTGTTTTCGATTCTCGGATAGTAGATATCTAATGAAAAAATCAGAAAGAATATGAAAAGAAAGGGCAGAAACAGAATATGAATATGTCAGTAAATATAGCAGGCGTGGAGTTGAAAAATCCTGTTATGACAGCATCCGGAACCTTTGGATCCGGAATGGAATACAGTGAATTTGTGGATTTAAACAGACTGGGAGCGGTAGTTACAAAGGGAGTTGCTGCCGTTCCCTGGGAGGGAAATCCCACACCAAGAATAGCAGAGACCCACGGCGGTATGCTGAATGCCATCGGGCTTCAGAATCCGGGGATTGATGTATTTGTGAAACGGGATATACCGTTTTTAAAACAGTATGATACAAAAATTATAGTCAACGTCTGCGGAAAGACCAGGGAAGAGTATCTGGAGGTTGTAGAACGTCTGGCAGACGAGCCGGTGGATATGCTGGAAATCAATATTTCCTGTCCAAACGTAAAAGAAGGGGGTATTGGATTTGGTCAGGATGCAGGGAATGTGGAGGATATTACAAAGACAGTGAAACGGGTGGCAAAACAACCGGTCATTATGAAACTAAGTCCCAATGTAACAGATATTACCCTTATGGCAAAAGCGGCTGAGGCAGGTGGCGCCGATGCTATATCCCTGATTAATACCCTGACCGGAATGAAGATAGATATTAACCGGCAGACGTTTGCACTGGCAAACCGGACCGGCGGTTTGTCCGGACCGGCCATTAAACCGGTTGCGGTCCGAATGGTCAATCAGGTGGCAAATGCCGTAAAGATTCCGATTATCGGAATGGGTGGAATCGCAACGGCAGAAGATGCACTGGAATTTATTCTTGCCGGAGCTTCGGCAGTATCGGTGGGGACTGCCAATTTCTTTAATCCCAACGCTACGATAGAGATTATAGACGGTATTGGAGAATATATGAGAAATAAAAACTGTCAGGACATTAATGAACTGATTGGGATAGTGAATCGGTAGACAG
Organism: uncultured Lachnospiraceae bacterium; assembly: GCA_910583605.1. GTDB lineage: Bacteria > Bacillota > Clostridia > Lachnospirales > Lachnospiraceae > Bovifimicola. The sequence continues at coordinate 50,497 of CAJTXN010000011.1, forward strand.
AACGGTAAAAAGCTTGTAAAATAAAGGAGAAATCAGATATATGGAACAATATAAACAGGAATTTATTGAATTTATGGTAGACTGCAATGTATTAAAGTTTGGAGATTTTGTAACCAAAAGCGGAAGAAAAACACCTTTTTTCGTGAATACCGGTTTTTACCGGACCGGTTCCCAGCTTGTAAAGCTTGGGGAATATTATGCAAAGGCCATTAAAGATAAATACGGTGTGGAGTTTGATGTGTTATTTGGACCGGCATATAAAGGGATTCCGCTTTCGGTAACAACTACAATGGCTCTTAGCAATCTTTACGGGGCAGATATCAGATATTGTTCCAACCGGAAGGAGATCAAAGACCATGGAGATACGGGGATTCTTCTGGGAAGTCCCATAAATGACGGAGATAAAGTAATAATTATAGAAGACGTGACAACGGCAGGAACATCCATTAACGAAACACTTCCGATTATTAAAGCACAGGGAGATATAACGGTTGCAGGTCTGGTGGTATCCGTTGACCGCATGGAGCGGGGGCAGGGAGAGAAAAGCGCCCTTGAGGAAATCAAAGAAACCTATGGAATAGAAACAACTGCCATCGTAACCATGGAAGAAGTAGTTGAACATTTATACAATAGGGAATATAATGGAACAATCATTATTGATGATACATTAAAAGCGGCAATCGATAAATATTATGAGCAATATGGTGTAAAATAAAATCTATGGAGGTGTCAGGATGGAAAAAATCTATAAATCAATGAAGCATGCAGGAGCCAGCAGCATTGCATTGGGTGTGATCATGATAGTATTGGGATTAACGATTGGAATACTGACGATCATTAACGGTGCAAAACTACTGAAAAATAAATCAGGAATTACGTTCTAACAGGGTTACTGCTGTGTTGTTGCGCAAGCATCACTCATAGGAGTGTTCTTTCCTAATGAATGATGATAATTTAGGAGGTACTCACCTTGAAGAAGAATAAAACACCCCGGACAGGAAGAAATCATAAACGGCTAATGATAGTTAGCCGTTTGTTGTTTATAATCTATTTGGGATTTACATTGTATTTTATGTTCTTTTCGGAACGAATGGGAAGAAGTGTATGTGACAGCTATCGATATAATTTGGAACCTTTTGTGGAGATTAAACGGTTCTACAGTCTTTTGGGAAGTGATATGACCTTGACGGCATATATTAATCTGTTCGGGAATGTGTTATGTTTTATTCCGTTTGGCATATTTCTGCCGGCAGTGGGCAGACATTTTAAGTCGTTTGTGAGAGTTACGATCCTTACGGCATTATTCAGCCTTTTTATTGAAAGCATTCAGTTATATTTCAAAGTGGGAATATTTGATGTGGATGATCTGATGCTGAATACCCTTGGCGGAATGGCAGGATATGTGATGTATAAAATATACGCGGTTATACGGTATGGAAAATTTTGGAATTATATTGAGGAATAGGGCTGATGAAAACAGAAAAGCATGGATATAAATTTACAAATAAGCATAATACAAGAGGTGGAATTATAGCCACTATTCTGGGAGCGGTAGCTTTCATTTTACTGTGTACAGGTATTTATATATCGTATACGGATAAAGGAGATGCAGGCATACAGGTAGGGATGCTGGGAGCACTGTCGTTTCTTGTCTCAGGTATCGGACTGATTAATGGACTGCTCAGTTTCAGGGAAAAAGAACGGTTTTATGTATTTTCGTTTGTGGGATGCGGAATCTGCGGAATTATATGGATTATTACCACATTAATCATTGCTTATGGGGTTATGATGTGATTTGGAAATTTTGTCATTGAATAAGATAACAGATGAATTATGAAAGGAAAGATTTTTAATGGAATGGGATATGGAGAGGCTGAACAGTCAGATAAAATTTATAATGGAGATTGACCGTTTAAAACAGGTTTACAGACAGACTTATTTATCTGATGCATCCAGAAAAGAAAATGATACGGAACATTCCTGGCATTTGGCCGTAATGGCAATGCTGCTTGGCGAATATGCCAATGAAAAAATAGATGTTCTGAAAACCATGTCCATGGTTTTGATTCATGATATAGTCGAAATAGATGCAGGGGATACATATGCATATGATGAAGCCGGGAATACCACAAAGCGCCAACGGGAATTGAAAGCGGCGGACCGTTTATTCCGGATTCTGCCGGATGATCAGGCGGATTATTTCCGGGGACTCTGGGATGAATTTGAAGCATCCGAGACCCCGGAAGCAAAATTTGCACTGACACTGGATAAGATTCAGCCGCTGCTGCTCAATGATGCATCGGGAGGAATCTCATGGAAAAATAACGGAATCCGTCTGGAACAAATATTAAAAAGGAACGAACAGACTCCGAAGGGTTCCGAAGTTTTATGGGATTTCTGCAAACCGATCTTACAAAAAAACGTAAAAAACGGAAATATAATCGATTAGATAAACTTGACTATAATGCTTTTAACTAGTAAAATAAATCTTATCTTTAAAATTTCAAAGGTATGAATGAAAGGAATCAAAGGAATCAATTTAGAAAAGGAGACACAAAAAATGGCAAAAGTTGGAATTGTTATGGGAAGCGACTCGGATTTGGAGGTAATGAGTAAAGCAGCGGAAATACTGGAGGAATTTGGTATTGAATATGAGATGACAGTGATATCCGCTCACAGAATGCCGGATATATTTTTTGATTATGCAAAGAGTGCGGAAGAAAAAGGTATTAAGGTTATTATAGCAGGAGCCGGAGGCGCCGCTCATTTACCGGGGATGGCAGCAGCCATATTCCAACTGCCGGTAGTTGGTGTACCGATATATACAAAATCTTTAGGCGGTGTAGATTCTTTATACTCCATCGTTCAGATGCCTCAGGGAATACCAGTGGCTACAGTGGCTATCAACGGAGGAGCCAATGCCGGACTGATGGCGGCAAAGATTTTAGCCGTATCCGACGATGAGCTGCTTACCAGACTGAAGAATTATAAAGAAGGCCTAAAAGATAAAGTTGTTGCCAAGAAAGAAAAGCTGGAACAGATTGGTTACAGGGAATATTTAAAACAGATGTAAATATACAGATTGTGAAATTCACCATTAAAGAATAACAAATCAGGAAAGGAATATGCAGGTTTGCATGGGTAATAAAAATGGATTACAAAAAAGCTGGAGTTGACATTGAAGCCGGATATAAATCCGTAGAGTTGATGAAAGAGCACATAAAAGGAACAATGAGACCGGAAGTATTGACAAATATAGGCGGTTTTTCGGGAGCCTTTTCCATGGAAGCTTTTAAAAATATGGAGGAACCCACTTTGGTATCCGGAACCGACGGTGTAGGAACCAAGCTAAAACTGGCATTTTTGCTGGATAAGCATGATACCATCGGAATTGACTGTGTGGCCATGTGTGTCAATGACATTGCCTGTGCCGGCGGCGAGCCGCTGTTTTTTCTGGACTACATAGCATGCGGTAAGAATGAACCGGAAAAAATCGCCACGATCGTAAGCGGTGTGGCGGAAGGATGCAAGCAGTCCGGTGCGGCATTGATTGGCGGAGAGACAGCCGAAATGCCGGGATTTTATCCGGTGGATGAATATGACCTTGCAGGGTTTGCAGTGGGAGTCGTTGATAAGAAAGACCTGATCACGGGACAGGATATTAAACCAGGGGATACATTAATCGGTATCGCTTCATCGGGAGTACACAGCAACGGATTTTCCCTTGTCAGAAAAGTAATTAAAATGACTGCGGAAGCATTAAATACATATTATGATTCTCTTGGGGAAACTTTGGGAGAGGCGTTACTGGCACCTACCAAGATATATGTTAAGACTCTGAAAAATATTAAAGACGCCGGAGTTAAGATTAAAGGCTGCAGCCATATTACCGGCGGAGGGTTTTATGAAAATATTCCGAGAATGCTGCCAGAGGGAATCCGTGCAGTTGTAAAGAAGGATAGTTATGAAGTACCGCCAATCTTTAATATGCTTTCAAAAGACGGAGATATTGCGGAACAGATGATGTATAATACCTTTAACATGGGAATCGGAATGGTGCTTGCCGTTGCCTCCGAAGATACGGAGACAGTGATGAAAGCAATCGAAGCAGCAGGAGAAAAAGCATATATTATTGGTGAAACACAGGCAGGAGAAAAAGGAGTTACATTATGCTAAAGATTGGTGTGCTTGTTTCCGGAGGAGGGACAAACCTTCAGGCAATCATAGACGGCATACAGAATGGAGATATCACCAATGCCGGAATTGAAGTGGTCATCAGCAATAATCCGGGCGCTTATGCATTGCAACGGGCAAAGGATAACAATATTCCGGCAGTCTGTATTTCGCCGAAATCCTTTGATACCCGGGGAGAATTTAATGAGGCGCTGATCGCGAAAATAGATGAATATCATCCGGATTTAATTGTGCTGGCAGGATGTATGGTGGTACTTCCGTCAGAATTGATTAAAAAATATGAAAACAAAATCATCAACATTCATCCGGCATTAATTCCTTCCTTTTGCGGAAAAGGATTTTACGGGTTACATGTCCATGAGGCTGTATTAGAGCGTGGCGTGAAACTGACCGGTGCAACCGTACATTTTGTGGATGAGGGCACGGATACAGGTCCGATCATCATACAAAAAGCAGTGCAGGTCCGGAAGGGTGACACACCGGAGATTCTTCAGAAGCGTGTAATGGTTGAGGCAGAGTGGAAGATTATGCCTCAGGCCATCAATCTGATCGCAAATGGCAAAGTGGAAGTTGAAAACGGAATTGTATGGATTGATGAATAAAGACAGAAACGTTTAAGGAAAGGCATAGGGACAGGCAGAAAATGAAAGTTTTGATCGTAGGCAGCGGCGGCAGGGAACATGCAATTGCATGGAAAGCGGCAAAGAGCAGCAGAGTGGATAAAATATATTGTGCACCGGGAAACGCGGGAATCTCCGAAATTGCAGAATGTGTCAATATCGGAGCCATGGAGTTTGAAAAACTGGCTGCATTTGCAAAGGAACAGAGTATTGATTTAACGGTCATCGGAATGGACGACCCGTTGGTGGGCGGTATTGTGGATGTATTTGAGCAGGAAGGATTACGGGTATTCGGGCCGAAAAAGAATGCGGCAATTCTGGAAGGATCCAAAGCATTTTCCAAAGACCTGATGAAAAAGTACGGGATTCCCACGGCGGGATATGAAACCTTTGATTCGCCGGAGGCTGCCATGCAGTATCTGGAGACATCAAAATATCCAATCGTATTAAAAGCGGACGGACTTGCTCTTGGAAAGGGAGTATTGATCTGTAATACCAAAGAGGAGGCAATGGCAGGAGTTAAGACCCTGATGCTGGACAAACAGTTTGGCGCCGCAGGAAATACCATAGTGGTTGAAGAATTTATGACTGGACGGGAAGTATCCGTATTGTCATTTGTGGATGGAAAAACCATTAAAATTATGACTTCCGCACAGGACCATAAGAGGGCAAAAGACGGAGACCAGGGCTTAAATACCGGAGGAATGGGTACATTCTCGCCGAGTCCTTTTTATACGAAGGAAATAGATGAATTCTGCAAAAAGAATATTTATCAGGCAACCGTAGATGCCATGAGGGCGGAAGGAAGAGAATTTAAAGGAATTATTTTCTTTGGTTTAATGCTGACGGAGGAGGGACCGAAGGTTCTGGAATACAATGCCAGATTCGGAGACCCGGAAACCCAGGTGGTACTGCCGAGAATGAAAAATGACATTATAGATGTGTTTGAGGCATGCATTGATGGAACGCTGGACAAAACAGACCTGGATTTTGAGGATAATGCCGCTGTCTGCGTAGTACTGGCATCGGAAGGCTATCCTGAAAAATATGAAAAAGGATATGAAATCCACGGTTTGGATAATTTTAAAGATAAAGATTCTTATTTTGTGTTCCATGCCGGAACTAAAACAGAGAACGGTAAGATCGTTACAAACGGCGGACGCGTCCTTGGTGTAACCGCGACGGGAACGGATTTAAAGACTGCAAGAGCAAATGCTTATGAAGCTGCGACATGGATTGAATTTGAAAATAAGTACATGAGAAGTGATATAGGAAAAGCCATAGACGAAAGCTGAACGGGTATTTTGTAAGCGGAAGATAAAGGAGTTGCAGCTATGAGAATAGCTAAAACATTGAAACGAAATATAGGTATGTTAACCATCGGGTTTATCATGGTGGCGGCAGTTTTGCTGTTTTATTATAATACAATGGCATATACGGAGAAAAACGGAACGGTTAACGGCACGTATGTCAATATACGTACCAGCGCAGGAACTGCCGGAAATACCAACAAACTTACCTATAACGGAAATTATGTTCAATTGAATATTGGTGATTCCGTAAGGATTATTGACGAAACGCATGCTGCGGACGGGGCGTTATGGTATAAAATTAAGTTTTCTTATACCGGAGGAGTGGAGCTTACCGGTTTTGTCCACGGAAATTATGTAGATGTAGAAAATCCTTCTTATGAACCGGATGGTAATTTTGAGAATTACCTGAATGCACAGGGATTTCCGGAAAGTTATAAACCGGGGCTGCGTATGTTGCATGCCAAATATCCGAATTGGGTATTTGTGGCGGACCAGCTGGATTACGAATGGACTGAGGTGATTCAGAATGAAAGTCTGGTGGGCCGGAATCTGGTATGGTACGATTCTATCAGTTCGTGGAAGTCTTTGGCACCCGGTTCCTATGACTGGGACAAGGGGACATGGAATTCCTTTGACGGTACCAGCTGGGTTTCCGCATCCGAGGAACTGATTTCATACAGTATGGACCCAAGAAATTTTCTGGATGAGAAAACCATATTTATGTTTGAACTGTTGTCTTTTGATGCGGGAATACACAAAGAAGAAAATGTGGAGTCTCTGCTGACCGGAACTTTTATGGGAAATGCCGAAGCCGTGACGGGAAAAACCTATGCCAGAACTTTTATGGAAGCGGCGGCACAGTCTGGTGTCAGTCCGTATCATCTTGCATCCAGAGTTATTCAGGAAGTAGGGACTTCCGGTACTACCGGAGGTGTAACGGGAAATTACCGGCCGGCAACCGGAAATGTTTATACCGGATTATATAATTTCTATAATATCGGAGCTTATGCACATGATGGCAGAGGAGCCGTTGAAAACGGACTGATTTATGCATCTAAAACGGACTTTGAGACCCTGCGTCCATGGAATACAAGATATAAAGCCATTGTGGGAGGGGCGGCATTTATTGGTTCCGGCTATATCAACATTGGTCAGGATACGTTATATTATGAGAAGTTTGATTTGATAGGAACTCCTTATACCCATCAGTATATGGCAAATGTACAGGCTCCGAAATCGGAGGCAGTAAAAATGTCGAATGCTTATTCCGATACAATGAAGAAAACCATACCATTGGTATTTAAAATTCCGGTATATAAAAATATGCCGGCGACAGCCTGTGAATGTCCAACCGGTGACGGAAGTCCAAATAATGTACTGGACAATATTGTAGTGGAAGGATATTCCTTAACACCGACGTTCAGTAAATTTACAACACAGTATGACCTGATCGTATCGCATACAGTGGAAAGCATTAAAATAAGTGCGTCGGCCATGGATGGTAAGGCGATAATTTCCGGTACGGGAAAGAAAATGCTGCAGGTAGGCAGCAATCTGTTTGAAATCAGAGTTACGGCCAATAACGGTGCGGTGAGAACTTATACACTAATGGTGGTGCGAAAGGCGGCAAATGACAATGGAAATGAACCGGCCACAGGAATTCCGGAAGAACCCACCACAGGCTCGGGAACCGTGGGAACGGCGGAGTATTCCACCAGTTACAATGTTCAGGATGATATTTATATAACCGGAATACAGCCGGATACTGCGGTCAGCGATTTTAAATCCGTATTTACTTTAAAAGGATGTACAATGGAAATTTATCAGGCTGACGGAAAAAACCCGTTAACAGGAAACATTGGAACGGGCAGCAGGATACTGATTCGTGATATGAATGGAACCGGAGTAAAGGAATATGCGTGTATCGTATATGGTGATATCAATGGGGACGGTCAGGTGGATATTGTAGATATGTTATATATGAAGAGACATATTCTGGGAACTTCTTCATTGAACGGACTTAGGGAAATAGCAGCCGATGTTAATAAAAAAGGCGGTATTGATATTGTGGATATGCTGTATATGAAGCGGCACATATTGGGACGCAGTTACATATCACAGTAACAGTGAAATTATTTAGGAAAGGAAAAATGCAGACAGTCCCGGGCTATGCATGGGTTGAATGATGAATTTAAGAATGAAAAAAATAATAACCGGACTATTGTTAAGTTTTCTGATTATTGGCTGGAAGCATATTGATGCCATGGCCGGAACGGTAAATATATCAGCAGGTTCCGTGGAGGCTTCCGAGGGAGAGACCATCAATGTTCCGATTACATTGACGGCGGATGCCGTAATGGGTGTTGCAGAGATTTATATTTCTTACGATAATGCCCTGTTAGAGTATAACGGTGGAGAGGGAGCCGGAGGTGCCGGCTTGCTCAAGTATGTTTTTTATGAAATGGACGAGACCGGTAAGGGTAAAACATTTAATATTTCCTTTACCGCTAAAAAAGCAGGAACCTCTGCCGTTAATATTGACAGCAATTCCAGAGTTCTGGAAGATACGGATGGCGAAGTGTATATGGCAGTGGTACCGGCGCCGGGGCAGGTAACCATATCTGCACCTGTGTCTGCTTCTTCGGACTGTAATTTGTCGGGACTTTCGGTTTCGGCAGTCCGTACATCGGGAGACAGTGTAAACGTAGAATTTATACCGGGATTTTCACCGGATGTATTTGAGTATAAGGCAGAATTAGCAGAGGATGTGGAAAGACTTGTGGTTTCCACTACTTTATCAGACCAGAATGCAACAACGCAGGTATCCGGTACCAGAATCGATCCGGGTGATAATAAAACCACGATAACGGTTGTGGCGGAAGACGGAACCAGCCAGACCTATACTTTATATACGACCAGAGCCGTGGCGGCTACTTCCGCACCGGAAGAAACGACTACGGCAGATACACCAGGGGAAACTACGCCGGCAGAAACAACAGCGCAGGAAATCGACCGTTCACCGGTTTATATTGAGGCGATCGGAAAATATATCATTCAGGATAATAATCTGATCACACCGCCGGAGGGATTTGAAGAGAGTACCGCGGCTTATGACGGAAGAACCGTCGTATCGTACCGGGGAATTTCGAAACCGCTGACTTTGCTTTGCCTGGCCGATGATACGGAAGGAACGAATCAGGTATTTTATATATTAAATGAAATTGACGGATCAATGAACCGGATGGTGAATCTGGCAACAAATCAGAAAATATATACGATTATTCCTACAGGAGCTGACTATGCGGGACCGGAAGGTTATACGGTCACAACTTTGGAAATCAATGGTGAGAACATCAATGCCTGGATGAAAGAAGAAGGCAGCGACTTTTATGTGGTTTATGCCATGAATTATAATGGTGAAACGGCTTTATATGTGTATGATAAAAAAGAAGAAACCATGCAGAGATTTGCGGTGGGAACTAAGGCAGACGGCAGTGTAACAGAACCGTCAACGGATGACAGTGCGGTAAAGTCACTGCAGAATCAATATACGAATCTGAAAAAAAGATATGAAGATGAGAAAACAACGAAAAAAAGAATCATTATAGGTCTTGGGGCCGGCTGTTTTGTTTTGCTTCTTTTATGTATCATTCTTATGTTTAAGGCCAACATAATAAAAGAAGATGATGAAGAAAACGAAGAAGAAGATGAAGATAAGATACTGGGAGAAGATTCCAGACAGGAACTGAAGCTTGATATGGTAGCCCAGGTAAATGAAATGAAAGCAGAAAAACTTGCGGAAAGCATAAATGATGTTTTGGAACAGCAGGAAAATTCTAAGGATGAAACAGCAGAGCAGGAAGAAGAACATATGGAAGCCGAACAACCGGCTGAACCATTGGAACAGGAAAAAGCCAAAGAGGATGAACAACTGAAGCCGCAGACAAAGGAACCGGAAGAAGAGGAACCGTTTGAAATTGAATTTGTTGATCTGGAAGACGGAGAAGACAAATAAAAATCCTGTATATGAAACTATACTTTGAAAGGCAGTGATTATATGTTAATATCTATTGATTTTAATAGTGATGAAGCAATATATATGCAGGTACGTAATCAGATAATTCTTGGTATAGCAGCAGACAGGATTCGGGAAGGAGACGCATTGCCTTCCGTCCGGCAGCTTGCAGATGATATAGGAATCAATATGCATACCGTAAATAAGGCGTATGCTGTTTTGAGACAGGAAGGTTTTCTCAAGCTGGACCGGCGAAAAGGGGCAGTGGTAGCCTTTGATATCAACAAGATAAAGGCTTTGGAAGACATGAGGGAAGAAATGATAGTTATTCTTGCAAAAGCCATATGCAGAAATATCAGTGAAGATGAGGCACATCAGATTCTTCACGAAATATATTCGGAATTTTTGGAAGAATAGGCAATAGATAATAATAGAGGGAGAATTGGAGGCAATTAAGCAGATGGAGGAAAAGTTTACCCTGAAAGCGAGACAGGTAATTGAGCAGTCAGAAATGATTGCGGCGGAATTACAGCACAGTTATATCGGAACAGAGCATATTTTGCTGGGCCTGCTTTCCGTGGAGAATACAACGGCAGCGCTTATATTGAAAAAATATAAAGTTGATAAAAATAAGGTAATGGAGATGATCGATTCGCTGGTTGCACCGGTTAAGTCCGTGGCTGTCTGTGACAGGGAGTTGTTTACGCCGAGGGCACAAAATGTTTTGAATAAAAGTGTTTTATATGCGGAGAAGACCAATGAAAAGCTGGCGGGAACCGAGCATATTCTTCTGGCGCTGATTCGGGAACGTGAAGGTGTTGCCACAAGGCTGCTGAATACATTAAGCATTAATCTAAAAGGGATTTACACAGCTATATTTGAAACCATAGGATATGATGTCCGGCAGTTTGAAAGTGCGGTGAGTTCCCAGGAAGGCGGAACTTCCGGTTCCCAGCAGGGACAAAGCGGACGTCCGGGAACAAAATCTGCTTTAAACCAGTTTAGTGTTGATCTGACTGCAAATGTCCGTGAGGGGAAAACTGACCCCGTAATTGGCAGAAACCATGAGATATCAAGAATCATTCAGATTCTGAGCCGTCGTACAAAGAACAATCCGTGTCTGGTAGGGGAACCGGGGGTGGGAAAAACAGCCATTGTTGAGGCTATTGCGGCAAGAATAGCTGCCGGAGAAGTGCCGGATTCCATTAAAAACAAGCGTCTGCTGACTCTGGATTTACCGGCAATGGTTGCCGGTTCCAAATACCGCGGTGAATTTGAAGAGCGTATTAAACGGGTGATCAGCGAAGTGAAGACAGACGGAAATATACTATTATTTCTGGATGAGATTCATACCATTATTGGAGCCGGCGGTGCAGAAGGTTCCATTGATGCGGCCAATATTTTAAAACCGGCACTTGCAAGAGGAGAACTGCAGCTGATCGGTGCAACCACCTTAAATGAATACAGAAAATATTTTGAAAAGGATGCGGCGCTGGAGCGGAGATTCCAGCCGGTTACGGTGGAAGAACCTACAAAAGAAGAGACGGTGGAAATTCTTCAGGGTATTAAACAGAAGTATGAAGAATATCATAAGGTCAGAATCACGGAGGAAGCCATAGAAGCAGCTGTATCCATGTCGGCAAGATATATTAATGACCGTTTCCTGCCGGATAAGGCAATCGATGTTCTGGATGAAGCGGCTTCTAAAGTTAAGCTGAATCTTCCGGTAAAAGAAACAAAGGAAACAGAATTAAAGAATGAGATTCAGCGGCTGGAGGACAGTAAAGTCGAGGCTATTCGGAACCTGAATTTCAAACTTGTTTCGGAATACAAAGAAGAACAGGATCAATTCAGGAAAAAGCTGGAACAGCTTCAGTCAGCAAAGGCAAAGAAGCTGACGGATAAAAACCGGGAACCGGCAGTGGAAGAAAACGATATTGCCGACGTCATTGCGTTGTGGACCAAGATTCCGGTTGCCAAAATTACGGAAAAGGAGTCCGTCAAACTGAAAAAACTGAACCGCATTCTGACGAAACGGGTCATTGGACAAAAAGAAGCGGTAGATGCCGTGTCAAATGCAATCCGAAGAGGAAGGGTGGGGTTAAAAGACCCGAAGCGGCCGATTGGTTCCTTTCTGTTTTTGGGACCTACGGGTGTAGGTAAAACAGAGTTATCAAAAGCGCTGGCGGAAGCCGTGTTTGGAAGTGAAAATTCCATTATCCGGGTAGATATGTCGGAATATATGGAGAAGCACAGCGTATCAAAACTTATCGGTTCACCTCCGGGATATGTGGGATATGACGATGGCGGCCAGTTAAGCGAACGGGTTCGCCGGAACCCTTATTCGGTAATTTTGTTTGATGAGATTGAAAAAGCACATCCGGATGTGTTTAATATATTGCTTCAGGTACTGGATGAGGGCCATATTACCGACAATACCGGAAGAAAAGTTGACTTTAAGAATACGGTTATCATTATGACATCCAATGCAGGGGCTCAGCGGATTATAGAGCCGAAGATGCTGGGATTTAATTCCAGCAGTGATGAAACCGTGAATTATGAGAAAATGAAAACCGGTGTTATGGAAGAAATCAAGCAGATTTTTAAACCGGAGTTTCTCAATCGTATTGATGAAATTATTGTTTTCCGTTCTCTGCAGAAAGAAGATATGAAACAGATTGTTTCTATTATGCTCAATGAAGTGATTCAGCGGGCAGAAGAACAATTGAATATCGGTCTGGCAGTTACGGCAGCGGCAAGGACCATGCTGGTGGAGGAAAGCTTTGATAAGAAGTATGGCGCGAGACCGCTGAGAAGAAAAATCCAGTCTTCCATTGAAGACAGACTGGCAGAAGAAATCTTAAACGGAACCGTAAGTTCTGGAGATAAGGTATCCGTAACCGTAAGTAATAAAAAACTGGAATTTAAAGTTGGATAGGATATAGTTTTTACAAATAATTAACAAATTTGTAAAAATCTTTTTCTTCCATTCTATCTAAAATATTGTATACTATTGTTAAACGATAGCAGACAGGCAGTGGGGGACCACGATAAAATAATAAAAATACCAGGAGGACATATTATGTCAGTAGTAAATGAATTGTTGCGCACGGAAGCTGATAACACATTAAGTTTTGGAAATTTTGAGTTAGAGCAGAAATCCAAACTTGCCGATTATGAGTATCAGGGTGATGTCTATAAGGTAAAGACGTTTAAGGAAATCACAAAACTGGAACGAAACGGAATGTTCGTATACGAATCGGTACCAGGAACTGCTGTTACCCATTTTCAGGAAACAGATGAAAGAATGCAGTTTCAGGTGGAAGGCATGGATGATGCACAGATTACGGTGGAAGCCGAAAACGGTGCCGAATATAAAGTAAGTATTGATGGAATCAATGTAGGAAAAGTTACGGCTAATCTGGGGGGCAAACTGGTATTAAGTGTGGAATTGAATCCCGGAAAAGTTGTTAAGGTTGAACTGGTAAAACAATAGCGGATATATATAAAGCCTGTGGCTTTTTGTATTTATATCTTTTATAGAACTTCTGCGGTATCGGCAGGATGTATATGTTAGCAAAGAGAAGTATTGTATTGCGGCATGACATCCGGTGGATATCCGGAAGTTCTATGTTTTTATTATGAATATCAGGAAGGATTTTTGATTTGAAAACAAAAGGAAATGTATTTTTTTGTAAAGAGTGCGGGTATGAATCTCCGAAATGGCTGGGACAATGTCCGGGCTGCCGGGAGTGGAACACGTTTACAGAGGAACCAGTGGTAAAAAAAGGCGGCGCCGCAGTCCGAAAATCCCGTGCTGTCACTGAACCCGCAAGATTGAAGGATATCTCAATGAGCAGCGATGACCGGACGACAACCGGCATCGAAGAACTGGACCGGGTACTTGGCGGTGGGATTATCCCGGGTTCTTTAATCCTCGTAGGCGGAGATCCGGGAATCGGAAAATCCACGCTGCTTCTACAGGTATGCCGGAACCTTTCCGTCAGGAAGCAGAAAGTCCTGTACATATCCGGGGAGGAATCCCTGAAACAGATTAAGCTTCGGGCCACTAGAATCGGAGAATTCGGAGATGATGTAGCTCTGTTATGCGAAACAAATCTTGACGTCATAGAAGACGTCATACGGCAGCAGAAACCGGAGATCGTAATCATTGACTCCATTCAGACCATGTATAAAGAAGACGTCAGTTTGGCACCGGGAAGTGTCAGTCAGGTCAGAGAATCGACAAATACATTTATGCAGTTGGCAAAAGGTCTGGCAATATCTATTTTTATTGTGGGACACGTTACAAAAGAGGGCGTGGTGGCCGGTCCAAGGGTACTGGAGCATATGGTGGATACCGTACTGTACTTTGAAGGAGACAGACATGCTTCATACAGAATACTGCGGGGAGTAAAAAACAGATTTGGTTCCACCAACGAAATCGGTGTATTTGAAATGCGGGAGACCGGTCTGAAGGAAGTGAAAAATCCTTCCGAATATATGTTAAGCGGCAGGCCGGAGCAGGCTTCCGGATCCGTCACCGCATGTTCCATAGAGGGGACGCGGCCGATCCTTATCGAGATTCAGGCGCTGGTCTGTAAAACAAACTTTGGCCTGCCCCGGCGGACGTCTGCCGGAACCGACTATAACAGGGTGAATCTGCTGATGGCGGTATTGGAAAAGAGACTGGGGTTACAGTTAAACGAGTGTGATGCCTATGTCAATATAGCCGGCGGCATAAAGATTAATGAGCCGGCGCTGGATTTGGGAATCATTATGGCAATCGTATCCAGTTACAAGGATAAGATCATTGATTCCAAGACCATTGTATTTGGAGAAGTCGGACTTTCCGGGGAGGTACGGGCTGTCAGCATGGCGGAACAGAGGATTATGGAAGCAGTAAAGCTGGGCTTTAACGAGTGTATCATGCCGGCAGCATCGCTGGAGGGCATGAAAGTACCGGAAGGGATAAAGATCCTTGGGGTGAAAAATGTGAAGGAGGCTATTGCATATATCAGGTGAATCCGATTTACAACTTTTGTGCATACTTCCATTTTTAAGCAATTCGTGTTATACTTTTAACAAAGTCTGTCATCGTCGGTTTGGATGCGAAGCGTAAGCCTGGTCCGGCGGCTGAATGGCTTTTATTGTGTAAATTAAAAAGCAAAGGAGATAGGAACATGGCAGGAAAACAGGTAGACTCCCACGGGGCACCAACGGTGAAACGAAGCCTTAACCGGAGAATACTGAGAAACACGACGATTAATATTCTGATATTGGTGATTATATGTTGTGTGATCATGGCATTTTCCATGCAGCTGCTTGCCAGCAATATTTTGCTTGACAGTCTTCAGCCTATGGCACGGCAGTCAGCTAAGACTGTGGAGGCAAATATCCATATGCTGGCGGATCGAATGATGGCCATTGCCGGAGATTCCAGAATGAATGAGGTATTCGTTGAATCGGGCGAAGCGTCGGAGAACCGTCCGGCGACTGAAGAGACATGGGAAAACCGAAAGGCGGTATTGGAAGAAGCAGCAGAAATATATGAACTTTACACGATTGCCCTTTATGATCTAAACGGAGGGCTGGTTCAGGGGACTGACGGAGCGCTGAAAACTCTTGACAGCAGTTTTTTTGCGCTTTTAAAAGAGACGGATAATCTGACTATATTTTCTTCTACTATTTTTGAAGGGAAACTGGGGATTATGATGGGTATGCCTGTGAAACAGGATGGAGAGACGATCTTGTATGTAGTGGGCATTTATAAATATGACACGCTTAATGATGTGATCGGCAGCATCAATATAGGCAGACATGGTATGGCCTATATGGTCAACCGGGAAGGGATCGTGACCGGACATCCGGATCAGTCCGTGGTTTTTGACGGATGTTCGCTGTCCCAGCTTAATGATTGTGATGAAGAGACGGTAAGCCGTGTGACCACCGGCGAAACGGGAGCGCTGGAGATTTCCGTGAACGGAGAGAAAATACTGGCTGCTTTTTCTCCTATTCGTGGTACACAGTGGTCTTTGGTCGTTCAGATTCCCAAATCGGATTATCATGATGTGATCAGCAGGGCATTGCTGGTGGCGGTAATGGCTACCATAGGAGGGCTGGTGTTCTCCATATTGCTGGTTCTTCAACTGTCCCGTTCCATTTCACGTCCGGTAAAGAACGTAACAAAGCGTATGGTGGCCCTTTCTGACGGCGATCTGCATACAGAGGTGGTTCCTGTCCGCACCGGAGATGAACTGGGTATAATGACACAGACGCTGGATGCCACGGTGGATAGTGTAAACCGGTACATATCAGATATCCAGCAGGTGCTGACACAGGTTGCCAGCGGTAATTTACGGACTGAGCCACAGATGAACTACAAAGGTGATTTTGAGTTGATCCGGGGCAGTCTGTATACGATTATCCAGTCAATGAATGAAACGATACTGGGATTCCGTGACGCGGCGGTCCGGCTGACAAATATGGCGGAGGATCTGAGCGGACAATCCGGTGAACTGCATCAGGCTTCGCTGGAACAGAATCAGTCTGCAGAAGCACTGGTACATGAGGTGACTTGCGTAAAAGAGCGTCTGGCTAATGTTACAGAGAGCAGTAATCAGACACGTACCCAGACAGAAGAGATCATCCGCCGTATTCAAAATGCAAACAGCCAGATGGCGAAACTGTCGCTGGCGATGGAAGATATCAGTTCAAATGCAAGAGAGATTACAAAAATTGCGCAGGATATTGAGGGCATTGCATTCCAGACCAATCTTCTGGCCTTGAACGCTTCTGTAGAGGCGGCTCATGCAGGATCCGCCGGACAGGGATTCGCAATAGTTGCGGAACAGGTTAAGCAGCTGGCTGCCCAGAGCTCCAAGGCAGCTCAGAGAGCTACGGATATGGTGAAGAACACGGGAGCCATTATTCAGACCGGTGTGGAACTGACTGCCGATACGGCCGACTCTCTCAATGCCATTTCTGATTGTTCGTCACAGATCAGTATGATCTCGGATCGGCTGGCAGTGGCGGTAGAAGGTCAGGAGAGCGCTCTGGCTGTAATGGAGGAAAGGATTGAGGCTATTTCCGGTATAGCGGACCGGAATCTGCAAAGCGCAGAGGGAACAGAAAAGTCCAGCGGAATGCTGGCAAGGGAAGCTGAAGCGCTTCAGTCCCAAGTGCAAAAATTTGCTTTGAAGGAGGGGAATGACAGATGAAACGGATTTTCATGATACTTTTATCCCTACTGCTCCTGACTTTTTTGCTGACAGCCTGTGGAGAGCAGGAGGGGCTTCAGGATGGGTACTATACCGCTCAGGCCGCAGAGTTTAATTTCGGCTGGAAAGAGTATATTACGATCATGGTCAAAGACGGAAGTATCGTTTCGGTGGAGTACAATGCGGAGAACGCCAGCGGTTTTATTAAGAGCTGGGATAATGCCTATATGCAGACGATGTTCCATGCGAACGGCACATATCCAAACGAGTATACACGCTACTATGCAAATCAGCTGCTGGAGGGGCAGGGGGAGGGCAGTATCGATGCACTGGCGGGCGCCTCGTCTTCCCATGGATCATTTCAGGTTTTAGTTCAGGCTGTAATGAAACAGGCGCAGAACGGAGATTCCGGCATAGTGATTGTAGATACCCAGAATACAGAGTCAGAATGAAAAAGAATAACGCTCACATGATCAGTGAGCGTTATTCTTTTCAGTATGTCCGGTCTGCCAATTTAAAAAATATCTATTCAGATATACTCAGATAATACGCGCTATACCCCGGCATCACCAGCCCATTCTCCATATGGACCGTCTCACCGCTGATCAGATCAGTCATGATAGCCGCCCCGGAATCAAAATGTGCTGTATACTCGCTATCTGAGGCATTTATAGCCACAAATACCCGTTCCCCGTCACAGTTCCGTTCAAACACACACTGATGATTGGTCAGTACAATGGATTTGAAATCCCCGTAACAGATTGCCTTGCTGTTTTTATGTGCTTCTGCAAGTTTTGAAATGTATTCCGATAATTCATTATCAACCGGTTCTTCAAAGCAGGCGCGAAGGGCAGGGTCTCCTTCGTTTTTATGTGCTTTCGCTCCCCACTCGCTGCCATAATAAACACAAGGAATTCCCGGCATACCAAATTCCATGGCATAAATTAACGGAAGATGTTTTTCGTTTGTAAGGTTGCTTGCAATTCTGGATACATCATGGTTGTCCACGAAACACAGAAGATGCTTTCCACGGTACAGGGTCCAGTTTTCAGGTCCGAACTGTCTCAGCAGGGAATGAACGATTTCAAACATATTCATGCTGTTAAAGCTGGAAAACAGACCTTTGTAACATTCATAGTTTGTACAGCTGTGGAGCATATCCTGATTGACAAACTGGTTATAGTCGCCGTGAAGCAGTTCTCCTAACAGCCAGAACTCCGGTTTTAAGTCATTACAGAAATAATGAAGTCTCTTTAAAAAGTCTTTATCAAGGCAGTATGCAACGTCCAGACGAAGTCCGTCGATGTCAAATTCTTCTGCCCAGAACCGGATGCTTTCAAAAATATGATTGATAACCTCTTCGTTTCTTAAATTCAGTTTTACCAGATCATAATTGCCTTCCCAGCCTTCATACCACAGACCGTCATTGTAGCCGGAATTCCCTCCGAAATCAATTCTGGAAAACCAGCTGACGTATGGAGAATTTTCACGGTTTTTCAATACGTCCTGAAAAGCAAAAAATCCCCGTCCTACATGATTAAATACGCCGTCCAATACAACCTTTATACCTGCACGATGAAGTTCATCACATACCTTTTTAAAATCTTCGTTAGTACCGAGACGACAATCGATCTGACGGTAATTCCGTGTATTATATCCGTGCGTGTCGGATTCAAATACCGGTGAAAAATAGATGGCATTGGCGCCTAAATCCTGAATATGCGGAATCCAGTCAATTACTTTTAATATTCTTGAGGTGGTAATGCCGTCGTTTTCAAACGGTGCTCCGCAGAAACCTAATGGGTAAATCTGATAAAATACGCTGTTTTCAGCCCACATGTTAAAAGTCCTCCTTTGATGCATATAATGTTATTAGTATAGCACAATTTACTTGCTTAATCCAATATAAAATGATAGAATAATATATTAGTAGTAGAAAACGTGTTATGGCACAGATGGAGGTAAAGGATTGAGTAATATTGCAGTCATTACAGATAGTAATAGCGGAATTACCCAGCAGCAGGCAGAGGAGTTGGGGATATTTGTTTTACCAATGCCATTTATGATAGATGGTGAAGAATACTTTGAGGGAATTAACTTAACCGTAGAAGAATTTTTTGAAAAACTGAAAAGTGACAAGGAAATATCAACCTCCCAGCCGACACCGGAATCTGTGCTGTCTTTATGGGACAGGCTTCTGAATGAAGGGTATGATGAGATCGTTCATATTCCGATGTCAAGCGGACTGAGCAGTTCATGCCAGACTGCCATTGTTCTGGCAGATGATTATGACGGCAGGGTGCAGGTGGTAAATAATCAGAGAATATCGGTTACACAGAGACAATCCGTTCTGGATGCCATTCATCTTGCGGAAGCCGGAAAATCTGCAGTGGAAATCCGGGAAATTCTGGAAAAAGAAAAGCTGGAAGCAAGTATTTATATTATGCTGGATACCTTAACCTATTTAAAAAGGGGAGGAAGGATTACGCCGGCAGCGGCAGCTTTGGGAAATCTGCTTCGTTTAAAACCTGTATTACAGATACAGGGAGAAAAGCTGGATGCATTTGCCAAGGCCAGAACGGCAAAGCAGGGAAAATCCATAATGATTGAGGCTATGAAAAAGGATATCCATGACAGATTTCATGATAATGAGAACGGTGACATTGCCATTGAAATTGCCCATACGGAGAATCTGGAAGCGGCAATGGAATTAAAAAAAGAACTGGAACAGGTATTTCCGGGTACGGATATTTATGTGGATCATTTATCACTCAGCGTGTCCTGTCATATTGGTCCGGGCTCTCTGGCAATCGCATGTGCAAAGAAGGCAATATAGTCCCGGAATAAAAATCTTCAACCGGGAATAAAACGCCGAAATTCAAGTTGACATTTATATTGAAAAGTGGTATTTTTAATTCATAAGAAAATTAAGAAAACACGTGAAGAAATATGAGGAGAAGACATGGATAGACAGCAAATATTGATTGTTGATGATGAAGAAATCAATCGTGCAATACTGAATGAGATGTTTCGGCATGAATATGACATGCTGGAAGCGGCAAATGGCCAGGAAGCAATTGATCAGATTGAGAATAATCAGAATATTGTATTGATATTACTAGACATTGTAATGCCGGTTTTAAATGGTTTTAAAGTGTTGAACTATATGCAGGAGCATGACCTGATCGATAAGATACCGGTAATACTGATTACGGCTGAGTCTGTCAGGGATAGTGAAGATAAGGCATATGCTTACGGCGTTGCAGACGTAATGCATAAGCCGTTTTATCCTCATATTGTTAAGAGAAGAGGAAAGAATATCATCGAACTGTACCAGAATAAACGCAATATGGAACTGCGTTTAAAGGAACAGGAAGAAGCTATCCGCCTGCAGGAAAAGAAAATCCGCCAGAATAACGAATTTATGATCGATGCACTCAGTTCCGTTGTAGAATTCAGAAGTCTTGAGACGGGAGAACATATCCGGCGGATTAAATATTTTACAAGAATATTATCAAAGTATCTGATGAAATATTTTCCAAAGTACGGTCTGACACCGGCAATGGTGGACGAAATTGCCAGAGCATCTGCTTTGCATGACATAGGTAAGATCGGTATACCAGACGCGATTCTTTTAAAACCGGGACGTCTCACACCGGAGGAATATGAAATTATGAAGACTCATACGACCATCGGATGTGATATTCTGGAAAAGTTCCATGAGAATCAGACGGAGGATTTTTATCGTTACTGCTATGAAATATGCCGTTATCACCATGAGCGGTGGGATGGCAACGGATATCCGGACCATTTGGTGGGAGATGAGATTCCGATTAGTGCACAGATTGTTGCTGTTGCCGATGTTTATGATGCACTGGTAAGCCCTAGAGTGTACAAGAGCGTATATGCCAACAATGAAGCGTTTGATATGATCATGAATGGTGAGTGTGGTCAGTTTTCACCGGATATCATGGAATGTTTCGGGCTCGCCAAGGAGGATTTCTTCAATATTGTGGAAGTAATTAAAATGTTTGATTTTTCATGATGTTTGAAACAAATAGCAGGCAGCAAAAAAAGTGTTATTTTTTTACTGCCTTTTTTGTTTTGCCCAGGGAGGAATAGTATGGAGCAGAATGGAAGCTGTATATTTCCGGCAGACGATGCAATAGAGATAATAATCATGTTTGACCGGACAGGAGAAATTACTTATGTCAACACTGCAGCGAGACAGAAATTAGAGTATGAAAATGAATTGTGCGGTAAGCATATCAGTGATATTTTTCCTAATTCATTCCGGATTTCCGGGGATGGATTTGAGACGGAATATCTCTTTGGAACTGAACTGCAGAATCTGCTGGCATACCGCAGTAATCTTACCTGTTTTCCGGTGGAAGCCAGAATAATGTCCAGTAAAGATGATCCGGAAATCTACATATGTATGGCAAATGATATATTGGAAAAAGAACATCTGAGCAGGGAAATTGAACAGGTAAAACAGGAGGCACAGCAGGCATTAAAGGTAAAGAGTGAATTTGTTGCCAATGTGACCCATGAACTGCGGACACCGGTAAACGGAGTTCTGGGAAATGTCAGAGAGTTGTTAAGTGAAGAAACAGACCGGAAGATGATGAAGTCATTATCTTTAATTGAACGCTGCTGTGAGGATATGCACAAGATCATAAATAATATTTTGGATTTTTCCAAACTGGAAGCAGGAAAATTTACATTAGAGTCCCGTAAGTTTCATTTTAAAAATATGATGGATTATGTAAAGGCAAATCATATAAATAAGATTACGGAAAAAGGACTGGGCTTTTTTATGACTATATCGCCTCAGATTCCGGAATATATTATAGGGGATGAACTGCGGATTGTGCAGATTCTTAATAATCTGATCTCAAATGCACAGAAATTTACGGCATTGGGAAAAATCACCGTGGAGGCGCTGAAAACAGCTCAGGTGAATGATCGGATAGAATTGTTTTTTATTGTGAAAGATTCTGGTATCGGAATTGACCAGGCAGATAAGGATAAATTATTTCAGAGTTTTTCGCAGGTGGATGCGTCAATTTCCAGAAAATACGGCGGCACCGGTCTGGGATTAAATATATGTAAGCAATTGGCTGAACTGATGGGTGGCAGAATTGAAGTGGAAAGTGAGAAGAACAAAGGAAGTACCTTTTCTTTTTCCATATGGGTTGGCGCATGTGAGGATGAAAATAATAGTCTTTCACAGTTCAATGATAAGAAGGAATCTCTGTTTTCGGAGGTTTCCATGGCAATACAGCCGGATGAGGAGGGAGCTGTCCAGGATAGTATCAGAAGTTACGGCACAACGGAAAATAAGGAAACCTTAAAGAAAAATCTTTCCAAACTGATTCTTTGTGTGGAAATGGATAACTGGGAAAAGGCAGAGATGTTTATGGAGACAGTGAAACAGCTGACGGAAGAAGCGCCGCAGGAAGTGAAGCGTATGGTTCTGAGATTAAAAATGGCAATCCAGAAAGAAAACTATGAAAAAGTGGCTGCTGCATTTGAAGAATTAAATAATTTATATAAATGATCATGAAAGGAGGTGTATGTATGGTCTATGGTAACGGTGAGACAGATAAAGGAAAGATTCTTATTGTAGACGATGTGGAAATCAACAGGATCGTTCTGGGAGAAATTATAAATAATATGGGCTATTCTCCGGTTCTGGCTGAAAACGGGGAAATGGCTCTTGAACTCCTGAAAGAAGGCTATCCCCAGCTGGTGCTGACGGATATTTCCATGCCGGGGATGGATGGATATGAACTTTGCAGAATACTGAAAGGAAGTGAGGAAACAAAAAATATTCCGATTGTTTTTATTTCTGCATTTGATGATCCGGAGGATATTGTGGAAGGCTTTTTTCTCGGCGGTGCGGATTACATTACCAAACCGTTTATTTCAGAGGTGGTTCAGGCCCGTGTTGGAGTTCATCTCCGCCTGTCGGAAGCTAACAGGGAACTGATGGAAATGAACCGGCGGCTTCAGGTTTCCGTTCATGAACAGTTAACGCAGATGGAACTGGAAAAGAAGAATATTCTTTATGCTATGGCAAATATTGCGGCACAGTATTCCGTTTTTGATGAAGAATACACGAAGCGGCTGAGCAGTAACTGTGGAATTCTGGCACAGGGGATGCAGCTGTCACCTTTGTTTGAAGATAAGATTTCCGATACGTTTATCGATGCCATAGAATTGGCAGCACCTCTTTGTGATATAGGAAACATTGGGATTCCGAAAGAAATTCTGCAGAAGAATACGGAAGTTACGGATGAAGAAGCTTCGATCATACAAAATCATACAAGTATCGGAGCAAAATTGTTAAGTGATATCTATGTCAGCAATGACTATAATGATTTTATAAGTACATCCATTGATATTGTACACTACCATCACGAAAACTGGGATGGAAGCGGATATCCGGAAGGGCTGGTACGGGAAGAAATTCCTTTGGCAGCACAAATCATTTCTGTGATGGAACGCTATTGTACATTGACAGAAAGAGAGGCTGCCAGCAGGGAAGCTGCTCTTGAAACCATCCGCAGAGAAGCGGGAATAAAATTTAATCCGGATATTGTTGAAATATGCTGCAAAATATCACGTCAGTTATCCTGAACTGGATAAATTCATTATTTTTTATTGAGAGGAATGAAAGTTTTGATAACAGATGAAGAATTTTTAAGAATTTCAGTTTATATGAAACAGCACTATGGAATTGATATGAGCCAGAAAAAGGTTATAATAAACGGACGTTTGGAAAACTATATCAAATCCGGCGGCTGGAAAAATTTTAATGAGTTTATGAATGATGTTGAGAATGACAAAACCGGTAAGCAGGAGAAGATGCTTGTCAATCTCCTGACAACGAATCATACATATTTCATGAGGGAATTTGAACATTTTGAGTTTTTCAGAAGTGTCGTTCTCCCGTGGCTAAGAACAAAAGAAAAAGATAAAAAGGATTTGCGTATCTGGTGCGGAGCTGCTTCTACAGGGGAAGAACCGTATATGATAGCTATGGTCCTGATGGACTTCTTCGGACTGGAGCGAAGTCAATGGGATACGAAAGTTTTGGCTACGGATATTTCTACCAAGGTATTGCAGCAGGCTATGGCCGGTATATACACGGAGAACCAGTTGAAAAATATTCCGGACCATTGGAAAAGAAGCTTTTTTAAGTCTGTAAACGGTGGCAGCCAGTATGCAGTAAAACCGGAACTGAAACAGGAGGTTATATTCCGCCAGTTTAATTTAATGGATCCTTTTCCATTTAAAAAGAGGATGCATACTATATTTTTACGGAATGTAATGATATATTTTGATGATAATACAAAGCGGGAGCTGATTCAGAAAGTGTATGATTTTCTGGAACCGGGGGGATATCTGTTTATAGGAACAACAGAGACTCTGGACAGGAGCAGTACACCGTTCCAGATCGTCCAACCGTCAATTTTTAGAAAAAAGGAAGGATAATGTATGCGACCAATCAGAGTTTTAATTGTAGAAGATTCCATCGTGTTTCGGGAACTTCTGGTTCAGAATCTGAGCAGGGACCCTGCGATACAGGTGGTAGGAACTGCAAAGGATCCGTTTGAAGCCAGGGATGCCATCATAGAATATAAACCGGATGTTATGACATTGGATGTAGAACTTCCGAGAATGAACGGAATAGAATTTCTGCGGAAATTAATGCCGCAGTACCCACTTCCGGTGGTGGTGATCAGTTCTCTCAGCGATAAGGTGTTTGATGCGTTAAATGCGGGAGCCGTGGATTTTGTGGCAAAACCTACAGTAACCGGCAGGGCGCAGCTGGAGGATTTTATTCGAAATGAACTTTTGGTGAAAATTAAAATTGCATCAACTGCCAGAATCAGTAATATTAAAAAGACAGTTATGCTAAATGAACAGCAGTCTCTTTCCGTAAAGGGAAATAATCTTATAGTGGCGATAGGGGCTTCCACTGGTGGGACGGAAGCGATTTTCTCGGTTGCAAAGGATTTTGGAACCGATATTCCGGGAATTGTAGTGGTACAGCATATGCCGCCGGGATTTACTTCAATGTATGCGAAGAGACTGGATGACCAGTGCAGAATTCAGGTGAAGGAAGCACAGACAGGGGACAGAGTTTTACCGGGACATATGCTGATTGCTCCGGGAGGAGACGCACATATGCGTCTGGTGAAAGTGAACGGAGTCTATCAGGTGGAAGTAAAACAGGGTCCGAGAGTAAACGGACATTGTCCTTCGGTAGATGTATTGTTTGAATCCGTTGCCAGGGTGGCAGGTGCCAATGCAGTAGGAATAATTCTGACCGGAATGGGCGGAGACGGTGCAAAAGGATTGTTGTCCATGAGAAAGGCCGGGGCCAGAACCATAGGACAGGACGAATCTACCTGTGTGGTTTATGGAATGCCTAAGGTCGCTTATGATCTGGGTGCGGTGGAACATCAGGAGAAACTGACTGATATCGCAGGAAGAACATACTCATTATTAAACAAAATGTAAAGGAGTGAGAATATGAAGATTCTATTGGCAGAAGACGATTTTGCAACAAGGAAATTTATGCTGAATTTCCTGTCAAAGTATGGTGAATGCGATGTTACTGTGGATGGTATGGAAGCAGTGGATGCATTTATGATGGCTTTGGAAGACGGAGAACCGTATGACCTGGTTTGTCTGGATATTATGATGCCGGTCATGGATGGATATCAGTCACTTGTGGGTATCCGCAATCTGGAAAAGGAAAGAAATATTCCGGAGGATAAGGCGGTAAAGGTTATTATGACTACTGCTTTAAATGATGAACAGAATGTCAAGATGGCATTTGAACTGGGGTGTACCATTTATTCCGGTAAGCCCATTAATCAGGAAAAGTTTGAACAGGCATTGAAAAAACTGAACCTGATTTAACGAATGAATATATTAAACTATGCAGGAAAGGAGAAGGAGATGGCTGAGGAATTTAATACAGAAGGCATGCTGGATATGTATCTGTTTGAAAACGAACAGCTTTTGGAGCAGCTTCAGGAAACCGTTCTGGAGCAGAAAGATGCGGAATGCTTTGATGAAGACAGTATAAATGAAATATTCAGAACCATGCATACCATTAAAGGTTCATCCGGCATTATGATGTTTGATAACATAACAGCAGTGTCGCATAAGCTTGAGGATGTCTTTTATTATTTGAGAGAATCCCATCCGGAAAATGTACCGCATTTAGAGTTAGTGGAACATGTATTAGAGGTGGAGGATTTTATCTCAAGTGAAATGGAAAAAATTCGAAACGGTGATTCTGTGGATGGTGATGCCAGCGACATTATAAAAAATCTGGATAAATTTCTGGATAAGATCAAGAATGGCATGACAGAAGAGGGGGCAGAGCTGCCGCCGGAGAATGTGCATGAAGAACCAAAACAGTTTTACATAGCACCGGTAGCAACCAGTGCCAGCCGTTTTTATAAAATTTATATCACTTTTTTTTCGGAAACGGAAATGTCTAACGTGCATGCGTATAAAACAGTTTATGCTTTAAAAGAAATAGCAGAAGACTTATTATATTCTCCTGAAGATATTATTTCGGATGAATCAAGTGCGGAAATAATTCTGGAGGAAGGATTCCGGATACTTCTGCAGGCCCAGTGCGATGAGGAAGAGATACGTAAGATCATCGGTGTGGGATATGATATTAAAGCAGTTGATATCTTTGAATGTAAGGCGGAAGAGTTCCTGCAGGGATTTGATTTTGGCGAGCAGAACATGCAGATCGATCTGGAATCCAGTGTAGAGGAAATAGAGGCGCGGACACAGGAGGGTGAGGAAGAGAGTAAAGAGGAAAAGAAACCTCAGAAACCCCAGAAAACTCAGATTGCGCCGGGTGATTTTGTTATTCAATCCAAGGAACCTGGAAAACAGAAGAAACTGGCAAAGGATAAACCAAAGACAGAGAAGGCTTCTTTTATCAGCGTTAATGTAAGCAAAATGGATCAATTGATGGATTTAATCGGAGAGTTGGTCATTGCGGAATCTGTGGTATTACAGAACCCTGATTTAAAGGTTCCGGGACTGAATCTGAACAGTTTTAATAAAGCTGCGGCACAGTTGTCGAAGATTTCCACGGATCTGCAGAATGTTATCATGTCCATGCGAATGGTACCGTTAACCAATACATTCCAGAAGATGAACCGCATTGTCTTTGATGTATCCAGAAAATTGGGTAAAGACATTGAGTTTGAGATGATCGGAGAGAACACCGAAGTAGATAAGAACATTATTGAGCATATTTCCGACCCGTTGATGCATTTGGTAAGAAATGCCGTAGACCATGGTATAGAGACCAATGAAGAGCGGGCAGAAAGCGGTAAGACCGGTAAGGGCAAAATTACTTTATCGGCAAGAACGGAAGCCGGTAAGGTATGGATTTCCGTGGAGGACAACGGAAAAGGTCTTGACAGGGAAAAGATACTTGAAAAGGCGAAGAAACAGGGACTTTTAGATGAGAGTAAACCGGAATATTCTTATAAAGATAAAGAGGTATATCAGTTTATTACTCTTCCGGGCTTTTCTACCAATGAGCAGATTACGGAGTATTCGGGACGTGGCGTCGGAATGGATGTAGTTGTCCAGAATATACAGGAAATCGGCGGTACGCTGGATATTGACAGTACGGCTGGCGTGGGAAGTATCATGAGCCTGAAGATTCCGCTGACACTTGCCATAATTGACGGTATTGTGATGGAAACCGGTTCTTCTTCCTTTGTAATGGAAACCGGCGTGATTAAGGAATTTGTCCGTGTTACGGAGAATATGATGATTCATGAGCCGAACGGCGATGAATATATCATGATACGCGGGGAGTGCTTCCCGGTACTCCGGCTGGGCAAGTGGTATGGCTTAAATGAATATCAGGAATCTGTGGAAAACGGAATGATGTTAATCCTTGAGGTGGAAGATAAGAAAATCTGTATTTTTGTTGACCGGTTGATCGGGGAACAGGAAATCGTTGTAAAACCGATTCCGTCCTATATTAAGAAGGTCAAAGGTTTATCCGGCTGTACACAGCTTGGAGACGGAAGCATTGCTTTGATATTAGATCCTGGTGGATTAATAGAATAAAACAGAAAGGAAAGGTATCCATATGGATGAAACAAGCGAATTGAAGATACAGACAGAAGAACCCCAGGTTGCTTCAAATGAGCGGGATGCACAAAAAGGCAAATATATGACTTTTAAATCGGGTAATGAATATTTCGGTCTGAAAATTCAGTATGTCAATGAGATCATTCAATTTCAGTCGATTACGGCGATTCCTGAAACAGAAGACTATATTAAAGGTCTTATCAACCTGAGAGGAAAAGTCATTCCTGTAATTGACGTCCGGCTGCGGTTTAAGCAGGAGCCGTTTGAATATAATGATAGAACATGCATTATTGTTATTAATGTAAAATCTACGGTAGTAGGGCTGATCGTAGAAAAGATTGCGGAGGTAGTTGAAATTAAGGAAGAAAATATATTGCCGCCTCCGACCATTGGTCGTGTTGACAAGGCGCACCATAAATATGTATATGGTATTGGCAAAGTTGGAGATACTGTCAAACTGCTGTTGGATCCTGATAAATTATTGAACGATGAGGATTTAACGGTTGTTGAACAGGTGAATGATATGACTATAAGTGCAGATTGAGAGGTAATAACATGAAAAATATGAAAATGAAAACAAAAATGATTTTGGGATTTGTAATTCCTATCGTACTTACAATCATCAATGTTCTTATTGGTGATTTATCATCAAGAGGGGTAATAAAGGCGTCAAATCCTGAGCGCTACTTAGAAAATTCATCTATTTTTACGGCGGTTATAGCAATAGTATCTGTTGTAATTACAATATTTGTTGCGGTTTCATTAATAAAAGCGATTGACAGGTCTATGATAGAGTTGGCAAACGGAGCAAAGGAAATTGCGCTGGGTCATGTAGATATCAATATCAAGAAATATTATGATGATGAATTCGGTGCACTGGTGGACGAATATAACAAGGTTATCGGTAATATGAAGTATCAGGCACAGATTGCAGAAGAAGTATCGAATGGTAATCTGACAGTGACGGTGAAACCGAAGTCAGCAGAAGATTTGTTGGGCAATTCCCTGAAAAAGCTGGTAGAAGATAATCTTCGTACATTAACAAATATCAGTGATGCAGGTTCTCAGGTTACCATCAGTTCCTCACAGGTAGCAAGTGCAAGTCAGGCACTGGCACAGGGTTCAACGGAACAGGCAAGTGCAATTCAGGAGATTACGGCTTCTATTGATGAAATTGCAGAAAAGACAAAACAGAATGCGGAGCAGGCAAATTCCGCTGCAGGTCTGGTTGTACGTGCGATTGAAGATGTAAAACAGGGTAACAGCCAGATGAGAGATATGATGACTGCAATGCAGGAGATTAATAAATCTTCCGAAAGCATTTCAAAGATTATTAAAGTTATAGATGATATTGCATTCCAGACCAATATTCTTGCATTAAATGCAGCCGTTGAAGCAGCAAGAGCAGGAGAAGCCGGAAAAGGTTTTGCCGTTGTTGCAGAAGAAGTCAGAAGTCTTGCAGCTAAGAGTGCATCGGCAGCAGCAGAGACTGCGGAACTGATTGAAGATTCCATTGAGAAAGTCAGCTCAGGTTCTAAAATCGTGGATGACACCGCAAAGGCGCTGGAAGCAATTACAAAGGTTGTACAGGAAAGTGAAGTTATCATCAATGGTATTGCTGAATCATCCAATTATCAGGCGACTGCAGTTGCTCAGATCGAGCAGGCTATTACACAGGTTTCCCAGGTTGTACAGACCAATTCCGCTACCAGTGAAGAGTGTGCGGCAGCCAGTGAAGAATTATCAAATCAGGCTTCCAGAATGCGTGAAATGCTTTCTATTTATAATCTGGGAGTGGGCAATCAGGCTGCTTCTTTTAAGAATTCATATTCTTCTTCGTCTTCGTCTAACATGAATGAACAGGTAATTTCTCTTGGAGACGGATTCGGTAAATATTAATTTTTGTTGGAAACGGATGAAAGCACAGGATTAGATTTTCCTGTGCTTTTTTATGAATAAAAGAGGATTCTGATTGATAATCAAACTATACTATGTTATAATTATAACTAATATTGTGTACTATTATTTTGCAAGTATTCACGAAATTTAATTGAAAATATGTAGAAATGAGAGGTGTTTTCCAATGAGCTTATTTGAAGAACTGAAAGCTATGGGAGTAAATATTGATGAAGGTCTGAAACGTTTGAACGGAAATGAAACTCTGTATAAAAGGCTGCTGGGCTCTTTTATTAAGACTATTCAGACACATTCCGTCCGTCCGGATTTTGATCAGACAGATTATAATGAAGTAATTGAGAAAGCCCATGCCATTAAGGGGGCATCCGGAAATTTATCAATTACTCCGGTTTATGAATCCTATACGGAGATTGTGAATCTGCTGCGCGCCGGTCAGCCGGAGCAGGCAGTACCGCTTATAGAGAAAATATTACCGATTCAGGATGAGATTGTTAAGTGCATTGAAAAGTATATGGAATAGAGATTTCCACTACACTCTTAAATTAATGGAGAGATAAAATGGACAAGAAAGTAATTAAACTATTCAGGCGCAGTATTATAGGAGTATTTATTATATGTATTGCAGTGTTTAGCTGTATGACTCTGATTATGTCTTACAATACGGAAGAATCGATTGAAAAAATCAGTAATGTATATATGTCTGAGATGAACCAGCAGATTCAGCAGAAATTTCAGACGGTCACCAGTCTGCAGTTAGAGCAGGTTGAGGGAATTATTAAGCGTTCGGAACCGGGGACGAAAAGCTATGGCAGGGAGCTGCTGGATGAACTACAGATGAGTGCTGAAATCAGAAACTTTACTTTTTTGGCACTTTATTCCCAGGAAAACGGCATGGAGGTAATCTATGGCGAAGATTTAACGATTGTTGATAAAAACGGTTCGTTAAATGAGGATGGAAGTATAATCTTACAGGGACAAAACGATAAGGATGAAAAAATGTTGCTGCTGGGAAAAAAAGCGGCATATCCGATGAAAGACGGCGGTACCAGTCTGGTTCTGATTGCAGGATTGAGTATGGAATATCTTAATCAGGCCCTTTTCTTATATGAAAATGATAACGTGCTGTATTCTCATATTATCAGCACAGACGGAGATTTTGTCATTCGAAATGCAGAAGCATACAGAAAGAATTATTTTGAACGAATTGAAGCAACATTTGAGACATATAACGGAAAAACTTCGGCTGAATATGCAAAAGAGTTGCGGGAAGCAATGGACAAAGGTGAAGCTTATTATACGATTGCGTCCATCGACGGTGTTGAAAGACATATTTATTGTTCACCGCTGGCAGGAAACTCATCATGGTATTTAATTTCCACCATGCCGAACGGTACGCTGACTGAGACCATCAATAAATTGGATCTTCTGCGTATAATAATCATGGTAGGCAGCGGCGGAGCGATTTTTCTCGTCATGCTGATCATTTTTATAATGTATTACCGGTTATCACAACAGCAGATGGTGGAACTTCAGAAAGCAAGAGAAGAAGCCGATCTTGCCAATAAGGCAAAAAGTGAGTTTTTGTCAAGTATGAGCCATGATATCCGTACCCCGATGAATGCGATTATCGGTATGACCGAAATTGCACAGAAAAATATACAGGATTCGGAACGGGTAGAGGATTGTTTAAAAAAGGTTCATTTATCAAGCAAGCATTTGCTGGGGCTGATCAATGATGTATTGGATGTATCTAAAATTGAGAGCGGAAAAATGACCCTGAATATAATTCCTATGTCCCTGCGGAATGCCATGGATGATATAGTAAATATAATGCAACCTCAGATAAAAGCCAGAAATCAGCATTTTGATATTTTTATTCAGAAAATTGTATCAGAGAATGTATATTGTGACAGTGTGAGATTGAATCAGGTACTGCTGAATCTTTTATCTAACGCAGTGAAATTTACACCGGAGGAAGGGCGAATCGATGTTTATGTGGAACAGGAGCCTTCTCCGATGGGGGATGAATATGTGCGTACCCATTTCAGTGTAATAGATACCGGAATCGGTATGTCACCGGAGTTTCAGAAAAAAATCTGGAATACATTTTCCAGAGAAGAAACGGAGCAGGTAAGGCATACCACCGGAACCGGACTGGGAACGGCAATCATCAAGAGCATTATTGAGCTTATGGGCGGAACCATTGAAATGGAGAGTGAACAAGGCAAAGGAACTACGTTTCATGCCATACTTGACCTGAAAAAAGCGGATATCAATGAAGATGATATGAAACTGCCGGAATGGAACGTACTGGTAGTAGATGACAATGAACAGCTGTGCATCAGTGCAGCAGCCAATCTGGAAGAACTTGGTGTACATACGGAATGGACCATGGATGGCAGAGAAGCGGTAAAGATGATAGAAGAACATCATAAAAGGAAAGAAGATTATTTCTTTGTTCTGATTGACTGGAAAATGCCGAATATGGATGGTATGCAGACCATACATGAGATTCGGAACCGGGTAGGAAAAGATATTCCGATCTTTTTAATTTCCGCTTATGACTGGAGCGATATCGTGGATGAAGCCAATACCATGGAAA
Source organism: uncultured Lachnospiraceae bacterium (assembly GCA_910583605.1). Classification (GTDB taxonomy): domain Bacteria; phylum Bacillota; class Clostridia; order Lachnospirales; family Lachnospiraceae; genus Bovifimicola. Next base: position 83,544 of record CAJTXN010000011.1, read on the forward strand.
TTGAGGGCTTCATTTCAAAACCGCTGTTTAAATCTACATTATATGAGCACTTAAAACAGTATGTAGACGGATACAGTAAAGAAGATGAAAAGATTAAAAGTGAAGATATAGATTTTAACGGAAAGCGTATTCTTTTAGCGGAGGATATAGATATAAACTGGGAAGTTGCATTTGAAATTCTTTCTTCTGTAGGATTGGAACTGGAACGGGCTGTGAATGGAAAAGAATGTCTGGAAATTTTTGAACGTTCCGAAATCGGATTTTATGATGCGATTTTAATGGATATCCGAATGCCGGTCATGGATGGATATGATGCTGCAAAAGCAATTCGGGCTTTGAATCGTCCGGATCACGGATTACCGATTATAGCCATGACTGCCGATGCCTTTTCAGATGATGCAAGACATTGTCTGGAATGCGGAATGGATGCACATATTCCAAAGCCGTTGGATGTGAAGGAATGTATGCGTATACTTCAGAAATATTTATATAAATAGTTTTAGAATGAACTGACTCAAGAGGGTGGGATGAAAAAGAATCCCCCCTCTTTTTTGGTGCAAAATAAAAAAGAGGGGGGAAAGAAGAATATGGAATTTCCCCTAAAAAGTAGGTTGTTTTACCGACAGAGTCGATTTATGTTGAGTAATACTGTTTTATGTGATAGGATTATTTACAGAGTTGAAGATGTTATGAGATATAGCAGAATGTAAGTTGTTTTCGAGTGGCTGTGTTATGTGAACTGTTAAGTGAAAAATGTTTAAGGAAGTCAGAGGGGAGTAAATGAAAGGGCTGTGGATGGAAGAGTATTTTACATATGAAACAGGCGGCTATGCATGAAACTGCATAACCGCCTGTTTTTTATAATAATGTGATTCCGTGCTGCGCTGCATTTTCAGTAATATCTTCCGGCCATATGGAAGCCTGAACTTCTCCGATATGAGCTTTGCGAAGATAAAACATACAGATTCTTGACTGACCGATTCCTCCGCCGATGGTATAAGGCAGTTCACAGTCTAAAATCGCCTTTTGGAATGGCAAGTCTGCCCGTTCGGTGCAGCCGGCTTTTTCCAGTTGTTCTGTCAGGGAGGTTTCGTCTACCCGGATGCCCATGGAAGAAAGTTCCAATGCAATATCCAGAACAGGATAGTATACAATGATATCACCGTTTAATTTCCAATCGTCATAGTCCGGCGCCCTTCCGTCATGCTTTTCACCGGAAGCCAGGGTATCTCCGATCTGCATGATAAAGACGGAACCTTTTAATTTTGCTATTTTATATTCCCGCTCTTTCGGTGTACAGTCCGGATACATATCCTCCAGTTCCTGGGAAGTGATAAAGGATATATCCGATGGAAGGAATTCTTCTATGTAATTATATTGGGATGCAATATAATGTTCCGTTTCCTTTAATGCATTATATACTTTGCATACGGTTGTTCTCAATGTTTCAATATTTCTTTCCTCTTTTGAGATTATTTTTTCCCAATCCCACTGATCTACAAATATGGAATGAATGTTATCGGTATCTTCATCACGCCGGATGGCGTTCATATCGGTATATAAACCTTCTCCGGAGTGAAAGCCGTATCGTTTTAATGCCTGCCGTTTCCATTTGGCCAGTGAGTGAACGATTTCAATGATTTTGTCGTTCTGTTCTTTAATTCCAAAACTTACCGGACGTTCTACGCCGTTTAAGTTATCATTGAGACCGGATTCCGGTTTTACAAACAATGGTGCCGATACACGGGTGAGATTCAATTCTTTTGCCAAAGCCCGTTCAAAATAATCTTTTACTAATTTTATACCTATTTCGGTTTCTCGAATGGATAAAGCTGACTGATATCCATCCGGTGTTAATAAATGCTCCATTCATATTACCTTCCTTTTTTATGCATTCCATAAGATTATAGCATACGGTATCAAAATAGGCAATTGTAAAAACACTTCTTCTAGGGTATAATAATTGCGAAGGATTATAAGTCCGTTGGAATTATAATTCAGTTTCAATTTTAAGATTAAATATGATGATTACAGTTAGGAGAACAAATATGGCATCGGTATTTGAAGTGGCAGAAGAATCGGAAAGAGTGATACTGATCGGTGTATCTACCCACGAACATGATGATACGGAAGAATCCATTGAGGAATTAAAGGATTTGGTGAAGACAGCCGGTGCAGTTCCGGTTGCAACGGTTATTCAGAATCGTGAGACGGTTCATTCAGGGACGTATATCGGGAAGGGAAAAATTGAAGAAGTAAAACTTCTGCTTGACGAACTGGATGCTACCGGCATTGTATGTGATGATGAATTAAGTCCGGCACAATTGACGAATTTAAGAGATATGCTGGATACAAAAGTAATGGACAGGACACTTGTGATATTGGATATATTTGCGGCCAGGGCAAGGACCGGAGAAGGTAAGATTCAGGTTGAACTGGCTCAGTTAAAGTACAGGCAGGCGAGACTGGTGGGTCTGCGAAATTCTTTATCCAGACTGGGAGGAGGAATCGGAACCAGGGGACCGGGAGAAAAGAAACTGGAAATGGACCGGCGACTGATTAAGGACCGTATATCGGTACTCCGCAGGGAAGTAGTAGAGATGAAAACCCACCGGGAGCTGGCAAGAAGGCAGAGAAGTAAAAATCCTTCAACGGTTGTCTCGATCGTGGGTTATACCAATGCAGGTAAATCCACATTGTTAAATCATCTGACCGGTGCGGATGTATTGGAGGAAAACCGCTTATTTGCCACTTTGGATCCAACTACCCGAAATTATACATTACCGGGCGGTCAGGAGATTATGCTGACGGATACGGTAGGTTTTATCAGAAAACTGCCTCATCATTTGATAGATGCTTTCCGCAGCACATTGGAAGAAGCCAAATATGCGGATATCCTGATTCATGTTGTGGATGCTTCCAATCCACAGATGGATATGCAGATGCATATTGTTTATGAAACCCTGCGGGATTTGGGGATTAAAGATAAACCGGTGATAACGGTATTTAATAAACAGGACCTGGTCCGGAACCAGATTTCAGATTTGAATAACTCAGAAAATCTTCCGTTTTTTAAAGATTTTAAAGCGGATTATGTTTTAAATGCGTCGATTAAAAATAACGAAGGAATTCGTCAATTGGAGGAATATATTGAGCAGATTATCCGGGAAAGCAAGATTTATATTTCAAAAGTATTTTGTTATGACAATGCCGGAGAGATTGCCAAAATCAGAAAGTATGGGGAACTTTTAAAAGAGGAATACCGGGAAGATGGTATATATGTGGAGGCTTATGTGCCGATGGAAATCACTGGTTACAGCTCTTAACGGTTTATTTTATAGTTGTCCGGACATCAGGAATCAGAAAGGAAGCAGAGATAAAAATGAGTTATGCAGATCAGGTATTTATCAATATGTGTAGTGATATTTTAGAAAACGGTGTCAGCACGGAGGGAGAAAAAGTCCGGCCGAAATGGGAAGACGGCACATATGCTTATACAATAAAAAAGTTCGGGGTTGTGAACCGCTATGATTTATCCAGGGAGTTTCCGGCATTGACGTTGAGAAAAACCGCATTTAAAAGTGCAGTGGATGAGATTCTGTGGATTTGGCAGAAGAAGTCGAATAATGTACATGAACTGAACAGTCATATCTGGGACAGCTGGGCGGATGAGAACGGCTCCATTGGTAAGGCTTACGGATATCAGCTTGGTGTAAAACATCAGTACAAAGAGGGAGAGATGGATCAGGTTGACCGCGTGCTGTTCGATCTGAAAAATAATCCCTATAGCAGGCGTATCATGACGAATCTATATGTTCATCAGGATTTACATGAGATGAATTTATATCCGTGTGCATACAGCATGACATTTAATGTTACGGGAAATAAGCTGAATGCAGTTTTAAATCAGCGTTCCCAGGATATTTTAACAGCGAATAACTGGAATGTGGTGCAGTATGCGGTGCTGCTGCATATGATAGCCCAAGTCAGTGGTTTTGAGGCAGGAGAGCTGGTTCATGTTATAGCGGATGCACATATTTATGATAAACACATTCCGTTGGTCAGGGAATTGATCTGCAGAGAGCCATTTCCGGCACCTGTATTTCATATAAATAAGGATATTAGGAATTTCTATGATTTTACCGTGGAGGATGTCAGTCTGGAAAATTATATGACAGGTCCCCAGATTAAAAATATTCCAGTTGCAGTTTAGCGTAAAGGGTAATTTTTTCTATTCAATGAAAGGCGGAATTTATACATGAAATTAATTGTGGCAGTCGATAAGAATTGGGCAATCGGAAAGAATGGAAAGCTTCTGGTAAGCATTCCGGCGGATATGAAATTTTTCAGGGAAACCACTACCGGAAATGTGGTGGTAATGGGTAAAAATACTCTGAATAGTTTTCCAAACGGATTGCCATTAAAGAATCGCGTCAATATTGTGATGACAACCAACCGGTCTTTTGACGGTAAAGGTGCAGATGTGGTATACAGTCTGGAAGACGTTTTGGAAGAAGTGAAGAAATATGACACGGACCGAGTATATGTAATTGGTGGAGCTGCCGTTTATGAGCAGTTGCTGGAGTATTGCGATACCGCATATGTTACATATATTGATTATGCTTATGAAGCAGACCGGTATTTTCCGAATCTGGATAAGATGGAAGAATGGAAGCTGGAGGAGGAGAGTGAGGAACAGACTTATTTTGATGTGGAATATTATTTTAGAAAATATGTCAGGACAAAATAAATTTCCGGAAATGCTTTAACATATGAAGTAAAACTGCATATTATAGTAAAAAGACCATGAGAAAGTATAGGTATGCGAAAATTAAATAATGAAAATATTGATACGGGACGTCTTCAGATTAATTGTACCACGATTAATAATATCCCCATTGAGAATGTGAATATCTCTATATATTATGAAGGAAACCCGGAGAATAAGATTGAGGAACTGAGTACGAACAATATTGGTCAGACCGAAAATATTGAGTTGGAAGCCCCCCCGGTTGAATTGAGTCTGAATATGGATAATATTGTTCAGCCGTATTCCGAATATTCCATTTTGGCTGAGGCGGATGGCTTTGAACCGGTAGATATTTCTGGAATTGAAATTTTATCCGGAACCTCAGCCATTCAGAATGTAAAAATGCGTCCCCAGAATGAAAATATGGAGGGTCAGAATTATGTGATTCCTGCTCACACATTGTATGGGGAGTATCCGCCTAAAATTGCAGAAGCTGAGATTAAACCGGTAAATCTTCCGGGAGAAATTGTACTTAGCAGGGTTGTTGTTCCTGAATATGTTGTGGTCCATGACGGAGCACCGACAGACAGCACCGCAAATGATTATTATGTTCTTTATCGGGATTATATAAAAAATGTGGCTTCCAGCGAAATCTATGCGACCTGGCCGTATGAGACTATCCGGGCAAATATTCTGGCCATTATGTCTTTTACGATGAACCGGGTGTATACGGAGTGGTATCGTAATAAGGGCTATGATTTCACGATAACATCTTCCACTGCATACGATCATAAATGGATTAATAACCGAAATCTCTTTGATTCTATTTCAACGGTAGTAGATGAGATTTTTAATCAGTACTTATCAAGACCAAATGTAAAACAGCCGATTTTAACACAGTATTGCGACGGAAAGCGGGTAACCTGCCCGAATTGGATGACC
>CAJTXN010000012.1 GCA_910583605.1 uncultured Lachnospiraceae bacterium
ATAATTATTGATAAAGATATTGTGAACGAAATTATTCAAAACAATGTACTATGTGAATACTTAAGAAAAGATTTTGATAATTTGTATTTTTTAAACTTTCTGAATGATTGTCTTTTTTGTGGTAAAATGTTAATGAACGGATTTCAAATCATGCAAGAAGAAGCTGGTATAAAAATAGATGAGAAATTGTATCAGAAATTTAGTTGGCATATGAATTTTGTAAATGCTGAATTAGATGGAAAAAATGAAAAGAAAGATAGAAAGTATCGCCTATCAATGCTTTAATACAATTATAGCAAATAGCTTATCAAACATATATTAGCCTGAATGAATAGGATACAATTCTAAAAAGGAAAATCTTAAAGGAAAAAGTCGGAAACACTTTAAGATTTTCCTTTATTAATTTACAAAAATACCAAAGAATCTTCCGCATCCACCCACATCTGCATACTTCCCTCAAGATACAATCTTGCGTATTCGAGAGGTTCATCTATTGCCAGAGCATTTAAGGCACATTCAGAGCAGGGAGTGGTTTTCAAACCTTCTTCTGCTTTGTTGCAGTCTATCCGCAAGAAGTAACCTGCATAGGTATATACGTCAATGCTGTTATGGTGGATATTGTATGTTGCGTAAATCACATTCATATTATCTGTCCTCTTTTCATTGATTTTTTGAAAGCATTTCAATCAGTTTACCAATTCCCGTATATTATGTGTTATAATGTTTTATATGATTTTGTTTCCCTTATTTTTTCCCTTATCAGGGTTTGTAATGCCTTGTGGGAAGATATAACACAAAGGAAACTTTAAGGGAAAGTTCACCTGCGATAAACTTAGTGTTTTCAAGGGTTCGCAGGGATTTTAATAATAAAATGCAACAGCTAATGTTTCCCTTAGAAATCATCAAATCACAATCGGAATTTGTTTACAATACAGGTCATGTTGTTACAGAAAGGATACGAATAAGATGTCTAAATACAGTTTGAACATAGCAATTAAATATGGGGAAGCTTTAAGAGAATTTAGTGATAAAACTGAAGCCGAAGATTATTTTATTTCATATAAAGACAATCTACTAAACAGATTAAAAGCGATCAGCACCCAAACGTCTGCGTTTTTTCCTGACTATACGATTGAAAGCCTAAAAAAATTAGAAAAATGGTATTTTGATTTATATGAAAAACAATCATTTGATCAGGCGGGATTGACACAAGAAGAATTTGAAGGCATGATGTCTGTTTATTGGGGCGAGGTCATTATAAAAAATAACGAAGACGCTAAATGGGTAGTTGCGGAATATCCTTTTTCACAAAAAAAGTATGAATTTTTAGTGAATAAAGGACTTTGCAGTGTGTCAGTAGTTAATAAATTTCATGACTTGTGTAACAAGCAGAGCAACAAACGAAGAACTCTGTTATTTAGAGAATATAATCGGTATTTCGCAAGGTAACTTCCAGTTTAGCGGTCTAATAAGCCCTGTCTGTTATCGCTGCATATCCTGCTTTCTGTGGGGTTGCTGTTCCCGCTGTTCCTGCCGCAAGATACTGTAAACGCTCTTTCTGATTTGCTGGCTTCGGTCAGCGGCTTCTTTCCCTTGTACTTGAAATAAATGTTGGCTTCTTCTATGTACTTTTTCAGAGTGCCTAACCGCCGTTCAACAGGTTTCAGCTTACCCTGAATATCCAGTTGTTCCCCTATCATGGACTTGAATTTTTCATCAAGCCCCGTCATATCCCTATTCCGACATATAAGAATTTCTAAAGAGATAATCTAAATTTACCAATGCAGAGGCGGAAGCCTTCGGCTAGCCACCGACAATATTCCGCTCCCTGCAATACTCAATATATTTCTCCTCCGCCATCGGCTTCGCAAAATAATATCCCTGAAAGTATTCGCACCCCAGCGCCTTCATTTTCTCCAGATATTCCTGATTTTCAATGCCTTCAACCACAATCTTAATCCCCAGTTCATGCAGCATTGCCACAGTGCTTTCCAATGCTTCCATCTGCGTTTTATTATGAAAGGCATTCCAGAGGATAAATTTATCAATCTTTACAATCTCGAAAGGAAGTTCCAGCAGATAATTAATATTTGCATTTCCGCTTCCATAATCGTCTAAAGAAAAGCTGATATCGGATTTCTGCAGTTCATTGATACTTTTTCTGACGATGGCAATGGAATTAATTTCTGCAGTTTCCGTTATCTCAAAATTAATCCAGTGAGGTTCCACATCAAATTCCTTCATAATATCAATTGCCGTTTTGTCAATCCCGTATTCCATACACTGTATGGTAGAAAGATTCACCTCTATGTATTGAACACCGTACTCTTTCAGCTTATTTTTATTCTCGCTGATAAACCGGCAGACTTTTCTTAAGACAATCTCACCGATTTTAAGAATCAGACCGCCCTTTTCAGCAATCGGAATAAATTCCTCCGGCGAGATATAACCCATTGTCAAATTATCTTTCAATCTTATCAGCGCTTCGGCAGATACGATTTTATCCTGATGCGCCGAATAAATCGGCTGATAAACAATATCAAATCCTTCATGTTCTACCGCTGATTTTAAAAGCTGCATTGTATTGTATATACGCCGGACTTCTTTCAGGTCAATATCCTCTTTATAATATATATCCTTAGAACTGTTCCGCGCCTTAATGTATCCGTAATTGATATACTCATTAATATCTTCAAAAGATAATTCATCCGGCTTCAGATCCAACACCAGTATGACCGGCTCTAACTTTATCCGGTAATTTCCTATTACAATAGGATTTTCAAATTGCTCCGCAACTTTTTTCCCGTCTTCTTCCGAAAAGATATACTCACTTTTATTAATGATCATCCCGAAGGCATCTTCACCCAGATAATAAACCCTGGCTTTCGGAAAGGTCTGCTTAAAAAAATTCGCACACCTTTTCAGCAGATTGTCTTCATATTTCATTCCGATCATTTCAAGATACATCTGAATATTGGTAAAATATATGGTAACAAGCTGAAAATCTTTTGTTTTTCTTCCGATTTTGCCTGTACAGGCTTCTTCCGATACCCTGGCTCTGATGTTTTCAAAAAATGCATATCTGGCATACACCTGGGTTGTATAATCCACGACTTCCTCCAGGTTCCTGATTCCCGTACAGACCGCTATCAGGCTTAATGCATATCCGAAATTTTCTATCAGAATCCATGGAAACAACAGCTGAATCGCACCGCAGACTGTCTGAATCGCAATCATAATATAGATGGTCATTTCTTCCCGCTTAGATAATGATTTTTTATTCCATCTGGTATATATAAAAGAAAATGCCCATAAAACAGCCATTATAACATACAGATATGCCGCCGTATTTCCCTGATGATATACCATATCATTATCAAAATAAAATAAAGAACTGTCAAACAAATTCTTAACCACCAGTCCCACAGCTCCCAAAAATGGTATGACAGCCAGACAAAAGTATGTATTGGTATATTTTTCCTTATTTATCAACAACAACACATAAATACAACAAACAAGCACTATTCCTATATGTGCCAGAAAATATGCGCTCATATAGACGGACAGCATGGTTTTTGTCAGACCGGAATACATATCCGGAAAATACAGGCATACCGTATCCGCAGCAATGGATAATACTGTCAATGCCAACATTACAAGCAGAAGTCTGTACAATTTATTTTTAATGTTATTTTTGGCACCCATCATTATACTTAACGTAATTAATATCAACAATGCCGCAACATTATAATAAAGATTATAGTCCATTTTTCTTCCCCTTTTCCATCCTTCGTATCATGTTCAAAACATGAGTCTTCTTAAATATCTGATAATCATTATGATATAGATTTCAATTTGTAGTAGTCGGCATTCAATTCCCTGAGTTTTCTAACCTGTGATTTATCCACAATTCCGCACACCAGCATTTTTGTTCCAAGTTTATGGGCGACTTCGATCTGTCGCTTCATAACGGTCTCATACTTTTCATCCGCATAAATAGATGCTGAGATGCTTTCATCCATTTCAATGTAACCTACGTTCATACTGGTCAGATTGTCAAAATTGGCTTTTCCCACACCATACTCTTCCAGAAAAATATCAATTCCCCTGAGCTTTAGTTTGTCAATATTGGCTTTGATCGTATAATTCATATTATTTAATACTTCATTGGAAACTCCGAATGAAATGGCTTCATTTGAAATATCATAGCGCCGCATGGTTCTTAAAATCACTTCTACCATATCATCCTGCATAAAGTGTACATTCGAAAGCGAAATACCAATCTTTCTGGCCCCGGCCAATGCTTTATTATTCTCTGCCAGCATGGAACAGATTATGTCAAATAATTGTCGCTCTATGGTCACAACCTGCTCATTGTTCCCGCATTTCTTCAAGAACTCTCCGTAAGTCATTTCTTCGTCCATATAATCTTTCAGAAAAATTCCTACATAAGCCGCTTCTACTTTATCATCTGCCGTACGGAAGATTGGCGTACAACTGACCTTAATAAATCTGTCTTTTGCCAGTTTTGATATTATTTTTTCCAGCTGCTTCTTTTCCCGCTGTCTGCTGAACTCTGCCTGCTGTGAAGTGATCAGTCCGCCTTTATAGTATTTAAACTTATCCTGCAGGATTCTGGCTGCTTCCATAATATCCTCCAGATTTTCCACATCCTTGGGATATTCCAGTTCCAGAACAGAAGGATACATACCCAGCCGCTTATCAAAAGCCTGCACTTCCTCTTTAAATGCATTGTAAATCCCCATCCGGTCCGATTCCATATATTTCTCTGCCGAACCGGGATATATGATCACAAACACATCCGATTTAATCCGATATGCCAGCATATGCCTTCGGATTCCCTTCAGACGTTTACCTGCCTGTTTTACCAGATTGTCATATATTTTATTTTCATAGATGACACGGTAATCCTCCAGTTCTCCGAAATATATGTAGACAAGCCTGAATTTCCTCTGGTGATTCAAATTTTTATATATTTCTTCTTTAAAACATCCGTAGTTTAATAATGAAGTTTCAACATCAATGATTTCCCTGGGATTTTGAACATTCATTACAAGTATCACCGCACCGATTGCCACCGCAAAGCTTTCAAACTGCAGGGAACAGGCAAAATACTGGAGAACAAAGCCTGCGGCAAACACAATAACATACGCATAGGACGGTATCAGTTTATGCCTGCCAATCTCTTTTCTGTGACGGAATAATATACTGATCAAAACGGCATAGGCATAATATATATCAGCTATGTACAGAAGCCACATAAGACTTCCCCTGTGATAACCTCCCGCCTCGTCCAGATAAAATATCCAGTTTGAAACGGGATTTCCCATTAATATGATTAAAACCGCAATAAACGGAAAAAAGTAAATCAAATCTGTCTTTCCGTCTGCTTTATCATATGGGCGGACCAGAAAATAGTTATAAAAAAATATCGTCAAACACAGTCCAGTATGGGATATAAGATTTATGTATACGGCAAATGTACGAATACCGTTATACTGTTCTATATCACTGACATAATCGACCATATTCCACGAAACCATTCCGGAAACTGCCAGCACAATTGTCAGTGCCAGCAATATTCCCAGTATTCTTGACCGGATCGTTGATACCTTACGATGCTCGGCATTCATAATAACAAGTAAGATCATGCAGGTAATGATTGCTGCTAAATTAAAATATAAAACATACTCCATAAAATCTCTCCACTCTCATAACTTCCGCATTTTATCCGAAAAATTCACTTAAATCATCTTCTCTAATAATAGCATAAAAATGGAGTATTTACAACAACTGCTATCTCTGAATTTTCTTCATATTTTCTATAAATGTTGAATAATTCTTTTCATCCCCAAAGTAGTCCTGATAAAATACCTGGTCACAGTACCGAATCTCATCGATCAGCTCTTTTGCTTCCGTTCGAAACTGCTGCTGATATTCTTTTGAAACCATATCGCTGACATACAGTAGATTATTCAGGCTTCTGCAAACGATACCGTCTCCGACAAAAATCCCGTAAGCCCTTGAATAAAGGACGGATTCACGGCTGGTAAAGACAGAATTGCCATAATATATGTTCTCATAGGTACGAATACCTAACAAATCCAGAATAGTCGGTACCATATCAGCAGTGCATGTAAACTTGTCAATCTCCTGATGTTCCAGATTCTTATCATAAATCATCAACGGTACTTTATATAAATCCGTATAATAATTCTTTGTATCATAATCTTCTATGTCTTTCACATAGTTGCTGAGCTGCTGATAATAGCAGTTATGGTCACCAAACATTACAATAGTGGTGTTATCCAGCAATCCCTTTTTTTCCAGGTCCTTCATCATTACTCCCAGAGCCTTGTCAAATTCCATAACCGTGGATACATAATTCATAAGAATGGCTTCTTCCCCGGTTCCTTTAGGTGTATATACACTCCTGAGTTTCTCCATATGTTCTTTCAGATTATCTCTTTCATAATAAATTCCATGCATGGTAATGGTAGTTATATACGTATAAAATCTTTTATCTGTCGGGAACATTACGTCCTTGCATGTTTCTATCATTTCAGAGTCCAGATTTCTTTCGCCCTTTGATAAATAATCATGCATGGTGGTTTCTTTAATTTTGCCTTCTGCCAGCATTTTATCCGCCATATCATACATATCATAAGAATCGGTCAGACTCTCAAATCCAAATATTTTATGGGTTTTTTCCCGATTATAGAAAGATTTGAATCCGTTATGAAACGATCGGGTCTGTATGTTTTCATCCACCAGTGTCCGCATCAGGTTCGGCACGGTCTGGGGTAATGTATTATATTCAAAATCATAATCCACATATGCATCTGTAGGATAACTTCCCAAAATACTAAGTGTTTCGGATATATCCGTCTTTTCTCTGGAATGGAAATTTGTCATTACCACGCTTTCATCATAAAATTTTGTTAGATTCGGAAACAGATATTCTATCTGTTCTTCCGTCAGGTCCAGCCCGTTTGGATATTCCTCGCTTTTTATGAATGAAAACCATTCAAATGTTTCCACCAGCATAACTATTACATTATTGTCAGAAGATACCCCGAACTTCGGTGATTTTTCCGTAACTGTTTCATAAAGAAAATCATCTATTTTGTCAGAGTTCATGTATTCCATATCTGTATATATAATTCCTTTTGCAAATTCATTTACCACATTTCCTATGATTCCCATACTGGTATAATTGGAACCCTGACTGTTATTAATCATCTTGGAATATTTATCTACCGTACCCGAATTATTATTTTTCACTGCAAAAACCGAACATACAAGGAAAATAAGTCCTGCTACGACAGATATGATTCTGTTTTTTGCTTTTACTTCCAAAACCGCATTTCTCCGTACGGCTCTCAGTCCAAACACAATATATACTATACAGAAGAAAAGAGAAGCATAAAAAGCAATGAAATTCATCGGTATGCTTTCCAGAATACCCATTGCATCATTTCTAAGGCTTAACATTCCATAGTCAAAATACTGGCCGGTCATATCATATACAATAACAAATCCCAAATCCAGTATGGTCTGTATCAGCAGCAATACGATACAAATCCCAAGCCTGATTTTATTTTTGCAGACCAGTCCGATGAGACAGGAGATAAATCCCAGGATTCCCAGTTCAATAAATGGACGAGTAATGACCGGATTATTTTCAACCGCCAATACTGAAACCATCTCTATAAAAACTGCCGCCAGCACATACATCAATATTACAATATTTTTCTTTCCCCATTGAATCATCCGGCCAATATACTTCTTCATTTGTTTTTCTTCCATTATAATTTGATTACCTTTCTTAAATGTTTTTAATCCCTCTGCAAAATTCTTTCTAGAAAAAGTAGATTAATAATACAAATAGATATGTTTTACTTATACTGCGGTTTGTCAGCAGATAAATCCAGCCAAACAGTAAATTCAGCAGAAAATAGGTAGCAGGCAGTGTATTGGCTCCTGCCAGCAAATCATATACCCCCACTGTCAGCGCCAGTATTACCCCGCCCCAGATAAACCGGCTTCTGCCTTTCCCTATCAGCAGTTCCGCAAACTTCTGGGCACAACGGATCATCAATACCATAAAACCGCATTTGATGGCATTTCGAAATAACATTCCGATATTTCCCATCAGTTCATATCCGGTTATTTTTACACCCATATCATGAAAAGGCTTTACTTCAAACCCAATCTGCGCGCTTATGAACAATACGGCAGCAATGGATAACAGAGCCAGCAGTATCATATTCTTTGCCGGCAGCTCTTTTCCCCTGGTCTTCGGGTTCATAAGAACATTTACATTCCAGTACTTTCTGCATATAACGGCAATCACAATGATTTCCACCGCCCAGAGCACACAGGTTATGATTTCCTCAAATAAATGCCGCAGTGCACCGTAATCCACATAATCGAACATCGGCGCCAGATGTTCTCCGATAAAAGGAGTAACTACAATACAGCCCAGTGCAATGCAGTATATCACCGTCAGCGGCAGAACACCCATTTTCTTTTCTTCTGTTATTTTATCTTCCAACATTGATTTTCTCCTATTTTTTGTCTAATGCTGTTATTATAATACAAATAAATCATATGTCAAGTTATGAACATAATATCAGTATTTGTATAAATTTAATAATTATACTTTATATAGGAGTTCATATATAATTGCCGGTGAAACTGCCTATTTATCTAACAAATTTATCTTCTCCATGAGATAGCGGAAAACACTCTTCTCCTCTACAATAATCTTTGCCTGACATATCATTCCGTTCATTATGGTTCCTTTATCACCTTGTCTGTTCATTACCGTTGTCTTTTCGCATTTAACTCTTACCGGATAATAGGATACTCCTGAATTGCTGTCAACTTTAATATCTTTTGCAATGGTATCAATGATTCCGGTAAAATAACCATATTCCGAAGAAGGATATGCTGCAATTTCAAATTTCACGGCCTGCCCTTTCTGTAATTTTGCTATATCTCCGTTTTCAACATATAATTCAGCATAATAACTGCTGTTTGTTTCCGGAAGAATCCGGCACAATATGGTTCCTTCCTGAATATATCCTCCTTCCCTTACCTCCATGCCAAAGGATACATATCCGGTCTGATTAGCCGTTATATTGCAATTTCCGCTTTTATAATTATAGGATTTTAAGGTCGTTTCACATTCTTCTTTTTTACCTTCGTATGTAAGTAATTCTGCGGCAATATTATTTTTCTCTTTCATAATTGAAATATTCTTTGCCGTCTCCGTATCCGATTCGTTCAGTTCAGCTAATTTATACTCCGCAGCAGATAATTCCGACTTCAGGGTTATCTGTCTGGTATTCAGCGTTTCGATTTGCTGTTCAATCCCGGAAATTTCCTGTATCTCCAGATTCGAAAGTACCTTCTGTTTTTCTTTTTCCTTCAATTTAATCTGCTCCTGTATTGATTCTGTATTTTCCTTCATATCAGCTTCATCAACTGCTTTCTGAAGTTCTTTCACCTGATTATTATACTGCAATTCAGTTGCCTCATAATTGGAAATAAAGCTGTTAATAATACTATAAAAATAACTGTCCGATAATTCAAACAAATTGTTTCGGTTTATAATACCTTTCTTCGTCTGCTCATATTTACGGATTCTATCTTCACAGTCATTTATGGATTCACGAATTGACTCTGCATCCTTTTGATATTGATTTTTTTGTTCCTCTATATTTTCTCCGGATAACCGGATATCTGCCTCTAACAGATTTTTTCGGTTGTTAAACTCATTATAATATTTATTATCCGTCAGATTATTAAATTCTTCTGAATTTCCCTCCAAACTTTTTGAATAAGCATTCAATATCTGAATTCTCTGATTGATATCCTTCAGCAGCTCCTGATAATTTACGATGGCGTTATCCAGTTCCTCCCCACTTACCGTTAACAAAACGTCCCCCTCTTTGACCAACTGGCCTTCGGTAACATTGCAACTCTGAATCTTTCCGGTAATATTGCTGCTGACCTCATAAACTTTGTCTTCTCCCCGAAACATACCATTGCTTTTTACAACAATATCTATCTTCCAAAAATACATCCAGGTAAATGCAATTATAAACATTCCCAAAATCAAATATATAAAGTATATAAAAAAACGATTTGGTCTTGATTCATACAGTTCTATGCTTTCTGACAGTTCACTCATATTTATGGTTACCGGTTTCATTGGCAAATTCCCCCATTCTCTGATTCTGCTGTATCATCTAAATTCTGTTGTTTTACAAGTTCTGCATATTTTCCTCCCATTGCCTGCAGTTCTCTGTGGGTTCCACTTTCAATAAGTTTCCCTTTATCCATTACAAAAATCTTATCACAATTTTTAATTGTACTAAGTCTGTGTGCAATATATATTGTAGTTATATCTTTCGCGTATGTCCGGATTGTCCTGTCCAATGCCCGCTCCGTAATGGAGTCCAAATGACTGGTTGCTTCATCCAATATCAGAATATCCGGTTTTTTCAATATAGCTCTGGCTATGGCAAGCCTTTGTCTCTGTCCGCCGGAAAGATTGGCTCCGTTTTCTTCCAGTCTGGTCTCATAGCGCAATGGAAGCTGGTTGATAAAATCATGTGCCTGTGCCATTTTTGCCGCCTCAATAACGACCTCCATCTCTGCATAATCCATTCCCAAAGTTAGATTCTCTAATATACTTCCACTAAACAAAAATGTTTCCTGTGGGATATATGCCATCTTCTCTCTTAATCGCTCAATCTGTATATCTTCTATATTATTTCCGTCAATCAGTATTTCTCCTTTTTCCGCTGAATACATATGTAACAACAATTTAGACAATGTGGTTTTTCCGGAACCGCTTTCCCCTACAAATGCTACCTTCTGTCCTTTTTCAATTTTTAGATTAATATTTTCCAATACCTGTTTTCTTTTTCCGTACCGGAAATCAAGATTTCTTATTTCAATTTCTCCCGTTAATTTATCAGGGGATAATTTCCTATATTCCGCTTCTGTTTTTTCAACCTCCAAATCTAAAATTTCTCCTAAACGGTCAGCCGCCACAACCGCCGTCTGTATCTGAGGCTGTAAATTAATGAGATTTTTAATCGGGTCCAGAAAATACACTAACAGCGAATTAAATGTAATTAATCCACCTATTGTAATTTCTCCCCGAATGACACAAACACCTCCTGCCCATAAAATGATAACGCCTCCCACAAGTTCAATAAAGACTTTAAGCGAGGATTGCAGATTGCTGACCCAGCTCAGATGAAATATGCTTTTCAGCAATCTTACAAATCTAATTTCTGTTTCAGTTTTTGCTTTGCCTTCTGCATTATATGCTTTTATGGTCTGTATGCCATTCAGTGATTCTACCAGATAGGATGTAAGCTGCGCATTGTCTTCCATCTGTTTCCGATTTAATTTCTCATACCATCGGTTGAATGTGATTACTATTATCAGGTACAAAATCACCATTAAAACTGCAATTCCAAACATTTTTCCATTCTGCATATATAAAATAACTGCTCCGGCTGCTGCCATCAAAGTATCTATCATAATTGTTAATGTTGCTCCGGCAATTGCTTCCCTGACTTTCGAGGCGTCGTTGAATCTTGAAATAATTTCTCCCACTTTTCTGGTTCCAAAAAAATTCATTGGGAGTTCCAATACATGACAATAATATCCTAAAAGCAATGCGATATCCAGTTTTTGACTTAGATATAATAACAGATGGGAACGGAATCCATTAAGCAACACCTTAAATATATTTAAGAGAATGACTCCCACGGATAAAGTCGTCAATGTTTTCATTAAGCCGTCCGGCAAAATATCATCCACCAATGCTTTAAAATAGAAGGCTGCCATAATACCTAACACCGTATACAACAGAGAGGCTATAAATATGTGAAACAACAGCTTTTTCTGAGGTAGCAGCAAATGAAAAAAGCGACCAAACAGTCCCTTTGTCTCGTCACCTTTTTTGAATGTCTCATTTTTGACCAAAAGTATTAAGATACCTGTCCACTGATATTTGGGCGGTTTATTTTCTTTCTGTACTTCTCCAAAAAATGCTTCCGGTGTCAGTTTTACAATTCCTACAGCCGGATCCGCTATAATGATTTTTTTCTTTGTTATTTTATGAATTACCACATAATGCAATAAGTTTCCGTCCACTATCATATGTGCAATGCAAGGCAGCGGAAACCCGGAATAAAATGCCTGCTTGTCTCCCCGGACTCCTTTTGCACTAAATCCCAACTGTTCCGCTGCCTTTATAATACCATATGCATTTGTCCCCTGTTTATCGGTGCCTGCCGCTTCCCGTATTTTTGTAATTCCGATTTTATAACCGTTTTGCTTTGAAATCGTTGCAAGACATGCGGCACCACAGTCTGTGATATCGTGTTGTTTTACACAGTAGTATCTCATACTCCTATTCCTCCCATAAATACCTTAAATGCCAGTTTATCTTTAATAATATTCATTAAGGAGCTGTCTCATTTATCAATAAAACACAGAGTTTTTGTCAACAATATAACTGTATGCTTTTTGTTAATGTAACAACTCCTTACAACATAATTATTAATTTATTTTCTGTTTATTATTAGTTGTTCTATGTTAATCCAAATATTTAAGACCAATACAACTGCAAAAATAATCCATACCCAAAGAGATTTTGTATCTATTGCAGCAATTAACAGACATATTGTATTAAAAGCAGATAATAATATAATTTTTAGATTTTTTCCCACTGTATCTTTCTTTTCCTTTCCACGTAAATCATAATTTTTATTCTAATCCATATATTAAATCAGACATTCAAAATTGCATATAATAAACTATTTTTATAGTCGATTTAATGTTTTAAAATATTTTCTACTTTTTCATATAACAGAGATAGATTCATTCCAATTACAATACCACATAAAACGTTTAAAATTTTGTCATTAGAATTTAAAATCATTATAATTGCACATAGAATCACTCCAATATATGTAATCAATAAAAAATTCTTATTTTTTTCCATTGAATAATTACCTCTTATTTATAAATTTTTATAGACTGTATTAATTAACTTATAAGTCCATAAATACCCGTCCCTATGACACAGACTCCCGAAAAAATATTTTTACCACCATTAACTACTCCAACTCCCGTACTGACTTGATAGGCACCAAATCCAATCATACCAAATGCGCCAATATACTTCCAAATACTTCCGCCATCAACATATAATAATTCCTCGTTACTTAATTCTATAAATTCCATTTTTATACCCATGCATATTACCATTTTCCCCATAATATCTAAATTATTTAAAAACAGGTAAACTGCATATTCCTTTCATAATAATCATTTTGTTATTTTTTATTGTTTTGTTATTAATTTGCTTTATCACAAGCATAATCTAATGCTGCGCACCCCAGACCAAACATTCCAGCCCCTACTCCCGGACCACCTAAAACACAGCCTACAGGTGTAAATGCAACTGCTATTGTTCCAGCGAAAGCTGATAAAGCTGTTTTCCATCCACCTCCATCAGTTTCCATCATCTCCTCCTGTGACATTTCACAGAATCCATTTCCTAAAATCATTTCCATTTTAACAATCTCCTTTTTATTTACACTTATCCCAAAAAGTTGTATACTTTACCCAGGTACTTTTTTATTAGTGCTTTCAATTTGGAACTCCGGTTGGTCTGCGCAAATTTCAATCGGAGTTTTTTTATATATAAAGCAACAATATTAATAAAGTTTTACCCATATAACATCATTGCGATATATCATACTATTAAAACTTTTCTTTGCCGCATTTCATTAATAAATATGCAATACGCTATTCCCGAAAGCAGCTAATAATTCCAAACACTTGCAAAAGAATATTAACTCCTGTCACAATATTTTTTGTTCCAGATACCACTCTTACTCCAGTATATACCTGTTTTCACCTTAGACTTCCATCTTTGCGTCCTAATATTTCTATTAGTTCGTCCCTTTACTATGATTAAGATTACTACCTGAATCAAACATATATTTGAAAATAAATAACATTAATTAATCACGTTTCGTATTATATAATTTAATGCTAAATAAATATGATAAAAAATGAAAAATAATTACAATACACAATACAATAATTATATTTCTGCTTTTTAAAAAATTAAAAATACCATCCATTTTTTTCCCTACACCAATTAACCATTCTACTTTTTCCATTAATATTGAAATAATCCCTATAGCAAAAATGCCCGTAATAAATATCGCTGAAAATACTCCTGCACCCTTTTCGTTTAATAAATAGGTCAAAGGCTTATGTATCGCACTATTTAATAGAATTAATAAAATAGCATAAATAACACCTAAGTACTCATTAAATGTAAAATTTCTATTTATATTAATATTTACCCCGGCAATTAATACAAACGAAGTGAATATTCCAATCCCAACAAAAATATAGTCAAATATATATTTTTCTCCAACAATTTTATTTTTACCAATAGGTGCTGCATTTAAAAAGACTTCCCATTTCGTTCTTTTATCTGGTTTTATAATATAATCTGCTATGGAATATATAAGAATTGTATTTATAAATGTATATAAATTAATCATAAGTAACATATCGTTATCCACCATAACCGCTTCGGTCAGCAATAAATTAAAAAGATATAACAGAAAAACAAATGACAATATAAAACATTTTTTATTGATTTGTAAATCTCTATAAATTAAACCCTTCACTTAAAGTCCCTCTTTCCAAAACTTCATTAATTTTTCCCGTTCTAAATTGTAAAGTATGACAAAACATATAACAACTAAACAAGTTAATATTTTATAATTCCAAATATATTCTATTATTTTTTCACCTATAATAAATTTCATAAATAGGACATTTAAAAAAAGTACTGTTAATATTGCTATTTTGGCATTATGAAATAAAATCATAGAAATAACACATACAATTTTCAAAATTATAACCAACAAAAGGGTTAAAAAAAATAACTGAATTTCATACTTTTTTCTCTCATGTGAACAATAATTAGTTTGAATCAAATATACATTTCCTAAAATAAAAGAGTATATTAAAAACAGCAGATCGAATATAACTAAACAATCATTAAGCTTTGTTAAGCCTATAGTAGTTCCCGCAATATATCTATCAAACCTTGTACTTTTTAAATTTTCATAGCACTGAATATATACATCAAAGCTAAAAAACAATATTATTATTGCAAACAATATATTTAATTTTGTATACAGCTCAGAATCATCAACCTGAAAGAATTTAATCAATATCACTGTCAGATTTCCAACAAGTACTACCATAAATTGAAAAATCAATTTAATAATTATATTTTTTTTATTCGTATACCAAAAATATCTAAATATTCCCTTCATGGTTCACCTTTTTTAACAGATCAATCATTATTTCATCAATAGACCCAGTCCCTTTTCCATATCTCAATTGCAAATCAAACATTTTTTCTTTACTATCATTAAAAATCAATTGTCCGTTATTTACAAAAATAACATCATCTGCAATATGCTCCAAGTCACTGGTAATATGTGTAGAAAACAAAACCGAATTATTACCAGACTCTACAAATTCTTTTAAGACATCAAGAATTTCCCTGCGAAAAACCGGATCTAATCCACTTGTTGGTTCATCTAAGATTAATAATCTAGCTTCATGAGAGAGAGCAACTGCAAGCATTAATTTTGTTTTCATACCTTTTGAATACTCTTTAAATTTCTGATTTTCAGACAACTTAAATCTATCAAGATATACTTTAAACGTTTTTTTTGACCAATTTTTATAGATACTTTTCATTATTTTCGATATTTTGTATGCATTAAGACACTCATCAAAAGGAAATTCATCAAAGACTATACCAAGTTCTTCTTTTATTTCTTTTTCATATTTATCATTATTTTTGTCAAATATTTTGATGTCTCCATTAAATGACGTCAAATTCAGCAAACATCTTATAATCGTTGTTTTACCATTACCATTCTGCCCAATTAGTCCAACTATTTTTCCATAATCAACTGAAAATGCAATATTTCTTATTGAAAAAGTACTATATTCTTTCGTTAAATTTTTTACATCTATGATCTTATTCATATACAATGTTTGGATGTTTCCTTTCTTTAAACCAGACTGCAAATAGCATAAATCTATTTCCAGTCTGATTTAATATTATACTATCTGCAAGTCCACACTAATACTGCAACTGTTGCTGTCGCACCAACAGGATTTGACATACCTAAAACACCTGCACCTATGGTACAAATACCGGCTGCAATATTGCCAACAACATCCCACCATGCTCCTCCATCAACTTTCATCATCTCCTCCTGTGACATCTCACAGAATCCATTCCCTAAAATCATTTCCATTTTTACAATCTCTTTTTTATTTTTATTTACACTTATCCCAAAAAGTTGTATACTTTACTCAGGTACTTTTTATAAGTGCTTTCAATTTGGAACTCCTGTTGGTCTGCGCAAAATTCAATCGGAGTTTTTTATATATAAAGCAACAATATTAATAAAGTTTTACCCATATAACATCATTGCGATATATCATACTTTTTAACTTTTCTTTTATCTGCAATAAATAATTAGAAATAAAAACAAAAAAGTTGCAAGATTTTATCCTGCAACCGAACTATCTTAGCAAAATTATTTTCACCTAATATTTTCACCTTAGACTCCCAGCTTTGCGTCCTAATATTTCTATTAGTTTGCCCCTTAACTATAATTAGTATATATAATATACAATATACTGTCAATAAATATATGTCGACATTTTTCGACATCTGCTTAAAAACTTAATGTTTAAAATTTTTTTCTATTTTTTCATATAACAGCAACAGATTCATTCCAATTACAATGCCGCATAAGACATTTAAAATTTTATTATCAAAATCTAAAACCATGAATATTGAACATGAAGAATATTAGCTCCTGCCACAATTTTGGTAATTGCTTTACAATATATTCGGACTAATCCCCACATACACATCAATCTCTGTATCTTCAATATCAATAGGATTTGTTTTTTTCGTAACATTATATCCTGCAGTTATCGGCACAAGTTTATTTTCAGCTATTTATTGATTTAATTCATTACAGGTATTTTGTAATTTCATAGGACTTCCCTTATGTTTTGCAACCAATGCATTTACTATCTTTATTTTTTCTTTATAACAAAATTCATCCGTACTACTTATTTTTCTATTTATTGGCAGAAGAATTTCTATTTCCATTGTGTCATTTTCCACACCATATGTAACTGTTATTGGCATCCCAATCCTTTTTGCTCCTGCCAAATTTACTTTTTCCTCCATTTTCTTACCGATTTCTTCCAATTCCGCTGACTTTATTTTCCCTCTGTATGAAAACAGATGATCAGTTTCCAACATTTGACCGCTTAATATTTCTATCATTGAATATCTCTCCCTTATTTGAAATAAAAAACTGTAAGATTATCTCCTGCAGCCCAACTATCCTGGTAAAATATCCTTCAACTTAATTTTCATCCCAGACTCCCGGCTTTGCTTCCTATTATTTCTAATAGTCCACTAACTTCTACCTTTAGTATATATAATGTGCATTTATATGTCAATAAATATTTGTCGACATCTTTCGACAATTTCAGCAGATAATTTTATTTCATCCAAAATGTAATCCGCACATCACTGCTTCTTTTTTATAATAATCTCACCTTTTGCCTCTGCAATATCCTTAATGACTTCTCCCACTACAGGCACATAAATATGACCGGACAGAGGATTTTTAATGCTATCAACAGGAGCCGTAAGCGTAGCTTCCACCTCAGAGCGCTCAAAACTCAAATCAGTCTCAATCATTTCGCAATTAATCAGACGAAGATTCCTGCAATAGCAAAGCGGCTGTGTGCCAATAATTTTACAGTTTTCAAATGTAATATTCTCGCTGTACCATGCCAGATATTCCCCCTTAACAACACAATTTAGGATTGTAATATTTTTTCCATGCCAAAAGGTATCCTTTGAATCAAAAACACAATCCTCAAACACGGAATCTGTAATGTACTGGAAAGAGTATTTACCTTTCATTCGTACATTCCGAAAGTCCAAATGGTTGGAACGCATCATGAAATATTCACTTTCAGCAGTACAATCCTCCATTTCAATACCCTGCACCGACCAGCCGAATTCAGGCGAAACAATTTCACAACCGCACATTTTGACATTGCCACACTCCCGAAGTGCCTTAATGCCGTGAAGCTTCGTATCAACTATTTCTATATCATGGGAATACCAAACCGCTGCCCGGCAAAACTCAGTCATTTCCGTTGCAGTGATTTTCAATCCTTCATCGTGCCAGAAGGGATAGCGGAGATTAAAAAAGCAATTCTGAACTATAATTTCTTTTCCTTCCTTTAATGCACTTTCACCGTCAGCCGGACCGTCGAAACTACAATCTTTTATAATGAGATTCTGCAATCCATACAGTGCCCTTTCCTCATCAAATATTTTGTTTGTAATAGTGTTCATATCAACGGCTCCTTTCCTTTGTATTATACTTTTACTGCTCATCCTGACATCACATCACTTTTCTATTTTATCTGCTGGTTTATTTTCGTTTATTCTTCTGCCTTTTCCAAAATTCTGTTTCTATCTATAGTCTATCAAATTCTTTTTTGAATATCAAATGCTTAAATTATATGGTTAGATATGCTTAGTGGTTATAATTTGTTTGCAATAGAGTATAACAAACAGAAGAAATTATAAAACTGCAAAAATATTCATTAGATTCATTTTTAAACTATAAACGAAAAAAGGGATTGTAATAAAAATACTGCTCCGCCTTTTTTTGACAGAGCAGTACGCTTTCATTTATTAGTAAAATTAAAACTTTATTTTTTTGCCCATTTTACTAAATCATCCCAAATATCTTTTTTATTGGTAGTTCCACCGAAAAATCCTTCTATCAATAAAAAAAAATATATTGGATATATCAATACAGTCTTTATAATTTTTTTCAATAATATTTCCCTTTCAATCTATACATTTTACAACACTAATTTTTTATTTTGAGATATCGAAAAATTATCCTTCAATCTTTCTAGCTGTATTGGAAGAAGTTATTGGAATATATGATATTTTATATAAATTTTTTGCATTTGTCCATATGATTCTGTTTGTCAAAAAACTATTTATTCCGTCAGCTATTGTATCCCATATTCCTCCTCCATCAATTTCCATTAATTCCTCTTGTGACATTTCATAAAATTCTTTTTCAATAATCTTTTTCATCTAAAATCTCCTCTTAATTTAATAAAAATTAAAAAACATTTTTGCAGTCTTTTTTAGTGAAATTATCCCAACTTAATATTCTTCTCTAAAGAGCTGGTTTTATATGCTAAAATCTGCTATTAGTTTCCAATTTTTACCTAGTAGTATATATAAATTATTGCGAATTGTCAATAAATATACGTCTACACAATATGACATTATTTGACGTGTATACTATCTTCATTTATCAAACCACTTTAATTATAATAAAAAACAGACGGAGTACATTACATGATAATGTACTCCGTCTGTTTTTATTAGTAAAATTTATTTGCACTCATTCTATATTCTTCATACTACTTCTGCACAATATTCACAATTCTTCCCGGAACATATATCTCTTTTACCACCGTTCCGGTAAGCTTTCCGGCAATCGCCTCTTTTGCCTTTGCTATTACAGCATCCTTGGCTTCATCTTTGGCTATTGATATGGTCGCTTTCGTCTTGCCGTTTATCTGAACTGCTATCTCAACCGTATTTTCAACGGTCTTCGCCTCATCATATTCCGGCCATGCAGTCTGATATAATCTGCCTTCAAATCCCATAATCTCCCACAACTCTTCCGTCATATGAGGGGCTACCGGATTTAACAGCGTGATCAGAGTCTTAAATTCATCTTTGGTTACTGTATTGTTCTTATAGAAATCATTAATCAAAGCCATCATAGCTGCGATTGCAGTATTATATTTCAGATTTTCGAAATCCTGACTGACCTTCTTAATGGTCTGATGCATTTTTGTTTCCATTTCCCCGGAATAGCCTGTTTCTTCCGTTACAAGTTCCTGCAGCTTCCATACACGGTCCAGGAATCTCCGGCAGCCCTTTACTCCCTGCTCAGACCAGGAAGCGCTTAAGTCAAAGGCGCCAATAAACATTTCATAAGTACGAAGGGTATCTGCACCATATTCGTTAACAATATCATCCGGATTTACCACATTTCCGCGGGACTTTGACATCTTCTCGCCGTTTTCACCCAGAATCATTCCATGGGAGGTACGTTTCTGATATGGCTCAGAGGTGTTTACCACGCCCTGATCAAATAAAAACTTATGCCAGAATCTGGAATACAATAAGTGTAAGGTGGTATGTTCCATTCCGCCGTTATACCAGTCTACCGGCATCCAATAATTCAATGCCTCTTTACTTGCCAGCGCTTCGGTATTCTTAGGATCCGTATATCGTAAGAAATACCAGGAAGAACCTGCCCACTGCGGCATGGTATCGGTTTCTCTCTTTGCTTCTCCTCCGCAACATGGGCATTTAACATTTACCCAGTCTGTCATGGCAGCCAGCGGGGATTCCCCGTTGTCGGTCGGCATATAACTTTCCACATCCGGTAATTCTAACGGTAATTCACTTTCCTCCACAGGAACATATCCGCATGTTTCACAGTGAATAATCGGAATCGGTTCACCCCAGTAACGCTGTCTGGAAAATACCCAGTCTCTTAATTTGAAATTAACCTTTCTGCATCCGATTCCCTTTTCCTCCAGAAAATCTTTCATCTTTTCCTTTGCTTCGGTCACTTCCAGACCGTCAAGAAAATCGGAATTTACCATTTTACCTGTGGCAACATCAGTAAATGCCGCCTCATTGATGTCAACCGGACCTTCCTTGCCTTCAACTACCTGAATCATCGGCAGCCCGAACTTCTTTGCAAATTCCCAGTCACGGTCATCATGGGCAGGAACTGCCATAATCGCGCCGGTGCCGTAAGTCATAAGAACATAATCCGAAATCCAGATTGGAATTTCTTTGCCGTTTACCGGATTAATGGCAGTGATTCCTTCCAATACTACACCGGTCTTATCTTTCGCCAGTTCTGTACGTTCAAAGTCGGATTTCTTTGCGGCTGCTTCACGATAAGCCATAATATCATCCCAGTTTGAAATACAGTCTTTATATTTATCAATGTACGGATGTTCTGGTGAAACAACCATATAAGTAGCACCAAATAAAGTATCCGGGCGGGTAGTGTAAACACGAAGCTTATCTTCCTTATCCTTCAATCGGAAATCCACTTCCGCTCCTTCAGAACGTCCGATCCAGTTCTTCTGGGATACCTTAACCTTTTCAATGTAATCCACATCGTCCAGCCCTGAAATTAATTTATCTGCATATTCGGTGATTTTAAGCATCCACTCGCTCTTAACCTTACGGACAACTTCACTGCCACAGCGCTCGCACACGCCGTTCACAACTTCCTCATTGGCAAGTCCCACCTTACAGGAGGTACACCAGTTGATTGGCATTTCTTTCTTATATGCAAGACCCGCCTTAAACAGCTTGAGGAAAATCCACTGGGTCCACTTATAATATTCCGGGTCAGTAGTATTGACCTCTCTCTCCCAGTCAAAAGAATATCCCAGAGAATGAAGCTGATCCTTAAATCTCTTAACATTATTCTCTGTTACAATCTTTGGATGTATCTTATTTTTAATGGCATAATTTTCAGTAGGAAGACCAAATGCATCCCATCCCATCGGATACAATACATTATATCCCTGCATTCTTCTTTTTCTGGCTACTATATCAAGAGCCGTATACGGTCTTGGATGACCCACATGCAATCCCTGTCCCGAAGGATACGGGAATTCCACCAAAGCATAAAACTTTGGTTTACTATAATCATCCGTGGCAGCAAAGGCTTTCTCCGAATCCCATATTTCCTGCCACTTTTTTTCAATTCTCTTCGGTGCATACACCTTATTCATACCGTTTTCCATTCTAACCTCCATGTGGGAGCAATTTATTACGAAGACATAAGCTCCTTCTTTTTGTAGATTTTTTAATTTTAACACACAGAGATTGAATGTCAAGACTATCTATTTCTTTTTCTTTACCTTTCGAACCGGTTTCTTCACTGTCTGTTTCGGCACTGCCATGATCACTGATTCAAACGGTCTTAAATCGATGGTAAGTTTATATGGAAATCCATCCTGTTCTTCTTTTACTGCGTGGGCTTTATAACTTCTCTTCTCTGCACCGTACACATCCTCTGAACTCAATATTACCTTATATTCTCCCGGATGCGGCACTCCGATCACATATTCCTGACGTTCTACCGGAGTAAAATTACATACAAATACCAAGCTATCATTAAACGTATTCGGCGCCTTACGAATAAAACTAAATACGCTGAAATCCGCATCATCGCAGTTTATCCACTGATAACAGCCGTATTCCTTGGATTCATATGCATACATTACCTTATTCTCTCTATATAAATGAAGCAGTTTTTTATAATATGCCTGAATATCTGCATGCAACGGGTCATCCAGCAGATACCAGTCCAGACTTCTGGATTCTGACCATTCCTCCCGCTGTCCGAACTCCTGGCCCATAAACAGCAGTTTCTTTCCCGGCTGTCCCATCATAAATGTATATGCCGTCTTTAAATTCGCTGCTTTGGTTTCCAAATCTCCCGGCATTTTATAAAGCATGGAGCATTTGAGATGAACCACCTCATCATGGGATAAGACAAGCACAAACTTCTCGCTGAATGCATATGTCATATTAAATGTCATTTTATTATGATTAAACTTCTTAAAATACGGGTCCAGTTTCACATAATCGAGAAAATCATGCATCCAACCCATATTCCACTTAAACTTAAAGCCCAGTCCGCCTTCCTCCGGCTTCTTCGTTATATTCGGCCAGGCCGTAGACTCTTCTGCAATTAAAAATGCCCGGGGATCACGTTTTTCCATAATACTGTTTAAATGTTTAAAAAACTCCATTGCTTCCAGATTCCCATTTCCGCCGTATTTATTCGGAACCCATTCACCGTCCCGTCTTCCGTAATCCAGATACAGCATGGAAGCTACTGCATCCACACGCAGCGCATCGATATGAAACTTCTCTACCCAGAACAATGCATTTGCGATCAGGAAATTCATTACCTCCGTCTTGGAATAGTCAAACACCTTGGTTCCCCAGTCCCGCTGTTCTCCTTTTCTGGAATCCGCATATTCATACAGCGGCTCTCCGTCAAACATGGCAAGTCCATGCTCATCTTTCGGAAAATGCGCCGGAACCCAGTCAAGGATAACTCCGATTCCCAACTGATGAAGATAGTCCACCATGTACATAAAATCCTTAGGTTCTCCATATCTGGAAGTCGGTGCATAATATCCGGTCACCTGATATCCCCAGGATGCATCAAAGGGATGCTCGGATATACCCATTAATTCTACATGCGTGTATCCCATATCTTTCACATATTCCCCCAGTTCATGGGCAATCTGTCTGTAATTGCAAAACCCGTCCTGACTGTAGCTGTAATCTTTTTTCCATGAACCGATGTGAACTTCATAAATTGCCATCGGCTGGTCCACAACATCTGCTGCCTCCTCGGTCTTTCTGCGAATCCACTCATCATCTTCCCACTCATAGCCATCCAGAGAAGTGATTTTCGTTGCATTGCCCGGGCGGAACTCCGAAGAGTTTCCATATGGATCAGCCTTATAATGCGTGGAGCCGTCCCGGCCGGTTATGGCATATTTATATATGGATCCCTCACATGCTCCCGGTACAAACCTCTCCCAAATGCCGGAAGTTCCCAGTCGTTCCATAATATGAATATATCCGTTCCAATCGTTAAAATCCCCCACAACACTAACCGCAACGGCATGAGGAGCCCATACCGCAAAGTATGTTCCCCGCACACCGTCAATTTCCATTACATGGGAACCTAGTTTCTCATATATGGCATAATGGGAACCCTGGCCGAATAAATAACGGTCTGTTTCAGTTATAATATTCATAAGCTACATCCTCTCTATCTTCTATTGTAGTTGATCAAACATCCCTTGAGAATAATCTCCCTTTCATCATCCGTTAATTCGCCGAGCTTTAATTCAAATTCTTTTAATTCTTCTCCAACAACATATGCTTTAATGGAAGCTGCCTTATCCTTAACTGCCTGCGCAATATCCGGAATAAATATATAATCACCATTTGCGAATGGTAACTCTTCATTATCATATAAGAATGGAAGCATACCCCAGTTAATCAGATTTGAGCGGTATCTCTTGGTAGCATATTCCTGTGCAATATTTGCCCAGCCGCCAAGAACCTTCTGACAGGATGCTGCCTGTTCCCTTGCAGAACCGTCTCCCGGTTTCACTGCATATATGGTACTTCCGATACCTGTATTTTCATTAGTCGCTTTGGAATATACAGTCTGAATCTTCTCCATCACCGGTTTAATCTCTGTCAATGCATCCTCCGGTAACCTGCCTTCTTCTCTTGCCTTCTCTGCTGCCTGGACTTCCTTTGCCCGTCCCACATAAGCCGGGTCTTTTCTGGACAGGGTAAACTCTGCCAGTCCGATTGGGTTGGAACGGTAGGAAGAAGTTTCGCCGGAAGGTATCAGCTCATCCGTAGTTGTAACCGGATCATGAATCTCCGAAACCACCTTCAGCAATAAATTATCCGTTAATGCCACCATCTTCGGCCAGTCCTTAATATTCGGTCCGAACTTGATCTCAACGGATTCATCCGCAATACCCTTGCTGTCAAATACCCTGTTTTCATAAATGGTTTTATCAAAGAAATATTTCGGTTTTGTAAAGTTTACATCTATATCAGTTGCCGCCGTCAGGTAACCTTTATTTGCTGCAGTTGCCGCAATGGAACGGGCATCCATCAATGCAACCGAAGAAATCTGTCCGTTCTGAAGTTTGGAGCCTTCTCTGTTCGGGAAGTTTCTTGTGGAATGTCTGATACTGAATGCATTGTTGGCCGGTGTATCGCCGGCGCCGAAACACGGTCCGCAGAATGCCGTTTTAACAATAGCTCCTGTAGCCATCAAATCGGCCAGCTTTCCGTTTCTGGCAAGTTCAATATAAATCGGTGTGCTGGCAGGATATACGCTTAAAGTAAATTCATCCGCACCGATGCTGGCACCTTTCAGAATATCCGCCGCATCGCAGATATTCTCAAAACCGCCTCCGGCACATCCGGCTATTATTCCCTGCTCCACATATAACTTTCCGTTTCTTACTTTATCCTTAAGGGTGAAATCAACCTGATTATCCAGACTGACTTTGGCTCTCTTTTCACAATCCTCCAATATATCCATGAGATTTGCATTTAATTCCTCAATGGTATATGTATTGCTCGGATGGAACGGCATCGCGATCATCGGCTTTACCTTATCCAGTTCTACATAAACCACACCATCATAATATGCAACATCCCCCGGGTTTAATTCCTTATAATCTTCACTTCGTCCGTGAATATCATAAAATTCCTTAATCTTATCATCGGTTGCCCAGATAGAGGACAGGCATGTTGTCTCTGTTGTCATTACATCCACACCGATTCTGAAATCCGCACTAAGCTTTGACACGCCCGGTCCCACAAATTCCAATACTTTATTTTTTACATATCCATTTCCAAATACAGCGCCAATGATTGCCAGCGCAACGTCCTGCGGGCCCACGCCCTTTACCGGCTCACCGCTTAAATATACGGCAATCACACCCGGCATATTGATATCATATGTCTGTGAAAGCAGCTGTTTTACCAGTTCCGGTCCGCCTTCTCCCATTGCCATGGTACCCAGGGCTCCGTATCTGGTATGGCTGTCCGAGCCAAGTATCATCTTTCCGCCGCCTGCCAGCATCTCTCTTGCAAACTGGTGGATGACTGCCTGATGAGGCGGTACATAAATTCCGCCGTATTTCTTTGCACATGATAGACCAAACATATGGTCATCTTCATTAATGGTTCCGCCAACAGCACATAAACTGTTGTGACAATTGGTTAATACATACGGAATCGGAAATTTCTCAAGCCCCGATGCCCTTGCTGTCTGTATGATACCTACAAACGTTATATCATGGGATGTCAGTTTATCAAACTTAATCTGAAGCTTATCCATATTGCCGGATGTATTATGTTCTTCCAGAATTCCATAGGCAATTGTATTTTTTGCCGCCTCTTCTTTTGAAATATATTTATCTCCCAATTTAGATTTAAGAAGCTGCTCTGAATCGGTTCCAGTTTCCACCATCTCTGTTCCGTTAATCAGATATGCTCCATTGTTACTTAATGTTACCATCTTGCTGTCCTCCTGAATTCCTATACATTTCTTCTATTTTAAACTAATTACTATTATACTAATTTTACTCCTAATATGCAATCGGTTTTTGCCCTTCCAACAGGGAAAAAGCCTTGATTTTTTGCGGATTTTATTTTGTAGTGCAAAATATATCTTTATGCATATTTCCAATTTGTAGTAGGCAAAAAATGCCGGAATTATTATATATTATAACAATTCCGGCTTATTTTTAGTCTTTTGCTCCAACTTGTAAAATTTTGCATAAAACTATACTTGTTTCATTTTTTTATATATAGTATACTAAAGCAAGAAAATTTTGAAAAGGAATATTAAATCATGTGGATTGCGGAAAATTGGACAGATTACGAAGTTCTGGACTGTTCTCAGGGCGAAAAGCTGGAACGCTGGGGAGATTATATTCTGGTAAGGCCGGACCCCCAGGTCATCTGGAATACAAGAAAAACACTGTCAGGCTGGAAAAACAGAAACGGACACTATCACAGAAGCAGTAAAGGCGGCGGAGAATGGGAATTTTTTGATCTGCCTGAACAGTGGACCATTCACTACGGTACACTGACTTTCAACCTGAAACCTTTCAGTTTCAAACATACCGGATTATTTCCGGAACAGGCGGCAAACTGGGACTGGTTCTCCGGACTGATAAAAAATTCACACCGGCCGGTCAAAGTCTTAAACCTTTTTGCATATACCGGTGGCGCCACACTGGCAGCAGCGGCAGCCGGGGCACAGGTAACTCATGTGGATGCTTCCAAAGGCATGGTTGCATGGGCAAAAGAAAATGCCCGTTCCTCCGGCCTGGAAAACGCTCCTGTCCGATGGCTGGTAGATGACTGTGTTAAATTTGTAGAGCGGGAAATTCGGCGGGGAAATAAATACGATGCCATCATCATGGACCCTCCGTCTTACGGCCGCGGTCCCAAGGGGGAAATCTGGAAGATTGAAGATTCCATACATTCCTTTATTCAGCTATGTACAAATATATTATCAGATAATCCTTTATTTTTCCTGATCAACTCATACACCACCGGACTTGCTCCTGCAGTACTTACTTATATGATAGAAACGGAAATCAGTAAAAATTTCAGCGGAACGACGGAGTCCGGAGAAATCGGTCTTCCGGTCTCTTCCAACGGACTGGTCCTGCCCTGCGGCGCCTCTGGACGCTGGCAGGCATAAACGCAAAAATAACGGGAATGAAAGAGGTAAATATGGCTATTTTTAATGTAGAACTGAAAAAAGTCGTAGATGACAGCTATGAAATTGAAATCGGATTTGAACTGGAAGATAAATTAATTTCCGATCTTAAAAATGGACTGGTTGGTAATATAACCAGATTTGCAGTTATTACAGACAGTGTTGTAAAAGATTTATATGCAGAAAAAATTCTGACAAAACTGACGGAATCCGGATATAATGCAGACCTGTTCGTATTTGAAGCCGGCGAAAAACAAAAAACAAGACAGACCAAGGAAGATGTAGAAGATGCCATGCTGGCAAAGGAATACCGCAGAGACTGCTGTATTATTGCCATAGGCGGAGGAGTCGTAACGGATTTAGCAGGATTTGTGGCAGGCACTTTTGGCCGCGGCGTTCCTTTTATCAATTATGCAACCACACTACTGGCGGCTGCCGATGCTTCCGTCGGCGGAAAAACAGCGGTTGATACACCACTGGCAACAAACCTTATCGGCCTGTTCAACCAGCCCCGGAAAGTATATATAGACATCGCAGCCTGGAAGACCCTGCCTGCCAGACAGATATCCAGCGGCCTGGCGGAAACGGTGAAACATGCATGTATAGCAGACGAAGAGTTTTTCCGTTATCTGAAAGAACATATGACTGAAATACTTAATATCGAAAAAGACGTATGCGAACATATCGCAAAAGAGAACTGTAAAATAAAATATAATGTTGTAATGAAAGACGAACGGGAAAGCGGTCTTCGCGAAGTCCTGAATCTTGGACATACCGTTGGCCGGGCCATCGAAACGGTAAGCGATTACCGGCTTCTTCATGGTGAAGCCGTATCCATCGGATTAGCCGCCGAAGCAAAACTGGCACATAAAATGGGGTATACGACAGCCGCTCAGATGAACGATGTCATATCCCTGCTGAAACAGGCTGACTTACCTGTTACAATTCCCGATTATATTGACCGGGAAGCGCTGGTCAAGAAACTTTATACTGACAAAAAAGTCAGAAACGGCCGGATTCGTTTCGTTATCCAGAAAGGAATCGGTGATATTGTAGAATTTGAAAACGGCGTATATGCCGCTCCGATTGAGGAATCCGTTGCCAGGGAAATTATTTCGGAATTATAGAAACTTCTCAATAAAAAACTGTGGAAGACAGCCGGGAGAGTCGTCTTCCACAGTTTTTATATCGGTTTTTATTTTATCAAATCTTTGCCGCCCATATACGGTCTTAATTTTTCAGGTATCCGGACACTTCCGTCTTCCTGCAGGTTGTTTTCCAAAAATGCGATTAACATTCTTGGCGGAGCTACCACCGTATTATTCAAAGTATGAGCAAAATATTTATTGCCATTTTCATCTTTTACTCTTATTTTTAATCTTCTTGCCTGGGCATCTCCAAGATTTGAGCAGCTTCCCACTTCAAAATACTTTTTCTGGCGCGGGGACCATGCCTCAACATCGATAGATTTCACCTTAAGGTCAGCCAGATCCCCGGAACAACATTCCAGTGTCCGAACCGGTATATCAAGGCTTTTGAACAAATCCACCGTATTCTGCCACAGCTTTTCAAACCACATCTTACTTTCTTCCGGTCTGCATACTACGATCATTTCCTGCTTTTCAAACTGGTGAATCCTGTATACGCCTCTCTCTTCCAGGCCATGAGCGCCCTTTTCTTTCCGGAAGCACGGGGAATAGCTTGTCAGTGTTTTCGGAAGCTGTTCTTCGGGAGTAATGGTATCAATAAATTTTCCGATCATGGAATGTTCGCTGGTTCCGATAAGATATAAGTCTTCCCCTTCTATCTTATACATCATTGCATCCATTTCATCAAAACTCATAACACCGGTAACAACATCACTGCGGATCATAAACGGCGGGATACAATAGGTAAAACCTCTGTCTATCATAAAATCTCTTGCATAGGAAATAACAGCGGAATGCAGTCTTGCAATATCTCCCATCAGATAATAGAAACCGTTTCCAGCAACCTTTCTGGCACTGTCCAGATCAATACCGTTTAATTTCTCCATAATCTCGGTATGATATGGAATCTCAAAATCCGGAACAACCGGTTCTCCGTATTTCTGAATCTCTACATTTTCCGAATCATCCTTACCGATTGGTACGCTGGGATCAATGATATTCGGAATCGTCATCATAATAGACTTAACTTTTTCATTGAGTTCTGCTTCTTTTTCTTCTAATTTAGCAAGATAATCCGACTTCTCGGTAACAAGCTTCTTCGTCTCTTCTGCTTCTTCTTTCTTTCCCTGAGCCATCAGCGCGCCAATCTGTTTGGAAATCTTGTTCCTTTCCGCTCTTAAATTGTCTGCCTCCTGCTTTGCCGCACGGCTCTGCTCGTCCAATGCAATAACTTCATCTACCAGCGGTAACTTTCTATCCTGAAATTTATTTTTTATATTCTGTTTTACTATATCAGGATTTTCTCTGACAAATTTTAAATCTAACATCGTATCTACCTCTGAATACCTTTCCTTTTATTTCTGTCTGTATATTTTCCATAAAATGTTTTTTCTATTGTATTCTATTTCCGGGTATTTTTCAAGAGGAGATTACCTCATTTCCATTATCGCGGCCTTCCTCCAATGCTTTTGCATTTTCCATTGTAACATGGGCGATTTCCCGCATGGCTTCTTTTGTAAAGTATCCCTGATGGGAGGTTACGAGCACATTCGGAAAAGTTACCAGTCTTGCCAGCATATCATCGGTCATAATTTCATTAGAGCGGTCCTCATAGAACAGTTCTTCTTCCTCCTCATATACGTCCAGTCCCACGCCTCCGATTTTTCCCGGTACACGCAGCGCCTCCAGTAAATCTTCGGTACGGATCAGTTCGCCTCTGGAAGTATTCATAATATATACTCCGTCTTTCATAATCTTCAAAGAATCTTCATTTATCATATACCGGGAATCATCGGTCAGCGGACAATGCAGCGATATAATATCACTCTCCCGGAATAGCTGATCCAGTTTCACATATTCTACATCCAATGATTCATTGGGATATAAATCATATGCCAGAATTTTCATTCCGAATCCCCTGCATATACGGATCATAGCCTGACCGATTCTTCCGGTACCCACAATACCGATGGTTTTCTGATATAAGTTTTCGCCCATCAGACCATTGATATTCATATTAAAATCCCTGATACGGACATATGCCCTGTGGGTCTGGCGGTTAACCGTTAAAATCTGCGCCATTGCAAATTCTGCCACGGCTTCTGGAGAATAGCTGGGTACACGCAGAATCTTCAGCTTTCCCTTTGCCGCCTCCAGATCCACATTGTTATACCCTGCACAGCGCATTAATATTCCCTTGATTCCGGCATCAATCAGTTCGTTAATGACATTTTTATTCAAATCGTCATTAACAAATGCACAAATCGCATCATACCCCTTTGCCAGTCCTGCTGAATCCTCATCCAGTCTTACCGAACGGAATTTAATCTGATAATTCATTTGCTCTGCCAGCGGTTTAAACCAAATCTTATCATAGGGTTTCGCATTAAAAAATAATATTTTCATATAAAATCATACCTCATCTTTTTTATTTGTATTAAATACAGAATACATTTTATATGAAATATCATGTGCAGATATTAAGAATTCATTCATTTAACCAAGTATAATTTTT
Source organism: uncultured Lachnospiraceae bacterium (assembly GCA_910583605.1). Classification (GTDB taxonomy): domain Bacteria; phylum Bacillota; class Clostridia; order Lachnospirales; family Lachnospiraceae; genus Bovifimicola. The sequence continues at coordinate 31,323 of CAJTXN010000012.1, forward strand.
CCTTCTTCCGTAAGCTGTTCCCGAATCTGCTGCATTTTTACATCGGTTTCATAGATTACATTTGCACATTTTGTAAGCTGTTCCACGACTTCCACATTATCTTCTTTAAATTTTTTATAGTGAATCTGATGTTCCAGGCTTGCCCAGAAATTCATGGCAATGGTCCGGATCTGAACTTCCACTTTTACCATCCTTTTACCGGTGGATAAGAAAATTGGCACCTCTACCACCAGATGCAGGCTTCTGTATCCATTCGGCTTGGGATTGGCAATATAATCTTTATATTGAATAAGAGAAATATCATCCTGTTCAATGAGCATTTCAGCTACCGTATAGATATCATCAATAAACGGACAGATAACTCTGACTCCCGCCACATCATGGAGCTCGCTCATAATACTGTCCAGCGTTATGGGAAGACCTCTTCTGTCCATTTTTTCATATATACTCATCGGTGATTTTATTCTTGATTTAATATTGTCAATGGGATTTCTCTCCGTATTATTTTGAAATTCATCATTTAAAACTTCCAGTTTTGTTCTGACCTCACGTATCGCACAGCCATACCAGCAAATCATCTCCCTGAATTTCTGTGCAGTTTCCGCAAAATTACCCGCATCGGAACTTTTTACGAATTCCGTAAAAAAATCCAAACCTAATCTCTTGTTCAATTTTAGCCCTTCTTCCTGTATTTAACTTTTTAGTCCGACGAAATGTATTGTTCCAATACCTTTGTACGCTCTGCCCATGTATGTATTTTAGCGGCATCATATGCCCGTTCTGCCATGAAATCCAGCAAATCATAATCTGATAAAAGCCGTTCTGCCAGCTCCGGAAGTCTGTCCATCTGACCCAGTTCATAAAAGCACACATCTTCCGTCCCCGAGAATACCTCATGCAGATATCTGCTCCCGTCGGTTAAATTCACTGCGCCGTTTAAAGCCGCACTAAATACCCTGTCATGAGCCCCATCCTTAAACCAGGGCATGACATTTAATGACACTCTTGCTTTTGACAGCTTTCTCAGACAGACAATGGATTTGACCCTTCCGCCTAAAATAATATTTTCCGGCTTCTTATATGAAATACGCTCAAACCCGCTTCCGAATACATGAACTTTAAATCCGTTGTCCACCAGGGTTTTCACCGCTTTTCCCCGCATATAAAAACGCACGTATAAGTCAAGAAAAATCATATTTTCCATACATTTTTTCAGATCCTTATCCGTGGCTTCCGGTATGTCTGCCTTTATATGCCGTTCAAATACTTCATCCATGGTCTGTTCCGTATTTGCCGTCAGGTCATCGATAATGCCATGATAGAACTCGGAATATTCCCTGCCCAGACGTTCAATTTCTTTATTAAAAGTTTCCGGCGGCGTATAATTTCCGGTAAAGATAATGTCCATTTTTCGGTCTGCTGCTTTTAACCGTCTTTCCTTACGGGGTATTTCCGTTCCTGCCAACGGCAGAAATCCGCCTGTTTTCACCTTTGGAAAATACCGTTTCATATACTGTATATGAGTCCTGTCAATGCAGAACTGTATGTAATCCTTTGGTAATTTTCTAAGTTGATTATGATAATAAAACGGATGGTCTACTACAATATTGATACATTTAATTCCATATTCATCAAAAAACAATCCCTTGTCTCTTAAAAAAATAGATTCTCCGCTGATACCTATGAAATTGAAAGTTATCATAACCGCTTCCCCTTTTTCACAGAACATCAGTAAATCCATAAAACTGCCCAGCATATCCTGTAAATCAAATGTAAAAACTTCATATCCCCATGAATCCAGTACTTCACCAATCTGCTTTGAAAAATATTCCAGTGTCTCCACACCACCGCTAAACAAAATAACTTTTTTCATCGTCATACCTTTTAAATACCACAAACCTGCCTGTGGTAATATTCAAATATATTCTTTATGATATAGACTATTATACCACATTTTCATTGTTTTTTCTGTGATTATTTATTAAAATTCACAAACCATTTTCCCGCTTCACTCAGTTCATCATATGAAAATCCTGCAGATTTACTGCACCATGACTGTACCATAGCACATGTTTCTGATTTATTGGAAAGATTCCACATGATATAGCTGACAGAATACTGATTTAACAAAGACATCCATTTTGATGCCTCATCGTAATTAATTCCGCCATTGCCGGATGCATCACAGATACCAAACTCCGATACTATGACCGGAAGTCCTTTATTTAAGGCATTTATCAGCTTATCCCTGATATAATCCCTATGAGTATCCGCATAAAAATGCATGGCATACATTATATTTTCCCCATTGATTCTGTCATCAGCGGCAATATCCACATCCTGGGACCAGGTAGGCGTACCCACAATGATAATACCCTTTCTGTCATTGCTCCGGATTACATTGATCACATCCTGCGCATATGACTTAATTTCTCCCCAACCAGTTCCACCGTTGGGCTCATTGCATATCTCATATATTACATTTCCGTATCCCGCATATTTTGCGGATATTTCCCGAAAGAATTCCATGGATTCATTTTTATACATATTCGGATTGCTATCGCTTAAAATATGCCAGTCTATGATCACATAAAGTCCCAGCTGACTTGCATAATTTACTCCGTCATCAATTAACCTTTTAAGCTTTTCCTGATTATTCCGGTCACCGGTACAATACCCGTTATACTCCGCCGTATACATGGCAAGCCGTACAACATTTACATTCCATTCATCACGCATCTGTTTAAACATCTCATAGTTTACATAATCCGGAAACCAGGACAAACCATGGGTACTGATCCCCCGCAGGGTGTAACCCGCACCGTATTGGTCCGTAAGCCGGGTTCCTGATACGGAAAGAGTACCGTGACTGCCGAAAGGCGTACCATTATTCTGAGGCTGATTCTGTAACGGCGGCTCTGTCACCGGTTCCGTCTGCTGTACCGGCGGATTGGTCTGGGGTACGGACGGTTCCGGCTTCTGTGTGGTTATGTCCGGTTCCGGCTTCTGTACTGCAGGCGTTGTTACCGGTTCCGTGGTTTCCTTTTCATTGTTTTTTTCCGTATCCTGCCCGGTGATCGTCATCGTCGTGGTTTCTTTTTCTTCGATTCCTCCGCTTTCTATGGTAGATTTACATCCTGTCAGGATAAATATAAAAATTAAAACTAAAACTGCCGTTTTCTTTAATATATTAACCGGTTTTCCGCTGATTTTTCCGCCGCTCATATTATCATCTCCAAACTATATAAGTCATTGCAAATGCAATGACTTATATGCATTATTCTTATATATGATTATACCGAAAACCGGCGCAAATATCAACTTGGGAATAATGTAATTTTATCTTGGCTCTTCTTTATATTTCCTACACATTTCTGTATATTCTTTATTGCAATATGTAAAAATATTCGATATAATAGGACTCATAATAATAAATGATAATCCTCAATTTAAAGAAAGAAGGTGTTATATATGCCGGCATTACAGCCCCAGCTCACACTCACCACTCTGGAAGAATATGATGCGCTTCCGGAAGATACAAGGGCAGAAATCTTTGACGGACAGATTTTTTATATGTCCAGCCCGTCTCAGGAACATCAGACAATTTCCATGGAATTGTCAACAATATTAAATACTTACATCAAAAACAGTAAAGGAGACTGCAGAGTATTCCATGCTCCATTTGATGTAAAATTAAGTGACACCCCCCTTACTATCGTACAGCCTGACCTGATGATCGTATGTGATAAAAATAAACTGGACGGAAAACGCTGTAACGGCGCACCGGACTTCATCATTGAGATTGTCTCCCCGGGCAATCCGGCTGATGATTATATCCGTAAGCTTTATCACTACAAAAATGCCGGAGTTCGTGAATATTGGATTGTTGACCCACAGCGGAAAAACATAACCGTAAATAATTTTGCTGAAAACATTCTGAACGTACCCTATACTTTTAATTCCGTCCTAAAAGTAAATATATATAAAGATTTATATATCGATTTCTCCGATATTACCAGAATATTGGAGCAATAACTCTCCATTTTAAAACCATATTTCCTTTGCCTTCTCCAGAAACTCCCGGAATGCCGACGGAATTGCAATTTCACTTTCCAGTTCTTCCATGGTCACCCAGTGGAATTCCCGGCTCATCCGGCGGCACGTCATATAATAAGCCGTCATTCTCCATTCCACATGGGAGAAGATATGCGTATAATGAGAACTCATTTTCAGTTGTTCCGGCGCCGTGTCCCATTCTGCGGCGATATCCGCCGCCTGCTGCTCCTTTAATGTTTCGGGTATGTTGGGAAACTCCCACATTCCGGATAACAAACCTTTTTCTTTGCGTTTCCTTACTGCAATCCGTTCTCCGCACAACAGCAGAAACACCGTTTTTTCCTCTACCTTCCGTTTTTTTTTCGCTTCCCGCACCGGCAGCTGCTGCCATGTATCATGTTCCCTTGCCAGACAGATTTCCGACAATGGACATTCCTGACATTTCGGCGCACCGTTTGGCAGACAAACCGTTGCCCCCAGTTCCATCAGGCTTTGCGTAAATATCCCGCATTGTCCCTTGGGATACACGGTTTCCAGTTCCCTGCGGATTTTGGCCTTTGTGGATTGTTTATCAATATTGGAATCATCCTCCATCACCCGTGTATATACCCGCAGAACATTTCCGTCTACTGCCGGCGTAGGCAGATCATAGCATATGGAACCGATAGCGCCCGCCGTATATTCCCCGATTCCGGATAACTGAAGTATTTCTTCATAGGTATCGGGAAACCGGCCGTTATACTCCTCCATAATAGTGATAGCCGCTTTCTTCAGATTTCTCGCACGATTATAATAACCCAGTCCTTCCCATAATTTTAACAGCCGTTCCTCCTCGACCCGGGCCAGTGTCTCTATTGTCGGCAATTCACTTAAGAACCGCTTATAATACGCCTTTACCGCCTCCACTCTGGTCTGCTGAAGCATTATTTCAGACAGCCAGACATGATAAGGGTTATTATCCTTTCGCCAGGGCAGTTCCCTGGCATGTTCCGGATACCATTCCACTAAGTATTCCGCAATCTTCTTATGTCTGTCCATTTTTAACAAAATCCCTTCCGAATCTATTCTTCCGATTTTTTAAAACTATATATTGATATTACGGTTCCGATCAAAAACGGTATATAATAATTTGCCATCCGGTACAGGATCATGGTGGAACCGGCATAAACTTTGCCATACAGTACGGAAAATAACAAAATATAGACAAATTCCGAAGGACCGATTCCTCCCACCACCGGTATTACACCTACGATCATAAGCATAAATGCCGAAGTTACGATAACATTCATAAAAGAAACCGAAATATCCGCATGAACCGCTTTTAGGGCGATATAGGGCATTACATACCAGCAGGTCATTTTTATGAGATACACAACCATAATCACCATGGTATTTTTTACGCTGCCCAGTATGCCTGCTGATTCCTGCTGCAGATAAGATAACTGTGACTTTAAAATCTCTTTTATATGATAAGCTTTGCCGTCCTTATTTTTTATCCATTTGTCAAACGGAGCAAACAGCAGTCTGTGTGCCGGTTTACAGACGCATGCCAGAATAATTCCGCCTATGATAAGTGCGCTGAGTCCATAGGCCGAATATATATAATGATAACTGTCGGAGAATTCGGATTTGATAAAGTCATGGCTGAACACCAGAGCTATGGTGGCATATAAGACAATCGCCGCTTTATGATATATATAGGGTACAGTAAGAATCGCCATTGCTTTTCCGGGTTCTACGCCTTTCCTGCTTAACATATACGTCTGTCCCGGCTTTATTCCCGCTCCCAGAGTCGTAACATTTAAGAATATCCCAAGATAAGTAATCTGTACGGAATCCCAAAGCGTATAAGAGGGCTGAAGTCTGTGAACCAGCATTTTATACGGAATACTGTCTATCACCACATACAGGATTCCCAGCGCCACCATGAGAATGAAATATTTATTATCCGTTTCCTTTAACTGTGAGACCAATTCCTCTCTGGAATCCCAGAAGATTACATACATAATTCCCAGTACCAGCAATACAGGTACGAGGGCAAACAGCTTACGTCCCCTGTTTCTTTTTTTCAATACTTCTCTCGGATCATTTTTATTCTTTTGATTTTCTGTCTGTATCATTTTCTTTTCTCTCCATCAGACAAATATAATGACTTGTTCTTTGGTCAAAAGATTTATTTAATTTTTATTATTTCTTATTTTTCCTTATTAATTCTTCCAGTTCATCAAAATAATTCTCAAATGTTTTACCACAGCATTCCGGATTTTCTATCATTATTCCTTTTACCTTTAGACCCAGCAAAGAAAATGCCATTGCAACCCTGTGGTCTTCATAAGTATCTATAACGGCTCCATGAGGGGTTCCATGGCAGATGATGATATCATCTCCTTCTTCCCGGCAATCAATTCCGCATTTCTGCAGTTCATTTACAATAGCCGCCATGCGGTTACATTCCTGCCCTCTGATATGTCCGATATTCCGGATGACGGTATCAGATTCCGCAAAAGCCGCAAGAGCCGCAAGGGTCAACGCCTGGTCCGAAAAATCATTCATATCTGCATCTATTCCGTTATATTTTCCCGCCGCTGGTCCGCTGACCCGGATTCCTTCTGTCATCTCTTCTATCTCACAGCCCATCCGCTCCAATAATTTGAGGAACTTCATGTCTCCCTGCATAGAAGAAAATTTCACATTCCGGACGGTAATGCTGCCGCCGGTTATTACCGCAATTCCGTAAAAATAACATGCCGCCGATACATCCGGTTCAATATAATAAGTTCCGATATGTACATTCTGATTTCCTTCCACATAATAGCTGTTTCCGTCAAATTCTGATTTCACACCAAACTGTTCCAGCATGGTTCTGGTTATCCGGATATAAGAACCATCTGTCTTTTCGCTTGTAATATGTATTTTCAGACCATCTGCCAGAATCGGAGCCATCATAAGCATAGCGCTGAGGTACTGGGTACTTTTGCTGATATTCATATGGATTTCTTTTAATCCTCCGCACCTGTTTCCCATACCTGTCACCTGTACCGGAAGATGTTCTTCCTGCTCTAAATACTTAAATTCCGCACCCATCTCCGAAAGCACCCGGAATAATTCTGCCATGGGACGTTTTTTCATCTGTCCGGAACAATAAATCGTATAAGTTCCTTCCGATAATGCCAGCATAGCCGTTAAAAATCTGGCCGCCGTTCCGGCGCTTCCCACATCTATGGTTCCTGTTTTAACCGGAATTCTGCCTCCGCAACCCTGTATTTCCACCGTCTTATTTTTCTCATCAATATGAAGTTTAAACCCTAAATCTGTCAGGCATTTCAGAAAGTGTCTGGAATCGTCGCTGAATAAAACTCCCTGTAAACAGGATTTTTCTTTTGACAATGCTGCCAGCAGCAATGCCCGGTTCGTCATGCTCTTGGAGCCCGGTACGGTAACCAGTCCCTTCAGGGGAACATCACAGGTTTCCGCAATATAAAGAGCCTGCTCTTTTATCTGCGTCTCCTCTGTATATTTCTCTTTTATTTCCTGTAATTTTCTAAAATGTTCCGATTCCTTATGTCTGTTCCATGACTCCCTGTCTCTCCAGATTTCCCTCAAATGAATAAGATTGTCCATACCTGACGTTTCATTGGGAAACCGGTACCGATATTCTATATTTCCCTTTTCGGCGGCGGAAAGTTCCTGTATTTGTTCCCGGCGGATACAGGTTATAAAATCATTCATGCAGTTATTTTTTATTCTATAAGTAACATCTAATAAAAGTGATTTTTTCATTGATAAACCGTCCTTGTCCCGTTATCTCTGTATTTTAATCGCTTTTCTATTATACATTTAGTTCATTCTTTGTGCAAGAATAATTCTGCATACGGATATCCAGCAGTATACCATTCTGCGGCTGTAAAGTTTTTGTATCTTTTCCCCAAGCATATTTTGTTTTATTTATTAATCTAAGTAAAAAAATTCCAGCCGATGAATATGGGCTGGAAATTCTCAAAATTCATTTTTATCTTTTTTAAAATTATACTAAAAAAGCGCGAGACGGGATTCGAACCCGCGACCCTCGCCTTGGCAAGGCGATACTCCACCACTGAGCCACTCGCGCATAAGAGCGGGTGATGGGAATCGAACCCACGTATCTAGCTTGGAAGGCTAGTGTTCTACCATTGAACTACACCCGCATATTCAGTTGTATATTAAGCATTGGACACAACTGTGCCTCCTGCCAAAATGCCCAGAACCGGAATCGAACCAGTGACACGAGGATTTTCAGTCCTCTGCTCTACCAACTGAGCTATCTGGGCATGCACATTATGTATAAACTCTTTAACACGCAAAAAGTATTTTACAATAAGAGCAGACAATTGTCAAGATTTTTTTAAAATTATTTTTTTCCGCCGAAACTTTCATAAATTGCATATCCAAATGCAGCAACACAAATGATTTCGCCTATAATTCCATACACTATCATAATATCTCTCCAATCCAATTATGTAACTTAAATTATTTGTGTCCTTATACTAACACTTTCCTGTATATAATAAATAAAATCCCTTTCTCTTTAGCGCTTGTTTAACTAAAAAGAAAGGGATTTTAACAAGTTCTTAACCTGTGTTAAATATCACACTATATGTATCATTATCAGATCATATTAGCCCAGCAATTGTAATACGCCGTTCGGCTGCTGATTTGCCTGAGCCAGTACCGACTGTCCTGCCTGCATTAAAATATTTGATTTGCTGTAAAGCAACATTTCTGCCGCCATATCCGTATCCCGGATACGGCTTTCCGCACTCTGTGTATTTTCCGAAGTATTATCCAGATTGGTAATCGTATGTTCCAGCCGGTTCTGATATGCTCCCAGACTGGAACGCTGTTCGGAAACCATCTGAATGGCATCATCCACAAGGGAAATAGTATTTCCCGCTTCTTCAAAATCAGCCACCGACAGGGAATCCACTCCCAATGCAGCCGAATCCATCCGCTCAATATAAACCTTAATATTCTGCCCTTCCAAAGCGCCTACCTGAAGATTCAGACCGCCCCTCGGAAGAGGTGAACTTCTCGGACCGCTGAAACCGCCGGAACCGCCGTCTGCAAATACGTCTACGCCCGCAGGATATACGTTTTTAATTGTAGTATTGCTGGTATTCAGCTGAAACAAATTCGTGTTAAATGCAGCATCGGGAAGCAGGTCACTGTCCTGATAATTATTCGTTACCAGCGCACCGTTACCGGTATTTCCTGTTGCAACAAGCAGTTCATGGATAAACACTGCTGATTCCGAATCTCCAAACTTCTTCTGGAAATCAGCCAGACCATTATACGATGTCTTCTCCCGAACAACATCATCCAGCCCTTTTCCGTCTTTTATTTCTTTCATTAAAGTATCCAGTCCTTTTGCTACTGATGCCGCATCCGTTCCTGAACTTCCGTTAACCAGATATCCGAGATACATACATGCCAGATATCCTGTTCCATATTGAGAAGAAACGGAACCGCTGGACAATGCATTTGCCTTATTCTTTACGGCATTGGAAATATCCGCCAGAGAACTTGAAGCATTCAGTTTCAGACCGCCGTTTACCCAGTCATTATCATTGCTGCAGCCGCCTGCCGCAGCCTGTGCCATACCTTCCGTAAACCAGCCCGGAAAACGATTTGACGGATCCAGTTTTCCATTGCTGACCCCCACCATTCCGCTGGTCAGAGCCTCGTCCATCATCGCATGCATCATTTCATGCACAATGGTAGTCTCCAGCGCCCGTCTGCTGTCCTGCGTCAGATTTCCGGAAGGATCCGTACTTATATGCGCTAAATTTACATTTAGGGAATATGTAAGCATATCCGTTACCATTGTCTTATCCGAATAGTAGGAATATCCCACACCTACGGAAGCCAGTACGGAACTTGAAGAATTATTGGATAACTTTAGACCGATTCCAATGGAAGAACCGGAAAGATATCCGAATGTATCACCAAATGTGTTAATTAATGCATTTACTGCCTGAGGAACAATTTCCGTCTTCAATGTATCTTTCAATGAAGCGTTTCCGGAGGCGGTTGCAGAACCGGCTGCAGTCTGTGTTGTGGCAAAATCATCCTCCGTTACCTGATATATGATATTCGGACCTTTACCTTCCGCCTCAAATACCTCCTGTAAAGAAACCGTTTCCCCTGCATTCCTTCCATTCAGCGCTTCAACGGAAAACAGCTGACCGTTTCTCCCGTCGCTTCCGGATACCTCATAAATCAATGCTTTTTTTAACGGATTCCCGTCTTCTGATGCCCAGGTACCATCCAGAAGATTCATAGTGTTAAACTGGGTCGTGTCCGCAATCTGATCAATCTGTGATATCAGCTGGTCAATTTCTTTCTGAATTGCCGCACGGTCACTGTCTGTATTCGTATCATTGGCTCCCTGTACCGCCAGTTCCCGGATACGCTGTAATATGGACTGGGATTCAGCCAGCGCTCCTTCTGCAGTCTGAATCAGCGAAATGCCATCCTGTGCATTCCCGGAAGCCTTGTTCAGTCCCCTGATCTGCGAACGCATCTTCTCACTGATTGTCAGACCTGCGGCATCATCTGCAGCACAATTTATCCGGTATCCGGACGACAGCTTTTTTGTACTTTTTGCAAAATCATTTTCTGCAGTTTTTAATCTCAACCGTCCATTCATAGCCGGCATATTATGTGATATAATCATATTCTTATCCTCCATAATAAGATATGGTCATTTTTTTCAGTCCCATAATCCTTCTTCCGAAAATATCAATGTTTCATGATGACATTCAGGACACATATATTCACCCTCAGCGCCCTGTTCATAAACCGTCAGCCTGTTGTTACAAATACGGCATATGTCACCAAAACGATGTATCGCCCCATTAATTTCCGTTACGTCTATAACCGTGCGGGATTCTATGGTTTCACATCTTTTACATTCCGTCATTCTGCTTTCAACAAGAAAATCCTTTATCCTGTCATGGTCTGACAGAGCAGCTATTAGTTTCTGTTCTTCCTCCGGAAGAACAGTTGCACTTCTTTTCAGGTTAATACTTAACATTCCTCCACCCAGAAAAAACTTTGTCTCATATCCACACTCCGGACAGGAGGCTTTGTAAATTATCCCCATGAGCCTTCTCCTTCTTTGTATCTGATGATTACCATTATATATACTACTATAATAATATCGGTATTTTTAGCAATATTCTTAATATAAAAATAACATTTTTATTTTTTCAATCCACAGTGTATAAAACGGAAAATCTGCTATAAAAAAGACTCAACCCTATTCACAAAGGGTTGAGCTTTTCAAATAATAATGCCGGCGACCGGAATCGAACCGGTACGGGAGATTAGTCCCGCAGGATTTTAAGTCCTGTGCGTCTGCCAGTTCCGCCACGCCGGCATATATACTTCTTATCCGCAGAATAAGCCGCATAAAATGGATGGAGGTGGATTCGAACCACCGAAGCAATCTGCAGCAGATTTACAGTCTGTCCCCTTTGGCCACTCGGGAATCCATCCGGTTGTTTTAACAGAATATATTTATACCATATTTCCCATGAATATGCAACTACTTTTTCATCCATCCAGTTTGTATCCTATTTATTTTCCCCCACCGTCTTACGTATCCTAAACAACAATTTTCTTCCGGAAAATTCCCGCGCCAAACGCCGGCAGACTGACAACCAAATCTCCGTTCTGGATTTTATATTCCATTTTTCCCACATTATAAAAGTCTTTCTGTGAAATCATAAGACTCTCCATAATATCATCATCCCTTACTCCCAGCTGCCAGACCGGAATCCTGATTTCCCGTTCCACACCGTTATTATTCAAAGCTACCGCTATAATATTTTCCTCCAGAAAACGCCCATAGGCAATGATATTATAATCCCCCAGCAATGCCTTAAAAGAACCTTTTTTCAACGCTTTATTATGTTTATGAATACTGATGGCATCCCTGTGGAATTCAATGAGTTCTATATCCTCCCGTCCCCACGGATAAGTCCTTCTGTTATCCGGGTCCGTCCAGCCGCATAAGCCTGCCTCGTCACCATAATACAACGTAGGCGCTCCCGGCCAGGTCATCTGCATGACCACTGCTTCCTTCATAATACCCTTATTGACATATGCATTGGCGGCCTCGGAACCTGCCGAAGCAACCCTGCCCACATTTCCGTTGGTTCTGGTCAGAAATCTGGAATGGTCATGGTTGGATAGTTCATTCATGGCTACCAGCAGGGACTGTCCCTGAAATCTTGACATATGGTGACGCATGGAAGCAAAAAAAGAATAGGCATCTCCTCTCAGATCATCCCGCTTTTCATCACTATGTTTCTCCATACCCGTTAAAAACCAGGTAACAGGCTCCATGAATGCATCATAATTCATAACGGTATCCCATTCATCTCCCTGAAGCCAAGAGCCCGGATCACCATAATGCTCCGCCAGAATGATAGCTTCCGGATTGGCTTCTTTTACGGCTTTTCTAAAATCCTTCCAGAACTTATGATTAAAATCACCGCTTTGTCCCAGATCTGCTGCCACATCCAGCCGCCAGCCATCAATATTATATGGCGCGGAAACCCATTTTTTAGCAACATTCATTATATAATCATAAAGCTTCGGAGATTCTTCATAATTCAGTTTCGGCAGGGTATCATGTCCCCACCAGCCGTTATAGTGATAGTTATAAGGCCATGATTCTTCAAAAAATTTAAAGAACGAGCGATACGGACTGTCTGCAGACACATAGGCACCTTTTTCGTACCCCTGCTGGTTCTCATAAATCTGTTCTTTATCCAGCCATTTATTAAAGGAGCCGCAGTGATTAAACACGCCGTCCAGAATGACTTTCATTCCCCTTGCATGAACAGCCTCTACAAACTCAGCAAAAAAACGGTTGGATGCCTCCAGGTTCTCCAAATCCGTTACCCTTGTAATATACCGGGAAGCATTTTTATTTTCATAATCTCCGTCTTTCAGCAGTTCTCCTTCATCCTTTACAATTCTGCCGATGTGGGGATCAATATAATCATAATCCTGAATGTCGTATTTATGATTGGAAGGCGATACAAATAAAGGATTAAAATATATTACCTCAACACCCAGTTTTTCCAGATAATCCAGTTTATCCCATACACCCTGGATATCGCCGCCGTAAAATTCCCGCACTCCCATGGCTGCCGGATATTTAAACCAGTCCTCTACCTTTCTGGAATAATCACCGATATAACTGTACTCATTGGTTTCAACGTCATTGGTTGTATCTCCGTTGAAGAAACGGTCCGTATAAATCTGATACATAACCGCTCCCTTTGCCCAGTCCGGCGTCTTAAATCCGGGAGTTATGACAAAATCATACCAGCCCAGTCTTTTGTCACATACCCCGGCTTTATCATAATAGCAGGTCTCAAATCCCGTTACGATTTTAAAATAATAGTGAAGCTGTTTATCCGTAAGGGACAGTTCATATTCATAATATGCAAATAATCCATCGTTGCCTATCTCTTGCATGGCAAATTCATTGTTTTCCATACAAATATAAACTTCATCGATATTCGATGCCGCTGCACGAAAGCGGATACGAACCGTACTGAACTTCTCCGGTTCCGCAGGCAGCCGGAAATTCCCTGTCTCATCGCTGAACAAAGCTTCCCTGTTCATAACCGGTTTCATGTTCTGTATATAAAATATCTTTTTTTCGTTTTCATTCATATTAGAGGTATTGAAAATCATAGCAACATCCCTTCTATAATTTTGTTTATAATTCTATAATACTTTATTCACATTTGCAAGTAAAAAACATATATGCAGCAGTGTCATAAATATTCCCCTGAAAGTAAAAAGGACAGCTTACGTTGCTGTCCTTTCTAGGAGAAGGTATTTCGTTTCTTATGGGGTGTAGCAAAAACTATATAATGTATTGGGGGGGTTTTTACGATATTTAGTATAACATCCCATTACACAAAAGTCTGCACAAAGTTTACAAAATCTATCATTAGTTTTTATGCAATTCGTCAATAAATATTTATATTTTTATAGAATTTGCACACTATCAAAAGAAAAAATAAATTAATTTTCGTTTTCTTGTATGTTTCCGCTAAATAAAGCTTCAAATTCCTGCTGGTTTATCTTTTCTTTTTCTATCAGAAGTTCCGCACACTTATGCAATACCTCCATATGTTCCTCAATAATTTTCTTCGCTTTTCCGTAACAGTCATCAACAATATTCTTTACTTCATTATCAATAAGACTTGCGGTATCATCCGCATATCCTCTTGTATGTGCCAGGTCCCTGCCGATGAAAACTTCATCTTCGTTATCTCCGTAATTGATCAGTCCCAGTTTATCTGACATACCATATTTGGTAACCATGGCTTTTGCCGTTGCGGTTGCCTGTTTGATATCCTGGGAAGCTCCTGTGGTTATATCATCCAGAACAAGCTCTTCCGCAATACGCCCGCCAAGAGCCACCATGATATCCTGCAGCATTCTGCCTCTGGTATTGAACATCTCATCTTTTTCTGGCAGCGGCATGGTATATCCGGCAGCACCCATTCCGGTAGGAATAATGGAAACCGTATGAACCGGCCCTACATCCGGCAGAACATGGAATAAAATGGCATGACCGGCCTCATGAAATGCCGTGATTTTCTTTTCCTTTTCGGAAATGATCTTGCTTCTTTTTTCCGTACCTATACCGACTTTTACAAAAGAGCGGTTAATATCCGACTGTATGATAAACTTCCTGTTCTGTTTTGCCGCATAAATGGCAGCTTCATTTAACAGGTTCTCCAAATCCGCTCCGGTAAATCCTGCAGTAGTCTGTGCCACATTATCTAAATCCACATCCTCCGCAACCGGTTTGTTTTTAATATGAACATCCAGAATTTCCCGGCGTCCTCTCACATCCGGACGTCCGACCATAACTTTTCTGTCAAAACGTCCTGGTCTTAAGATGGCAGGGTCCAGAATATCCACACGGTTGGTGGCTGCCATAACGATAATGCCTTCGTTCACACCAAATCCGTCCATTTCAACCAGCAGCTGGTTCAGTGTCTGTTCCCTCTCATCATGGCCGCCGCCCATACCGGTTCCTCGTCTTCTGGCAACGGCATCGATTTCATCAATAAAAACAATACACGGAGAATTTTTCTTTGCTTCTTCAAATAAATCCCGGACTCTGGATGCACCGACACCCACAAACATTTCAACAAAATCCGAACCGGAAATGCTGAAAAACGGCACGCCGGCTTCTCCTGCCACCGCCTTTGCAAGCAATGTTTTACCGGTTCCCGGAGGTCCCGTAAGTATTACGCCTTTTGGTATTCTTGCTCCTACTTCAATATATTTTTTCGGGCTTTTAAGAAAATCAACGATTTCTTCCAGTTCTTCTTTTTCTTCATGCAGTCCGGCTACATTTTCAAATTTAACCCTTTTACTCATATCGGTTGCCATTTTGGCACGGCTTTTTCCGAAATTCATCATTTTACCGCCGCCACCGCCGCCTGCCTGTGCGGTTATCATGGATATAAATATAATAGCTATGGCAACCATTACAACATACGGAAGTATATCCCATATAATGCTGTCCCGCTCCACATCCGCCAGTTCATATTCCATTCCGGCATTCTTTATATCCTCAGTACAAATACTGATATCCTCAATAAAAATACTGTGTTTTGAGTCATCATTCAGCTTTACAACCAGTTTACCGGTAGGTATTTCCTGATTCTGGTAAATTTTAATGCTGCTGATATGATTTTCCTTTAAATCTTCAAGAAAATTCATGTAATTGTAGTCATCACTGTTATTATTGTATATTGCTATATAATAAAATGCGCCAATTATCAGCAATAATATAATAATATAGATGCCAAAACCTTTCATTTGTTTCTTCAAAATCGAAAACCTCCTCTCGCCTGAGCAAAATTAAATTTCTACAACGCCGATATACGGCAGATTTCTATATTTCTGGTCATAATCCAAACCATATCCAACCACAAACTCATCAGGAATATTAAAACAGGTATAAGATACATCAACATCGGTAACTCTTCTGTCCGGTTTATCCAAAAGAGTACACACTTCTATGCCGGCAGGCTTTCTCTGCCGCAGCATTTCCGTCAGCACTTTCAGCGTTCTGCCGGAATCAATGATATCCTCGACTATTATGACATTTTTACCCTCAACGGATTCATCCAAATCCTTAACTATCCTAATGCTTCCGCTGCTGGCCGTTCCGGAACCGTAACTGGAAACCGACATAAAATCCATGGAAACATCTGTCGTGATTCTTTTGGCAAGTTCACACATAAAAAAAGCTCCGCCCTTCAGAACACAGATTAAATGTACCGTTTTTCCTGCATATTTCCTGCTGATCTCTGCTCCGATTTCGCTGATTTTTCTTTCTATCTCCTTTTCCGGGATGAGTACTCTGATTTTATCCTTCATCCTATATTATATCCTTTCTCTCAATCTTAAGAATATGTCTGGTTGATTCCGTAATCTTATACTCTTCACTGATGCGGCCGCCAACCACCCATATGATATGATTTCCATCTGCCAGCAGTGGTATCCTGCCCCGCTCTGTCTGCGGAATTTTTTTATCCACAAAATAGGATTTCAGTTTTTTATGACTTAATCTGCTGTCAATCGTCAGATAATCACCTGACATTCTGTATCTCAACTGAACAGCAAATTTCATTTTATCATAATCAAAGCATTTCGTATACAAATTTTCTTGATTTTTTATACATTTTTTTAAAAAATTAACAGTTTCGTCCCCACTGTCCAGGAAAATTTCCGATACTTCAAAGCAATATCCGTACCCTTCCAAACGATAAATTCCCGGATTGCAAATCATTGTTTTACTATGAGCGTATACCTGTTTATCTCTTTCATTATCCGGTTCTTTATTCTCAAATATCAGACAGTTATAATCATTTCTTACAATTATTCCGCCGGGCAGATGAATATACTTTCCCGGCTCTCCTTTCATAAGCGCCAGCACATCTTCAATATGGGTCCGGGTAATATCTTTCAGCCCCCCGGCAATCCTGCCCACAGCCTGCCGTAGAATTCTTTTCTTTATATAAATATCCATCGGATACAATTCTTCTTTTCGTATACAAATATAATTATTATCTGTATAAATAACTTTTTCATACATCTGGTTTGTTATTTTTTCAAGAAACGCTTCCGCTTCCCTGACATTTTCGGAAGCGCTGCTGATATGTTCCACACATTTCGGATTAATCTCCTGCTGCATTACGGAAAGCACATGAAGACGTATCCTGTTTCTAGTATATTCTGTTTCCAGATTTGTGGAATCGGTAATATATGAAATTTCATTATCCGCCAGATATTTTTCTATCTCTTTACGCTCCAGACATAACAGCGGCCGTATAATGTTCCTGTTTAACGGCGCTATTCCTCCCAGCCCCTTCAGTCCGGTTCCCCTGCTGAGATTGTGCAGTACGGTTTCCGCATTATCATTGCTGTTATGTGCCACTGCAATTTTTGTATTATTTCCCCGTTCCGCCGCAAGTTCCCCCATGGCCTGATATCGGAGCAGTCTGCCGGCTTCTTCACAGGAAATCCGGTGTTCCCCGGAATACCCCGGCACATCATAATACCGGAGTACCAGTTCAATTCCTTCCCGTTCACATAATCTTTTGACAAACTCCAGATCCCGCCGGGCCTCTTCACCCCGGATACCGTGATGAACATGAATGGCCGTCAGGCGGCTGCAATAATCCTCTCCGCTTTGTTCATACAGAAACCTCTTAAGCATAAAAAGCAGGCAGACAGAATCAGCGCCGCCGGATATACCCGCAACGACGCGTTCTGACTGCCGAATCATATCAAATCTGTCTATATATCGTCTCACTTTATCATACATAAGAAGCCTCATTCCTGCATAATTAAACAAGATTTAGTATATGGTACTTTTTCTTTAAAATCAAGTAGATTATCACGAATTCTCTTTGTATTTAAATAATCACGCCGTTTTTCTGTTCCATATTCCTGTCACCAGAACCGTCATATCATCCGATAATCCGTCACTGCCTTCTACGGTATTCTCTTCCGTTCCGGCTGCCTGTTCCAGTATTTTTCTGGCAACCTCTTTTGGATTACTACTGTTTATTCCCATAATGATCTCACTTAGCTTTTCTGCTTTATTGTCGCAGTCCAATGCATCCAATACGCCATCCGAAACCATGATAACCATATCCCCGTCATATAACTTTTTGGTAGTGGTATCATAATCCACTTCTCCGAATACCCCTAACGGCATGGATGTGGATTTTATGGTTTCTATCCATTTTCCTCTCTTTACAAATGTAGCGGCGGCTCCGATTTTTACAAGGTCGCAGACACCGGAATGCAGATCGATGATGCCGAAATCCAGTGTGGCAGGATGTTCTTCCTCCGAATTCATGATCATAACGGAATTTATCATTTTTAAAGCCGCTTCCTCACTGAATCCGCTGTCCAATAACTGTTCCAGCAGTTCAATCACCGTTTCGCTTTCAATACATGCACTGGCCCCATATCCCATACCGTCGGATAAACTCATTATCATCTGCCCGTTATCCAGTTCCTGAAAGGAATAATTGTCTCCGGAAATGCCCCCGTTGCCTCTCGCCAGTCCGGCCGCTCCATGCAGTACATAAAAATTTGCTTCTTCCACGTAAGTTGTGGTGGTAAACTCATGACTTAACACTTTCCTACAGTTCTTGGCAGGCATATAATTTTTTCCCATTGCCTCACTGATTATTTTTGCCACTTCCCTCGTGCCAACTGTAGTCCCTCTGTCACATCTGGCGGTTACCAGATATTCACACTTATGTCTTCGGTTTTCTATTCCCATGATTTTAGTCATATTGACTTTTTTGCCCTTTAATTTATGACGGATATATTCTTCTTCCTCATTGGTAATTCGGATGAAATTATACATCTCTCTGGAATATTCCTGTATAATCTGGGATATCTGTTCCAATTGCTTCGACATTGCCTGTCTGCTCTCTTCCAGTTTTGTACGCCAAACCTGATTCATACAAATTTCCTCCTCCCGGACCGGCTCGTTTTTCTTTGACAGTTCCGAAATACTGACGGAAAGCTTGTCAAAGGCTTTTGCAACCGATAATAATTTTTCTTCAAATAAACTGTCCATTTTCCGCTGCATGGAATCCTCCCTGTTTTCTTCAAACCTGTAAACCAGATTTTCAGGCAAAGTCAGAAAAATTACAAGCGTCCCCAAAAGACCTTTTATGGAGGTTTCACTGATAAAGTAGGGCATGACCACATAACCTGCCGTTACAATGGTACAGCCGAATGTCAGGATACTGATAAACCTTCCCAGTTCCCGGAATATCCCGGCACAGATACCTGCCAGGCACATGATTCCCAAAAGTCCTATATCTCCCTGCCATAAGCACAGCGGAATTCCACATGCGGCTCCGAATATGGCCCCTATTCCGGCTCCGTATTTATAAGCGCCAAATGCCAGCATAAAATACATAAAAATCTCTATGATTGCCGCCGGCAGATGAAAATTGGTTCCTGCGGCGTACAACATACAGCCGCCGATAACAGCCAGACTGAATAAATCTTCACTGGCAATGATTTTGTTGCTTCTGCTGATGATATTAATACCTTTTTCAAAAATAACCACAAATGCCGCCGCAAGTACGGCTGCCGCCACAGGCCGGGACAACTGTTTTATCACGGTAACTGCATCTCTGCTCCATGCCGGATTATCCAGATATATTCCTGTCAGTTCCAGCAGTAAAACGTTGACCATGCAAAGAATTCCATATGTATATACGGAAAGTTTTATTTTACTGAACTGTACCAGCCGGGTAATGGCCAGTATCGATAACATCATTGCCGCATATTTCGCAACTGCTAAATAGGCAAAACACTGTGTCATTCCTGCCAACATTATTAAAACCGTAATTATATTGCCATATCCGCTCATACTCAGTCCCATGAAATATGCCATTCCAACGGGATTCATTCCATAAGCAGAAAATCCTGCCAGTATGTACGCAATTCCATTCAGGACAATATACCTGCCTCCTTTCATTGTAAGCTTTTCTGTCCATCCCTCGTTTAATGCTGCTGTTTTTTTTACAATCTGCATAATAATACCTCCAATTGATTTTTTTGTCCGGGCCCTTGTCCCAAACGTGGAATTGATGGCTATTATACTGGGCAGCCGCTTATTTTTTTGTCAAACCAATGCAGTAATTTCCATAAAGTTTTTGACAAAAAAACATTCAAAACGGTGATTTTGTTCTTTCAAGGAATGTAATGTTTTTTAAGAAATTAAAAAAACAGCCTTAAGTTTTAATCCTTAAGGCCGTAATTTTTCTTTAAGATTAATTGGCAGGTTTGAATATTATTTCATCCGGATATACAAGTCCCAGCTTCTTTGCCATTTCTTCTATGTACTGCTTTGTCTGGACATAAATCTTCTGTGCTTCCAGTTCTGCGGTTCTGCTGCATTCCTGCTCATAGGTAGTCTGAAGATCGTTTACTTTTGCTGCCAGCTCTTTGTCCTCCTGCTCCATATTTTTAATCTGAATTCCCAGCAGAAAAATAAATATGGCGGCAATGGCAATCACGGCCAATCCGTTAATCCGGTTGCCTCTTCCTTTTCTTTTTCCCGTTCCGTTTACGACTCTTGTTTTCCTTACTGCTGCCTTCATGGGCTTTTCCCTTCTTTTCCTGCTGAATTTTTCTGTTTTCTTTTTGCTTCCGGGCTTTCCGTTTCTCTATCTCTTTTTGTTTCTTTTTCTCATCATGTTTCTTTTTATATTTTGCATTTTTATCACGATATAGTCTGACTATTATTGTAAATGGTTTTAAAACTTTTTTCAATACAAATTCCATAACTTTCCGAATTCTGTTCAAAATATAATTCAGTAATTTAGAAACATACTTCACAAAAAACTTTCCAATGCTTATCTCATACAATATCATTCCGGCTGCCATGCTGATTATGGCATATCCTCTTACCATTCCGCCATTTTCACGATACATCAGCATAAACATTAATACGGAAACCACAAGCCAGTAAATAATATCTTCCACGGCCGTAACAGCAATTTTCTTTTTAATGATCCTTCGGAAAATCCGGATGATATCATATATTATTCCACAAAAAGCCCCAAGCATGATGGCATAACAAAAGGTGTTGAACTCCGCATAAATAGTTTCACTCATTTAAACAGTCTCTTAAACACCGATTCATTATCTTTTTTTGAGGTATAATAGAAGCTGTCAACCGAGCCTTCAATATCAACCTCACCCTTTTCCAGATTCAATCGTTTCACATGAAGTTCATGCCCCTTTATAATCAAACGCCCCATGCTTGTGTCAAGGCTAATCGCGTCATTGTCAAATTCATTCACCTCTTCAACACCGGTGATTGTTCCTTCCGTCCTGCCGCTGATGCTTATTTTATGGGCAATCCCCCGTTTATCTGAGGCCGGATTCAAACGCCGCCCCGTGCCATATCCATAATCTTCCATTATACACCCCTGTACATCACAAGTCTCGTGTTTAAGTATATTAAGAAATCTTTTTAAATATGCATACTTTAAAGTTCACGATACATTTCCTTTGCCTCTTCCTTCTTTACGGTTTCAGACACATCTAATACCTGAACCTTTACCGATCTGGTTCCGAACAGAATTTCAATCCTGTCTCCGACTTTAACATTCTGGGATGCCTTTGCCGGCTTATCATTTATCATTACCCGTCCTGCATCACAGGCTTCATTTGCCACGGTTCTTCTTTTGATCAGCCGGGACACTTTTAAATATTTATCCAGTCTCATTATTATACCTCATTTCCAAATCCATTAATAAATTTTGTCTTGCTCCTCCCGTTCCGCCCAAAGGAATCCCTCTGACAGAAAAAAACTGCCCTGCTTTGGCAGCAGGGCAATCAAGCTTGCAATCTCATATTCATTCAATCAATTGCTTTTAACAAATATCCGGGAAAAAGATTATTTGTTAACTTCATCTTTTAAAGCTTTGCCGGCTTTAAACTTAGGTGACTTAGAAGCCGGAATCGGCATAGTCTTACCTGTTTGTGGGTTTCTTCCTTCCCTAGCTGCTCTTTCAGCCACTTCAAAAGTTCCAAATCCAACTAACTGAATCTTATTTCCTGCTTTTAATTCCTCAGATACAACATCAATAAATGCCTTTAATGCCTTTTCTGCATCTTTTTTAGATAATTCGGTTCTTTCAGCCATAGCTGTTACTAATTCAGCTTTGTTCATGGATAAACTCCTCCTCCGTCATTTAATATTCTTTCTATTCTCGGATAAGCAAACTTCTAATCTTCGTTGCTCTCACGTTTATTTATAAACGTTTCTACCATGTTTGTCAAGGAATTTTCGGCATTTTCTTGTAATTCCACGGCAATATTTACAATTTCCAGAATAATTGCACCAATTTTATTTGAATGATGCTTATTTTCTAAACTCTTTTCACTATTTATTAAGATAGAGTCTTTTAATTCTTCCAGTAATTTTTGTATATCCTCAATGGACTCCAATGCGGTTTTTCCGTCTTCGTATATCTTATCTGACTTTTTCAACACCTTCTGTGCCCTGATCAACGCCGGAAGGGATTTTGGAATTCCTGTCAGCGGACCGAAGTCTGCCTGGGCAGTATTTCGTTTTTCTTCCTGTTTAATCTTATCCCAATCCACAGACCCGGCTTCAACAACCTCTCCTTCTTCATTTCCGAATACATGAGGATGCCGTCTTATCATTTTTTCGCTGATGCCCTGAACCACATCATCAAACGTAAATGATTTTCTTTCTTCAGCAATCCGGCTGTGCATGACTACCTGCATCAGAACATCTCCCAGTTCTTCCTTCAGATTATCATCATCTTTATTATTAATTGCTTCCAGTACTTCATAACATTCCTCTATGAGACATGATTTTATACTTTCATGGGTCTGAACCCTGTCCCACGGGCAGCCGTCAGGGGAACGCAGTGTCTTAATAATTTTTCTAAAGTCCTCAATATTATATTTTTCCATCTTTATACCTGAATAATTCTTTCTATCTTCTTTTGTCAGCTTTTTCTGCTATTCCTGTTGCTTGTATTATGCTTCCATCTGTCTGCCCAGGAAATTCGCGGCAATTGCTGCTATCTTAACTTCGGTTTCGGATAATTTGGCAGCTTCGTCCTTTCCCATTACCACAACCGCCCCGATAACATCTCCCTCGCAGATGATTGGCTGAATGATCTTGGAATTTCTCTCGGTGTCAATATCCGTTATCCTGATTCCCTTTGTATTTTCTTTTACCAGCATACGATTCTCCAGGATATTTTCAAAGTCTTTTGTCAGACTTTTATTCAGCAGGTCCTTTTTTCCTCCGGCTGCCGCGATCACCTGGTCTCTATCCGTAATTATCACAATATGCTCCGTATTAAGAGCCATACTTTCCGCATACTGAATGGCAAATGTTCTCATTTCTCCGATAGGCGAATATTTTTTTAATATAATTTCTCCTTCCCGGTCCGTGAAGATTTCCAACGGATCTCCCTCCCGGATTTTCAGTGTTCTCCTGATCTCTTTTGGGATGACCACTCTTCCCAGTTCATCGATTCGCCTAACTATACCTGTTGCTTTCATTTATTACTCCTCCATTTACAAATCTTATGTTTCATATATTTATTGTGATACTAGTATCTGTAAATGAAGGCATTTTATACCTTGGAAATTATGAAATGGATTACTGTTCCGGAATGTCAACTTTTCCCGTAACTGCCTCATAAATCAGCGATTTTTTATAAGATGACAAACGGTCCAGCAGGCGGTTTCTATTATTTACCTCTTTGTCAATTCTAAGACAGATCGAATCCAGATATTCCGCAATTTCCTTTTGTGCTCCGGGTTCCGGCATGGGAATCTGCATATTCCGGATAAAATCCGTAGATGCCCGAGGCATTTTTGTACCATAAGTTGAAGCATCCACGATTTTCACAAACCAGTCGCTTAAACATACATATTTAAGATAAGCGCTGTTTCCGGTAAAGTTTCCGAATACCACAAATTCACTGGAACAGCAGGCTTTCTTTTTAACTTCAAAGGCTTTTGCAAGATACGGTCTTAGCTTCGCAAAAATCACATCACCGGGCTGGCAGATCAGTGCATTTGTCAAATCATAATTATTATCGGTTTCTATATATTTTCCGGTATGGCTTTCAATATTTTCCAACCCTATATAACTGCGTTTCCGGCTCTTTGAAATCCATTTTTTATTTCTTAATTCCGTACAGAATTTAAGCCTTATAAGCTTCCAGTTCTCAGGAATCCTGCCAATCCAGTCTACGCCGCTGTCCTTGTAGGAAACCGTATGATCATAGCCTTTACTGACCGTTTCCGTTATAACCGTCTGCCGGTATTCCTGCAGTTTTATTATCTGCTCTTCCTGTAATTCCATTACGGAATTTATTAATTTACACTGATGATCCAGAAATTCCGCAATCAACTGCTGGGTTTTTACGGATGGGCAGGGAACGTAAATCTGTTTCATGTCGCTCCATTTTGTTGACCATAAATCATTAACGATTCCATTTCCATATCGGTAAAACTCATTTGCAAACATATCTGATTTAAACACATAACTGAAAAACAGATTATTAACGTTTTGTTTTGGTCTCAGTACCAGATTGATCATGGAAACGGAACCGTCCAGTTCCGATATTCCACAGGCTCCCCTTCTGTCTGACCTGCTGTTGATCACAAAATCATTTCTTTTTACCAGCTTTCTGCAGTTGCTGTTTTCACCCTTAACAACTTTTTCTAATCTTGGAACAATTCCATTCTGTGTGACAGATAAGGGCATATGCTTTTTTTCACTGGTTTTTTCGTTTCGTTCTTCATATATATAACCGATTTTATTTAATTTCCAGTTTTGGGGGATATTCCCTATCCAGCCCACACTGCTTTTCTTCATCTTTCGCACAACAAGCACCACCTCATGTATTAAAAATCTTTTCCAGGCTGCCGGTCAGTTCCTTTTCCAAATCCAATATCTCTGTCATAATCTCAACCGACGGTCTCAACTGCTCATACTGATAAAAATATCTTGCAAACGGAATCTCATAACCAATCTTTGTCTTACTCTTATCAACCCATGCATCCGGTGCAAACGGCAGCACTTCTTCAGCAAAATACTCGTCTATGTCTTTATCCAGAGGTACATTTTCAGTGTCCCGGAGAGTTATATCCGGCTGTAATTTTCCTTTTTTTAATATGTATTCCCCGTTTTCGCTCCGCATCGGCCGTTCCACTACGATTTTAGAATATCCGAATTCGGAATTACTGATGATCCTGCTGATCTTACTTTCCTTAAAATCACCGTAAATCCGGGTAATTTCTTCAATGTAGCGAATGGGAATGTCATTTTTCTTATTTCCCAGTGACTTTCTTCTTCTCTCACATTTTTCATTTGCATTGATTAACTGAACTTTTCCAACCCTTCCGGAACTCTTTTTATTGGATAATACCCATATATATGTAGCGATTCCGGTATTATAAAAAATATCATTTGGCAGAGCGATAATGGCTTCCAGCAAATCATTTTCCAATATATACCGGCGTATATTAGACGGGCCGCTTCCGGCATCCCCTATAAACAGAGGAGAACCATTGTGTATAATAGCTATTCTGGAACCTCCGTCCTTTTTGTCCTTCATTTTGGAAATGGCAGTCAGCAGAAATAGCATCTGACCGTCCGATACGGATGGAATACCGGCTCCGAATCTCCCCTGAAAGCCTGTTTTTGCCTCCTGTTCCACAATTTCTTTTTCATTTTTCCACTCCCGGCCAAACGGCGGATTGGAAAGAATATAATCAAATTTTTGATTTTTAAACTTATCATCAGATAGCGTATTTCCATCCTGAATATCATTGGCATTATTTCCTTTGATCAGCATATCTGCTTTACAGATTGCAAAGGTCTGGTCATTGATTTCCTGTCCGAATGCCATTACTTTCGCATCCGGATTAATCTTATCCAGATACTCTTCTGCCACGGACAGCATACCTCCTGTTCCACAGGCAGGATCATATATTGTCTTGACCACATTCTGTCCGCTTAACACTTTACTGTCATCATAAAACAGGATATTGACCATAAGCTCGATTACTTCTCTGGGCGTATAATGCTGACCGGCATCTTCATTGTGTGCCTCGGAAAATCTCCGGATGATTTCTTCAAATATATATCCCATTGCCAGATTTGATACTTCTTCGGGATGAAGATTTCCTTTTTCGGAGGTAAATTCCTTTATCACCATATATAATATCCCCTTATCCGCCATTCTGGAGATATGACCGTAAAAACGGAATTTATCTATAATATCCCTGACATTTTCGGAAAAAGCATTCAGATAATCAAATAAATTTTCTTTAATATTTTCCGAATCTTCCAGCAATGTATCAAAGTTATATTTACATGTATTATAAAAACCAAAGCCGGAAGCTTTTTTTAATATTTCATCTCTGTTGTCCAAATTCTTTACTTTATCATAATTTTCAAGTACCTTATCCTTCGTAGCCATCAAAATACAATCAAAACGCCGGATTACGGTTAACGGAAGAATGACTTCTCCGTATTCATGAGGTTTATAAACACCTGTTAATTTGTCCGCAATCGCCCAGATCAGATTCGCCTTTTCGTTTACGATTGTGTTTAGCGATTTACTCTCCATCATTATTACCATTTCTATTGCGTTTGGTACCGCAACTTCCTTTTTAATAATTTCTTTTGCATTTTCCATATTTTGGAAGATTACTCTTCTATTTTAGCTTAATTGAATTGATTTTTCAACTTTTAGATGTGAAGACCGGGATATATATTTAAAGATTTTTTAAGAGATAAACCTTCAAACTATGTATTATTATTTTACATTGGTCTGAAGGTTTATACATATAGATATTCTGTTATAAAAACTGATGTATCATTTTTAGTGATTTTTATGCTTTTTCTTCACTGCAATTACAAATCCAACAGTTGCAAAAGTTATCACTATTACCACAGCTGAAAATAATATCAGAAAAGTCGGATTGTTTTTAAAACGAATCCACGGATTTGTCGTTACATAAAAACCACTAAGCTTTACCGTATCACTGTTTCCTGCTTTGTCCTCAAATACCACTTCAAGACTTTGTGCTGTAGATTTGCTTGTAATATCAAACGAAATATTCTGAGAGTCCTGTGCCAGTCTGTCAAGCTCTGTTTCCGACAAATTCATAATCTCATCACCGTTTAGAGATACAGATACTTTTGCAAGTTTGATATTATCACTTACGGATATCTGTACATTTTTTACGTCTGCAACATAAGTTGTATCAGATTTCAAATTTAATATATTGCACAATGGTAACGTTTTATCTACAACAAAAGAAATATCGGCCTGTTTATTTTTTAAGTCGTTTACAGAAATATTTCCCAATGCATCCTTTGAAGATATGGTAAGACTATATTCTCCATCAGTATCAAAGCAAGATTTCTTAATTGTATATATATATTCGCACCATGTATTATCTGATATTCTTTTTTCTAAAGAATAATCCACCCCTTCTTTTAATTCAATCGTATTACTGCCCTTGGTCAATATCAGAAGTATAGAATCCATATCCAGTTCATTGACATTTACCTCCGTAACTATAATATCATTTTCAACTGATTTTAAAAATGACTTATTCATCGTTGTTGCTTTACTGTCAATGAAATAGGTCGAACCATTTCTGTTTACCGAAAACTGAAATTCATTCTGAACCGTTCTTCCCGCTTTATCAGTAACCATATATGACAGTTGATAAATTCCGTCTTCTGTAAGATTCTCCAAAGAGATTTCTTTGCCATTTTCAATAAGTCTTTCATTAACTTCTATATCTGTTTTATGTCCGTCTCTATTGACTTTAACCAGATTAAACAATGCATTTTCAAAATAGAAATCCTTAGCTTCAAATTTAAAACCGACAATATCAGAATTATATGCCTTTTCTCTTTCTACTCCGTAAATAATAACTTCAGGTTCCATCTTATCTATGTAGAAACTTTCATTTATTGTTTGTATGGCCGTATTTCCTGCCATATCTGTATAAGATACCAGTACTGTATATTGTGCCTCATCATCAAAAGATAATATTGTATTGTGAATATCACCGTTTGACAACCATTCTCCAAATGTCACTCCTTCTGATGTTCCATTTTTCTGTACATTCATTACAATCCTGTCTGTACTGAAGTTATGTTCATTTATTGTAATTGTGGCTGTCCTGCGATCCTTAAAATATCCATTATTTCCTTCATTATTATCATAAGCTATATTAATAACCGGGGCTGTGCTGTCAATTGTGAACCCACCGGGTGCCTCACTGCCCGGTACAAAAGATATTACCGCTTCATTTCCGGCAGGGTCTCTATATACAATGTCAAATGTATACTCGTCATCCTCTGTATAATTAATTGTCTTAATATGGGTAAAATCATCATTATTTCCGCTACCTGTTGTATCTGTCCAATTACTTTCCAACACTGATTTTCCATCTGTGCTTACAACAGAAATCATTACATCTTCCGGCCTGAAATTTCTCTCCTGTATACGAATGGTTGCCGTACGTTCCTCTCTGAACATTGTCCGATATGTCCCATCCGGGCTGTTATTATCATATGATATTGTCACGGCAGGTGCTGTTGTATCATTACTGAATCGTATCTCTTTTGTTGTTGTATTATGTGCATTGTCCGTTAATGATACCGTCAATGTAATTCCATTACTGTTATCACTGATATTCAACGTTCCGCCAAGTTTGGTAACCAGATTAAAATCCTTTTGCTGAATCGACATAAAACTGTTTTCAATGCTCTGACCACCCTGCTCATTCTCTCCTGTTCCAAATGTAAACGAGGCGTTACCATCTGCATCAATATCAATTGTTCCTGATTCTGAGAATGCCTTATCCGGTTCACCGGACGTAACGGTCCATTTTACTGACCGTATTCCCGAAAAATCATCATTAACCTGGATACTGACAGGCAATATTTCCTGATTATAAAGAGGCAGTCCCGTTATGTCTTTCATCGCTGTTTCTGGTACCACAATATTAATTGCCGAATATTTTTCATGTAACTCTTTATCTTCTACAATTACACCCGGTTCTTCCTTATCCTCAAATTTATTTCCGGCTATATCTGCAACTGATAAAGACAATTTTCCTTTAAATCCCACATTCAGTATCTTATCCCCTACCATACCTTCCAGATTTATCGGAGAATTATTAACATTTATCGCTGCTATACCTGAACCTTTTTCCCCATCACTTGTCTGTATCAGCAGGCTAATGTCCTGATTAAAGAAATATCCATA
The DNA here is from genome assembly GCA_910583605.1 of uncultured Lachnospiraceae bacterium. Taxonomy (GTDB): domain Bacteria; phylum Bacillota; class Clostridia; order Lachnospirales; family Lachnospiraceae; genus Bovifimicola. The sequence goes on from CAJTXN010000012.1 coordinate 60,818, forward strand.
ATGTCGTCCGCTTTCTGCCCCGCTCGTTATTCTGCCATCCAGGAAAATTATTGGTTTTTCCGGTATCTTTGTATCATAATTTATTGTTATTGTCTGTTGCTCAGACCGATACCCGACATTATCATATGCCACAATATCTACTATATTTTTTCCATTCTTTAATTCAAGCTCTGTTATTAACTCATTCAATGTAATTCCTGCATCTGTCAAACTTTTAACATCACTTTTTACAAATGTCTTTTTTCCCAGATTATATTCAATTTTTTGAATTCCTGACACCTTAATTATATTCGTTTTATTATCGCTCAGAGAATCTGCTCTGATAATTATATCTTCCGGTAAAGTTCCGGCTTTTATCCAGGCACCATTGTCACTATTGCGTATTACACTCTGATTAATACTGGTTTTTAATGTTGGCTTTGTTTCATCATAATAAAACGGTATAGTCAATTTCTTCGATTTATTTCCAACGTTATCAAAAGCAACAACTTCTAATGAATTTAAACCCTCTTTAATCTTCATTTTATTTTTAAGTTCACTCCAGCTAAGCCCGGTTGCACTCTGTTCATTAGATTTCTCAATTATGGATTCTTCTCCCAGACTATAAACCACTTTACCGATTCCGGAACCTTTTGGATTATTTTCCTCTTCTTCATCAGTCAATTTATTAATATTGATGATTTGATCTTTTCCCTTAATTTCACTCCTAATCCATTTTTCTTCCGGCTTAACTGATTTATTATTCCATATTTTATCTGCTGCTAACGAGGCCTCAAGCTGTGGTTTTTTAGTATCATAATATAAGATTATGGTTTTTTTATCAGATATATTTCCTACCTTATCATATGCTATTACATATATTTCATTACAACCCTGTTTAAATTTAGGCAGTCCGGCAAGCTCTGACAAAGTTATTTTTTTCTTATAATCCGCATCCGTTCTGACTATCTTCTTATTTCCAAGCATAAGTTCTATTTTTCCTATACCTGATATTTTTGCCCCATTAACCTTTTTATCTCCGGTACCCGATATATCAATAATAAAATCCGGGCCCTTTGCTGAAGCTAAAATCCAATTTTTTCTGTCTTTTGTCCAAAGCTTTGATTTGTTAAGTACATAATTAAGTTCAGGCTTATATGTATCATAAAAGATTTTTCTTGTTACCGTTTTTGAAGCATTCCCTACATTATCATATGCAGTAATTGATATAGTATTTTCACCCTGTTGCAATTCTAAATTATTTAGAAAATCACTATATATAACATCCCATGAATCATTTGTAACTTCCCGAGTTAGTTCCTTTTCTCCGGCTTTCAGTTTCACTTTTCCCATGCCTGAACTGCTTATTTTATCTGCTTGCTCATCAATACAATTCACAGTTAATAAAACATCCGTTTTCTTCATGGATGCTTTTATCCAATATTCTCCTTCACTGTCTTTGTACATTTTGGGTATATTTAATTTTGAAGAAACAGATGGTGCCGTTTTATCATAATAAATATATAATGTTTTTTCTTCTTTATTGCCTACATTATCGTACGCACAAATGGTAATAATATTCTCCCCCTCTGTCAGAGAGAGTTGTTTTTTGAGTTCACCTAATTTCACACTCTTATCTGCGCTTGAACCCATATTTTCAATGGTGTTTCCATTTAACTCATATATTACTTTTTCTATCCCTGAAACCTGTTTGTCAGAAGTTATCGGATCCACTAAATCCTTTATATTTATTATATTGTCTGAATCTTTTGTTCCTGACTTTATCCATTTTCTCCCTGACTGGTCGGTCCATACTTTTGAATCAACTATTTCTTCATTAAAACTTGGCGGTGTAATATCATAAAATAAAGTTATCCGGCTAACCGGCGATAAATTGCCTGCCTTATCAAACGCCCGGGCTGTAACTATATTTTTTCCTTCCTGAAGATTTAATTTCTTTTGTAATATTTCAAGACTGACCGGATAATCCGAAAGCAAAGTTTCTTCATTTACCTCTACGACATACGATTTGTCTTTTATAGAAAATTCAAGTTTTAAAATACCGGATTCCTCATCCGACGCCGTAACATTTATTAGCGTTTTTTTTACATCTGTTGTTCTAATCCATGCATTGGCCGAATTATCTGTCCAAATATTGTTATTTTCTGCTGCAATTGATATTTCCGGAGGTATTGAATCATAATTTACATCGATCTTCATAACCGCAGATTTATTGTCCAGATTATCATATGCTTCCGCCATAATGGTACTTTTTCCGTCCGTAAATCCTAAATCCTCTGTCAGTTCCTTTAAAGTCAGTGCGGGAGCAGTACCTGTCTTTGTAATCGTCTTATCTCCAAGGGTAAATACGATCCTGTTTACCCCGGAACCCTCGTCTTCTAACTTCTGGACCAGAATTACAACATCATCTTCCGATACTGACGACTGAATCCACTGATTCTTAACTGCACTCTCATCGTATCCCAATTCAAATGTTGGTGCAGTTAAATCTTTTATAATTGTTGTTTTGTATGAATCAGGAGAATTTGTTGATGAATATTTAATCTCACACTCCGGTGCCGCATTACTCCCAAATAACATACTGCTGATTTCACCTGCTATTTCTGCTGACGACATTCCCATCATGTTATCATCGCCTATGAAGATTCCATTTCTATCTACTGTTTCACTTATACTAATATCACTAATATTATCTTTTATATAATATGTATAAAAATTTGCTTCAGATGCCGACACTTGTTCAAAAAATTTTACATTAGTAAGTCCGTCAAAACCAAGCTTTGGCAAAGTAGGCTCATATTGAATATTTGTATCGGATGTATTTCCGGATTTATCAACGATTTGAATATCTACTTTTTTATATTTTTTTTCACCATCTGCTTCATCATAAAATTCTGAAAGCTTAATATTAGCATTGCCATCACTATCTATATATGCTCTCTCATTTATATTTGTCGTAGTAATTTGAATCCATTCCACGTCACTATCCGTTTTATAATAAATCTGAAAAAGCCCTGATTTATCACTATTATCCCTAATATTAATTGTTTCAAACAGTGTTTTTACCCGTGATGTATTATTATTATTTTGAATCTTACTGGATCCATTTACAATTTCCCATTCCACCACATTATCGTATGTCATGGTAATTGTGTTTATTGTTTCTTCATTCCAGCCGCTATATTTTATAGATATTGTCCCCTCCTGTAAAAAAGTATTTTCTGTTTTATCAAATACTATATTATTATCAGAAGTTGCTATTATAATACTGGATGGATCTACATCATCCGTATACTTTAAATAAATTTTCTCTTTATTTCCATATAAATTTTTCGTATTTTTTCCGCCTTCAATAACCGTAAATCCCCATTCTATTTTTTTCAGTTCCTCATCTGTTTTATTTTCCGGATTCTCCTTATAAACCTGTAAATCTATTTCGGAATCTTTATATACAACCGAAAGACTTTTCCTATTTCCTGCATGATCCTCCACCTCTGCCTCATATGTTCCATATTCCTCATCTGCTATATTAAAATACCTTTTTTCCGAATCGCTTTGACATGGTATCTCTATATTATCTTTAGTAACCTTAAATTCTTTAATTCCTGATTCCTCATTGCTGAAATCTAATAATATTTCTCCCGGAGAAAATATTATAATTTTACTCTTTGTTTCATCTGTGGCCTTAAGCTCTTTATCCGTTCCTCTCTTTTTAACGGATACGCTGACTTCCATATCTTTTTTTATTATGTAGCTGCTGTTGTTTCCTGCATAATCAATCAATTCTAACTTACATTCTGTATTGGAATCTATAAAACTCAGTGTCGTGTGATCATCACTAATCGTTCCTCCATTGACTTTTACATTCTCCCATTTGATCCCTGATGTATGTTCTGTAATGTTACTGATATCTAAAAATCCGCTGTTTATCCAGATATTATTTTTACTATCAGCAATATCAAAACTTGGAGCTGTTGTATCACATACTACTTTCTTTGTCGCAGTATTCGTATATGAATCAGTCACTATAATTTCATATTCCGCACCATCCGACAGTCCATCTGCTTTGTAATAATCCTCATTATTCTCTTCTTTTATTTCTATATCTGCTGTTTCCGGAGTAATCTGCCTCATTTCTATCTTTGTGTATAAGTCATTTTTCTGAACATATATTGCATCTTTATTTGTATAATAGATTATCCCGGCATCTGTTGTTTTAGCCGGTAAATCTTCCAAAGTATCTTTATTTATCTGCTGTATATCAAAATCCAAAGTATTTGAATACAAAATCGTATACCTTTCATCGGAAATATTTCCATCATTATCCACTGTTTTGAAATACGCTGTTCCTTTTCCCACGCTGGAAAGTTTATCGAGATCTGTAATTTCCACTTTTGATTCACCGTTGCATTCTATTAATTTTGCATCAACTTCTGTCTGTAGTTCAGTCCAGTAATATATACCTTTTGCCCCTGATTCCGTACCTTCCAACGTTAATATACATGAAGATGTATTTACATATTTAACCTCTCCCTCCAACAAACCAATAACTGCCGGTGCAGTATTGTCTCTGGTATCCGGAGCATCCATCTGGTTCCCAGCTGCATCAGGCTCTGAATTTTCACCGGATTCTTCACCTTTAACAATATAGAAATTATCCATATGAAATGAAATTGCAAATATTATCACTGCAAGTAATAATGCAATTAATTTTTTTAATCTGGTCTTCATTTTTAACCTCCTATTTATATATAGGCAATTGAGAAACTCATGTTCTAAATTTACGAGTTTCTCAATTGCCAGTAACTTTATATTATTTATTTCAGGATAATGCTTTTGCTGGTCATACCACTTTTTAGTTTTATTCCATTGTATAATTTCACTGCTTTTACACTAAAATAGTATTTCTGTCCTTTTTTAAGATAAGATTTTGTATATGATGTATTATTATATGTACTTTGTGTAAGAGCTTTCCATTGTGCCTCCGAACTCGTTTTATAATATACAATATAACCTGTGGCACCCTCTACTTTATCCCAGCTTACCGTAACCTGTGTACTCTTAGACTGAGTTAAATTCACAGTTGGTATTTTGGTGGTGGTTGAGGTCTTAACTACATCCGAAAAGGAACCATAATAATTTGTTCCATTCAAAGTTACATATGCCCTGACTTTATACATATATTCTGTATTTGGCGTTAAATAAGAATTTGTCCATGAATGAACAGATGCACTTTTTCTAGTATTAGCCAGCTTATATGTTTTACTTGTTGTATTATATTTATACACTTCATATCCGGATACTCCCTTTAAAATATCCCATTTCATTCGTACTGTTGTAGATGTGGAATCTTCTGCCTGCTTAAGACCTTTTACGGTAGCCGGAAGTGTTACCGCATCTGTTTTTTCCGTATATGCGCTATAATATGTTTTTCCGTTTAACTGTATATATGCCCGGATTTTGTATGCATATTTTGTTCCTGCCGTAAGTCCGGTATCTTTAAATGATGTTCCCGTAACTGCAGCTATTTTATCATACTGTTTTGTTCCGGAATTATAACGATATACCTCATATCCTTTTACTTTTGCCGATGGCGCTTTCCACTGCAGTTCTACAGTTCCTGTTGTACTCCTTTTAAATACCGGATTTGCAGCCGCATCCGGAAGAGTATTGATTACAAACTCATTTGATTCTGCACCCAAATATATTTGGGTTCCTATTTTCTTATATGCTACTATCTTATACGTATATACCGTTCCTGGTTTTAAAGATGCAAATTCAACACTATTCGAGATCACTTCCCTGATTGTTTCAAATTTACCGGTTACAGAATTTTTAAGCATTATCCTGTATCCGCTTATATCTTTTACCGCTCCCCACGAAAGACCAAGTGCCGTACTTTCCTGTTTGCTTATCTTCAGGCCGGCTGTCTTAGCCGGATTTATTGTAAATTCTCTTTTTGCGGTTCCATAATATTTATTTTTACCTGTAATCGTTATCGTTCCGGTTCCTACAGAAACATTTCCTGAGCATGAACTCATTAAATGAGCCTTTTCCAATACTTTGCCCTGTGAATCAATAATATTGTATGCCGGTTCAATTTTACTTCCAGTATAAGAATAACTTGCATTAAGCTTTACTGTCAGTTTTGAAATATCTTGCTTTGGATAATATTTTATACCAAAACTATCAAATTTCTTTGCCAGAATCGTACCACTTTTTAGATATATGTCTGTCGATGCAGGAATAGAATCTGATATATTACTTTCATTTGAGCCAATCCTCTCAACCGTATCCGGAAGATACATTTCGCTCATGCGTTTGCAATTATAAAATGCCCTGTTCTCAATATATTTTAACTTTGCCGAAAAAACTGTTTCTGTCAGACTTTCACAATTTGAAAACGCCATATTTCCTATTTTTTCAATATTATTTCCTAATATAATCTTTGTTAAGGCAGAACAACCGCTAAATGTGCTTTCTGGTACTTCTGAAATCTTTGCTGAAAAACTAATTTCTTTAACTGCTGTACAATTCTTAAATACCGAAATACCGAATTGGGTGAGATTAGCTGGTATATTTACCTTTTGAAGCGATGAACACCCCATAAATGCGCTGTCTTTTATGATTTTTACCGAATCCGGTATTTTGATTTCTTTTAAGGCCGTACAATTCTGAAACGCACTTATCCCTATAGATTCCAACGAATCCGAAAGCTTAACAGATGTCAGATTTGAACAGCCATTAAAGGTATTATCTGTAATCATCGTAACGGTGGTAGGTAAAATAACCTCTTTCACGGTTTTATTTTCCTGAAATGCAGATACAATAGTGCCTACAGGCAGATCTTCTATTTTTGACGGAATAGTTACTTTCTCTTTCGTTCCGCTGTATTTATGGATAGATACTTTGGTTCTCGATTCTATATAATAATATTCATATGAACCGTCTTCATTGGTGTATGTCAGTGCCATGACATTCGTCTGATTTACACCAATCATCCCCATCAGCACCATTAAAAATATAAACCCACAAAATACCTTTTTCCCCATTTATGTACCTCCCTAACTTTCTTTACAAATCCTTGATCCTTTTTACTTTTAACAAAAATTTCTATATTCTAAGTTTAATTTCTGGTTGATTATTTGTCAATAAATATGTTTTGACTTTATTCGACATCTTTCGACAGTCAAAATAAACAATCTATAACCATAAATTCTACAAAACATTTCCAAAATATAGATGTTTTTTTTCTCATATAGTGTTATATTAATAGTAATATTTTAAAATCAATTGAAATGTTTTTTATCAGGAGGAAAATGTAAAATGAGCAGGTCCATTCATCCAAACAGAAAGGGATTAAGCATCATCATAGTTGGATGCGGAAAAGTCGGTTCTGCGCTGATCGAACAGCTTTGCCGGGAAGGCCACGATATTACCATAATTGACAAGAATCCCCAGAAAATCCAGGCCTTGACCAATTTATATGATATTATGGGAATTGTGGGAAACGGAGCCAGTTACGTGGTTCAGGTGGAAGCGGAGATTGAAAACACAGATTTGATTATTGCCGTTACGGATTCCGATGAATTAAATCTACTCTGCTGTACCGTGGCTAAACGGGTCAGCAATTGCGCCGCCATTGCCCGGGTCCGGACACCGGATTACAGTGAAGAAGTGGGATATCTGCGTGAAAAACTGGGTCTTGCCATGATAATAAATCCGGATTTGGAAGCCGCAAGAGAAGCCGCGCGTATTCTCTATCTGCCTACCGCCCTGGAGGTAAATACCTTTGCCCACGGACAGGCCGAACTTGTAAAATTCAAACTGCCGGATAATAATATTCTGGACGGTGCTTCCATTGCTTCCATCGGCAAAGATATTACAACGAACTTACTGATATGCGCCATAGAACGGGAGGGCAATGTCTTTATACCTTCCGGTGATTTTATACTGAAAAAGGGAGATTACATATCATTTGTTGCCACCCGCAACGAAACAAGAGCTTTTTTAAAGAAAATCGGGTTTAAGACCAATCAGGTAAAGGATACCATGATTATTGGCGGCGGAAAAGCTGCATTCTATCTGGCAAAACAACTGATCAGTATGGGAATATCCGTAAAAATCATTGAGCGCAACAAAATGCGATGCGAAGAATTAAGCATACTGCTTCCAAAAGCAATTATCATAAACGGAGATGGTACCGATGAAGAACTGCTGAAAGAAGAAGGTATTGCATTTTGTGAATCCTTTATTCCCCTGACAGGCATTGACGAAGAAAATATTCTTCTGACCCTGCATGCAAAACGTGTTTCCAACGCCAAAGTTATTACAAAGATCAACCGGAATACTTTTATGGATATTATCAGCAGCCTTGATCTGGGCAGTGTCGTCTACCCGAGGTATATTACTGCCGAAGCCATTATTGCATATGTCCGCGCAAAGAAAAATTCCATGAACAGTGATATCGAAACATTATACCATATGTTTAATTCCCGCGCCGAAGCCATTGAATTTCGTGTGGACAAGGCCTCTTCCGTAACGGATGTACCAATCATGAATCTTGCCCTGAAAAAGAATCTGCTGATTTCTTTTATTAACCGAAACGGCTCGATTATTATTCCAAGCGGTCAGGATTGTATAAAAGTCGGTGATACCGTTATGATAGTTACCACCCACAGCGGATTTAATGATATACAGGATATATTAAAATAGGGTTCGGAGGATACCATGAACAATTCAATTATTCGATATATTTTAGGACAGGTTCTTAAAATGGAAGCAATTTTAATGATTCTTCCTGTTGTTGTTGCCATAATTTATGGAGAAGAAGAAGGTTTGGCTTATCTAATCACCTTACTGATCTGCGGGGCTTTGGGATTTGCAGCTACTCACAAAAAACCTCAGAATTTTATTTTTTATCTGAAAGAGGGCTGTATTGCCACTTCCTTAAGCTGGATTATTTTAAGTATATTCGGCAGCCTGCCGTTTATCATTACCGGAGAGATTCCTTCGGTAACGGATGCGCTGTTTGAAACGATATCCGGCTTTACAACTACCGGCGCCAGCATATTATCCGATGTGGAAGCCTTATCTTACTGCAGCATATTCTGGCGAAGCTTCACGCACTGGATCGGGGGTATGGGTGTCCTCGTATTTCTTCTGGCTATTATACCGCTGAGCGGCGGTTCCCATATCAATCTCATGCGTGCCGAAAGCCCCGGTCCTTCCGTGGGCAAACTGGTTCCAAAAGTACGGCATACTGCCCGGCTTCTATATCTGATATATTTCGGAATGACAATACTGGAAGTTCTGCTATTGCTCATCGGCAGAATGCCTGTGTTTGATGCCCTGACCACATCATTCGGAACGGCCGGTACCGGCGGATTCGGAATTAAAAATGACAGCATCGCCGGATACTCCTCCTATATCCAATGGATCGTAACTATTTTTATGATTTTATTCGGTGTGAACTTTAATGCATATTATCTCATTCTACTGAGGCGTTTTAAGAAGGCATTTAAAATAGAAGAAATCCGTTATTATTTTCTTATAATTGCCGCTTCAGTCACAATTATTTTTTTTGATATCTGCAATACGGCCGTCAATGCCTTTACCGCAATGAGGGATGCATCATTTCAGGTAGCATCCATTATAACCACTACCGGCTTTTCCACTGTGGATTTTAATGCATGGTCCCAGGCTTCAAAAACCGTTCTTGTCCTGCTGATGTTTATAGGAGCCTGTGCCGGAAGTACCGGAGGAGGTATTAAAGTAACCCGTTTTGTTGTACTGTTTAAAACGGTTATTAAAGAGTTAAATTCATACATACATCCAAAAAGTATTAAAAAGATTAAGATTGACGGTAAACCGGTAGAGCATGAAATCGTCCGCTCCATCAATGTCTATTTTATAACATTTATGATAATTTTTACGTTATCGGTTTTCGCCATATCTTTTGAAGGAAAGGATCTGGTTACTAATTTCACTGCAGTAACTGCTACCATAAACAATATCGGTCCCGGACTGGAATTAGTCGGACCGACACAGAATTTTTCAATCTTTACACCGTTTTCGAAATTTATTCTAATGTTTGATATGCTGGCCGGCAGGCTGGAATTATTTCCGCTTCTGATATTATTTCATCCTGCTGCCTGGAGGGACCTGGTACGTAAAAAATAAATTTTTTATGCCGTTTCTCTTTTTGTATAACATTTTAAACGTCTGACTGTTCTGTCAGTGGTAATTCAATATTCACGCTGAACCAGTTCTCGTCCAGCTCAGCCCGGATCTCTCCCTTCATTCGAAGGACAAATTCTTTCGCAATGGAGAGACCCAGGCCGGTGGATGAGTCGCTTCTGGCTTCATCAGCTTTATAAAACCGTTCAAAAATCCGGCTGATATCAATCTTATCGGGTTCAGATACCATATTTTTCAGGGATAACACTGCCCTTTGTTCTTTTCGTTCCAAATGTACTTCAAACTGTTTTTCCCCATGTTCAAATCCGTTTTTAATAATATTTCTGATGGTCCGTCCCAATGCCTGAGGATTTCCTTCAATCATCAAAGGTTCCTCCGTAATTTCAAACTTTGGTTCGATATCATTCTCTTTCCAGATATCATAATAAGAAAATAAAGTATCCTTTAATATCCTGTTTAAGGAACAGGTACTTAATTCCAGTACGTAATCATCATTCTGAAGCTTGGTAAAGGTAAATAATTCCTCCAGCATGTCTTTCAGGCTGGAAATCCTTTCCTGTATCACCAATATATAATGCTGCTGTTCCTCTGTAATTTCACTTTCCTTTAATAATTGAAAATAACCGTCTAAGGAAGTTAAAGGTGTTCGGATATCATGAGACAGATTTGTATAGATATCCGATATGGACTTTTCCTTATCCAGATATTTTTTTCGTTCCCATTTCCGCAGTTCAACTATTTCATTCAGTGTATCCGCCAAATATCCCACTCCGCCGAAACGGATTTCACTGCTGATCATCATATTGCTGTCATGGTCCTTCAGAAACCATAACTGGCGGCAGATATCCTTTATCTGCCGCTGATATTTCATTATGAACCAGATCAAAAATAATATAATACATACCAATACCACTATAATATAAAACATTAACATATATCTCTTTTCCTGTATATATACATACTGATCACTGCCGTTATGACGATGTAAATCAATGAAATTATCATTACCCGTTCCATAATGCCGGAACTGAAATTCATGGAGAGACTTCCAATCTTATCTGTTATGGTATATTTCATGAGGTTCAGGTTCCCCAAACCAATCTTTTTCACCAGTGTCTCAATCCCACTGTATACTATCACCATCATATTCATGCAAAGGCAGATGGCAAAGATCATACTAAACACATTATTCCTTGCCAGTATGGATATTGTCATGATTATCATTGCCAATGCAAAGTGCAGCAATATCTGCAGCCCCATATACCGGAACAGACTGCCGGTATCTCCCCACTTTAAATATCCCAGAACAATAAAATTGGAAATCGCCTGTGTCAAAAAAGTTATCAACAGGGTAAGCCCGGTAAATACCAGAAGCGCCAGTGCTTTTGAAACAATTAAACCTTCTCTTCGTTTCACCTGTCCGCCAAAGTTTTTAATATATCCGCTTCCAATGTCCGCAGTGGCAAAGATCACTGCAAAAATCACAAGGAATAATGCAATATCTTTTCCGCCGATATTTGCAAACAACATGTCAAATACGGTAATATCTTCTCCTACCTCGGTCGGTACCACTGTCTGTATACCGAAAACTATATCATCTTCGGATTCTTCGCCTTCTTCTACCGTTTCATTCCGGTACTCTTCATGATTTTCTACTGCAGCCTGATACTCGTTTTTTATTAACCAGGTTGACAGAAACAGCAAACAGATTAAAATACACCATATCACATACAGACTCTTCGCTTTAAACATCCTGTACATATCCATTTTAATCATATTAAGCATTAACAGCACCTCCTGTCAGATTTAAGAAATAGCTTTCCAGTTCCTCTCCTGCAATAAACAGTTCTCTTACTTCCAGTCCTGCTTTTACAAGTTCGGTATTCAGCGCCGCACTTTCGTCTAAATGTCCATGGACATATATCCGGTCTTTACCTACAATCTTATAAGTTTTGATGTTCATTTTATCCAATACCGGTATGGCCCGTTCCGGATTATTCACTGATATTTCTATCCGCTCATTACAGCAGTTCATCAGGTCTTCCCTTGTCATTTCCTGCAGCAGACACCCGTTGTGAATAATTCCATAGTGGGTGGCTATTTTCGACAGTTCCTCCAGAATGTGGCTGGAAATCAATACAGTCATGTTCCGCTCTTTCTGAAGTTTTAAAATGGTGTCCCGAACCTCTGCAATACCCTGGGGGTCCAGTCCGTTAATGGGCTCATCCAAAACCAGTAAATCCGGTTCTCCCACCAGAGCCAGACCTATACCCAGTCTCTGTTTCATACCTAAAGAAAACTTTTTCGTCTTTTTATTTCCCGTATCTGCTAAACCAATTTGTTCCAGAATCTCTTCGATATATCCGCTTTTTTTAATACCCATAAGTTTGCATTTTATCTTGAGATTATCATAGGCTGTCATATTTCCATACAGTCCTGGCGCTTCAATCAGGCATCCGATTCTGGACCTGACCTTATGCAAATCCTTTCCGGTATATCCAAACAAATGTACTTCTCCCTGAGTCGGACCGGACAGTCCGCTTATCATTTTCAGAAACGTGGTCTTTCCTGCACCGTTTCTTCCGATAAATCCATAGATGGAACCCTTTTTTATATGTACGTTTACATTGTCTACCGCCTTGTGATGTCCAAACTGTTTAGTCAGACCTTTGGTTTCCAGCAATATTTCACTCAATCCATTCATCTCCTTTAATGTGATAGCCGGTTATAAATATAACCAACTGTTTTACATTATAATTTAAGATTACTTATAAATCGCTAATAAAAAGTAAAAAAAGAGTAAAATCTAAGGATAAAGCCTGTATCCGATGCCCCATACGGTTTCAATATATTCTTTCTCCGTTATTTCCCGTATTTTCTTACGAATATTGCTGATATGAACATCCAGTGTCTTTGTTTCGCCCATATATGACTGTTCCCATGCATATTCAAAAATTTCTTCTTTACTGAAAACCTTTTTTGGATATTTTAACAAAAGCTCCAATATAAAAAATTCCTGTTTCGTTATTTTAGGCAGTTGTTTCCCCTGAATTTCCACTGTAAAGCTCTCCCTGTCCAATGCCAGTTCTTTATAATTTAATAAATTCTTCTTCTGTTCCGGACCGGCATGACGGAGCTGCACCTGAATTCGTGCTATTACTTCCTTGATTTCAAATGGTTTTGTAATATAATCATCCGCGCCGTTTGTTAATATATCAACCTTTGCATCCAGATCATCTTTGGCAGTCAGTACAATAACCGGAATTTTCCCCTGTTCCCGAATAACTTTTAACACCTCTTCTCCCGATATGCCGGGAAGCATCAAATCCAGCAGTACTACAGAGTACTTCCGAACCTCCAGTAACATTTTTGCCTCCGTCCCGGAAAAAGCCTGCTCACAGTTATATCGTTCTTTTTCCAATGCCTCTTTCAACAGATTATTTATGTTTGTGTCATCTTCTACAATTAATATCGGATTCATAATATTCCTCTTTTCTAAAATCTCTGCGGGATTTCAACAAAAAACAGACAGGATTGTAATTGAATATTATAATCCTGTCTGTTTTTATTATTCCTCGCTCTGATACTTTCTCAGCAGGTTTTCAAAATCTTCCTTTACTTCAGTAAAGGCTTTCAGTAATTTAGGTGAAAAAGCACCGCTATGTCCGTTAATGATCATCTGACAGGCTTTATCCGGTTCATACGCAGCTTTATAGATACGTTTTGAAGTGAGTTCTTCATATATATCCACCAACGAAACAATCTGTGCTGCAATACTGATTTCATCTCCTTTCAGTCCGTCAGGATAGCCTTTTCCATCATATCTTTCATGATGGTGTCTGGCAATATCATATGCATAATCATAGATTTCCTTATCATTCAGACGGATTGCTGACTGTATAATCTCTGCACCCTTGGTAGTATGCGATTTTATAAGTTCTGATTCATCCGGTGTCAGCTTTCCGGCCTTTAAAATAATGTTATCGGGAATCGCTATTTTTCCGATATCATGAAGCGACGAAGCCCATCCGATCCGTACCAGCTTATCGGATGTAAGATTATACTCCGGATAAAGCTTCATTACACTCTTTCCCAGACACAAAGAATACTCACGAATTCTTTTCACATGCTGTTTTGATTCCAGATTTCTGAATTCCACAATGTTGCTTAAAGAGTCAACAAGAACCTCGTTCAGCTGGTTCAGGCTTTTTGTCTGCTGTCTTAACAGGTTATTCTGCTTTTTGATGCTTTCGTTCTGTTTTTTTACAACCATTTCCAGTTGCATCTTATGCTGAAACCATCCTACCGCATTACGGACAACCTGTTTTATCACATCCGGCTGATAAGGCTTCTTAATATAACTGACAACTCCAAATTCATAACCTTTTTTCTCAATTTCATATGAACTCTCTCCGGTAATCATAATAAACGGTATTGTTTTCAGAAAATTTGTTTTCTTTAAACTGTTTAGCACCTCAAACCCATCCATAACCGGCATCATATAATCCAGCAGAACAACAGCAATAGAAGAGGAATGACTGTTTAGATATGCAATTCCCTCCTTACCGTTGGCAGCTTCTAAAATTTTATATTCGGACCGGAATAATTCAACCAGAATTTCACGGTCAATCGAATTGTCTTCAAAAATTAATATTGTATCACGTTTCATAATTTTCCTATACTTTCTTTCCTATTTATAATGTTACAATTATTACCTGCTTGTTCCGAAGTTTAAAAATGACCCTGTTCACTTCCATTGACAGCATATACTTTATTGAATTTATAACGATACTGCTGCCCACATGTGCTTTTCCTCTGACACAGACAGGAGCAATAAAATTCTGCTCCGTCAGATTGGCCAGCTTGGATACTTCGGCATCCAGATTAGCCAGTTCCTGACTTTTAACCGTAATCGTTGCACAAACTTTCCGCAGCATATCTTCCGGCACCTCTTTTTCTGCAGTGATCAGCTGGATGATTTTATTCCGTCCCATATCCAAAGCTGACAGCTCATTTAAAAGCTGTTCTCTTTTTTCAGCATACTCTGCCTGTTCTTTTTCATACAATTCATTTCTGCCTACCTCTAAAATCGTTTTAAGATGAGAACTGTTTCCAAGGTTAAAAGTATCCACACCTTTTACCGCACAGATTCTTCCGCCGAGAAGTACTCCTTTGCTTCCTGATACGATTACCCTGCCCATTGTATTGATATTACTGTTCATAATATAATTGGCTTTGACATTACCCCTTGCATTGATATTTGCGGCTTCAAAGAATTTTCCCGAAACTTCGCCTCCTGCTTCGATAAAACAGTCGTGTTTGGAACAACTTCCCTTTTTGATCATAACATTTCCGCCGGCAATCAGCCTTGCCGTTTCAACATTATGTTCAATGATAATATCCCCGGTAGCCTTGATATATCCCCCTGAATAGATGCTTCCAACCACATATACGGAACCGTCTACTTCCAGCTTACCGGTAACAGAGGTAACATCTTCATGGACCACCAGCATATTGGAAATAATCATACGTCCATTGATATATTCAAATTTTCCATTCAATTTTGAGATATAGGTTACACCATCCGGTGCAATCATAAATCCCGTGCCGCGCAAAGGTTTTTTCTCCATTCCTTTTTCGGCATGTATAATTTTACCGTATATATTCTTTCCGTTTGTACCTTTTTCGGCCGGATGATAAACAGCTAATTTTTCACCTTTATCTACCATTTCAAATGCTTCTATATTAACATAGTCCACCCCTCCGTCCGGAAGCGGTGCAGGAATCCGGGGCAGATCAAGCCTCACAAAAAATTCAAACCAGCCGTCTTTACCTTTTTTAGCCGGGATTCCTTCGGCAATCAGAATTTTTTCATTCATTCTTCTTTTTTCAATCATATCCAGAATAGCTTCATGTCTGATTCCAAACACGATTTCTCGTCTTTCCAGATCGTTGTAGATGTCATCCTTCGTAACCATATTTCCCGGAACCCAGGGTATAAATGCATATGCCTTATTACCGTTTTCTTCAATGGAAATAACAAATTCTTTTTTCATAAAAGAATTAAGGATGGAATCTTTTGCCTTTGTACGGGACTCCTTTGAAGTTTTCCCGTTTATAAGACCCAGACGCTTTTCCTTCATATCCGAAGCCGAGTAAATCAGACCGCAATAGGAGGACACATCAAGCCCCGCCTCTAATCCCAGCCGAATCTCCTTCATCTGGGTATGGCTGAACAGATAATTGGTATATAGTGATACACTCAGCTTCTTTTCCAATCCGAGACGGATTTCCTGCATCTGCATCCAGTTATATTTTGAATCGGCATAAACAGATACATCCAATTGTTCAAACAATCCTATCCGGATTTCGTGAATCTGCGGCGCACACATATCGTCTTTCAGCCATATATCAATCGGCAGCTTACTTAACAGCGCAAGCCTTATTTCCTCCAACGCCTCATCTGTAAAGCCTCTGTTGAGATAAGAAATAAGGTCTATGGCAGAATAAAGGGAAAGCCGTATCTGTCTCATGGTCTCATAACTGTAGGCAGGATTCGCATATATGGTGGCATCCACTTTATCTTTCAGGCCCATTCGTATCTGCTCCATCTGCAGCCAGTTAAAATCAGAATTGGAATATATGGAAACATCCAGTCCGTCTTCTATTCCGAGTTTTATTTCTTGATTTTGCGCTTCATGATATTCAGCATTTTCCGTCATGGAAAATTGCAATTCCTGTTGTTGATTTTTGTCAATATCTAAATTTCTCATATCCAAACCCATACTTTCCTTGATCACACATACTATTTAAAATCTGATTTATATAAATAAATTCGTATATATTTTTATTATATCAATCCTGCTGCAAAAAGTCTACTGCATTTTACTGCCAGAATACTATTTTAAAATAACAATTTTTTATATGCTCCGTATATTATAAATTTGCTCTTCCGGCAGCAATGAATATATGTCATTTCCCATGTTTTTTTGCTTCCGTAAACTCTCTACATAATCCGTAATATCCGTAATTTTTTCTATCCATTCATCCACATATTTCCGCACCGCGGTTCCCCTTAGCCCAAGCTGTATAGAGCGATATTCCAAAGGATTTCCAAACAAGTCTCTTTCCGGGTCCCATTGGCATCTGATATCTGATTTTTTTATTTTTTCTTTCCACTCGTTATAGCTGATACCCGTATTTTCGTTATATGAAGATATAACAGCATTTTGAACAATAAAATCAAAGGCTTCCCTTTTTATATCAATTGCAAGAATATGTTCCTGATCTGCTTTAGTCCCCCAGCCGCATCGATACATCATCCACAAAAATGATGGTTTTATCCATGTCATCCTGTCTAATTTAAAACTGTTTCCAAATGTTCCATTTTTTACGGCTTCATCTGCAATGATTTTATTATATGCCTGATACACCCGGATGGTTTTTTCAGTATATACTGCTCTGATTTGTTTTTCCATTTTTATCATCCTCCAAAAAATATTTGTCCAGTTTATTGCCGGCTGTCCACTCCGCCCTGTAGAGGGAGCATTCCGAAAAAATCCAGACGCTGCTCCCTCCATACAAGCCGGTCTTTAAAATGTTCCAACGCATAATTACAGCCTTTTTTTCCTATGTCTTCCACATCCTCCGGTCATTATAATTCAGTGATTTTCAAAATCAGACTTTCACTGTTTTCTCCTGATTGCTAATGACTGTATTTCTTTTATGGCTGTGATATATATTAACTATTACTTTTCTGTGCACATTCCAGAAGGCGCAGATAGTGATTTGCTTCACGAAGCACGTGGTCTGCCAAAAGCGGAAGAATTATGGAACGAATCTCACAACTTGTTATCCCCTCTGTTCCCGCTATCTTAAACTGCTGATATTGCTTAGTTGTCTGTAAAGTTTTTGCGGTCAGAGTATTTGTCATCTTCATATCCTGTTCTCTTGCCCCTTCTAAAAGGCGGCAATAGTCTTCAGCAAACCCATCGGCAGTTTTAATCAGCTCACACTCAGTCGGATCTAGCAGCCCTTGAATGAACTGTGCGTGTTCCATCATAATCTGATTCCAGAATATTTCCAGATTTTTTAAATCCGGAACGGAGATTTTTCCCCATTTCTCAATCTCCAAAATAATCTGACGGTACATTTTTGCTTCCCGTAAAATATGTTCGATCAACAGCGGATAGTTTGTTGTATAAAGCCTGCACCTCGTCACCTCTCTAGTATAATAATGGTTAGGCGTTTGCGAAACGCCGCAGCCCGCATAAAATCAGGCCTTTTTCCTTAATA
>CAJTXN010000013.1 GCA_910583605.1 uncultured Lachnospiraceae bacterium
TGATTATGTAGTAAAGCCTTTTGAATTAAGCGTATTGTATTCAAGGATTCAGGCGATACTTAGAAGAACGGGCAATGTGGCGGTGCAGTACCTGTCCTGTGATGGGATCAAGATAGATTTAAACCGCAGGACAGTTACTTGTGGCACGGAAGAAATAGATTTAAGCGTATCAGAGTATGAGCTGCTTTTGTACCTCTTGCAGAATAAAGGAAAGATTGTTACCCGGGAAAAAATCTTAGAACAGGTATGGGATGTAAATGGAAATTACGTGAATGATCATACATTGACAGTTACTATGAAACGGCTGCGGGACAAACTGCACCAACCGTCCTGTTTAAAAACAATTAGAAGTGTGGGATACCGTATGGAGGATACCATATGAGCGGGCGAAAAAATTTAGTGATTCTCTTTGGATTTGTGGCAGCTGTTAGCCTAATTTCTTCTGCTGTTACGGTAATGCTAATTTCCTGCCATTACAACAGGCTTCAATTTGACTTGGTAAATGTAATCTGCGGCGAAGTGCTGGAACAGGAGCCAGAAATGAAGCATATCGTTTCTGCTGCATTGAAAGAATATACGGGTGGAAATGCCGATGGTGTGGCAATGGGGGATGTATTGTCCGTTTTGGGATATGACATATCTGATTTTTCTGATTCTTCCGTTATATATGATATTATGTTCGCAACAACAGGGTTTCTGGCAGGAATCGTTCTCTTTGCTATTACTTTTGCATTCCGTAACAAAACAGAAGCAAAACGAATAGAAGAGCTGTCAGATTATCTGGAGCAGGTTAATATGGGAAAAGCGGTTGTCCTCTCTGTTTCAGGAGAAGATCTTTTTTCCAAGCTGGAAGATGAAATATATAAGACTGTGACATTTCTTTATCAGACAAAGGATGCGGCGGTACAGGCCAAAAATGATTTTGCCGAGAATCTATCCAATATTGCACATCAGATAAAAACTCCTATTACCGCCATTTCTTTATCACTGCAGACATTATCTGAAATGCCGATGAAAAAAGAATATGAAAAAGACAGGATGGAACAGATAAAGAAACAGTTAAACAGACTGATTCATTTAGAAGAATCCCTACTTGTTTTATCCCGTCTTGATGCAGGTATATTGATGTTTCAAAAAGAAGATGTGGATGTTTTTACTTTGCTTGTCCTTGCGGCAGACAATTTGCAGGAATTATTTGCAGATTCCGGCACTTTCATTGACATTCCGGAATCAGGGGAGATGGCAGTGACAGCCGATTTAAACTGGACTATGGAAGCAGTTATAAATGTAATGAAAAACTGTATGGAGCATAATGCAGGTGGAACAGTCCATTGCTCTTATGGGCAGAATCCGCTATATACAGAAATACTTATCTGGGATGAGGGGGACGGATTTGCCAAAGAAGATATTCCGCATCTTTTTAAACGGTTTTATCGCGGAAAGAATGCAGATGCGGGAGGTAATATCCGTGGAAACGGCATTGGGATTGGTTTAGCATTGTCAAAAGAGATTATAGAACATCAAAATGGGACAATAAGGGCTAAAAATCTGCCAAATGGCGGTGCATGCTTTGAAATTTGGTTATATAAGCAATAAATTTAATATCCATTCTGTTGCAGTTACTAAGTTGTAACTTTCATTTAGTACAATATAGCTTGTAAACAGTTTGCCTGCAGGAACAAAGTTTACAAGCTAACGGGTAGCTTTGCTGCAAGCGTAGAAATTCAAAACATCCAAAGGAGGAAACAAAAATGAATATCTTAACATGCGAGGGAGTTCGCAAAATGTATGGCTCCGGCAATAATCAGGTAGCTGCGCTGGATGGAATTGATCTGACGGTGGGCAAGGGAGAATTTGTGGCGGTTATCGGAGCGTCCGGTTCAGGTAAATCCACATTGTTACATATTCTGGGAAGCGTGGATAAACCTACAAGCGGAAAAGTTACAATAGACGGAACGGATTTGTCAAAACTGAATCAGACACAGGCAGCGATTTTCCGCAGAAGAAAAGTGGGTTTGGTGTATCAGTTCTATAACCTAATTCCAACACTTACCGTGCAAAAAAACATTCTTATGCCGCTTGCCCTTGATAAGAAGAAACCAAATAAAGAGTATTTTGAAAAGATTGTCCGTTCGCTTGGAATTGCTGAACGGCTTGAAGCCCTGCCAAACCAGTTATCAGGCGGGCAGCAGCAAAGGGTTGCCATAGCTCGTTCATTGATTTACCGCCCGGCGCTGCTTTTGGCGGATGAGCCGACTGGAAATCTGGATCAGAAAAATTCCAAAGAAATCATTGATATGCTGAAATTATCGAATCGTAATTTGGAACAGACAATTGTGTTGATTACCCATGATGAGAAGGTGGCTTTAGAAGCAGACCGTATCATAACCATAGAGGACGGGCATATCATAAGCGATGAGAAGCGGAGGTAATGAGCTATGTGGAAAGATTATTCATCAGGCTATATTAAAAATAACCGTTCATCGGGCATGTCTGTTATGATAGCGGCATTTATATCAGCTTTGCTGTTATCGCTGCTCTTAGGGTTATTTTATAACGCATGGAAGTACCAAATTGAAAGCATTGAACAGGAAGAAGGAGGCTGGCAGAGCAGGATTGTCGGGGAATTTACTCAGGAAGATATGGAATCCATAAAGAATTTTGCCAATGTCAAAGATGTCGTCATCAGTGAAAAAGGAGCGCAGATTCCGGAACCTGTGATAGATATTTATTTTGATGACATGGGGGCTGTCCTCGACGATACGATGCAGATAGCCAAAGTTTTGGGCGTTTCATCGGAAAATGTTATTTATAACCATGAGCTTCTGGCAATGTACATGATACGTGATCCACAGGATACTGCGCCAAGACTGCTTTTTCCGTTGTTTATACTGATAGCCGGAATTGCATCTTTTTCATTAATTATAGTAATCCATAATTCTTTTGTAGTGTCTATGAATGCAAGAATCCATCAGTTTGGTATTTTTTCCAGCATCGGAGCCACACCGAAACAGATACGCTCATGTCTTTTGCAGGAAGCGGCTGCATTATGTATTCTGCCGATTTTAATTGGGAATCTGCTTGGCATTCTAATCAGTATGGGAATTATACATATGGCGAATGATTTACTGGGGAGTGATGTGGCAGGCAGGCATGAAGCAGTCTTTGGCTATCATCCGTTAGTCTTAGTGGCGACACTTCTTTTGACAGTGGCGACAATATGGATTTCCGCATGGATGCCAGCCAGAAAATTAAGCAGACTGACGCCGCTTGAAGCGATTAAAAATACAGGCGAATTACAGTTAAAGCGTAAGAAAAAATCTCCGCTGCTTACCTGCCTTTTTGGATTGGAAGGAGAATTGGCAGGTGGAGCATTGAAAGTACAGAAAAGAGCCTTACGGACAGCATCGCTTAGTCTGATATTCTCTTTTCTTGCCTTTACCATTATGCAGTCCTTTTTTGCACTTTCAGGAATCAGTACAAGGGAAACTTATTTTGAACGTTATCAGGGTGTTTGGGATATTATGGTTACAGTAAAGGACACGGATGTGGATTCTTTTAGTGAGGCACAAAAATTACAGGAGATTTCCGGAATAAGAAGCGCTATTGTATATCAGAAAGCAATGGCAAAAAGAATCATTGCAGAGGATGAAATAAGCGAAGATATGAAGTCCCTCGGCGGTTTTACTGTAGCCGGGGATAATTATGTGAGGAAGACGGATGGGGGATGGCTTGTAAATGTTCCCATTGTCATACTGGATGATGCGAGTTTTTTAGCGTACTGTGAACAGATTGGTATCACACCGCAGCTTAATGGGGCAGTCATATGGAATCAGATACGTGATGTTACAAATCCGGATTTCAGGCATCCACGATATATGCCCTATGTGAAAGGGGAAAATGCAGTAAGCATTTTAAGACAGTCCGGCAAGGAAGAAATGACAGCAGAGGTCCCGGTTTTGTCCTATACGGAGAAAGTGCCTGTTTTAAGAGAGGAGTACGCAACGCTTGATTATTATGAACTGGTGCATTTTATTCCCGTATCTTTGTGGAAAGAGATCAAGGGGCAGATTGGAGGCAGCGAGGAGGATGCCTATATCTGTATGCTTGGCAGGGAAAATGTGACATCAGGGGAATTGGATGCTTTGCAGGGGCAGGTAGACAGCCTTATTGCGGGAAACTATAAGACAGAAAGTGAGAACCGTATTCAGGAAGCAGAAGCGAACGATAAACAGATACAGGGAATGATGACAATCTTTGGCGGTTTCTGTGTCCTGCTTGCGGTGATTGGCATTGGAAATGTGTTTTCCAATACGCTGGGCTTTGTCCGTCAGAGAAAAAGGGAATTTGCAAGGTATATGTCTGTTGGAATGACACAGGGTGAAATTAAAAAAATGTTCTGCGTGGAGGCGCTTACCATTGCAGGGCGTCCGATTTTAATCACCCTTCCACTTGCAGTTATTACAGTGGGGTATTTGCTGAAGATAAGCTATATTGAAGTGGGGACATTTCTTGCCGAAGCTCCACTCATTCCGATTATGATTTTTATGCTGGCTATCTGGGGAATTGTGGCATTTGCATATTATCTTGGTTGGCGTAATATACGTAAAATCAACTTAGCGGAGGTTTTGCGGGATGATACAATGATGTAAAATGCGATGAAATATTATGAAAAAACGGAATGGATACGTTGCCCTGTTTGCGGGAAAAAACAAGGAACAAGATTAGAGAGGATACAGTTTTTCTATACTTTCCGCTCTACTGTCCGAAGTGTAAACAGGAAAGATTGGTGGAAGTAAAGAAATTGAAAGTAAATGTCATCAAAGAGCCAGACGCATAGAGGCAGAGCAGATGAACTTGTGAGTAATCACAGTTTGACGGCTTTTGCGTTGGAAGTATCAATTCCTAAGAAATACTCCATATTGCAATGCAATTCTTTTTTAGACAGGATTGCATTGCATTTTGTTTGGAGCAGCGATATCACCTGTATTTGGATTGTAGAAAGGAACAAAACGAAAATGAAATTAAAAATACACAGGCATAGAATTGGAGAGATAATTAAATTCAACAGTA
Source organism: uncultured Lachnospiraceae bacterium (assembly GCA_910583605.1). Classification (GTDB taxonomy): domain Bacteria; phylum Bacillota; class Clostridia; order Lachnospirales; family Lachnospiraceae; genus Bovifimicola. Next base: position 5,074 of record CAJTXN010000013.1, read on the forward strand.
TATTGTACACATCAAGGTGTATCGGAATGAAGGTTAAAACTTCAATGCGATACACCTTTTTTAATGGTGCGAAATTTGTCTGATTTTAGATATTGTTATGGTTTGGCCACTACGGGTTTGCGGAAGAAATTGGGCTATTACTGTTTTAGTTTCGGCAGGAATTTAGAAACAATTTACTGTTTCAAGGAGGGCTGTTTTTTCAGCATGGCTAATTGTGTATCCCACACCTGTTTCATCAGATTTTTCACTTCCTCTACATCGGCTTTATAAACGTTTCTTGTGGCATTCATTCGCTTTGCTATCTGGTTCAGGTTGCCGCTGATTTTTCTAAGTGTGGCGTTGTAATCCCGTAAATCGGAATAGTCAATGTCATAGACAAAGCCGTACAGAATTAGGCGGCGCCAGAAGATTGAGCGTATGCTGCTGTCGGGGAAGAAGCTGACGGTATCGGAACTTATGGGCAGGTACTGTGTGGGCAGGAAGCCAATCAGCAGGGATTTTGAAGTCATAGGCGAGGAACTTCCCGTCATTTTAAAACAGGGATATAACGGCGGCTACTTCCTCATGGACGGCGTTGGGAAAAACCAGAATACGCTCTCGCAATAACAACTGGAATGCTTGGAGAAAGTCGCTGTTTCATGTGCGGCAGAGGACAGGGAAACCATTCTGTCAATCATACATGAATTCGGGCCGTACTGCGGCAGACTTACATAGAAAGCGATTGCCATTCTTATAAAGCATATAAAGGATATTTGAATGTTTTATGTGCTTTTAGGGCTGGCAATCCTAAACGGGTTTTAAACAGCCAATGGGAGGGGGAATGGGCATGGACACGGCACACCGGAGAATGGAAATCATCAGCATTTTATCTGTCAAAGGGCATATAACGGCAAGGGAGCTTGCGTGGGAATTGGGCGTTACGATACGCACGATACACCATGATATTTTCGCATTGACTTTTGATTACCCGATTTATACAAAGCCGGGGTGTAACGGCGGGGTTTTTATCACGGATAATTACAAGCCCTATACCAATACCCTCGAAACAGAGCTTGAAACACTGTGCAGGCTATACGGGAAAGCGGAGAGAAAAACGCACGGCAGACGGACAACTGAATATGGATAATCCTGCAAGTCGTATGAAACAGCCGAGCTGTACCAAAACACGCCATGACACTGTTTCCTGATAATGATACTTCCGTAAAACGGTCATAGAGATGATGGTGCGATTCCAATGTGGGCTTTTCTCCCAGAAGCTACTTGCAGGATACAAAATTTTGTAAAAATGGGGATTTTTATTGGTGGATCTGTCGGTGAAGTGCTATAATAAAGTTGTAGCGGGAGTGGCTAATGAGATATAATCAAAATCATAAGAAAAGAGGTACTCATTATGTCACAAAATTACACACCTGAATTTAAAAAGAAAATCATCCGGCTCCGTCTGAAAGAAGGACGTACGATTAACAGCATCATCAAAGAGTATGGCATTTCCAAAGAGAGTGTCCGCCGGTGGTGCCGTGAATTTCAGAAAGAATGCCAGGCCCAAAGCCTTCAAAAACCTTCTTCCGCTAATGAAGCGGATATTATGAAAGAAAACTTACGTCTGCGTAAAGAATTGGCTGAAAAAGAGAAGGAAATCCAGTTCTTAAAAAAAGCGGCGGCATTCTTTGCAAAGGAAATCGATTAGAGGCTTATCGATTTATAGACCAGTATCATAGGGAATTCGGTATCCGCTGGCTATTGAGGCGGCTGGAAATCTATCCAAATGCTTATTACAACTACCGTAAAAACCGAAAGGCGGGTTGCTGCGCCAAAAAGTCAGAAGTTCACAGACAGATTGCCGAGATCTATCACAGCCATAACGGCATTGACGGTTACCGCAGCATGACAGTTTATCTGGAACGCAGGGAATACCATTACAGCTGCGCCACCATCCATAAATATATGAACAGGGAACCGGGGCTGCGCTCCATCATCCGCCCTAAAAAGCCAGGAACGAAACAGGGGAAGCACCACAGAGTGTTTGAAAATCTGCTGAAACAGGATTTTCAGGCGGACAGGCCAAATCAGAATGGTGCACGGACTTTACGTACCGGTTCCTGGAGAACGGAGATGTAAGCTATAACTGTACCATATGATAACGCTCCGATAAGCTCCAGACAGCAATCCATAAATTTTTAGCCACAAGTGTTACAAAAAAGCTTGACCACTACACGATGAGTATTATATAATGCTGTATCTGCTGATTGTCTATTCCTTTAATAATCAACTGAGATTTAATAAAAAAGGTGAATATAATCTTCTGGTGGGGAAAAGGGATTTTAACAAAAAAATGCAGAATAAACTGGAGATGTTTATAGACCGTGTGAAAAGCGGAGATTATAAATTTACCAATTATGATTTCAGAGATATAGACCCGGAGGAATATACGGAAAAAAGTTTTTTTACCCAGACCCTCCATATCTGATAACCTGTGCAACCTATAATGAACGGGCAGGATGGACAGAAACGGATGAAAAAGATTTACTTCACTATTTGGATGGGCTGACAGAGCGGGGAATTCGATTTGCATTGTCCAATGTTTTGGAGAGCAAAGGAAAGTCCAACGATATCTTGAAGGCATGGATTAATGAAAACAGTCACAGATATCGTGTGATTCATTTAATTTGGAGATTTGTTGGAGATTAGTTTTTCGCTGATATGTAATTATTCGGATGTTGCAGAAGAGTTATGGGTATGGGCAAAACCAGAATTGCAAAATAAAAAGAGTATGTATGGAAATCTATATACAAAAGGAATTTCTGCTGCAAAAGCTGTTCAGGATAATTATGCAATTCAGTTGGAGAAAGAATATGCGGAATGGAAAAAAAGAGTTGGATTATAAAATAAAAAATGGCGAGGAAAAGGAAATGTTAGCAATCCTATTCATTGAGATGCAGTGGTTAAAAGAAAATCGTACACCGAGTGGCGCTGTTCAGAGGCAGAAATATTATGAACCGGTGAGAATTGAAGATGGGATAAATCTCTCGGGGAAGGGTATTTTTTTAAAGAAATGCAGTTATTGCCAATACGGGAATTCCGTTTTATCGGAACAAAGATTTTCTGACAGACTGGATGAAAAGTTATATGAAGAAGGTTTGGGAAAGGCATTTACCGGCACTGATGAGCGGGAGCAGAGACTGGCGGGATTGAGAACAAAAAGAATACAAAAAGACAGAGGTACGTTTTACAATATTGAAAATATTGACGTTCCCTGTATTACAATCAGTGAGGAACAGGCAAATTGTTATCGTATAAAATGGTTTGATTCCGGAGAAGGGATGCCAAAGCGCAGGGGAGGCAATGAGGATTTATATAAAAAAGGGATGAAACTGGCAGGGCGACCGAATGTGTTAAATGAAACGGCATTTGTATTAGAGGAAGGGAAAGCCGGTCTGTTAAAATATAATTACCGCTATACGTCATATCATGGACAATGGTATAAATGTTACTATGTATATATTGTAAATGATAATCTGACACAGGATGTTTTTGTAAGAACATATGATTATGTGTATGATCAGATGGCAGATTTATTTTAAATCATTAGGAGGATTTTGAATGAAGGCTTATTACAGTGACGGAAGAGGACGTTATGGTACAGGGGAAAGCTATGATTATTTTTGGCAGTATGAAGATGAACCGGTAGAAATATGTACAAGTTTGGATGGTTTATGGACATACACAGAGACCGGTGAGGGAATATCACTTTTGCGTTACAACGGCAATCAGATACATATTGATATTCCGGGTGTTGTGAACGGTAAAAAAACGGTTTCACTGGAATGCACATTTGACGGTTTTTATGAACTGAAAAGTGTAACGGTTCCGGAAGGGATTATTACAATTTCCGGAGGATTTTATGGCTGTGAAGGATTGGAGACGGTGTCGCTTCCTGGGAGCATCAGGGATTTGGAGCATGCGTTTGAGTGCTGTTATTCTTTGAAAACCCTTGTGCTTCCACCTGATGCAAAGTATTTTGACTATGCATTTTCGGGGACCCGGATTGAGACCATGGAATTTCCGGAAGGAGCGGAAGATATCTCCCATTCTTTTATAGAGTCCCAATATCTGAAATCCGTTTTTATTCCGAAAAGTGTAACAGCTTTATATGAAGCATTTGAGGATTGCGAGACTTTGGAACATGTGGTTATTGAGGAAGGAGTTACGTCCATTGATGACTATGCATTTTTTCATTGTCTGTCGCTTAAGGAATTAGTGATTCCGAAAAGTGTTGTTCAATTTGGAGAGAAATGTGTGGGTTATATGGAAATTCGGGAGTATCTTCCACCGGACCGGTCTGCATATCGGATGAAGGGAGAGCAGATCATTCCGGGATTTAAGATTAAGGGAGTTCGGGGCTCTGCTGCGGAGAGGTATGCAGAGGAAAACGGGATTACGTTCGAGGCGGTGACGGACAATTGATAGTGAGTGCAAGCCGCAGAACGGATATACCGTGTTATTATTCGGAATGGTTTTGTAATCGCATAAAAGAAGGTTTTTTATATGTTCGGAATCCCATGAATTTTCATCAGGTAAGCAGGATTGATTTGTCTCCACATATCGTTGATTGTATTGTATTTTGGACAAAGAATCCAAAACCAATGATGAGCCGGCTGGAAGAATTAGACAAATATAAATATTATTTTCAATTTACACTTACCGGATATGGACGGGATATAGAACCCTTTGTTCCGCATAAAAAGAAGGAAATGATTCCGGTTTTTCAGAAATTATCATATCAGATAGGAAGCAGCAGAGTAATCTGGAGATATGATCCAATCTTATTTAATGAGATTTATACAGAAGAATATCATATTAAGGCTTTTGGACAGATTGCCCGGGCTTTAAAAGGATATACGAAAAAATGTGTTATCAGTTTTGTAGATATTTATTTAAAAAATAAAAGGAATATGACTGCTTTAAAAGTGTATGAGAAAGAACAGGCGGAACTGGAAGCTTTTGCAGCAAAATTAAGTGAAATTTCACATCAAAACGGGATACGGATTGCATCCTGTGCAGAAAAATTTGATCTGGCGAAATATGGAATTGAGCATAACTGCTGTATTGATAAATCACTGATTGAAGAAATCACCGGATATAAAATTCAGTCATTCAAAGATAAAAACCAGCGAATAGAATGCGGCTGCATGGAAAGTGTTGAAATCGGAGCTTATGATACCTGTCAAAACGGCTGCAAGTATTGCTATGCAAATAAAAACGCCAAAATTGTTGAAAAAAACAGTTATGGTTATGATGCGGATTCTCCTTTGCTTTGTGGAAAAATTACAGAAGGAGATAAAATTACGGAACGGAAGTTAAAATCATTCAAAATTTTTTAAAACAGCTTCAATCTCATTGGTAGACGAAAAAAGGCATCCACTACAATATTTAAATATGAATCTTTTCGTTAGAATAATATTAATATTTATTATGGAAATATGTCATACAGGTTTCAATTAATAAAATTATCTGTTATAATTATCATATTATAACTATAAAGAGGTGTAAACGATGACAGACGAAAAAGAACTGACTGATTTAATTACTAAAACCGGAGAAGCATATTTCAGAAACGATACCGAGGAAGGTAACCGCTATGCAAAAGAACTTCTGCATAAACTGGATTTTTCGGAAAGAAGAGACCAGAATATCATGGTGCAGGTACTTGGACATGCCCTTGTGAGACATGATGAATTTTGTATTCTGGATGAATTAAAAGATGCGGGATTTGACTTTGGCATGAAATTGGCAAATGGATCCACAATAGCTGCTTTCTTTTCAAAATATCCGAAATTTAATACGGATGACAGGGTATATAAGAAAATAGAAGAACTGGGCGGAGGTTCTGTTGCAGGAGTAATTGCGGCAGAGAGGCTGCTGAAACTGATGGCAGATAATCTATCCCATTATAATCTGTGGTGGGAAGCGGAACAAATGTTTACAGACCCACAGTGCAGGATTGCTTCAGAAGAATTAAACGAAGCGGTTCTGGCAAACAGCAGGAATATTACAAAGGAGTCAGCGGAAATAACGGATAAAACGGGATTAACGGTGTTGCATCATCTGGTATGGCATAATTATCCGGAAGCCGTAGAGATTTTACTGAAAAACGGAGTAAACCCGGACATCCGGGGAGGAATGGGGGAAGCAGGGCAGGCGGCGGAAGCGTATCTGGATATAACACCGCTTCATTTGGCCTGCTATATGGGTAATTATAAAATGGCAAAGCTGCTGACCGATCATGGGGCAGATACCACGCTTTGTGATAAGCAGGGCAGAAACGCTTACCATTATCTTGCCTGTATGTTTTATGAAAATATAAAGAATAACTGGACCGGTCAGAGAAAGAGCGTAAAGCAGAGACAGGAGATTTTTCCTCTGCTTCAATGCGATATAAATGCACAGGATAACGAAGGATTTTCGCCGTTGCTGCAGCTTCTTAAAAACAGAAACAGTTTGCTTTCCATGAATCTTCTGCAGCAATTTATAGACCGGGGAGCGGATGTAAATGCGACAGACAGCAGCGGCAATTCGGCTCTTATGACAGCGGCAATGTATAATCAGATCACCGCAGCTATCCGGCTGATAAAGAATAAAAGTCCTCTGAATCTCCAAAATAATGAAGGCGATACCGTTCTGCATATATCGGTAAGGAAGGGAAATTTTGAAATATCCTATATGCTCGTGGATGCCGGAGCAGATTGTCAGATTGCAAATAACGGAGGCGAAACGGCGGCTGAAATGATTGAAAACGGTTATCGGGAGGAATTAAAGAGCCGCATTGGAAAAAAACGTTCTCCGGCGCCGAAAGAACTTATCCGCATTATTGAAACAACATTTTTTCAATGTGAGTCCTCAGAAAAAGATAATCTGGAATTTGGTCTTTATCTGGCAGAAAAACTTTTAAGGGAAATTGATGAGGACGATGATGATGAACTGGCGTGTGTCATTGAAATTCTTCGGGGCGCATTAAGAGAAGATGAAGAATGCCGGATACTGGATTATATCATGAAAGCAGGATTTGACTTTGATATGCCAATCTGTTATCAGAGAAGTATTACCAATATACGTGATTATTGTCTGAGAAACTTATATGAGTCCAGAGTCGTAAAAAAACTTTCGGATTTGGGAACGGATATGAACAGCGCAATAATAAAAGGAAAAACACCTGCCAATATTGTTGCGGGCATTGGTAAACGTCATACATTTTTTGGCGAAGAAGATGAAGAATATTATGCGGAATCCGCCCGGTACTTTGACCGTGAATCCATGGAAGCACTGGATGATGAAGGAATTGCGGCTGTTCATCAGGCGGCAAAAAATGACCATATTGAAATGATGAAGGTCATGATTGACAAAGGTGTTGATATTAATATTACGGAGGATGCTCCGCAGGAAATCGGTACAACTCCTCTTCATATTGCATGTATCCATGGCAATACAAGAATGGTGAAGCTGCTGATGGATTCCGGTGCGGATGATTCCATGAAGACCTCGTTGGGAGAAACGCCGGCGCATTTTGTTGTACAGATGAAACAGCGTTATAAAGAGCTGGAACCGAAAGTGCGGGCTGAAATGCTGGAAGCATTATCAGATATTGATACACCGCGAAATGACGGAAAAACACCGATTATTCTTCTGCAGAACATGGATTACAGTATGGTATGCGAGCTTACCTTATTGCTGATTGACCGGGATGTGGATTTAAACCGTGCGGATAATAACGGAAATACCGTACTGTTGGCCCACATAGATAATGTATGCAATAAGGATATTGTGAAAGAACTGATTCGGGCAGGGGCAGATGTGAATGCGAAAAATAATGCCGGGGATACAGCATTACATCTTGCGCTTAGATACGGTAAAAGTGATGTGGCACGTTTCCTTATTAAAAAAGGTGCGGATTACAATGTTGCCAATAACAGGGGCGAAATTCCAATGGAGATAGCCGCAGCAAAGGGAGATGAAACGGTGCTTGCCCTGATGATAGAGGATTAATGACAAAATGATGAAAACACTTTATGTAACGGATTTGGACGGAACATTGTTAAATTCAAAGGATTATATCAGTAATTATAGTATTAATATAATAAATAATCTGGTAGAACAGGGAATGATATTTACATATGCCACTGCAAGGTCTCTGGTATCTGCATCTGTTGTTGCTGAGGGACTGTCAGCTAAGATACCGGTTATTGCGTATAATGGAGCATTCATTCTGAATCCATCTACAGGTGAAATAATTTCTTCTGCTTTTTTTACAAAAGAAGAGACGGACAGAATTATTGACTGTATGAACAGATATCAGATATATCCATTGGTATATTCCTATATAAACGGTATAGAGAAGGTTTCATGGATTACCACAGAAGAAAATGAAGGAATCCGATATTATCTTACAAAACGAAAAGGGGATAAAAGATTCCGGCCTCTGCGCAACCCGGTGGGCTTATATGACGGACAGATATTTTATTTTACGTGTATCGGAGAACAGGAGAAACTTCTTCCACTCTATGATGAATTTCGTGAGGATAGAAATTATACCTGTACACTGCAGAAGGAATTATATCGGCCGGAGTATTGGTGTGAAATCATGCCAAGACAGGCGACAAAGGCAAATGCCATAAAAACATTAAAGGGGCTGTGGCAGTGTGACAGAGTTGTTTCTTTTGGAGATGGGATTAATGATATTCCAATGTTTCAGATATCCGACGAATGTTATGCCGTAAAAAATGCAGTGGAGGAATTAAAAAATATGGCTACCAGCGTCATTGGAAGCAATGACAGTGACGGGGTAGCGAAGTGGTTGTTGGAGCATGTGGAATAACTTTGTTTAAGGAGGAAGTAAAAATGTCGGATTCAAATATTATCTTGGAAAGTTGGTCGCCGGTTTGTGATATTCAGGCTTTTGTGGAGGAAAGTGAAAAGTGTTATTATTTTTATCTGTGGATTCATCCGGGCAGCGAAAAGGCATATATAAAAAGCTGCTGGATATGTAATGCGGCTGCGGCACCGGAAAAAATTGATACCGAAGCAATGAAAGAAGGTCTTGCACCGGCCATGCCGAAACAATATATTTCTCATGCTGATGGGGGAATCCGATTGAATCCGGAAGACTTGTCAATTGTGTGGTTTGAAGAAGGAGATGCCGCAGCACTTTTTGAAAGAGAACGATTGCTTTGTGTTATTCCGGGCTGGAGTGGATATAAGGATTTTAACGGGTATTCCAGATATGCGGTGGGAATGGCACCTTATGCATGGGAATTGACAGATGCAGAGGAGGTCCTTCTGAAACGAGCAGAAAAAAGCCGGGAATTTTGGGATTATTTTGAAGGCGAATATTGGGAGGATATACAACAAGCACATATTCAGGCATTAGAAGCATTTTTCGGCAACTATGAGAAATATTTCGCAATTGATGGAGAAACATTTCCGCCAAAGGCATTAGTGACCGGAGAGAAAGAGGGTATCTGCTATGGAATTACTGCAGGAGTCAGTTTAATTCCCATGCCGCAGGTAGAACAGTATTATAATGAAGAAGCTTCTGACTTCAGAAGAATAGAGATTGGATTTGCTGCATCTGCAGCACAGCAGGATATCTGTATGAAAATGTATTCGTTTATATCTGCAATCTCTGCCTTACCTTGGAATGAAATCAGCTTTCTGGGACATGGTCATACAATACCGTGCGATGGGATTGAGGGATTTAGTGCCGTATGGCTTTTGAATTCACGTCTGATTCCTGAGATTGCGGCTCCGGATTATGTGGATTTTATGGGGGATAAAATCAATCAGCTTTGGGTGGTTCCGTTAAAACAGGAGGAATATGAGACCGTCCGGGAACTTGGAGTGGATGAAGTACTGAAACGGATGGGAGAGGATGTAAAGAGGATATATATATTTGACGGGCAGGGAAAGTTTGGGAGATTATAGGACCTAATCCAAGGCTTGTTTGTTAAATTTTTTTGTAGTATAATGAATAATAAAAATAAGATATAAAAGAGTATGATTTCAACATCATTACTGATTGTTTAGAGGGAACATGGACAACGTATTTATAACAGATATTTTGATAAAAAATGTGAGACATTTAAGGAATGTACAGATTCCTTTATCAAAAGAAAAAATAAAACACTTAATGATTACCGGAAAAAATGGAAGCGGGAAAACCAGTGTGTTAAAAGCGTTGTCCATTTATTTGAATTCTATAGTAACAACAACTGATTTACGGCAGAATAAAGAGTGCTTGGAGAGTGATATAAATAATCTGACCAGAGCAAATGAAAATAAAGAAGAGTTGTATGAAATTATTGAACAAATTTGATGATGGTGCATTAAAATTAGAATTTGATGAAGATACATTTCACTTTAGTATACGGGAAACGGGGAGAGAAGTTTTTGATTTTAATACGCTTTCCAGCGGGTATGCGGCAGTGCTGGATATTGTGGTAGATATCATTATGCGTATGGAAAAAAGGACGAATAAGACATTTCAATTTATTGACTACAATATTTCCGAATATTCAGTTCATTGTATCCACACATTCACCTTTTATATTAAACAGTTTAGATAATGTTATTATTTATGACCTTGAGAATCATCTTTTGGTTGAAAACGGATTGTCTGATGTACCATATGATGGCATTGTGGAAGGTTATTTGGGAAATATAAAGAGCGTAAATTTGATTGGAATAATTTGTTTTGGTCATGCGGGCATTGCAACAATGTGAAAAATCAAAAAAAGTATCAGAAGGGAATCCTGGATTGTTGTAAGACGGACCCGGAAGAGCATATATATTTTCGCTTGATTGATGATGAAGTTTCTGTTGCTGCCAGGCAGGAGTCCGATTCTTTTTCCGGATTGACGGCAGAACTTGTAAATGAAGTATTCAATATGAAAAATACCGGAATGAGAGTTTGTAAGAGTGATAGCAGGTTAAAAAAATTAAATTTTGAAATGAATGTTTTATACGACTATCTTGAAGAGATTAGAAAAACTCCAAATTCAAAAGTAACTTTAAGAAAACTAAAAGCTTTATTGAGAAGAGAAACAGCATTTGCAGCATTTAAAAGGTGTTATGTCAGAGAACATATAAAAGAATATCCTCAATTAGAGCAATATATTACATAGCAAAAAGTTTCCCTCTGTGTCTGGCACAGAGGGTTTTTCTATAAGAAAATACAACTATCCATACTGATATTTCTTTTTATTCCCAATAAAAAATCCTGCTGTTATAATCAATGCCAGCAGTTCCGCAGCCACAATTGCAAACCAGATACCATTGATACCCCAAAATACCGGCAGAACGAAAATCGCCGCAATCTGAAATACCAGTGTCCGTAAAAAAGAAATGGCAGCAGACACGGCGCCGTTTCCCAGAGCCGTAAAAAATGCAGAACCCCATACATTTACACCCATAACGACGAAGGCAATGGAATACAGCCGGAATCCCTGACAGGTCATGGAGAATAAATCGGCATCATAATTTGCAAAAATTTTTACAAGGGGTACCGTCAGGATTTCTGCCAGAACTGTCAGTATTAATCCGGTAGAAGTCATTAAAAAAATGCTTTTTCGAAACAGATTTTTAAGTTCCTTATGATTGCCGGCGCCGTAATGATAGCCGATAACAGGTGCGCTGCCAATAGAATATCCGAAAAAGACAGCCATAAAAATAAAGTTGACATACATTATAATACCGTATGCGGCAACACCGTTTTCTCCGGCAATCTTCATAAGCTGAAAATTGTACAATATATTTACCAACGAAGTGGAAAGGTTTGTAATCATTTCGGAAGAGCCGTTGGTAAGGGCCCTAAGCAGAATCTTTCCTTCAAACTTCGGTTTTGTAAACTGTAGTAAACTGTCATTCTTTTTTGCAAAATAAATCAAGGGGATAATACCGCCGGCAATCTGACCGATACCCGTTGCTATGGCTGCGCCTGCAATTTTCCAGTCAAATACTGCAATAAAGAGATAATCCAACAGCATATTAACAATACCCGAAACAACGGATATTATCAGACTTAATGACGGTTTTTCAGCGGTCACAAAAAAGCTTTGAAAGATAAACTGTAAAACAAACGGTGTCAGTGCAATATATAAAATCCTGCTGTATGTTACACAGTTTTCCAGCATTTCTCCTTCGGCGCCTAAGGCAGATGCTATGGGACGGGCAAAAACAAAGCCGATTATGGATAAAAATAAGCTTAAGATAACTGCAAAAACGATAAGCATGGAAAAATAGCTGTTTGCTTTTTCTCGTTTTCCTTCCCCCAATACATGAGATACAATGGCACTTCCGCCGGTGCCGATCATGGTTCCCAGAGTTCCCAGTGCCATACAGACAGGCATGACCAGATTAACTGCTGCAAAAGGAATCTTACCCACATAATTGGATACAAAGAAACCGTCTACGATACCGTATAATGATGTAAAGATCATCATCAATATGGGGGACAGTACAAACTGAAGTAATCGTTTGTAAGTAAAATGGTCGGATAACTGTATTCTCATAATCTTAACCTATGCTTAAGCAGCATATTTCCTTTTATATATTAAATCCGATTTCGGACAAGACACATTTTAATCTGATTTTAAGTCTTTGTCAATAGATATAAAAAAGTTTTCTGATATCTGAGAATAATTTATTACCGGTTAAGCATTTTTTTAAAGAAGGTTAATAACATTTTTTACATCGTTCATATCCCATATTTTTTGCTTCGGATATAGAAACCTGACGGGGCTGTTTCATATTGCTGCAGTTTGCGTTAGTATGATATTTTTTTCCGGTTCGTGGGATCCAAACATAGGATTGCCGGTTTTTCCGGTGAAGGGGGGTGCTACAGTCTCAGGCGGAGCAGCAGGTGTACTGCCGGAGAGTGGTTGGACGGAGTATTATCAGAATCACAGGATATTAAAACGGTGAGTGATAATACCAAAAGAATTACCAAACCGATATACTTTTTTCTAAATTGTGTCTTCATATAAATTACCTGCTTTCTTTATTATAATCATTAATTTTTTTCTTTTTTGTACATTAAATTTGATCATAAATTTTTATCAGGCAATATAAATCGATTCATATATGTATCATTTTCTACCACAAATTACCACAGATAATATGTAAAGTCAAGTAATAAAAATATTTAAAATCAGGTAATGGCGGATATTTCCTGTTCTGCCATCATAAAACAAAAAAATATTGATAAAATTGCGCACACTGATACTGATAACTATTCAACCGGTTTTGCAATATCATTAGGATTTGTGTGAACAATATGAAAAATCAATATTCCGTTATGACAATCATTCTTATGTTTTTAATAATATCACATCTGGCGTGGGTCTGGGAAGGAATGCTGACCATGTATGAGATGGGGGAGTTTGTTAACCGGGGATTTCTTCATGGGTTCTGGCTTCCGATTTATGGTATTGGCAGTATCATTTTGGTAGTGATCCTCGGAAAGAAAAAACATTCTGTACCTGCGGTGTTCCTGTACAGTATGATAATCTGCGGACTGATGGAATATATCACGTCGCTTGCATTAGAATTTTTATTTCAGAAAAAATGGTGGGATTACAGCTATTTAACACTAAATCTTAACGGACGAATCTGTTTATTCAGTCTGTTAATGTTTGGTATTGCAGGCTGTCTTCTGATTTTTTATATAGCGCCTTTTTTAAACAGACAAATCAGTAAAATTCCCGCCGGTATCCAAAAAATTATCTGTATTACAGTCGGAAGCTTTTTCTGTATGGATATGTTTATATCTTTCATTAATCCCAATACCGGCTGGGGAATTACGTTCTGAGTTATCTGAGGAAAAAATGAATCAGCTTTTTATATCTTTTTTTATATGGCTGGTATCGCATAGGCAGATCCAGCCAGTTTTTCTTATCTACGATACTCTTAATGTGAGAAAAAGTATTAAATCCGTCTTTTCCGTGATAAGAACCCATACCGCTTTCGCCAAAACCGCCGAATCCCATTTCGCTGGTAGCCAGATGAATAATCGTATCATTGATACAGCCGCCGCCAAATCCACACCGGGAAGTTACTTTTCGGGCAATAATCTTACTTGAAGTAAAAATATACAATGCCAGCGGATGAGACATGGAATTAATCTTATGAATTGCCTCATCAATGGAATGATAAGTGAGGACCGGCAGCAGGGGCCCGAAAATTTCCTCTTTCATTAGGGCATCTTCAAAAGTGATATGATCCATTACGGTTGGTTCGATTTTTAAGGTAGCTTTATCCGTTTTTCCACCATAAACAATTTTCTTGTCATCCATTAAACCACATATCCGGTTAAAATGTTTATCGTTAATAATTTTACCGTAATCTTTATTCTTAAGGGGGAAAGTTCCGAATTGAAGCTGAATTTGTTTTTCAATTTCTGACAGTAAAGCTTCCTTTATTAATTCGTCACAATAAATATAGTCGGGAGCCACGCAGGTCTGTCCGCAGTTTAAAAATTTTCCGAAGACGATTCTTTTTGCCGTCAGTTTGATATTTGCACTTTTTTCTACAATACATGGGCTTTTGCCGCCCAATTCCAGAGTGACGGGGGTAAGGCCCGCTGCTGCCTGTTTCATAACCTCTTTTCCGACGGACTGGCTTCCGGTAAAAAAGATATAATCGAAATGCTGATTCAGCAGACAGGTATTTTCAGCGCGTCCTCCGGCAATGACGGTAACATAATTATTCTCAAAACATTCAGTTATTATCTTCTGAATCATCTGCCCGGTATAAGGAGAATATGCACTTGGTTTTAAAATGGAGGTATTTCCGGCTGCTATGGCATCCACCAGAGGCTCCAGAGTCAGAAGAAAGGGATAATTCCAGGGACTCATGATAAGTACCACACCGTATGGAGAAGGTTTTTTATAACTTCTGGAGTGAAATTGGGCCAGGGGGGTATGCACACGCTTTTCTTTTGCAAATGATTGGATATGTTTCAGCATGTAACTGATTTCACTGAGTACAAGCCCGGTTTCACACATATAACTTTCAAAATCACTTTTACCCAGATCGTTCCGAATAGCAGCGCTGATTTCATTTTTGTATTTGATTATACAGGTTTTTAATTTCTTCAGGGCATTTCTTCTGAAATTAATATCAAGCGTTGCTCCAGAATAGAAAAAGTCCCGCTGAAGGTTTACAATTTGTTTGATTTCAGTTTCATTCATTATTTTATCCGTCCTTTTTTAAAGTATGATTCTGAGTGTCTGCCTCTTATGCAGAACTGTTTTTGAAAAATGAGCATTATTCCATAAGCTGATAATAAAACTGCTTTAATTCTTTTGCATTCATCAGCATGGGAACCGGATAGAGAGGATTTGCCTCCTTATCGGCATAGCGGGAAAGTTTTTCTATATCATCCGCCTGGATTTCAGAAATAGTATCCCCGATGTCAAATCGCTTTTTCAGAAGAAACATTCATTTAATTCAAATCCTTTCTTAAGGGTTTTACAATTCCTTGCATATCTGATTCAGATACTGTTTGATATGCCGGACAAGTAGTAAACCGGACAGCTATTCCTTTGAATAACTGCCCGGTTTACTGCTCATTTATATAAATTCCCGGATTATCGCCTATAAAAGCCCAGTACATCTTTATAGATTCTGTCACGTTTTCTTTCGTTCAAGAGCTCATGCCGCAGGTGAGGGTAGAGGATATACCAGAGATTTTCATATCCCAGATCCAGTAAAAAATATGCTTCTTTTTTAAAGTTACATTCTCCGCCAATGACAGGGTCATCACTTCCGGCAATCATTAAAATAGGAAGTTCTTTATTTTTCAGCCGGTACCGGTTTTTACGAAAACAATTCTTAACCATGGAAAATAAATTCATAAAACCGTTTAAAGTAAAAACAAAACCGCATTTGGGATCGTTATTATATTTTTCCACTTCACCGGTATCGGAATTAATCCAGCCGTTTTTCATATGGGTATGACACTTTTTATTGTAACTGTCAATGGCCAGCTTTTGAATTAAAGAGCTGCGGTGATGGGTGCCGTATATTGCCGTCATGAATTTTGCAATCCGGTATCCCGGGTATGCGCCTTTATTGTAGCAGGGAGGACCGCATAATACCAGTTTTCTGATTTCGTTATCATAGGTCTGGAGATAAATCCTGGCTGCCAGTGTACCCATGCTGTGGGCAAACATATAAATATCCTTATCCGGATACCGGGATTTAATCCAACGGGTGACTTTGTGCAGGTCTTTTACTATTTCGGTTCCGGTTTCGTCATAAAAATAGCCGTAATCCCGTTTGGATTTCACACTGTCACCGTGACCTCGGTGATCATGTATTACGCACAGATATCCGTTCCGGCTCAGAAAATGAATAAAATCCAGATACCGTTCCTTATGTTCAGACATTCCGTGAGAAAATTGAATAACGGCTTTTATTTCATTTTCACTGTCAGGCCCTTCCAGATAGACAGAGAGTTTCAGTTTTTTATCATGGGAGGAAATCATAAATTTTTTTTTCATATAAATCTCCTTACTAACAGAATCTTCAACCATCATGTTCAGAATATAATAATATTATACGGAATTTTAAAAAGAATATTATGTATCTGGTGTTTATCCCTCTGCTCCTGCAATGATGAGTATTTCCACAATTTCCGTAAATCCGCGTTCGGAAGCATAGTACAGGGCGGTATGCTGCGCATTATCGGCCAGATTGACATTTGCTCCGGCTTCTACCAGCATGGAAACCACATCGTTCCGGCCTTCCATGGCAGCGGCGATCAGCGGAGTGGTGCCGTTTTCGTTCTGCTCATCAATCTTTGATTCCGCATCGATCAGTGCTTTTACCATAAACTGGTTTCCCTGTCCGGCCGCATAATGAAGGGCCGTGCTACCGTTTAAGAGACGTTTGTTTACATCCGCGCCGGCTTCGATAAGGATTTGGGCGATCAGTAAGTTGTCGGTCATACATGCCAGTATCAGTGGCGTTTCACCGCCGTCCGTCAGAGCATCCAGATCGGAAGATTTGACCAGTTCACGTACAACTTCAGCCTGTCCGTTCTGACACGCCTGATGAAGCGGTGTGTTTCCGTAATTGTCCGTTGTATTTGTGTCGGAAAGCAGAGATATGATATCCCTTAATCCGTTTGCCGTGGCATAATCAATGGCTTTATGACCGCTATTGTCTGCTATTGAAGTATCAGCCCCGTTTTCAATCAGAAATTTTGCCGTTTCGGTACGGTTTTCCATCAGTGTATACATCAACGGTGTTTTACCTTCGTTATCAGTAGTATTGATATCTGCACCGGCTTCCAGCAGCAGGGAGACAATTTCTTTATTGCCGCTTTGGGATACGGCATGAATCGGAGCAAGACCTTTATTATTGGTCATGGTAACATCAGCGTCGCCGGCAATCAATAATTTTGCAATGTCCCGTGCGCCTTTTATGCAGACATAAAAAAGCGGCGTGTTTCCGGAAGCATCCCTCTTGTTTAAATCAATGCCGCCTTTTTTTAGCAATGCCTGAACCACACCTTTCTGCCCGTTCTTGCATGCATTTAAAAAAATTATACTGTTGTCCATATCTAATACCTCATTTCCTTTTTCATTTTTTCTATATTTTCATACCCTTCCGGTGAAAGAAGCAGAAGAAGTTTTTTCAATTCTTCGGTCTGACCCAGGGCATACAGAACATCTGCTTTGACCCGCAGAGTCTGTTTTAAAGCCTGTCCCGGAGAAAGTTTCAAAACATCCGGCAGCATGGGGCTGCAGTAACCGTTATGTTCTTTCTCATATTGTAAAAGAGCGGAGGACAGAGGCTGTTTTGGTTTCGTATTTTCAAATGTGTGTAGCAGCACTTCCGCTTCCTGAAGAAATTTTAAAGAATGTTCATAGTCTTTTGCCATAAGAAAACACAATGCACAATTAAAGGCCGCCGCCCCATTATGCTTTGCAAGAGGAGAAAAAAATTCAAAAGCTTCCGCCGGACGGTTGCAAAGCAGGGCAAAAATACCATGAAAAAAAAGTTTTTCCGCTTCTGCACCGACAGGTTCTTTTGGATTCAGACCGCCGGAAAAACCGTTGAATTCAGATGTGATAGCCATAAGTACACCTCTTTGTTAAATGATATAAATTGTTGCGAATCCTGTGGTCACAGGTAATATATGTAATTCACAACTACTTATATCATATTATAGCATGAAGAGTCCGTTTATGCAATTTTCCATTATGCTGAAAATGGAGATAGGAAAAGCACATTTTCTGTGATAAAATAATACATATGATTGGTTTCGGTGATTGCGGAATTTTTGGTCTCAGACCGGAAGTTTTGCAATTGCCGAAATATTGAAAGGAGGATTATCATAAAGTATGGAACAGATGAGTTTGTTTGATGATAGGGAACAGTTCTCTCCTTTGGCAAGCAGGCTGCGGCCGGACAATTTAGATGAATATGTGGGGCAGAAACATTTGTTGGGAAAGGGAAAAATTCTGAGACAGTTAATTGAAACAGACAGGATATCCTCCATGATATTCTGGGGACCGCCGGGAGTGGGGAAAACCACTCTGGCGAGGATTATAGCAAAACAGACCAGAGCGGATTTTGTGGAATTCAGTGCGGTAACCAGCGGAATCAAAGAGATAAAAGAGGTGATGAACCGGGCAGAGCAGAGCCGCAGAGCGGGAATGCGTACATTGTTGTTTACGGATGAGATTCACCGATTTAACAAGGCTCAGCAGGATGCGTTTCTTCCCTATGTGGAAAAAGGAAGCATTATTCTGGTGGGTGCTACCACGGAAAATCCTTCGTTTGAAATCAATTCCGCTCTATTGTCCCGGTGCAAGGTATTTTTGCTGAAGGCATTGGAGGAAGAGGAAATCAGGGAATTGTTAAGCAATGCATTACGTAATCCAAAAGGTTTTGGAGACACAAAAGTTCTGATTGAAGAAGAACAGCTTTCGGCAATAGCGGGATTTGCCAACGGAGATGCCAGAACCGCATTAAATACATTGGAAATGGCGATATTAAACGGTACTCTGGATTCGGAGGGAATCATTCATGTAAATAAAGATACTCTGTCCCAGTGTATGAATAAACGTTCTCTTCTATATGATAAAAGCGGAGAAGAGCATTATAACATTATTTCGGCATTGCATAAGTCCATGCGCAACAGTGACCCGGATGCGGCTGTTTACTGGATGTATCGTATGTTAGACGGAGGGGAAGATCCGTTGTATATTGCAAGGAGGTTAGTGAGATTTGCCAGTGAAGATGTGGGAATGGCGGATTCCGCCGCCCTTTCGGTGGCTGTTTCCGCTTATCAGGCCTGCCATTTTCTGGGGGTGCCGGAATGTGATGTTCATTTGGCGCATGCGGTGGTTTATCTTTCCATGGCGCCCAAATCCAATGCGTTGTATCAGGCATGCGAAGCCTGTAAGGCAGATATCCGTGAACTGCCTGCCGAGCCGGTGCCGTTACAGATACGAAATGCCGTCACACAGCTTATGAAGGATTCCGATTATGGAAAGGGATATATATATGCCCATGATACGGAAGAAAAAATGGCACGGATGAAATGTCTGCCGGATGCCCTTTCCCACCGCAGATATTATGATCCTACGGATCAGGGAAAGGAAAAACAGGTAAAAGAAAAACTGGAACAAATACGCCGGTGGAAAGATTCGGAAGAATAAAAGATTGAAAGAATTGCGGAAAGGAGGCGGATATTATATGCGGGATAAAGTGAAAATTGAGACATTAAAAGAATGGGAAGCTGATACGCAGCAGTATTACGCACCGGGAGTACTGCTGCGGGTACATAACGGAAAAGGTGTTTTAAGAGAAGTTTTTGGAACGTTGGAAGGAAAGACTTATTTATCTCTGATGATGGGAACGGAACCGCTTTTTGAATTTCAGGGGAACGAATATTTTTGTCCGACCTGTGAAAAAATTCTGCGGAGCGGGTATGGTCTGGGTCCGGAGTATCATATACAGACGGATAAAATTAATCAAAAGAAAGAAACTGTCCCGCTGCAGTCGGCAATTAAGGAAATAGAACCGTTGCTGGGCCTTCTGCCCTCTGGTTTTTATGCAGTTATAGATACGGTTCTGCATCCGACGGATGGTAATGGACATATCTTTTGGGATGTTCCGGCAGGGATGACGGATGTGGATACAACAGATTGGAAAGGGACTTGTTTATATTATTTTGGAAACGGAGAATGGGGAAGCTCAAGACCGCATTTTATGGTTGCTACTGAGCCGAAATGCCAATGTAATATTGAACGGGTGGAATATTACAGAAAAAATCCGGGCAGCAGGGCAATCGCATATTACATGGATGGCTATATGACTGCATTACTGGACGGACATCATAAAACCCTTGCAGCGGCGTTGGAAAACAGAGATATCAATGCATTGGTGATTATTCCGGCACATCTGTATTGGAAAGGTATACCGGGAACGGAAGGATATACTCCGGCATTAAGTGCAGGGGAGTTATCATTTTATTTTGAAGATTTAAATATTGGTAAAAAGGAGGTCCGGAAATTTTCGAAGGAGAATCCTTGGAGTACACGTGTAACTGAAGCAGAAATGTATGATATCCGCAAACGAGTGATAAAAAATAATCAGGCGCATGAACTTCCGGTTCCGGCAGACGGAATTGCGGAACGTTATCCGGATGTAAGGGAACAGGCATATATCGACAGTATGGGGGTGATTCCGGATGAATTGCTGGAGGATATTTTACAAAAACGAATGGTTTATTCCGATGAGGAAGTTCAGAGATTAATGATTGTATTAAGCGGAATACATCATAAAAGAGCTCGGGAAATGGGTGAATTTTTCAGCAGACAGCCGTATTTGGGCGAAACACTGTATGTGGTTCTGAAAGAGATGATGAAATTACCGGGAGATGAAGAATTGGAAGCGTTTTTTATTGAGAGAATGGTGGAATTAGAGGATGAGTATCCGTATATCAGGGATTTGATTTTAGATTATTTATAATTTAATACTTTGAATTCAGCTCCACCAAGATAAGGGAAAATCCGTATCAATACTGGAACTGGCTTTCGGTTGTAGTACGGTCTTATTTTGTGAAAAAAGTTTTGCTGATTGGCAGTGAAAGTACCGGGAAATCCACACTGACCATTAATCTGGCCAATCATTTCAATACCAATTATATTGAAGAAGCAGGAAGAGAAATATCTGAACGCTCCGGTACGGATTTAATGATGTTGTCAGAGGATTTTACGGAAATATTATTACAGCATAAGTTAAATGAAATAAAAGCAGTGAAAAACAGTAATCAGGTATTATTCATTGATACGGATACATTGATTACCCGGTTTTATATGGACTTTTTAAATGATAACAAAAAAGAATTAAATAAAAATTTATCCGATTATAAACATATGCGGAGATTATCAGGAGCGGTATAATAAAGCCGTGCAGTTGGTTCAGGAATTATTTAAGAAGTGGTAATAGTGCAAGAATGGTCATATTGTTAAATTGTTAGTGTTTTTCATATATGATATAATAGTGTATGCGTTAAAAGCGGCAATTGAGGCAGCAAGAGCAGGAGAAACCGGAAACGGTTTGCAGTGGTGGCAGCATTTGAATCTTGCTTTGGACGATAGTGGGAATAAATTAGCATAATACTCTATTACAAGGTATTATAGAAGAAATCAGAACAACGCTGTCAAAGCGGACAGGAGTTAAAAATGCATTTTAATTGTCTGATAATAGATGATGAAGTAGATTTAGCAAAAATGACTTGTGAGTATTTTCAGATGTTTGATATATCCTGCATTTGGACGGATAGTATCAGTGGATATGAAAGGATAACAAGGGAACATACTTTTGATCTTCTGCTGCTGGATATTAATCTGCAGGAGGAAAGCGGCTTTCGTCTGTGTAAAGAGATTCGGGAGACATCGGATATTCCCATTTTATTTATCAGTGCCAGACAGAGTGATGATGATGTACTGATTGCATTAAATATTGGCGGAGATGATTATATTAAAAAACCATACAGTTTAAGTGTACTGCTGGCAAAAGTGAAGATTATTCTGAAACGTATGGTAAATAAGGAAGTCTCTGACTCTGAGCCGGAATTGAGGAACAGGGATGATTCTGACAGGCTGCGTCTGGAGGAAAATACACTGAAAGTGTATGTAAACGGTAATGCTGTCAGCCTGAAAGCCAAAGAATTTAAGCTTTTAAAATGCTTGTCTGACCATAGAAATACCATTGTTACAAAGGAAGAATTGTTTAATACGGTATGGGGGGATACTTATTTCAGCGACGGAACATTAAATGTCCATATACGAAAGCTTCGGGAGAAAATTGAAGAAAATCCCAATCAGCCGGTTTTGATTAAAACCGTATGGGGCGTAGGATATATTTTGGAAATTGAGGAACATTAAAATATGAAGATGCGTTATATTGTTTGCATATTCTCTATTATTATGCTGGGCGTGATGTTTGGCAATGTTTTGATATATTATGAGAAGGAGGAGGACTCCGTTGATATACTGTTTTATAATGATAAGATGAAACAGATGGAAATCGATTATCAGGAGGGGATGTCACAAAGTGATATCGAAAAAATTCATGAGTGTAATCTGATACCGATAGAAGCCCCGGACTATCTGGCGCAATTAAATAAAAGATTAAAAGACGGAGACCTTATTCTGGATTTTTATGTGAATGGACAACTGACCGGAAAAGCGGTATGGGATACGGAGCGACAGAACTATCAAAAGTTGAAGAAACAGCTATTTTACAAAGACATTCTGATTTGTATGATTTTGATGGGAATTGGTTATTTTGTAATGATTATTTTATATGTTTCTTTTATCCGTCCGTTTAACAGACTTCAGAATTTTACGGCAGAGATTGCGAAAGGAAATCTGGATTTTCCGCTTCCGATGGAAAAACATAACTTTTTTGGTGCATTTACAGAGAGTTTTGACATTATGCGGGAGGAATTACAGAAGGCAAAAGAACGGGAATATCTTGCGAACCGCAGTAAAAAAGAGGTGATTGCAGAGGTTTCCCATGACATCAAAACCCCGTTGGCAACTATCAAAGCAGCTTGTGAAGTCATACAGGTAAAAGAGAAAAATCTGGATACTTTGGAAAAGATTAATGTAATAGCGGGAAAAGCCGAAATGATAGATTCCCTTGTGGGAAATATGTTTCATGCCACATTGGAAGAACTGGAAGTTTTAAAAGTGGAAGTGACAGAAGAAAGCTCCGTTGAAGTAGAGCAAATGTTTCGGGAATTAAAATATTATGGGGAGATTGTTATTTTAAATCCGGTTCCGGAATGTCTGGTGTTTATGGATAAATTAAGATTACAGCAGGTAATCGATAATATTATAAATAATTCCTATAAATATGCCGGTACAGAGATAGATGTCATGTTTGAGGAAACCGGTGATGGTATTCAGATAAAAATTCAGGATAGAGGAACCGGTGTACCGGATGAGGAACTGGCACTGATTACTGAGAAATTCTATCGTGGAAATAATACAAAAGGCAAGGCGGGTTCCGGACTTGGTCTGTATTTGGCAAAAGAGTTTATGAAGCAGATGGGCGGAGGACTGGAATGTTATAATCAGAAGGGGTTTGTTGTGGTTTTATATATCAGGAAAGTATAAAAATTGCGCTCGATTTATTGAATCTGGGCGCTATTTTTGCGCATAAAGTGACAGTATAAAACAAATATGATGATTATCCATTTAAGAATCAGTTAAGGATTAGACAAGAGACAGATTAAGATTTATTCTCATTCTTCAATTATAATTGTTATATAAACTTAGAGATTTACAAAATAGGCGTTTGCGAAACTCGTAGTCACAGG
This sequence comes from uncultured Lachnospiraceae bacterium, assembly GCA_910583605.1. GTDB lineage: Bacteria > Bacillota > Clostridia > Lachnospirales > Lachnospiraceae > Bovifimicola. Next base: position 28,976 of record CAJTXN010000013.1, read on the forward strand.
TCAGAAGTTTCAGCGCCTTACGACTTTGGGCGAACAATTCCGGTTTATTTGTCCGTTTAAAGCGAACAAATGAGCCGGAATTGTCCGACCAACGGAGTGAAAGCGAAACTTCTGACCTGTGACTACGAGTTTCTCAATCACCTATTTACAAAAGTCGGAAAGGAAGATTATCAAATGGAAGAAATATTGACAGCAAAAGATTTATGCAAGACATTTTCCAACGGGAGTGTTCAGCAGCATGTCCTTAAAAATTTAAATTTATCTGTTATAAAAGGAGATTTTACCGTTATTATGGGTAATTCCGGCTCCGGAAAAAGTACATTGCTGTATGCACTGTCAGGAATGGACAGACCAACGCTGGGTAGTATCCGATATCGGGAAGAAGAAATTTCTAAATATAACAATGACAAATTAGCGCTGTTTCGAAGGAAACATTGCGGTTTTATTTTTCAGCAGAATTATCTGAACGATACTATGAGTGTACTGGATAATGTTATGGTCAGCGGTTTACTGGTGACAAAAGACAGAAAAGCATTGGCAGCACAGGCAAAGGAGCTGTTGAAGAAAGCAGGGGTAAATGAAAATGTATTTAATAAGTTTCCAACCCAGCTTTCCGGTGGGGAACAGCAAAGGGTAGCGATGGTACGGGGAATCATTAATACACCGGAGATACTTTTTGCGGATGAACCTACCGGAGCACTAAACTCCGGGAATACGGAAAAAGTATTAAATATTCTTACGGAACTGAACCGGAACGGACAGAGCATAGTTATGGTTACCCACGACATGAAATCTGCCAGACGGGGAAACCGTGTGTTGTATCTGAAAGACGGAGTAATCAGTGGAGAACTTATACTTGGAACATATACCAGCGGAGACAGGAAGCGTCATGATAAATTACGGGATTTTTTACAGGAAATGGGGTGGTAGTTATGTATTCCTTATTATTTATTGCTGCTAATAATATTAAGAAAAAGAAAAGTAATTCCGTCATTCTGTTATGCCTGGTCTCACTGTCTGTTTTATTGTTGTATGTGAGCATTTCCATTTTAACAAATTCCGGAAAAGTTATGGATATGGCTTATGAGAAAGCTCATTCTGCTGATTATTATTTTATGTCTTCCAGTGACAAAACGGAAGAACTGACAGCATTGATGAAAGAACAGCCGGAGGTAGAGGAATTTGAAACGGAAGAATGTTTGTATATCCTGGATGCACGATATCATAAAGAATCCGGAAAAGAAAAAACATATCAGTTTATATTTGGTTCCATAGATACGGAAAGAAGAATAGGTAAATTACAGCAGGAGTCAGAAAACAGTTTAACGGAAAGTAAAATTTCTGATAATAGTATTCTTTTACCATACTATCTGAAAGCAGACGGAAGTTTTAAAGAAGGCGATATCCTGTTTCTTTCATTAAGGGGAATAGAATATAAATTTATAGTTTCCGGTTTTGTTGAGGATCCATTGTTTGCAACACCGTTAAATATTAGTGTCTATAAATGCTATATTACGGAAAAATGTATGCAGGATATATTAAGCAGGGAACCGGAATTAAATAATAATGTGCATCAGGAATACAAAGTCAGATTAAAAAAGGGCGAAAGTTCTTCGGTGTTTGAGAAAAAGATGTCAGAGTTAATTTCAACGGAAATTCCGGATCTGGAGGGACAGACGAATCTGGAACTTAATTATGAAGTGATGCGGGAAGGAAATATGGTACTTTCAGATATAGTTATGGAAGTTATGCTTGTTTTTTCTATACTGCTTATTTTTATCGGTTTGATTATTATACGGTTCAGTGTAAGAAGTTTTGTGGAAGAAAACATGAAAAATATTGGAATTCTTAAGTCTTCCGGATATACCGGAAAACAATTACAGAGAGCTTCCATCTTAGAAATTATGGGAATTACTTTCATAGGAGTTGCTATTGGCCTGCTGTTGGGGGCAGTCTGCAGTAGCCCGATAGGAAATCTGGAAGCATCGATTATAGGTCTTCGCTGGAGTCAGATTTTTGATTACCGTGCAGCAGTGATATCCTGTGGTCTGGTCTTGATTCTGGTATTGGCAGCAACCGCTTCCGTCAGCCGGATATATCGGAAAGTTACAGTTTTGGATGCCTTAAGAGGAGGAATTCATACACATAATTTTAAAAAAAATTATTTCTCATTTGAGACCGGTGGGTTGCCGGAATCCATGACATTAGGATTAAAAAGCATAATGGGAGAAAAAATAAAAAGTTTGTCAATTCTTTGTATTATAATACTTTTAAGTTTTACCAGCTGCGTAGGATTTTCACTATATCAAAACTTTTCCAGGGATTATACAAATGTGTTAAAAATAGCAGGGCTTGAACTGGGAACGGCTGTGGTTACAGGAGGGAATCTGGAACAGATTCAGGAACGTGTAGAAGCATGGGAGGAAATCCTTTTTACCAATCTGAATGAAACGGTAAATGTGAAAATTATAAACGGTGACAGAAAGATATCTTTGAGCTGTGATGTATGGGAAAAACCGGAGCGTCTAAAGAATGAATTAATGGTTAAAGGGCGTATGCTGAAAAATGATAATGAAATTGTCCTGACGACCAAGGCGGCAAAGAGAATAGGAGCGGATGTAGGTGATGTGGTATATGTAGAATGTAAAGGAGAGAGGAAAGAGTATATTATATCCGGTATTGACCAGAAAATACAGCACCTTGGTATTAGAGGAATATTAAGTGTTGAAGGTGCAAAACGATTAGATGTATGGAATCCGAATTCGTTTTTGTATCTTTATGCCGGAGAGAATGTCTCTTATAACAAATTGGAAAAACGTCTGAAAGAAGAATTTAATGAAATCAGTATAATGGATAGTCAGAAACAGGCAGAAACGGCAATATCCAGTGTTTCTATGGGAATGAAATGGATTTGTATTGTATTTGTTATTATAACAATATTAGTGGTTATAATGATAGTTATGTTGCTGATTTGGTCTAAAATAATAAAAGAGCGTAAAAATTACGGGATATATAAAGCGATAGGATATACTACGAGACAGTTGATTCTGCAGACAATGATGTCAAATCTGCCGATTATGTTAATCGGTTCCATAATCGGCAGTTTTATATCCATTTATATGACAAACCCATTGGTAACCCTTTGTCTGTCGATGTTTGGTATTCAGAAAATTGAAATGGTGATTTATCCCCGTTATCTGATTATTACAATTGCAGGAATTGTAATAACGGCAGCATTGGTATCATGGATTTGTTCTAGCAGAATTCGCCGGATTGAACCGGTTAAAATGTTAGTGGAGGAGTAATTGTTCAGTCTCCGCCTGGTCCGTCCCGACGTTCCCGGTTATCCTCACGAACCACATATTTTGATGTGGAAGAATCGGTATCAGAATCTGTCTGATACTCATTTGGGGATTTTGAAGCGGATTCGGCACTTCGTTTTACATTTTTATTGGTTCTGTGACAGTTGCTGAATTTTTCGGAATGACAGCAGGATTTCTTATTTGATTCCTGATTATGCATAATAAAGCTCCTTTCATTATTATTAATATAGTTTTACACAAAAGCAGCAGAATAATCTGGTAATAATTACACAGACTATTAAAAAATAATGAAAGCATGGCTGGAGGCAGAATGGCATATGGAATCAATCTGGAGTGAAGAAGTTACAATACCTCCGCGCAAGGAGATGATAGGAGGCTTAAATACACAGGTGGCTGTGATTGGTGCAGGAATGGCGGGACTGCTGACTGCCTTTTTTCTGACCGGGCGGGGATATAATGTGATCGTTCTGGAGGCAGAACGGATTGCTGGAGGGCAGACGAAGCATACCACGGCTAAGATTACGGGACAGCATGGATTAATTTACGATAAATTAATCCGAAACTGCGGCATGGAGAAAGCAGGATTATATGCAGAGGCAAATGAATCGGCAATCAGGGAATATCAGAAAATCATTGAAGAAAAGAATATTGAATGTGACTTTCAGCGGCTGCCTTCCTTTCTTTATTCCGAAAAACATGCAGAACCGTTGATGGCAGAAGCGGATGCTGCTGCCGCACTGGGGATCAAAGCATATTTTACCAGAAAAAATAAACTTCCGTTTCCTACGGCAGGGGCGGTTTGCTTTGAAGACCAGGCACAGTTTCATCCGCTGAAATTTATCAGAGCAATCGGGGAAGGGCTTACCGTTTTCGAAAATTCACGGGTGATTTCCGTAAAACAGCATGTAATCTATACGGAAAGAGGAACGGTTACGGCGGAAAATATTGTTTTTGCCACCCATTATCCGTTTATAAACGCACCAGGCTTTTATTTTATCCGGCAGCATCAGGAGCGAAGTTATGTATTGGCTCTTTCTAATGCGGAAAAACTGGACGGAATGTATTATGGAATTGACAAAGAAGCGCTTTCCTTTCGAAACAGCGGAGATATCCTGCTGTTAGGTGGCGGAGCACACCGGACCGGGGAAAACCGGGAAGGAGGTTCCTATGAGATGCTGAGAAAAGAGGCACGAAAGCTGTATCCAAATGCTACAGAAATTGCACACTGGTCGGCACAGGATTGTATGCCCCATGATGAAATACCGTTTATTGGGAAATATTCTAAATTCAGACCTTACTGGTATGTGGCAACAGGATTTAAAAAATGGGGTATGACAAGTTCCATGATTTCGGCAATGCTTATCAGTGACCTGATTCAGGGAAAAGAAAATAAATATGCCGAATTATTTAAACCTCAAAGATTTTATTGCCGGGCATCAATGAAAAATCTTCTGAAGGACCTTGGAAAAAGTACGAAAGGACTGGTAAAAGGAAGTTTCCATTTTCCATTCTCATCTGTTGAAAAGCTTCCGGAGGGGCATGGTGGAATTGTCAGAAAAGGCTTAAAACGATATGGGGTATATAAGGATGAGCAGGGAATCATACATCAGATATCTGCAAAATGTCCTCATATGGGCTGTGAACTGGAATGGAATCCCGATGAATTAAGCTGGGACTGTCCCTGCCATGGCTCAAGGTATGACTACGATGGAAAACTGTTGGATAATCCGGCGCAGATAAACAAACATTATACGGAAAATGATTAAAAGAATTAGTATTTGATAGTAAATATTAATGGTATGACAATGGATATAAATATACTGCCTCCCGGTTATTTGGTTTAAATAGCCGGGAGGCAGTAAAATATTGTAAGTTCAAAAATTAATTATATATCAGTGTTTATTCATTGCCGGGAAATTTTGGGATTCCGTCAAATCCAACCTGTAATTCCGCATCCGTTGGAATATAATCAGACATTTCTCCGTCATTGAATTTCTGATAAGCCACCATATCAAAATATCCGGTGCCGGTTAAACCAAATAAGATGGTCTTTTCTTCCCCGGTTTCCTTGCATTTTAAAGCTTCATCAATTGCTACACGGATGGCATGGCTGCTTTCCGGAGCCGGCAGGATACCTTCGATTCGTGCGAACTGCTGGGCTGCCTGGAATACCGATGTCTGTTCCACGGAAACCGCTTCCATGTAACCATCTGCATATAACTGTGACAGGGTGGAGCTCATACCATGATAACGCAGTCCGCCGGCATGATTTGCGGAAGGAATAAAGCCGCTTCCCAGAGTATACATTTTAGACAGAGGGCAGACCATTCCGGTATCACAGAAGTCGTAACGGAACTTACCTCTTGTAAAGCTTGGGCAGGAGGCCGGTTCTACGGCAATAAATCGATAGTCTTTTTCTCCCCGCAGTTTTTCACCCATAAACGGAGAAATCAAACCACCCAGGTTGGAACCGCCGCCGGCACAGCCGATTATGATATCCGGAGTGACACCGTATTTATCCAGTGCGATTTTTGACTCCAGACCGATAACGCTCTGGTGTAATAATACCTGATTTAACACGCTTCCAAGTACATAACGGTATCCTTCGTTTGAAGTGGCTGCTTCAACCGCTTCGGATATGGCGCAGCCAAGACTTCCGCTGGTTCCCGGATGTTCTGCCAGTATTTTTTTACCGATTTCCGTGCTCATGGAAGGGGAAGGAGTTACGGAAGCACCGTAGGTTCTCATGACTTCCCGACGGAACGGTTTTTGTTCATAAGATACTTTTACCATATAGACCTTACAGTCCAGTTCCAGATATGCGCATGCCATAGAAAGTGCAGTACCCCACTGTCCGGCTCCGGTTTCCGTGGTAACGCCCTTCAGACCCTGTTTCTTGGCATAATAGGCCTGGGCAATGGCAGAATTCAGTTTATGGCTTCCGCTGGTATTATTTCCTTCAAATTTATAATAGATTTTAGCCGGTGTATCCAGCGCTTTTTCTAGACAATAAGCTCTGACAAGAGGCGCCGGACGATACATTTTGTAGAAATTCCGTATTTCCTCCGGAATATCAATATATGCCGTATCATTGTCTAATTCCTGCTTAATCAGTTCATCACAGAATACCGGTCTTAAATCTTCATAACCCATTGGCTGTAAAGTTGCAGGATTTAATAACGGCGCCGGTTTGTTGGTCATATCAGCACGGACATTGTACCATTGTTGCGGCATTTCGCTTTCTTCAAGATAGATTTTGTAAGGAATTGTTTTTTCACTCATGATTTTGCTCTCCTTTATATAATATATGATATGTTCGGGAAAAGAAAAACACTCTTATCCCGACAACTGCCGGGACAAGAGTGTGATATATCACTCCTGCGGTGCCACCCCGCTTAACGTGCTAACGTTCGCTCACTGCATACAACCATATGCTAATACGGATTACGGTGTATTAAGCCGTCGCATCTACGGACAGATATCCGTTCGAATTGCCCTCAGGAGCCCATTCTTCCAAGCATATCCAACTGCATTCTCACCAACAGCAGCTCTCTTTGTGGAATCTGACAGGGAATACTTCCTCTCCGTCAACGGTTTTAAAATATAACTATAGTTAAAATTATATTGGAATTCAGAGAAAATGTCAATTCTTTTTTATTGACTTTTATTTAAAATCCAGAACCTGCAATAAACAGGATGCGGAACACAGAAAAGCCGGGCTGTTCCGAGTCCGGCTTTTTATCTATTTTTTCTTCAGCAGCCGTATTACGCCGCATCCAATCTTATCTCCGGAATTACCGGATGGCTGGCTTGTAAAGTCATCGGCCTTACCGTGAATGACTATGGACCGGTCAATAATTTCTTCAACGGAAAATTGTTTTGTATAGCATACACTGAAACCATAGCCCTGATTTCCCAGTATGGGAATTAAATCACCGGCATGAAAAGGATGAGGCATATTCGCAGGATTATAGTGATTTCCTGTTTTATCAAACGGCGGCATACAGTTACCAAATTCATGTATATGCATGGCATAGAAATTAAAAGAATTTTTTTCGGAACTGTTCGGCAGTCCGAACAGTTCTGCAGCGACTAATGTACCACCGAAAGGTGTGGAGAAAAATTTAACACAGCCGTTTAAGTTGGGAACGGAATCACTTCCGGTTATCCATGCGGCAGCATCGGGCTCGTTTGCAAATAAAAGATCGGAAAAGGTTGCTTCTGGTGTCATTTGGGAACCTCCAATGGATTAATTTAATCAGGCGAATTAAGAGTTTTTATTATTGTATGCACATTGGAAAAAATTGCATACACTGCGGAAATTCAATGGCGGCAGTATCCTAAGAAAATCTTAATAATTTCTAATGATAATTTTCATATAAGATTTTAATTAAATGGTTATAATATTTCCTGATTTGGATTATTGAAACAGAAAGGCTGATGTGAAATGTATGAAAAAAAACTGACAGGAAAAAATCGAATCAGGAGAATTAAAAGAAAACGGCAGATGCGGGCAGTCATTGGCGGCGGAATCTGTCTGATTCTTTGTATCATGGCAATTGGTTTAATGATAAATAAAATAGGGCATAAACAGGAAACAAATATTGCAGACATTTCGGAAACGGGAAAAGCGAATGTTATTACAACAGAAGAAACGGAACCTGAAGTCATTGATATCAGCAATGAAGTGGTCAAGGGAAAAATCCCGTTATTTCTGCAGTCCGATAAACGGTGGAAAAATAAAATATATGGGGATGACAAAATGGAGATTAACGGCTGCGGTCCTACCTGCCTGTCGATGGTGGTATGCGGATTAAGCGGAACGTCAAAATATGACCCTTATACGGTTGCCCAGCTGGCGGAAGCCAACGGTTACCATGTTTCCGGCTCCGGTTCTAAATGGACATTGATGTCGGAAGGCGCCGGTTTACTGGGACTGACATCTCATGAAGTGATTTTTGACAAAGAACATATTAAGAGGGAACTGGAAGCGGGGAATCCGATCATATGTGTTGTGGGCCCGGGAGATTTTACGACACAGGGACATTTTATTATACTGTGGAGCATAGATGATGATTATAATGTCAGAATTAAAGACCCGAACAGCAAAGAAAGAAGCAAAAAGCTGTGGGAGCTGGATAAAGTTATGCCGCAGATTCGGAATCTGTGGTCATACAGTTATGAGACAGAGACTTAAGTATATCCGCTTTTTGCTAAGAACACTTTTTCTGTTTTTCATAAACCGGAAACGGCACTATTCCATAATCATTCCGATTAACGTTTCAATGTGAATTTTCATGGTACCCAGGCAGGGAACAGGACTTACACTGTCATTTAATAAAAGAGGCAGTTCCGTACAACCCAATATAACTGCTTCGATTTCACTTTCATTTTTCATATGTTCTATGATATTTTGAAAATGTTTCAAAGTTTCTTCTTTTACGATACCATGTTCCAATTCCGTAGATATCTTATCATTTATAAATTTCATTTCTTCCATTTGAGGAGTAATAATTTCAATATTGCTGTCATGGAAAGGCGCTTTATAAATTTCACCTGTCATTGTGAAAATAGTACCGAGTAGTCCTAATTTGTGTTTGCCTGAACGGATTGCTTCATCCCTTGTTGCATCAATGATACTTACTAACGGAATCTCTGATTGCTCCTGCAGTCTTTCAAAGACAATATGCGGTGTATTCGCAGTCAATGCCGCAAAATCGGCTCCGCTGTTAATAAGATTATTAATCGCATTCATAAGATATTTTGTTAATTCATCATATTTTTGTTCACTGCAGAGTCGCAGAACATCAAAGACATTTACGCTTTCAATCGTAAGGTTTGGAAATATATCTTTTTCTGTTCTGTTTTGTACACCATAAACAATATCGTGATAGTAAGGTATTGTTGATTCCGGTCCCATACCTCCCACCAAACCTAATTTTTTCATTTCAGCACCTCAAATCTCAATATAAAATCGCTTAATAATAGTATTCTAACATAGGAACTCGTATAATACCATTTAATATTTAAAAATTTATATTGTATGTGCAGCAGAAAATGATAAAAGGCATGTCTTGCCATTTTCTTCAAAATTTTCTATAATAGCCGTATAAATCATGTCTGCACAGGCAGAAGGAGCGAAGGGCAGAGCAAATGGATGAACTGATAAAGTATTATAATAAATTTAATGAAGAAAAACGTCTGAACAGCAGACATGGCAGGGTGGAATATATTACTTCCATGAAATATATCCATGAATATCTGGAAACCATGGAGAGGCCGAAAATTCTGGATATCGGGGCTGGAACCGGCAGGTATTCCGTTGCACTGGCAGAGGAAGGCTATGATGTAACGGCAGTGGAATATGTAAAATATAATCTTGGAATATTAAAATCCAAGGGAAGCAGTGTTAAGGCATATCAGGGAACGGCGCTGAATTTGTCACGGTTTAAGGATAATTCTTTTGATTTAACCCTTTTATTCGGACCGATGTATCATCTTTATACCTTTGAAGACAAATTAAAAGCATTGAATGAGGCAAAACGGGTAACAAAATCCGGCGGAATTCTTCTGGTGGCATACTGCATGAATGAATATGCGGTTATTATTCATGGATTCCGGGATAAAAATATAAAGGAAAGTATTAAAAAGCAAAAACTAACGGAAGATTTCCACTGTGTATCAGAAGCAGAGGACTTGTATGATTATGTCAGAATTGAAGATATCAATCAATTAAATGAGACAGCAGAGGTGAAGCGGTTAAAAATAATATCAGCTGACGGAGCGGCAAACTATATAAGACAGACATTAAATCAGCTGGATGAGGAGGAGTTTGAATTATTTATAAAATATCATTTATCGGTCTGTGAACGTCGGGAGCTGATGGGGGCAGGGGCGCATACGGTGGATATTCTCCGGATATAAGGTTGAAAGAAATATGTTTTAATATTTAATGGAAGTTTTAATTGATATCTGTTTTGATTTAGGCAATAATTTTTTCAGTATGTTAATGTGTTTGTTCATACATTAATTTACAACGACTTCTGGATTTTTTCGAGTCTGGCAGTTATTTTTTAGAAAAGGAGCTACGTACTAATTACTTGTGTGATAGCCAAATGCATGGGCATAAAAATAGAAGTTGTTTTATTGTTGACAAATTTTGTAAAAAAATATATAATACCGCTTAACAGTTATCTTAAAGTACATACTTTGAAGGAAATATTTTTTTTAGTTATTTTAAGGTAGAATATGGTGCGGAATTTGTTTTATTATGGTAATTATAATTGAGGAGGAGAATATTTTGAAAATAAGAAAAATTAATGAAATAAGAGGGTATTCTGCTAATTTAAACATTCTTGAAAAGATTATTATATGGACGATTATAGTTTTTTTAACTTTATTTTTTCAAACTTTTATTATAGGCAGTGGCAATGGAATTGATAAGTTGAATTTTTGGACATCAGATAATGTAAAGTTTTTAATGTTTTGTACTAATATTATTTTTTATATAATTATTTCTCTAGTAGATATTTTGATTTTTTATTTGATAAATGGAATAAATACAAGTAGAAAAATGTTGATGTTTCAAATATTTGTTATTTATGTACATTTAGCGATTATGGAATTTGGATCCAGAACAATATGGTATTCCTTTGGTATATGTAATAGTATGATTGATTATGTCATGTTTGTATTTATGTTGTTTAATTTAATATTTGCAACATATATGTGTGTAAATATTTATAGAAAATGTAAAATATGTAAGAGTTAAATGAGGTTATAAGATGGGAGTATTATTGAAATATAAAAAGCAAGTCGAATTTGCGTATAAAAATATACCATTATATATTAGTCTTTCTCAAAAACAAAGAATTGATATTGATGAATTAATTAAAAATGATGATTGGGAGGCTATACCACTAATAGATAAGGACTTATATGTTGAAAGTAAAATTCCTTATATCCCATTTAACAGAGTAATGGATTTAGACAATGAAAAGTTAATTCATGATAGGACATCTGGCTCAACAGGGAAATATTTAGATATATATTGGGATAAAGCAGACTATAATTATTCCATGTTACCATTATGGTTCTATCGCTATAAGTATTATGGAATTATGCCAAATGATAAGTTGTGTTATTTTTATACAGCAAGAGATGTAGGCGAAATTGAAAATAAATATTATGAAAGTAAAACAGAATGTGGATTTAGTAAGTATAATTTAAATGATGACTGGTTATTTCAGATATATAATAAAATGCAGAGCTTTCAGCCTAAATGGTTAATACTTCAACCAAGTGTTGCAGCAATTTTTATGGATTTTTTAAATAAAAATCAATTAGAAAAAATTGAATCAATTCAGTATGTCGAATTGACAGGTGAGGTATTGACTAAATCTATAAAAGAACGGGTAAAAAATACATTTGAGTGTAATGTTGCTAATCAATATGGTGCAAATGAGGTTAATTCTATTGCGTACGAATGTCCGTATGGTAATTTGCATATTATGAACACAAATGTATATGTTGAAAGTATAAGAGACTGCTATTCAGGGTTGGATTGTTTATATATCACTAGTTTGAGAAATAGTGTTATGCCTTTGATACGATATAAAATTGGTGATTTTGGGAAAATTGTACGAAATTCAAAATGTGAATGTGGCAATAAAAACCATATATTACTTTTAGACAATGCTCGAACAAGTGATACAATTAATACAGACGATGGAAGTGTAGTGAGTGCGAGTATTTTTGTAAGTATTTTTGATAAGATAAATTTAATTTTGGATTTAGTAGTAAAACAATTTATAGTAAAACAGATTGAAATCAATAGATTTATTGTATATTTAGTTTTAGATGATATTACTTTTATTGATATAATAAAAGATATGTTTGAGAAATACATACAAAACACTGTTCTTAGAAATGCATTGTTTGAATTCGAAATAAAAGAGAGATTAATGCCGGATGAATTTTGTGGGAAATTATCGTATTTTGTTAAGTAGTTTATTATTTTATATATTAAGAACAACAAGAAGAGAAAGAGGATAAGGAAATGAGAATAAAAAAAATCATGTGTGCCATATGTATTGTCATTTTAACACAATACAGCATTGATAGTGTTTCAACTTTTGCAAGTGAAAGTTTAGAAAATGAATCTAAGAAATCAGTGTTTTTTGAAGATGGAGATATGAATGAAAAGGTTGCTGAATTTATTGAGGAGAATTATAAAGACGGGGGAGAAGTAATTGATAATTTTGAAGAATCGGAATTATATCATTGTCTACAAAACGGAGAGAGTAATGAGTTAGAAGAACTTGATGTAGAATCGATTTCTGAAATAAAAGAGATAGTATGTTACATTGAAGTAAAAGCTAACGTATGTGAAAAAGATAGATATAATATTTATAATGAAGAAGATTTTAAAGAATATATTGAAGAAAATGATATTGATATTCAAGAAGATAATTTGAATATTGAGAATTGTTCATGGACAGGTGGTAAGAAGTATTACAAAGATTCATCAGATGGATATATGAAATTGATTTTTTCATCTGTTCGAAATAGTGATTATAATCAATATTCCATGTTTCTCAATTTTACATGGTTAAAACAACCACGAAATACCAATTTTGACAATTATTTATGCTTTGGACATGATAGTAATATGACGGTTGATAATGATTCAATTCGTTTTCATTTTTATCATTATAAGAAGGTTTTATCAGGAACAACATCTAGTACTACAATTGATTACGATATCAATGATACTAAAAATGTTAGTGTTACACCAAATGGAATAAAAGTGAAATTTGATATTGGATCCAGTGCCGGAATTTATGAGTTGGATGAGAGGAGACAAGGCTTTTTAACATTTAAGGCAAGTTTTGTTAGTAATGCTGTTCAAAGTTCTCAATTATATTTTTCCTATTATCAACCATACTTTTCAATAAGTGCAATTTGGTCATCTGTAATTTCTGTAAGTAGTGGTGGCAAAATAACGATTGCAGCTTTAACAACTGGTGCGGAATATGCATTTTCTAATGAATTTAGGCGGAAATAGATATTATGAGAAAAAAAGGGTTGATAATTTTCTTAATAATAATAAATTTGTTTTTTATAATGTATATATATTTTTTTGAGGAGAGATATATCATTAAATTTGAAACAACTGATAAAAATCAATCAGCAATAGAATATAACAATTGGAATTCAATAGTTTTGGATTTAAAAAAATCTGTAGTATCAATAGAATGTAGCAAGAAAACTTTGTCGGATAATGAAACGATAGAAATTAAATCTATTGGAACAGGTGTGGCAATTTATTCAATTGGAGATAAAATATATATTGTAACAAATTATCATGTAATAAAAGGAATGGATGATATATACATATATGATAATAATGAACAGCTTGTGAAAGTAAAAAAAATCATTGAAAATAAAAAAGATGATATTGCAATTCTTGAGATTTCTAAAAAACAAAACATGAATTTGAAAATAGGATTATTAGGGAATTCAGACGAGGTTTTGTTAGGAGAAAATGTTGGAGTTTTGGGGAATTTATTAGGAAATGGTTTGGCATTGAGTGTTGGAGTAATAAGTGGTTGGAGTGACGCAAATTTTGAAAAAGGATATTTTATTCAAACAGATGCTGCCATTTATGAAGGTTGCAGCGGAGGAGCATTATTTAATTCTGCAGGCGAAGTTATAGGAATAGTGAAAGGTAAAATATCAGATGCAGATAATGTTAGTATGGGAATTGTGATACCTATTAATGATATAATATCATTTGTAATACAGAGTTTGGATTAGCTGTAATAGTATATCATGAGTTCATTGGCAATACTGTCTCAATAGATAAATTGAAAATCTTAGTATTTTATACAGATGAAATAAAAACAACGCTTTATCATTGCTAGTTTCATTAAGACTATGCTATAATATGATACAGTGTTGTTTTTATTTATGTGGGGTTGTCATCATAATATTCTAAGGATAAAACAAAATTTTTAATATAATACAAGGAGAAGTTAATGGAAAAATACAATTTTATCTCCCATTCTTCCAAGGATGGAGCAATTGCCGCACAATTATGCAAATATCTGGAGAATCACGGAAAGACCTGTTTTATTGCTCCGAGAAATATCCGGTCCGGCAGGGATTATGCGGAAGAAATAATCGATGGCATTGACAATTCCCAGACAATGGTTTTACTGCTGTCAAATCATTCGAACCAGTCAGCACATGTATTGCGGGAAGTGGAACGTGCCGTAAGCAAATCGATTCCGATTATTACATATAAGATTGAAGATGTCGAACTTTCAAAATCATTAGAATATTTTCTTATGACAAATCAATGGATGGATGCCGAAAAGAGCAGAGTTTTTTCAAATGTACTGGACTGTATTAATGATATAGAGGGATTGAAAAACAGCAGGACTGACGGGCAGGAATCCGGTTCGGAACCGGCGGAAAGTGAAAAACAAAACAAATCGGAACCGGGCAGAACGAAGTCAAAGCTTCCTGTTGCAGCAGCAGGTATACTGGCTGCCGCCTGTCTGATAGGAGCAGCACTGTTCTTTTGGAAAGGAAATGATTCCGCAAAGGATAAGACAACAGGAACTGCGGCGATAGAAAATAATACGGATGAAGCGGAAAATACGAAGAAGGAAATCAAAGTCGGAGATACTTTGAGTTTTGGAACATATAATGATGAACCAATTGAATGGAGAGTATTAAAATTATCGGAGGATAAAAAAGAAGCGGTTTTGATTACAAAATATATAATTTCTATGAAAGCCTATGATGCGGCAGAAAGCGGAAAATATAATCATGATGGTTCAGAATTATATTGGGCGAAGGATTCAGAGGCTGATACTAATATGGAATTACAGGCAAAGGTACGGGGAAATAGTGATTGGAGTACTTCGAATATTCGAACCTGGTTGAATTCTCAAAATGAGGTAGTGAAATATGCAGATCAGGCGCCGATTGCAAATGCAATGTCGGAAATGAAGAATGAATACAGCCTTGAACCGGGATTTCTCTATGGTTTTAGTGAGGAGGAGCGTGAAGCGATTCAAGAGGTTCAGAATGTAACAAAAGGAAATGAATTATCCAAAGATAAAATGATAAAGACAACAGATAGGGTATATCTATTATCGGCGGAAGAATTAAAATGGTTTGAAGAAGCAGAAATGAGTATGCTGACAGAACCTACGAAAGCTGCTATTGAAGGGGATAAAACAAAATGGTATGAAAATTTATATGTGTTCCAATCTAAAGGAAATACAAATTATTGCTGGTGGCTGAGGGAACCTGTAGAGGGATATTCCAGCAGATGTTATTTAGTAGGAAACGGATTTTTGGAAGATAATCTTTGGTCAGATAGAAATGTTGGACTGGAGGGATATGGAATCCGCCCGGCAGTTACGGTTAATCTGGAGAAGATAAATATTCAATAGAGAAACATAGGAAGCTGGAAGAAAGGATAATGATAAGTTATGAAATTAAGCGATTTAGATAAATATGAAGACATTGTCATCCAAATGCATGATAATCCGGATGCGGATGCAGTGGGTTCCGGCTATTCTTTGTTAAAATATTTTGAATCCAAAGGAAAGCGGGCGCGCCTGATATATGGTGGAAAGTTTCGGATTACGAAAAGCAACATTGTATTGCTGCTGGAAGAACTAAAGATTCCGGTGGAATATGTAACAGAATTAGAGAAACCGGAACTGCTGATTACGGTAGATTGCCAGTATGGAGAGGGAAATGTACAGAGATTTGAAGCGGAACACATTGCTATGATCGACCATCACAACACCGGCAGGATTTCGGATGAGATGGCAGAAATCCGAAGCCATATTGTAAGTTGTTCCACAATCTGCTATGATATGCTGAAAAAAGAAGGATTTCCGGTGAATGCGGATTTGTCGGTGGCAACGGCGCTGTACTATGGATTATTTATGGACAGCAATGGTTTTTCGGAAATCCGTCACCCGCTGGAGCGGGATATGATAGATTTTCTCAGGGTGGACAAAGGTTTGATTAAGAAACTGGTTCATTCAAATTTTACGATTCAGGAACTGGAGACGGCAGGCATTGCATTGCTTCGGTACAGTTATGATGAAAACAAACATGTTTCCATTATAAAATCGAAACCCTGCGACCCAAATATTCTTGGACTGATCGGGGATTTGGTACTGCAGGTGGACAGCATTGATGTCTGTGTGATTTATAATGAATGTCCGGGAGGATATAAACTTTCGGTACGCAGTTGTGTAGTTGAGGTAGCGGCCAACGATTTTGCGGCATACATCACTGAGGAAATCGGCAATGGCGGCGGACATAATGATAAGGCGGGTGGGTATATCAGTAAGCAGGATTTTATTGGAAAGTACGGAGAACTTGGAATTGAAACCTATTTCTTTGAACGGGTAAATAAATATTATGACAGTTTTGATGTCATATATGCAAAAGACGGAATTGCGGATAGAAGCGGATTTTCATTATTTCAGAAGAAACCGCTTTCTTACGGGTATGTGAAGACTGTGGATTTATTCCCGTGCGGAACGGAATGCAAGGTCAGAACTTATGAAGGAGATGTATTTTTTTCGGTATCAGAAGATATTTATTTGATGATCGGATATTATGGTGAAGTTTATCCCATTGAAAAAGAAAAGTTTGAAATGAAATACCATAGCAGGGAAACGGCATTTTACAGAGAATTTGAATATGCTCCTTCGGTGAGAAATCTGCACAATGATGAAAATTATGAACTCCTCCCCTATGCGAGACAGTGTTTCTGCAGAAGTCAGGCCCGGATATATGCCAAACCATTGGAGAAGGCAACGAAAATATTTACAAAATGGGATTATGAAAAATATATGATGGGCTGTGTGGGAGATTATATCTGCTATATGCAGGAAGATGAAAATGATATCTATATCATTAAACAAGAGGTATTTGACGAAACGTATACGCCGGTTTCATAAAGACGGCAGACAAAATAATGCTTTTCTTTTCGGAATTTTTAATGTATAATGTCAGATATCTGAATACAAAGAATGTGATGAAGGGAATAAGTAGTATTGGTTTATGTCTTTCAGAGAGCAGCCGGACGGTGAAAGGCTGCAGACAGACGGATATGAATACCTCCTGGAGCAGCCGGCTGAACAGGAAAACAAAACGGCACCCGATTTGACGACCGTATTATTTTCCACAGTAGGAGCGGACGGGAACGCCCGATACAGCGTATGGGTGCAGGAATCTGTTTGACCCGCACTCCCAGAGGAAAGTTTCGTGAGGAACTTTTAATCAGAGGTGGTACCGCAATCTTTGCCCTCTGTACCGGAATGAGTATCCGGTACAGAGGGATTATTTTTTATAGAAAGAAATGGAGGAAAATACATTGAAGATTTATGATGAACTGGTTGCCCGGGGCCTGATCGCACAGGTTACGGATGAGGATGAGATTAAAGAACTGATTAATAACGGTAAGGCCACTTTTTATATTGGTTTTGACCCTACTGCTGATTCCCTGCATGTAGGACATTTTATGGCATTATGTCTGATGAAGCGTTTACAGATGGCAGGAAACAAGCCGGTGGTGTTACTGGGCGGCGGAACCGGATATATCGGAGACCCGTCCGGCAGAACGGATATGCGGAGCATGATGACGCCGGAAACCATTCAGCACAATTGTGAATGCTTTAAAAAACAGATGGAACGTTTTATTGATTTTGGCGAAGGCGGCGCCATTGCCGTCAATAACGCAGACTGGCTGTTAAAATTAAATTATATAGAACTGCTTCGGGAAGTGGGAGCCTGCTTTTCCGTAAATAATATGCTTCGTGCGGAATGTTACAAACAGAGAATGGAAAAGGGATTGTCCTTTTTGGAATTTAACTACATGATCATGCAGTCCTACGATTTTTATCATTTATTCCGGGAATACGGCTGTAATATGCAGTTCGGCGGCGATGACCAGTGGTCCAATATGCTGGGAGGTACCGAATTGATCCGAAGGAAGCTGGGGAAGGATGCATATGCCATGACGATTACCCTGCTGATGAATTCCGAAGGCAAAAAGATGGGAAAAACCGCCAATGGCGCGGTATGGCTGGATGCAAACAAAACGTCGCCGTTTGAATTTTTCCAGTATTGGAGAAATGTATCTGACAGGGACGTATTAAAATGTATCCGTATGCTGACCTTCCTGCCGTTAGAGCAGATTGAGGAAATGGATCAGTGGGAAGGAGCAAAACTGAACGAAGCCAAGGAAATACTGGCATATGAACTGACGAAACTGGTTCATGGGGAAGAAGAAGCGGGAAAGGCAAAAACGGCATCCCATGCCCTGTTTGCAGGCGGAAGCGACGATTCCAACATGCCGACAACAGAGATAGGGGCTGATACACTGACAAATGGTGAAGTCGGAATTATGGATTTAATGGTACTCTGTAAACTGACAGCATCTAAAAGTGAAGCCCGGAGACTGGTTCAGCAGGGCGGAGTCTTTGTCAATGATGCAAAGGTGGATACCATTGATTATAAAGTTACAGAGGATATGTTAAAAGAAGGTGTCAAAATACGAAAGGGTAAGAAGACATTTCATAAGGCTGTTTACAAATAATATAAAATAAAAAAATTACGGACTGCTGCTGCGGTCCGTTTTCAGCAGATAATTATTACACGATTGTGAGACTTATAGTCACAGCTCAGAAGTTTCGCTCTCACTTCGTTGGTCGGACAATTCCGATTCATTTGTTCGCATTTATCGGACAAATAAACAGGAATTGTTCGCCCAAAGGCGCAATTCGCTGAAACTTCTGAGCTGTGACTATAAGTTTCACAAACGTCAGCAGATAATTGTTTTGGAAAGGAAGATTATAATGTCAGTAGAAAATGCAAGAAATCATCTGTTCAAATATGACATGGGAGACAGAATCATAGAATTTAAAGAATCCAGCGCTACAGTGGAACTGGCGGCTCAGGCCATTGGATGTGAAGAAGCCATGATTGCAAAAACCATTTCTTTTTATGTAAATGAAGAAGCAATACTGATTGTAGCAGCAGGAGATACCAAAATTGATAATCCGAAATTTAAGGCTTACTTTGGATGTAAGGCAAAAATGATTCCGGGAGCAGAGGTAGAAGCAGCAGTGGGACATGCACCGGGCGGTGTCTGTCCTTTTGGTGTGAAAGACGGCGTGAGGGTTTATCTGGATGATTCTTTAAAACGGTTTGAAGTAGTTTATCCTGCTGCCGGTTCCGGCAACAGTGCAGTAAAAATGAAACTGGAAGAACTGGAACGGGCATCGGAGTCGGCTGCATGGATAGATGTATGTAAATATAAGGAATGAGGAAAGCAATGAGTGAAACTTCAGATAATCTTGTACTGGGGCTTTTGGCACATGTAGATGCCGGAAAGACTACATTGTCGGAAGCCATGCTTTATTTATGCGGAAATATCAGAAAAATGGGACGGGTAGATAACGGAGATGCGTATCTGGATACCGATGTCCAGGAGCGGGAACGGGGGATTACCATCTTTTCAAAACAGGCGATGCTTTCATTGGGAAAAAAGAAGGCGGCACTGTTAGATACACCGGGACATGTGGATTTTTCCGCAGAAATGGAACGTACATTACAGGTATTGGACTATGCGGTTTTGATAATAAGCGGTCTGGACGGTGTACAGGGACATACCCGGACGCTTTGGAAATTGCTGACACGGTATCAGATACCGACATTTATTTTTATAAATAAAATGGACCGGCCGGAGGCAGACCGGGAAGCTCTGCTGAAAGAACTGAAAGACATTTTGGACGACAGATGTGTGGAATTTGACGGAGAGAGCTTTAAAAACTGGAAGCCGGAGCGGATGGAGCAGATTGCATTGTCTGATGAAGCATTGATGGAAAAATATCTGGAAAACGGAGAATTTCACATAGAGGATGTGCAGATGCTTATTCAAAACCGAAAGCTGTTTCCATGCTATTTCGGTTCCGCCCTGAAATTGGATGCCATTGATACGTTTTTGAAAGGGCTGGAGATATATACAAAAGCGAAATGCCATGGCGGGAAATTCGGAGCCAAGGTATATAAAATTTCCAGAGATGAACAGGGAAACCGCCTTACTTACATGAAGATTACCGGAGGCATGTTAAGAGTGAAAGACCGGCTGGGAGAGGATAAAGTCAATCAGATTCGGATTTATTCCGGAAAACGGTATGAAACGGCAGAAGAGGTCCGGGCAGGAGAGGTCTGTGCCGTTCTGGGATTGGAAGAGACACATCCGGGACAGGGACTGGGGGAAGAGCCGGATTCGGAATTACCTCTGTTAGAGCCGGTACTTACCTATCAGGTCCTGTTGCCGGAGGATTGCGATAAGACCGGAATGTTGCATAAATTAAAGCAGATGGAAGAGGAAGCGCCGGAACTCCATGTTCTCTGGAATGAGAAAACTGCGGAAATACAGGTACAGCTTATGGGTGAAGTACAGATTGATGTATTAAAGCGTATAATTTATGAGCGGTATGGTATAAAGGCGGAGTTTGGAACCGGAAATATTGTATATAAAGAAACCATTGCCGGAACGGTAGAAGGCGTCGGTCATTTTGAACCGTTAAAGCATTATGCGGAAGTACATCTGATTCTGGAACCGGGAGAACCGGGCAGCGGGCTTCAGTTTGATACCGATGTCAGTGAAGACAGTCTGGACAAAAACTGGCAGCGGTTAATACTGACTCATCTGGAGGAGAAACAACACAAGGGTGTTCTCACCGGGTCGGATATTACGGATATGAAAATAACGCTGGCGGCAGGAAAGGCCCATCTGAAACATACGGAGGGCGGTGATTTCCGGCAGGCTACCTACCGTGCAGTCCGGCAGGGTCTGATGGAGGCGGAAAGCATTTTATTGGAACCATACTATGAATTTCGAATGGAAATTCCTCAGGACAGTATCGGGCGGGCCATGACGGATATTGAACGAATGCACGGAACCTGTGATTCTCCGGATGTTGTGGGCGGAATGGCGGTACTGACCGGCACAGCTCCGGTTTCTTCCATGAGCGGATATCAGACGGAAATAACTTCTTATACCAAAGGAAGCGGCAGGATTTTCTGTACATTAAAGGGATATGCACCCTGCCGGAATGCAGAAGAGGTAATAGAAAAAATCGGATATCGTGCATCCGGGGATATGGAAAATCCCTCTTCCTCCGTATTTTGTGCCCACGGAGCCGGTTTTGCGGTGGAATGGAATGAAGTGAAAAAATATATGCATTTGGAAAGCGTATTGCCAGATTACCGCAGCGGTTCCGGCAATACGGAAAATAAATCGGACAATTCCGGTACCAACCGGGAAACACGGAGAGAAAACAGTTCTGCTGCAACGGATGATGAACTGAAAGCAATCTTTGAACGGACATACGGGCCGGTGAAGCAGCGGGAGACAAACATCCCGAAACGTGTGGTGTTTCAGACGAAAGAAACAGAGTACAAAGGAAGTTCCGATAAAAACAATACAGAAGAATATCTACTGGTAGACGGCTATAATGTAATCTATGCGTGGGAGGATTTAAGGGAGCTGGCAGAAGTCAGTATGGATGCGGCAAGGGACCGGCTGCTGGATATTATGTGCAACTATCAGGGATACCGGCAATGCACCCTGATCGTAGTGTTTGATGCCTACAAGGTTCGGGGATTTCAGGGAGAAGTGACCAGGTATCACAATATTGAAGTAGTATTTACAAAGGAGGCAGAAACTGCCGACCAGTATATAGAAAAACTGGCCCATAATATTGGAAGGAAATACAGGGTTACGGTGGCTACTTCTGATGGACTGGAGCAGATTATTATCATGGGACAAGGGTGTAGTCTGCTGTCGTCAAGGGAATTAAAACTGGAAGTGGAACGTCTGAACCGGCATATTCGCGAGGAATATCTGGAAAAACAGGAGAAAAATCATAATTACCTGCTGGATTCTGCGGCTGATATGGTCAGGGATTACAGGGATAAATCATAAAGGAGGTTCCGGAACCGTGAATGAAGAGATGTGTATAAAACCCATTGCCCATATTTACAACGATTATACTGAAAAGTTCGGTATTCCAAGACAAAGCGGTATTATAGGGGACGTGGAATCAAAAATAATTTTCACTCCGGAATATCGTGATTTCAATGCGGTAAGAGGACTGGAAGGATATTCTCATATCTGGCTGATATGGGGATTTAGCGAAAACGGACGGCAGACAGGGGAATGGTCTCCTACAGTACGTCCTCCCAGGCTTGGGGGAAATACCAGAATGGGTGTTTTTTCTACCCGTTCTCCGTTTCGTCCAAATTCTCTGGGGCTTTCTTCCGTATGCCTTACGGGAATAGAAACGGAGGGGAAAGAAGCGCCGGTTTTAACGGTAACCGGTGCGGATATAAAAAACGGAACCCCGGTATATGATATAAAGCCCTATATAACTTATTGTGACTGTCATCCGGAGGCATGTTCCGGATTTGCGGAGCAGGTGAAAGACTATCGTCTGCAGCCAGTGATCAGTCAGGAATTGATGGAAAAGATACCGGTCAGTAAAAGAGCTGCCGTTACGGGCATACTGGCACAGGACCCCAGACCGGGGTATCAGCAGGATGAAAACAGAATATACGGGTTTCGCTTTGCGGATATGAATATTCAGTTTGCAGTAGAGGGGGACAGGATAATTGTAAAAGCGGTTATTGTTTAGCGGGTAATTCACGGGATATGATTTAATGCAACGATGCTTGCATAATATTCACTATAAATGTATAATTATAAAATTCAGTAGAGAATTGGATGTTTTTCAATCATTATAAAAATATTGGCAGAAAGGAAAAGTGATATCACAGTTAGTTTTGTGATACCAACGGGAATCAGAATGAAGAAGATATTTATAGACGGAAGCGAAGGAACTACAGGATTAAGGATTCATGAGCGTTTTCAAAATCGTGAAGATATTGAACTGCTTAAGATTTCTTCTGAACTTCGAAAGGACTTAAATGAAAGGAAACGATTGATAAATGAGTCGGATATAACATTTTTATGTCTGCCGGATGGGGCGGCCAGAGAATCCGTATCATTGGTTGAAAACGAAAATGTCATTGTGATAGACACATCGACAGCACACCGGACAGAGGAAGGATGGGCCTACGGATTTCCGGAATTATCCCGGGAGCATGAAAATGCTGTTCGAAACGGGAAGCGGATTGCAGTTCCGGGCTGTCATGCCACCGGCTTCATATCTCTTGTATATCCGTTGATAACCGGAGGGATTATGGCGAAGGATTATCCTGTCAGCAGTTTTTCACTGACCGGATACAGTGGAGGGGGAAAGAAGATGATAGCGGAATATGAAGAAAAAGAACGAGCTTTCGAATATGATGCTCCAAGAGAATATGCACTTTCCCAACAGCATAAGCATTTAAAGGAAATGCAGAAAATTACCGGTCTGCAGAAAATGCCGCTGTTTTCGCCAATCGTTGCGGATTACTACAGTGGTATGCTGGTTACGATTCCGTTATATACGGATATGCTCAACGACTGCCGGACACCGGAAGCTATTCATAAATATTTTGAGAAATATTATGAAGGTCAGAAATTTGTCCATGTGATGCCTCTGGGTTCCGAATCCGAATACAACGGATTGCTTTCAGGAAACAGCTGCAGCGGATGGGACGGACTGCGAATCTATGTAACCGGTAATGCGGACAGGGTTTTAGTGATGTCACAGTTTGACAATCTGGGCAAAGGCGCTTCAGGGGCTGCAATACAGTGTTTAAATCTGGTAATGGGCTGTGAAGCGGATACGGGGTTAAATGTTTAAGGTTGAGTAATGTTATTTTATATATGTATATATTATTTTTACCCTGCACATATTAATAACATCTATTAATCTGTTTATATGAAAATCTTATAACAGGAAAGAATCGGAGGAACAGTATGGAAAATGATACCATTGAGTTATTAAAAGAATGTAATGCAGGTGTAAAAACAGCAGTGAACAGTCTGAAAGAAGTTGTGGAACGGGTTCAGCAGAAGGAACTGAAAGAGATAATACAGGAATCCATTGAGGAACATACAAAAATTGGTGATAAGACCCATGAAAAGTTAAATGAATACGGTGCACCCGAAAAAGACCCGAGTCCCATGGCAGATGCCATGTCATGGTTGAAAATCAATGTGAAATATTCCATCGACCCCACCGACCATGAAATAGCCAGTCTGATGATTGACGGCTGCAATATGGGTATCAAATCTGTCAGCGAATATCTCAACCGATATGAAAAAGCGGATAATAAAGTTCGCGGAATGGTACAGGATTTAATAGAATTAGAGAAAAAACTGACAGACCGGTTAAGGGTTTATCTGTAAGAAGCGACTGCTGATAAAGGAACCGGGCAAAATTTAGTCTGTCATGATTTTATTCTTTGTGTTATACTAATGAAAAATTAACGGTATGAGATGAGGTATGTCATGATAACCATAAGTGTATGTATGATAGTAAAAAATGAAGAAAGAGTATTGGCAAGATGTCTTGATTCCTTAAAGGAAATTGCCGATGAAATCATTATTGTGGATACCGGTTCCACCGACAAAACAAAGAAGATTGCTGCCGGATATACGGAAAAAATTTATGATTACAAATGGGCAAACGATTTTGCGGCAGCAAGGAATTTTTCATTTTCCAAGGCGACAAAGCAATATATATATCAGGCAGATGCAGATGAAGTTATCAATGAAGAAAACAGACGGAAATTTATGCAGTTAAAAGAAATCCTGCTGCCGGAGATTGATATGGTTCAGATGTTGTATTCCGGTCAGCTGAATCAGGGGACGGTATATAATTTTGACAAAGAATACCGGCCGAAGCTGTTTAAGCGTCTGCGGGAATTTGTATGGACGGACAGGGTACATGAGTCAGTGCGGTTAATGCCGGTGGTGTATGACAGTGAAATCACTGTTCTGCACTTACCGGAACAGAATCATTCCAAACGGGATTTTTCTATCTTTGAGAGTATGGGGAAAAATGGAGAGCGCTTATCCAAAAAACTGCATCATATGTATGCTCAGGAATTGTTTATTTCCGGTGAAGATAAAGATTTTCTTCCGGCTGAAACGGTATACCGGTATACATTTACGGATGATGCCAGAGATATGGATGAAAAGGCGGAGGCGGCCTGCGTTCTTGCCAGATGCGGCAGGATAAAGAATGATATACCCATGTTCTTTAAATATGCATTAAAAAATATTGCTTCCGGCGGTTGTGCAGAAATGTGTTATGAACTGGGGATGTACTATTTTCAGAATAATGATTTGGAAGAGGCAGAGACATGGTTTACAACTGCGGTGTCAGGAGTAGAATCTATACTGGCTTTAAAATATGCGGAAAAACTGGCGCCTGAAATGCTTGAAAAAATTAAGAATCAAAGGCTGTAGATGGGAGGAGAAAACCAAGATGTCAGAAAAAGAACGCATGCTGGCAGGAGAGTTATATATTGCACAGGATGAAGAACTGGCAGCCGATAACCGGCAGTCCCGGAAACTTACCAGATTATTTAATACCACTACCGAAGAACAGCAGGAATACAGAAAAGAACTGATAGCACGGCTTTTTGAGCAGGTGGGAGAAAATTATTACATAGAACCTCCGTTTCGCTGCGATTATGGCTGCAATATTTCAATCGGAGATAATTTTTATGCTAATTATGACTGCATAATACTGGATGTCAATAAGGTACATATCGGAAACAATGTATTCTTTGCACCACGGGTAAACATATTCACGGCCGGTCATCCCATATCTGCCAAAGTCAGAAATACTTTGTTAGAGTACGGAAAACCGGTTACGATAGGAAACAATGTCTGGGTTGGTGGAAATACCGTGATTAATCCGGGTATAACCATCGGAGATAACGTCGTGATCGGCTCAGGTTCCGTGGTAAACAGGGATATTCCTTCCGGTGTTGTAGCGGCAGGAAATCCTTGTAAAGTTATTCGTAACATAACAGAAGAAGATGAAATTTACTGGGAAGACCAGCGCATAAAATACGAAGAAGCAAAAAGGAAGGAAACATGAATAAAAAAAGTAATATCCGTTTAATCAAAAGGGTGAGAAAGAGTATAGTTTGTCTTGGTATTCTGATATTAATGACAGGGGTGGCCGGCATGAGCGGATGCGGCAAAGGCGGAAACAAAGACGGGAACAGAGCAACCTCATTGGAGGCAGATGCTGTTTATGACAGCAGTCCGGAAGACTCACAGCTGGATACAATATTGCAGAATCTGACAGAGAATAATATTTTTGAAGGAGAAATGGCAAAAGTAAGTCCGGCAGCGGTTTTGGAGGCTTACGGATTGAATGAAGCGAAAGATGGTACAGAAATTTATGTTTCTTATATGAGTACGGCAGCAAAGGCGGATGAAATTACCATAATAAAGAGCGATAATCTGAAGGAAGCGGAATCCTTTGCAGTACAATATATTGATAAGCGGAAAAAAAGTTTTGAGAGTTATAAGCCGGAAGAAGTAAAAAAACTGGATAATAATCTGACTGTGGCATACGGTACTGACAGCGGAATTTATATTTTGTGCGTCTGCAGTGACAAAAAAGCCGCATTGGCTCTGATAGAGGCGGAATCGGTTCATTAAGTCCATCCGCCGTCAAATGTTATGATCTGTCCGGTCAGATAGGGATTGGAAACTGCAATACCGTAAATAAGTTCAGCAGCTTCGGCAGCAGTTCCCATTCTTCCGGAAGGAATTTCATATTCCAGTTCCTGTCGTTCTTCAGCGGACAGACGGGAATTCATTTCAGTATCTATGGCACCGCAGGCTATGGCGTTTACGCTTATACCGGAAGGTGCCAGTTCTTTTGCCAGCGCTTTGGTAAAAGCATTGACACCGCCTTTGGAAGCCGAATAGGCAACTTCACAGGCAGCACCCACATTACCCCAGACCGAAGAAATATTGATGATATGACCGTTTTGACGGGCGATCATTTGAGGAATAAAGACTTTACAGATATAAAAACAGGAAGACAGGTTTGTGTTGATCACCTGTTCCCAGTCATTGATTCCGGTGTCCTGCAGAAGGCCGAAAAAACCGATGCCAGCGTTATTAATAATAGTAGAAACCGAAATCTGCATTTCCTGAAGCTGCTGTCTGAACTGAAGAACAGAATCAAAATCGGATACATCCGTCAGAAAGGAAAGACATTTCACGCCGGATTGCTCTGCCAGAGTCTTTACTTCTTTTAATTTCTCACTGTTTTGTCTGGACAAAATAATAAGGTTATGTCCGTGAGCTGCAAAAGTAAGGGCGGTTTCCTTTCCGATTCCGCGGGATGCACCGGTTACAAGTACATAATCATTAGAAGCTGCTGATTCGTTATTCATAATAAACCTCATTTCTGTATATTGTGTTATAAATATATCATAAAAGTGTATCAGATAGAAAGAAAAAAATATACCTGTTTTTTTATTGGGTATTGCTGATTATGGGGCAATATATGCGTATTTTATCATACTTTGTAAAAAATATATCCATATTTTGTAAAATTATTAAACTTCATTGACAAAGACTGGATGCAGTGGTAAAATGTAAAAAGATTTTAATAGTTTTGTAACATATACCATAGAAAGTTTAGAAAGGGCGGTAATTGTGAAAAGAAAAGATGTAAGCATTATTGTCGGTTGTGCGGTAGTGGCAGCAGCAATAGGATGCACAACAATTAATGCACAGAACAGGACAAATGAACTTTCCGTTAATATTCCAAATGCGGGAATTGCAAGTGTACTTGATAACTATAACACAGAGTCAGATGAGCAGAAGGCTGAACTGAGTGCGTTAATAACACAGACTGTGATGGTGGCAGAGAATACTGCACCTGAACAGAAGGATAATATAGATAATCAGAAATCATCCGCAGAGGCTGCAGAAAGTACATCTGCCGATATGACAGAAGCGGCAACGGAGCCGCAGACCACAGTGCCTGAAACGGAACCGGTTACGGAAGAACCAACAACAGAGGAACCATCATTTTATGACACCATAGCAATGTCTCAGGTAGATAATTATGTAAATGTAAGATCCATACCGAGTACGGACGGTGAGATTTTAGGTAAGATATATAATAACTGTGCAGCGACCATTATTGAGACGGTTGGTGACTGGTATAAGATTGAATCCGGTAATGTACAGGGATATATCAAAGCAGAATATTTTGTTACCGGAGATGCGGCAGAGGCGGTTGCAATGCAATGCAGGAATGTTTTTGCCACAGTTACGACAGAAGTATTAAATGTAAGAGCCGGCCAGGGCACCGATACAGAATTACTGACACAGATACCGTATGGTGGAAAGTTTGATGTAATCGAATATGGTGACGGCTGGGTATACTTAGATATCGATGGTGATGTTCAGGGCTGGGTATCCATGGATTATGTAGATATTTCAGTTCATTTTAATACGGCTATCACATTAGAAGAAGAACAGGCAAAACTGGAAGAAGAAGCCAGACGTGCCCGTGAAGCGGAAGAGGCAGCAAGAATAGCAGAAGAAGCCAGACGTGCAGAGCGGGAAGCGGCAGCAGAACGAGACAGACAGGCGGCTGAAGCAAAGCGTGCACAGCAGGCAGAGGCAGCACGGGAGGCACAGCAGGCATATGAAAATACAGTAAATGAATCGGATGCCGCATCGGCAATGAGAAATGCAGTTGTAGCATATGCTTTACAATATGTAGGATATCCGTATGTGTATGGCGGCACAAGTCTGACAAACGGCACAGACTGTTCCGGATTCACACTTTCCGTATATGCCCATTTTGGATATGGATTAAACCGGGTATCTGCGGATCAGGCATATAATGGAGTTGAAGTATCCATTGATTCACTGCTTCCGGGTGATTTACTGTTTTATTCCAACGGTGGAAGAGGAATCGGACATGTGGCATTATATATCGGTAATGGACAGGTTGTTCATGCAAGCACTCCGGCCACCGGAATCAAGATATCCGATTATATGTACCGGACTCCGATCACTGCCAGAAGAATTATATATTAAATGAAAATAAAAAGGTTCTTCAAGTTTAATTCAACTTGAAGAACCTTTTTTAGTTTTCGGCAGTTTCATTTTTTTTAAATCTCTTCGGAATATTTTTTTCAGCCCAAATCTTAAGAGACTGTGCATTGCTGGAAATCCGGTCAAGGGCTTTCAGTACATCTTCGAAATCTTCTTCCTCTTCAGGCGCAATTCTTCCGTCTTCCGCAATATCAATTAATTTAGATTTCAAAGCCGAAACATTTTCGATGGAACCAAGTACCTGCAGAGTAAGCCTGTCAAAATCACTGGTTATATCCAGTTTGCTCATGGTACATTTTCCAAGAGAACATTCCATGGAACAAAACAGATGGCATAATTCCGGCGACTGATAAGCTTCAGACATACGTATTACTTCTTCCGGATATGGAGTGGTAGACCCCAGCTCGATTCTGGCCAGCCTGGTACGGTCTATATTGATTAATTCAGCAGCATTTTCCCGGCTGGATAAGCTGGGATTACTCTGTGAAGCATTGTAACGGGCCAGATAAAAAATATTATCTGCGGCCTTGGTTGCTTTTTTTCCCATTGTAAAAACCTCCGTTAAACTGTATCTCAAAATGCTGATATTAGTATAGAACAAAATGACATCAAAGTAAAGAGGGGATATACTGCGGAGAGATTTGGCGAACGGACGCCGCTCTGCCTTCACCGGGCAGAGCGGCTGTTCGTTGGCAGAATAAAATAAATGGAAATTCAGCAATTATTCTGTCAGCCCAAATCCCAAAGACAGCATTTCTCAAGCTAAAAAAGTAAAAATAACGTTATTGACTTTTCTACATTTATCCATACTGCACAAAAACTGAGCGGAATAATACATTAATAAACCATCCGAATCTGACAAATAAACTATCTTCCTGTGGATAAGTTTAAAAGGATTCCACGAATTTTTCGCGTTTCAAACCTACTTTATTGAGTTATCCACGAAGTTATCCACATTATCCACCGAAAATGTGGAGTAAATAAGTAGTAATTTGGAAAAGTTATCCACAAACATGCGTTTTGTTAATATCTTATAAATCGATAGAATTTTGTCAAAACTGCTTGACAAAAAGAACCCCCTTTTTTCTTGAAATAATCTGTAAGTATGGTATAATGGATACATGAATAAATTGTTTAGAAGGTTCAGTTTATTTATGCAATGGTGAAAATCTTATTTTCACAGTTGCCCCGGGAAATTTATACCAGTGTTTGTGGGACAGGCATTGACATTGATTTCTCAATAAAGGGAAAAGGAGATGGACAGCATGAGATTCGTAATCACAGGAAGAAACATTGATGTTACAGAGGGATTAAGAGCAGCAGTGCAGGAGAAGATTGGCAAATTAGAGCGCTATTTCAGCCCTGATACGGAAGCTATCGTTACACTTAGTGTAGAGAAGGACAGGCAGAAGATAGAAGTTACGATTCCTGTCAAGGGAAATATAATACGTTCCGAACAGGTGAGCAGTGATATGTATGTATCAATTGACCTTGTAGAAGAAATTATTGAGAGACAGTTAAAAAAATATAAGAATAAAATTATTGAAAAACAGCAGGCAAGAGAAGTTTTCAGCGATGAATACATTGAGAAGGACTATGATGAAGACGACACCGTAAAGATTATCCGAACCAAGAAATTCGGTATTAAACCGATGGATCCGGAAGAGGCATGTATTCAGATGGAATTGCTGGGACATAATTTCTATGTATTTTCCAATTCAGAAACAGATGAAGTGAATGTGGTATATAAGAGAAAGGGAAATACATATGGCTTAATTGAGCCGGAATTCTAAAAAAGGCTGGACAACCATATTTAAGATAATAGGGTAATGCATAATTATTATGCATTACCCCTTTTGTTTCCAGAAGATAAAATGTTTTGCTAAAATTGCTTTAGACTTGAATAATTAAAGAAAGGGTGTTACAATAACATCTATATGTAAACTATTAAATTGGACAGTTTTATCCTGAAGATAAGGATGTTGTTCTGAATTGATAGACATAAAATAAACTATAACCAGATATAGGAGATAAGTAATGGGCTTAGTATCTAAAATTTTTGGAACACATAGTGAAAGAGAGATAAAGAGAATTCAGCCGTTAGTGACACAAATCGTTAATTTAAGAGATAAAATGGTTGGATTATCGGATGAAGCATTAAGAGATAAGACAAAGGAATTTAAAAAGCGCCTGACAGACGGTGAAACGCTGGATGATTTACTGCCGGAAGCCTTTGCGGTTGTAAGGGAAGCTGCGAGAAGAGTATTAAATACAGAGCATTACGAAGTACAGCTTATGGGCGGAATCATTCTTCATCAGGGACGAATTGCGGAAATGAAAACCGGTGAAGGTAAGACGCAGACCTGTCTGCTTCCTGCATACCTGAATGCATTGGAAGGAAAGGGTGTACATGTAGTTACTGTTAATGATTATCTGGCACACCGTGATGCCGAATGGATGGGACAGGTACATAGATTCCTGGGATTAACGGTAGGTGTTGTATTGAACAGCATGGATAATAATGAAAGACGGGAAGCCTATAACTGTGATATCACATATATTACGAATAACGAACTGGGATTTGACTATTTAAGAGACAACATGGTCATCTATAAAGAGCAGCTTGTTCAGAGGGGACTGCACTTTGCCATTGTGGATGAGGTTGACTCGGTACTGATTGATGAAGCGAGAACACCACTGATTATTTCGGGACAGAGCGGAAAATCGACAAAGCTTTATGAAATGTGTGATATATTGGCCAGACAGCTGGTAAAAGGAACCGAAAGCGGCGAGCTTACCAAGATGGCGGCTATTATGAAAGAAGAGATAGAAGAAAGCGGAGACTTCATTGTAAATGAGAAGGACAAGGTTGTAAACCTGACTGCCGAAGGTGTTAAAAAGGTAGAGCAGTTCTTTCATATTGAAAATCTTGCAGATCCGGAAAATCTTGAAATCCAGCATAACATCATTTTAGCATTGAGGGCACATAATCTGATGTTCCGTGATCAGGATTATGTGGTAAAAGATGACCAGGTATTGATCGTTGATGAATTTACCGGACGTATCATGCCGGGCAGACGTTATTCCGATGGTCTTCATCAGGCGATTGAAGCCAAAGAACACGTAAAGGTAAAGAGAGAAAGCAAGACACTGGCAACGATTACATTCCAGAACTTTTTTAACAAATACGAGAAAAAGGCCGGCATGACCGGTACCGCACTGACGGAAGAAATGGAATTCCGGAATATTTACGGAATGGACGTTGTTGAAATACCGACACATCGGCCGATTGCCAGAATGGATCTGCAGGATGCGGTATATAAGACAAGAAAAGGTAAATTAAAAGCCATTGTAAAAGAGATTGCCAGGGCACATGCAACGGGACAGCCGATTCTGGTAGGTACCATAACCATAGAAGCATCCGAAGAATTAAGCGCCATGTTAAAACGGGAGGGGATCCCTCATAAGGTATTAAATGCCAAGTTCCATGAACTGGAAGCGGAGATTGTAGCAGAAGCAGGCAAACATGGCGCCGTTACCATTGCCACCAATATGGCGGGGCGTGGTACGGATATTAAGCTGGACGATGAGGCGCGGGCTGCCGGCGGTTTGAAAATTATCGGTACGGAGCGCCATGAATCCCGGCGTATTGATAACCAGCTCCGCGGTCGTTCCGGCCGTCAGGGCGATGTGGGTGAATCCAGATTTTTTATCTCGTTGGAAGATGATCTGATGCGCTTATTCGGTTCGGAAAGAATGATGTCTATTTTCAGTGCAATGGGTCTTGCGGAAGATGAGCCGATTGAGCATGGTATGTTATCCAATACCATAGAAAAAGCACAGAAGAAAATTGAAGGAAATAATTATGGTATCAGAAAGAATCTGTTGGAATATGACCAGGTAATGAATGAACAGAGAGAGATCATATACAAGGAGAGAAGACGTGTTCTGGATGGCGAGAACATGAGGGATTCCATATATAAGATGATTACGGATACCGTGGATAATATTGTGGATGTCTGCATATCAGAAGACCAGAGTCCGGCCGAATGGGATATGCTGGAGCTGAATCAGCTTCTGCTGCCTATATTTCCGATTGAGCCGGTCAGCCTGACCGATGAACAGCAGGAAAAGTTTAAGAAAGCAGATTTGAAACAAATGCTGAAAGAAACGGCAGTGAAACTGTATGAGGCAAAAGAAGCAGAGTTCCCGCAGGCTGAACAGGTCAGGGAACTGGAGCGTGTCATTCTTCTGAAAGTGATTGACAGAAAATGGATGGACCATATTGATGATATGGACCAGTTAAGACAGGGAATCGGTCTTCAGGCTTATGGACAGAGAGACCCGCTTGTGGAATACAAGATGAGCGGATATGATATGTTTGATGCCATGACCGCTGCCATACGGGAAGATACCGTGAAGCTTCTGCTGCATGTCAGAGTGGAACAGAAGGTGGAGAGAGAACAGGTTGCGAAAGTGACAGGAACCAATAAAGATGATTCCGCTGCAAGAGGACCAAAGAGAAGAGAGTCGGAAAAGGTTTATCCGAACGATCCGTGTCCATGCGGAAGCGGAAAGAAATATAAGCAGTGTTGCGGAAGGAAGTGATAAGCGTGGTTGAATTAGATCAGTTTAAGTACAATCTGTCCCAGTATACGGAACCGCTTAAAGAATTGAGGGATTCACTTTGACCTGGCGAATAAGCAGGATCGGATTATTGAGATAGAAAGAAATTTAGAATCGCCGGATATCTGGAATGAGCCGGATAAGGCGCAGTTGTTTGTTCGGGAATTAAAGGGATTAAAGGATGTTATAGAAAAGTTTGGGGGCCTTGAAAGCCAGTATGAGGATATTGAGACGCTGATCCAGATGGGATATGAAGAAAACGATGAAAGTATTCTGGTTGAAATTACATCCATGATGAATGAGTTTTCGGAGTCCTTTGAAACATTAAAAGTAAGTACGCTGCTTTCCGGAGACTATGACAGAAATAATGCGATATTAACGCTTCACGCAGGGGCAGGAGGTACGGAATCCTGTGACTGGGCCAGTATGTTATCGCGTATGTACCAGAGATTTGCGGACAAAATGGGATTTTCTGTGGAGATACTGGATTTTCTGGATGGAGATGAAGCAGGGCTAAAGTCTGTCACTCTTCAGATTAACGGTGAAAATGCATACGGATATCTGAAATCAGAAAAGGGCGTTCACCGGCTGGTACGGATATCACCGTTTAATGCAGCAGGGAAACGGCAGACATCTTTTGCATCCTGTGATGTCATGCCGGAGATTGAAGATGATATCGACATTGAGATTAATGATGATGAACTCAGAATCGACACCTATCGAAGCAGCGGTGCAGGCGGACAGCATATTAACAAAACCTCATCGGCAATCCGGATTACCCATATTCCTACCGGGATTGTCGTTCAGTGTCAGAATGAACGTTCACAGTTTCAGAACAAAGACAAGGCTATGCAGATGCTGAAAGCGAAACTGTATTTACTGAAAAAAGCAGAGAATGCAGAGAAGGTTTCGGATATACGTGGAGAAGTAAAGGATATTAATTTTGGCAATCAGATTCGTTCTTATGTAATGCAGCCCTATACCATGGTAAAAGACCATAGAACCAATTTTGAGAGTGGAAATGTGTCAGCCGTTCTGGATGGGGATTTGGAGCCTTTCATAAGCGCATATCTAAAGTGGTGCAGTCTGAATAAAACGCAGTAAAAAAGATGGAAAGGAATGGTATTTTGTATGACAGAGTTTAAGCCGGTTGTTTTTAAAGTTGGAAATGAATATTATGGAGTGGATATTAATTTAGTCAGGGGAATTGAAAAGATGATACAGGTAGTGTCGATACCAAATTCCAATCCGAATATTAAAGGAATTATCAACCTGAGAGGTGATGTGATTCCTGTTTACAGTCTGCGGGAAAAGTTTAATTTAGAGCCGATGAATGAATCGGAGGACAACCAGTTTATAATTGTAAAGGTTGAAGACATGCTTCTTGCGCTCGAAGTAGATAAAGTGGATGAGATACAGAATATATCGGAAGACATGATTTTTGATGTCCCGATTATCATTAAATCAAAAGAAACGGAATATGCGGAAAAGATTATTTCGGGTAACGGACGGATTGTTATTATTATTGATATTCATAACCTGATGTCGGATATGGAAATGCAGGAGTTAACGGAAATGGTGCAGGAGATGGCATAGATGACGGGACTGTTATATTTGCAGATACAGGCTGCGGATATAACAGTCTTTTTTATATTGAAGTTGTGCTTGCACATTTTCTGTTATTGTGATAAAATTCTTTGCATGGAAAACAACTGTGTTTGTCAGACATACATATGAAACACACATACAAATAATGAGAAAGGTTATGGAAAAGTGCAAGGTGGAAAAGGATTTTAGTGATAACGGAAAATATTATGTGCTGAAAAAGAAAGCTGTTCCGGAAGTGCTTCTAAAAGTAGTAGAGGCAAAGCGGCTGCTGGAATCCGAAAAGGCGATTTCCATTCAGGAAGCAACGGATCAGGTGGGACTCAGCAGAAGTTCCTTTTACAAATATAAGGACGATATTTTTCCGTTCCATGATAATGCCAGAGGCAAGACAATTACCTTTGTCCTGCAGATGGATGATGAACCGGGACTGCTGTCCGTGGTGCTTGGAATCATTGCAAAATATAATGCGAATATTCTGACGATTCATCAGACGATCCCCATAAACGGTGTGGCTTCCCTGACACTGAGCATTGAAATACTGCCGAATGCAAAAAATGTTTCGGAGTTAATAGAAGAAATTGAAACCAAAAAAGGAATTCATTATTTGAAAATTTTAGCAAGAGAATGAAATATTTATGGAAAGGAAACCGGGAAACGCGGTGAGGTAAAAGTAATGATTAATGTAGCAGTATTAGGATATGGTACAGTAGGTTCGGGAATAGTGGAAGTATTTAATACGAATCAGGAAAGTATTAATAAAAAAGCAGGAAATGATATACATGTGAAATATGTATTGGATTTAAGGGAGTTTCCGGGAGATCCGGTGATGGATATACTGGTACATGATTATAATATTATATTAAATGATCCGGAAGTTGAAGTGATCGCTGAAGTACTGGGCGGAGTGGAACCGGCCTATACATTTGTAAAGTCTGCCCTTGAAAAAGGAAAGAGCGTCTGCACATCCAATAAGGAACTGGTGGCAAAACATGGCCCGGAACTGTTGGAAATAGCCAGAAAGCACAATCGGAACTTTTTGTTTGAAGCCAGCGTAGGCGGCGGAATACCAATTATCCGCCCGTTGAACCAGTCGCTGACGGCGGATGAGATAACACACATTACCGGTATTTTAAATGGTACCACAAATTACATTTTAACAAAGATGAGCAAAGAAGGTCTCGATTTTGACACCGTATTAAAAGAGGCGCAGGATTTGGGCTATGCAGAGAGAAATCCTTCCGCGGATGTAGACGGATTTGATGCCTGCAGAAAAATTGCAATTTTAGCTTCGCTTGCATACGGATATAATGTGGACTTTGAAGAAATTTATACGGAAGGTATTACGAAAATAACAGATGTGGACTTTAAATATGCAAATAAAATGGGACGTTCCATCAAATTATTTGGAAAAGCCAATAAAGTAGATGATAAATTCTATGCTTATGTAGCGCCG
This sequence comes from uncultured Lachnospiraceae bacterium, assembly GCA_910583605.1. Classification (GTDB taxonomy): domain Bacteria; phylum Bacillota; class Clostridia; order Lachnospirales; family Lachnospiraceae; genus Bovifimicola. Next base: position 66,108 of record CAJTXN010000013.1, read on the forward strand.
GTCATGATTGGCAGTGAACATCCGCTGTTCAGTGTAAATGGCGTATTTAATGGAATCCTTGTAAACGGCAATGTGCTTGGAGATGTTATGTTCTACGGAAGCGGAGCAGGAAAGTTACCGACTGCCAGTGCGGTTGTATCCGATATTGTAGATGCCGTTAAACATTTAAATACCAATATCATGTCATTCTGGAGCAGTAAGAAACTGGAATTAACGGATATCAGACTTTCCGAAAAGAAGTTCTTTGTCAGAGTAAGCGGCAGTGCGGAAGATAAGCTACAGGAAGTTGAAGCAGCGTTTGGCAAAGTGGAAGTAATTCCGGCAGAAGGCGTGGAAGGTGAATTTGGATTTGTAACGGATGTAATTACAGAGGAAAAATACGAAGAGGCAGCAAAAAAAGTTGAAGGTGTTATTACAAGAATCCGAATGGAAGATTAGCATTAAATAATTTATCCGGTGATAAAAAAACAGGCAAAGGAATTGAATTGTATGAAATATGTAATTGTACTTGGCGACGGAATGGCGGACCGGCCGATTGAAGCATTGGGAAACAAAACTCCGCTGGAGTATGCGGATACCCCGGCGATGGATAAACTGTCAAAATTATCAGAAGTAGGACTGGTACATACCATTCCGGAAGGAATGAAACCGGGAAGCGATACCGCCAATTTGTCGGTAATCGGATACGACCCAAAGAAATATTATACCGGACGTTCCCCATTGGAAGCGCTCAGTATCGGAGTAGATATGAAGGATACAGATGTGGCAATACGCTGTAATATCGTAACCCTATCTTATGATGATAAACCGTATGAAGAAAAAACAATTATTGACCACAGTTCCGGAGAAATTTCCACGGAAGATGCAGCAGTGCTTTTAGAGGCTGTTAAAAAAGAACTGGAAGATGATATGTTTAAATATTATGCGGGCACCAGCTACAGACATCTGACCATATGGGATAAGGGACAGGTAACGGAGCTGACGCCGCCTCATGATGTTTTGGGCAGGGTAATCGGTGAATATCTTCCGGCACAGCCTGAACTTCGGGAAATGATGAAAAAAAGTTATGATATCCTGGCGAATCATCCGATTAACAAAGCGAGGATGGAGAAGGGCTTAAATCCGGCCAATTCCATATGGTTCTGGGGAGCCGGCACAAAGCCGTGCGTCACTTCTTTTGAAGAAAAAAATCATAAAAAAGGAGCCATGATCTCAGCGGTAGATTTGCTGAAAGGAATTGCGGTCGGTGCAAAAATGAAAGTAATCGAGGTAGAAGGCGCAGACGGAACCCTTCATACCAATTATGAAGGAAAGGCTCAGGCGGCGGTAGATGTTCTCTTGAAGGAAGGATATGATTTCGTATATGTTCATGTGGAGGCGCCGGACGAAATGGGACATCAGGGCAGCGTAGAGCGAAAAGTCCAGGCAATTCAGTATCTGGATGAACGGGTAATAAAGCCGGTTTATGAACAGTTAAAGAGTTCCGGAGAACCCTTCCGTATGCTGGTACTTCCGGACCATCCGACACCAATCTGTGTCAGAACCCATACCAGTGAGCCGGTGCCGTATATGCTGTATGACAGTACCAATGAACTGGATAAGACTTATGATTACAATGAAAAGGATGCAAAGGATTCGGGAATTTATATTGCGGAGGGACATACAATAATTAATCATTTATTTAAATAATAAAGAAAGCATTGCCTTGGGGATAATATTCTGATGGAATCAGAATATAATAGGAAGTGTGAAAGAATGAATTGAAATATGAAAAAGCAGCTGATCATGTAAATGATTAACTGCTTTTTCTTATTATAACCACGTCCTATAATTTCATTGTCAGCTGAATCCTCTTTTTCGCCACATCCACGCTCATCACTTTTACATCTACGATATCTCCCACGCTGACTGCATCCAGCGGGTGCCTGATATAGCGTTCCGTAATCTGTGAAATATGTACCAGTCCGTCCTGATGTACTCCGATATCCACAAATACACCAAAATCAATTACATTTCGAACGGTTCCTTTGAGAATCATGCCCGGAGTCAGGTCTTTCATTTCCAGAACATCGGTTCTGAGGATTGGTTTTGGCATTTCTTCCCGGGGATCTCTGCCCGGTTTTTCGATTTCATTGATTATATCCTGTAATGTGATTTCCCCGATTCCAAGTTCTGCGGCAGTTTTTTTGAAATCTTTAATCATCAGCTTTAATCCTGTAATTTTAGAATTTACTAAATCTTCCAGTTTAAATCCGAGTGTTTGAAGCAGGGAAAGGGCAGCAGCATAGGATTCAGGATGTACACTGGTTCCATCCAGCGGATTATCGCCGCCGGTAATCCGCATAAACCCCGCACATTGTAAAAATGCTTTCGGACCAAGCTTTTCAACCTTTAATAACTGTTTCCGGCTGGTAAATTTTCCGTTTTCTTCCCGGTATTTTACAATATTTTTTGCAATGGTTTTTGAAATACCGGAAATATATTCCAGCAGACTGGCAGAGGCTGTATTTAAATCCACACCTACACGATTTACGCAGTCTTCCACAACACCGTTCAATACCTCCGTTAATTTTTTCTGATTCATATCATGCTGATACTGTCCTACGCCAATGGATTTCGGGTCTATTTTAACCAGTTCCGCCAAAGGGTCCTGAATACGCCGGGCGATGGAGGCGGCGCTACGCTGTCCTACATCAAAATTAGGAAATTCTTCTGTAGCAAGTTTACTGGCGGAATAAACCGATGCCCCGGCTTCGTTTACGATAACATAGGATACATTCTTTTTGGATTCCTTTATGATATCCACAATAACCATTTCAGATTCTCTGGAGGCAGTACCGTTTCCCACGGAAATAAGAGAAATATCATATTTATTTATAAGATTTAATACGATTTTTTTAGCCTCCTCCACTTTATTCTGAGGAGCTGTAGGATAAATCACAACCGTATCCAGGACTTTTCCGGTGGAATCCACAACTGCCAGTTTACAGCCTGTCCGAAAAGCAGGGTCCCAGCCTAATACGACCTGTCCTGTAATTGGAGGCTGCATGAGAAGCTGTGTTAAGTTCCTGCCAAATACTTTTATGGCGCTGTCTTCGGCGGTTTCGGTCAGTTCATTCCGAATATCCCGTTCAATGGCAGGTGCAATCAGACGTTTATAACTGTCCTTAACTGCCTCGGAAATAATTTCATCCGCTTCGGGATTTGTATGTTTAATATTTTTCTGAATCAGATAAGAAACAATATCATCCTCTGGAACATCAATTTTAACCGATAGAAATTTTTCTTTTTCGCCACGGTTTATGGCAAGAATTCTGTGTCCGGCTATTTTTTTAACGGCTTCTTCAAATTCGTAATACATTTCATATACGGATTCCGCTTCTTTGTCTTTGGCAGAAGACAGGATTTTACCGTTATTGTATGTAAATGTACGGATGTAAGAGCGGAAGGCGGCATTATCTGAAATACGTTCCGCCAGAATATCACTTGCTCCGGCTATGGCATCCTGAGCGGATGCGACTTCTTTATCAATATCTATGTATTTTTCCGCTTCCGTCTGAACGGAGCAGTTTTTTTCCTGTGAAAAAATATAATCGGCCAGAGGCTCCAGACCTTTTTCTTTGGCAATGGTGGCCCGGGTGCGTTTTTTCGGCCGGAAAGGAAGATATAAATCCTCAACGGCAACCAAAGTAGCCGCTTCATTAATTTTCTTCCTTAATTCATCTGTTATTTTTCCCTGTTCTTCTATAGCAGCAATTACCTGATTTTTTCTGTCATCCAGATTTCTTAAATAGGTCAGCCGCTCGTCCAGCAGACGCAGGGTTTCGTCATTCAGGGAACCGGTGGCTTCTTTTCGGTAACGGGCAATAAAAGGAATCGTATTTCCTTCGTCAATTAGTCTGATGGTGGCTTCGATCTGCCAGACTTTGACGTTTAACTCGTTTGCCAGTGTTGTTATAATATTGCTTGTCAAAATAATACCTCCATCTTAAAATAGAAAATCATCTTTTCTATTATAGATTACGGAGGATAATATTGTCAATTAAGGTGATTATATCCATAATTGAAATAGCTGACGGAAAAAGAGCAGGATACAAATAAAAGAAAAGATTGTAAAAAAATAGAAAATATGTTATTATTTGACATAAGATTGAAAAGAAAAGATTTATTAAAGGAGGATATTTTATGGACAGCAATTTGTTTAATACCAACGGACCAATGTCTACAAAGAAAATGTTTGAGTATATAGGGCTTGGCTGTGCCTGTCTGGGTTGTCTCTTAACATTTATTTTTAATATTGTAACTTGTGCCAGAAGTCCTAAAGCATCAATTGAATCGATGAAATCTCTGGACGGTTTTACAATATCCCTTTGGGTTATCGGTGTTATTCTTGCGGCGATTCTTGCAGTCGCAGGCGGAATAATAGCATTTTTATCAAAGGAACAGGGACAGAAGCTGGGTATGGTAGCAATTATCGCTATTATAGTTGCAGGAGTTGCATTAATATTTGCCATTCTTCCGAATGCTACAATTTGTGCATATAACTGTGCATTGACAGATGAGTTTGAAAATTTGTGGAGATATTAGTAAACTGAAATTTTATGAGATTTTATTAAGAAGATACAGAACAGGGAGGCGCGGAAGCGTATCCCTGTTTTTATTCTGCTTCACTTATTAAATTCAGTATGATATAATGTCAGCAAAGAAAAACCATACGCTTCATACCGGGTTATGCAGAATATGCTGAAGAGAGGAAATAAACGACCATGAATAAAATAGAAATAAAAACGGAAATCGGTGTTTCCGAAATGTTTGAATTTACAATAAATAATAATTACAAAACCATTCGCGGAGTGATTGCGGTATTGTTCAGTCTGGCTTCTGCAGCAGGTCTGGTATTTTATTGGAATCAGTTCAGCGGATGGCAGAAAGCATTAATGCTTTTTTTTGCCCTGATGTTCACTGTAATAGAACCAATCGAATACTATCTCCGGTCAAAGCGGCAGGTGAAAAAGAATTTTACGGTTCCATTGAGCTATGTATTTGATGAGAACGGTATTGAAATCCGTCGGAATGATGAAATGGCACATAATGACTGGCAGGAAGTGATGAAGGTTATCAGTACGAAAAAATTAGTTATAATATATTTATCACCCATACGGGCGTTTATTCTGCCGAAGAAAGATATCGGAGACAGTTATCAGAGTTTAAAAAGTTTAATGGAAGAAAATACCTCCTGTTATAAATTTAAAATGTAACCTCGGGTTTAATTAAAGGTGCGGAAAGGATGATCAGTATGATTTTTGAGAGTAATTCTCCGGAAGAAACGTTTAAAATAGCCCGGCAGCTGGGAAAACAGGCAAAACCGGGAGAAATATATTGTCTTTCCGGTGAACTGGGAGTTGGAAAAACAGTGTTTTCCCAGGGGTTTGCCAGTGGATTGGGGATTGCTGAGGATATCAACAGTCCGACTTTTACCATTTTACAAACCTATGAATCGGGAAAAATGCCGCTGTATCATTTTGATGTATATCGGCTGGGAGATGCAGGGGAAATGGAAGAAATCGGATATGATGATTATTTTTTTGGTGAGGGCGTATGTCTGATCGAGTGGGCGGAGCTGATTCTGGAGATACTGCCTGCTGACAGGAAAAATGTCAGAATTGAAAAAGCATTGAATAAAAGTTATGATTATAGAAAAATAACTGTGACATAAATTTTTGGAAAAGGAACGGTCAAAAAATGATTTTAGCAATAGAAAGCTCGTCTCTGGTGGCGAGTGTGGCATTGGCAGATGAAGACAGGGTGATTGCCGAATATACGACAAATCAGAAAAAAACACATTCCCAGACGTTACTGCCAATGATTGAAGAGATATTCAAAATTACGGAAGCCGATAAAAAAGAGATTGATGCAATTGCGGTATCTGCAGGACCCGGGTCATTTACCGGATTGCGGATAGGTTCGGCAACTGCAAAAGGACTGGGGCTGGCGTGGAACAAACCGTTGATCAGCGTTCCTACCGTAGAGGGTCTGGCTTATAATATTCAGTTTACGGACCGGTATATCTGTCCGATCATGGATGCCAGAAGGAATCAGGTCTATACCGGCATATTTGAAAATACCGGTGGTTGTCAGACTACGGTAATGGGGCAATGTGCAATTGCTGTTGAAGAGTTAGTCGGAATATTAAATGAAAAGGGACATCCGGTTATATTTCTGGGAGATGGGACACCGGTTTACAGGGAAGTGCTGGATGAAAAGCTGAGCGTGGAACACGCCTATGCCCCGGTTAACATGAATCGTCAGAGAGCGTCTTCTGTTGCAGCATTAGGAATGATTTACTACAGGGAAGGCAGGACGGAGTCTTCGGATTGTCATGTACCGAATTATCTGCGTATGTCCCAGGCTGAAAGAGAGCGTATGAACCGTGATAAGAAAAATGGAGCATAGAGATATAAAATTTGTGGCACAATTGGAACAACAGTGTTTTTCGCGACCGTGGTCAGAACAATCGCTGCAACAGGAAGTTGATAATCAGAATTCCCTTTTTCTGGTATATGCGGAAAAGCAGGAAATCATTGGATATATAGGCATGTATCTGATCATAGATGAGGCGGATATAACCAATATAGCAATATCGGAAAGTTACAGGGGAAAGGGCTATGGAAAGAAACTTCTTATGGAGGCTGTGAATCGGGTATTTGCAGAGGGTTATCAGGCCATGACGCTGGAAGTCAGGAAAAGCAACAGGCCGGCAATATGTTTGTATGAGCGGGCCGGTTTTCAAATAGAAGGAGAGAGAAAAAAATTTTATGAATGTCCCACGGAAGATGCGTTTATAATGTGGAAAAGAAAGTAACCGTTAACATCAATTTCCACTAGGATATAACCTTGAAAAACTGTATAATATCTAATCATACATGCAGTGCAGAGCAGCTGCATGATAAAAAATAATATACAAAACAGAGGGAATGGAGATAAGATGAGAAAATACAGTTTGACGCAAAAAAATAAAATTATAAAGATGAAATGTAATTTCTGTGGAAATGAAATGAAAACGGATAAGGGGATAGTGGTGGAAGGTGTATGTTCGGTTGATTGCAGCTGGGGATATTTTTCGGGAAAAGACGGAGAAACTCATTCGTTTGATATATGTGAAAAATGTTATGATAATATGGTGAAACAATTTAAGATACCTGCAGATATTAAAGAAAACAGGGAATTATTATAAAAATAGAATATTTAATTTTTTAACAAAATATGTTAAAATAGGAAAAAGAATATAGAATGACAGAAAAATGCGAAGCTGGAAATGAGGTTAATTATGTTAGATATATGTTTATTGGGAACAGGAGGAATGATGCCCCTTCCTAAACGATGGCTTACCGCACTGATGGCCAGATATAATGGCAGCAGTCTTTTGATCGACTGCGGGGAAGGAACACAGATTGCCATTAAAGAGAAGGGGTGGAGTTTTAAACCAATTGATGTAATCTGTTTTACTCATTTCCATGCGGACCATATCAGCGGGCTGCCGGGACTGCTGCTTACCATGGGCAATGCAGAGAGGACGGAACCTCTGACCATTATCGGGCCAAAGGGAGTTGAGCGTGTTGTGAATGCGATACGGATGATCGCACCGGAACTTCCATTTGAGATTCGTTTTATTGAACTGCAGGAGCATCAGCAGCAGATTGAGATTAACGGATATTGTATTACTGCTTTTCGGGTAAACCATAATGTTATATGCTATGGTTATACCTTAGAGATAAAAAGAAAAGGAAAATTCTCTGTTGAGCGTGCCAATGAACTGCATATACCAAAGGAATACTGGAATCTTTTACAGAAAGGAGAAACGATAGAGGCAGGTGGTGAAAAATTCACGCCGGATATGGTGTTAGGGCCTGAAAGAAAAGGTATTAAAGTTACTTACTGTACGGATACCAGACCAGTTCCGAGTATATCGGAAAATGCAAAAGGCGCAGACTTATTTATCTGTGAAGGTATGTATGGTGAAAAAGGAAAAGAGGCCAAAGCAAAAGAGTATAAACATATGACATTCTATGAAGCGGCACGTTTGGCAAAAGAAGCATCTCCAAAACAGATGTGGCTGACACATTATAGTCCGTCATTAATCCGGCCGGAAGAATATATGGGTGATGTGAAAAAGATTTTTCCGGATGCTTTTCCGGGGAAGGACGGAAAGAGCATAGAGATTGCTTTTGAGGATGATTAAGATTTATTAACCATATTATAGGAAAGGGAGGGATTAGTGTGAAAAAGGAATCAAAAGAAAAAGGGCTGAAAAAATATAGAACACTAATTATTCTTCTGATATTGGTCGGCATCGGTATTTTATTTTACTTTTACTCCACAACCAAAAGCAGTGCGCGAAAGGGAAATACCAATGTGGACATTTCGGAAGTTTCCAAACTTCTCAGCAAAGATCTGGATAAATCATATCCGGATACGCCAAGGGAGGTAATTCGGACTTATAACCGGATCATTACCTGTTATTATGGTGCAAAGATTACGGAAGAAGAGTTGAATAAGCTGGCAAAGATGGCGCAGAGCCTTATGGACGATGAGTTGTTGGAACGAAATCCGTTTGATGTTTATTATAACAATCTGAAAGAAGATATTTCTACATATAAATCAGAAAAGAAAACAATATCTTCATATATTCTTGCCAACAGTTATGATGTTCAGTATAAAACCCTTCAGGGAAAGCAATATGCAATGTTAGACTGTATTTATTATACAAAGAGCAGTGCCGGAACGTCCAGAACCATACAGCGGTTTACATTGAGAAAGGATGATGCAGGCCGATGGAAGATATTGTATTGGTCGCTTGCAGAAAATGAAAAAGATGAATAAGAGTGATTCAAAAATAATTTTAGCTATAGAAAGCTCATGTGATGAAACTGCGGCCTCCGTTGTCAGAAATGGCAGGGAGGTCTTATCAAATGTTATATCTACGCAGATTGAGATTCATACTCTTTATGGAGGAGTTGTACCGGAGATTGCTTCCAGAAAACATATTGAAAATATTAATCCCGTAATCCGTCAGGCTCTGAAAGATGCAGATATAACATTTGATGACATCGATGCAATCGGAGTAACTTATGGCCCGGGACTGGTGGGTGCATTACTGGTAGGTGTTGCCGAAGCAAAGGCGCTTGCTTTTGCACTGGACAGGCCGTTGGTGGGAGTTCATCATATTGAGGGACATATTTCTGCAAACTATATAGAAAATAAAGAGCTGGAGCCTCCGTTTGTCTGTCTGGTGGTTTCGGGAGGCCACACGCATCTGGTATTGGTGAATGACTACGGAGAATATGATGTAATCGGACGTACCAGAGACGATGCCGCAGGAGAAGCATTTGATAAAGTGGCCAGAGCGATTGGTCTGGGATATCCGGGCGGCCCCAAAATAGATAAACTGGCGAAGGAAGGAAATCCCGAGGCTATAGAATTTCCAAGGGCAGCAATTGCGGGAGCGGAATATGATTTTAGTTTCAGCGGCTTAAAATCATCGGTATTAAATTACATTAATTCCTGTGAAATGAAAGGAATTCAATATAACAGAGCGGATATTGCGGCATCTTTTCAAAAAGCCGTAGTAGATGTTCTGGTTTCTCATTCAATGAAGGCATTGAAGAATACCGGATGGAACAAGTTTGCCATTGCAGGCGGAGTCGCATCAAACAGTGCTGTCAGAAAGGCTTTTACTGACATCTGCAAGAAAGAAAAAATAGATTTTTATTATCCTTCTCCGGTGTATTGTACCGACAATGCAGCCATGATCGGTGCCGCTGCATATTACGAATTTATAAAAGGCATCACACACGGATATGATTTAAATGCTGTACCAAACTTAAAACTTGGAGAAAGAATTTAAAAGGCGGTGTAACGTATATATGCGAAATGTGGCAATCATTTTATCGGCCGGCAAAGGAACACGGATGGAAAGCAGCATCTCGAAACAGTATATTGATGTGTTGGGAAAACCGGTAATTTATTATACATTAGATGCGTTTGAAAACAGTATAGTGGATGAAATTATACTGGTAATTTCGGAGCAGGACCGGAATTATGTGGAAGAAACCATTATAAAGAAATATGGATTTCATAAAATCAAACATCTGGTCTTTGGAGGAAAAGAACGCTATCATTCCGTATATAATGCATTGAAACAAGTGGAGGCGGCGGATAATGTTCTGATTCATGACGGGGCCAGACCCCTTATTCTGTCCGGACAGATTGATATGCTGCTGTCTCAGATGAAAACATATAAAGCATGTATCGCCGGAATGCCTGTAAAAGATACGATTAAAATAGTTGATGAAAATAAATATGTTACGGATACACCGGAACGAAGCAGGATATGGCAGGTACAAACACCTCAGGTGTTTCGTTATCCCGAAATCAGGAAAGCCTATGAAAAAATGATGTCTGATGAAAATCCTGCCGTGACGGATGATGCAATGGTTCTGGAGATGTATGGGGATCCGGATTTAAAAAAGGAAATCCGGTTAGTGGAATTAAGTTATGAGAATATAAAGGTGACAACAAAAGAGGATCTGGTATTTATGAAAGGGATTCTTTTGAAGCGGGGATGGTAACTTTTGTCACCGTGATTATCATGGTATTCTCTATTACATAAATTATACTGAAAAATTTGCAAAAAAATGTTGACATTAGAAAGTAAGAATGATATACTTTTTTTCGCGCTGAAAAACAGCGCATAAGAAAATAAAATGAAAATAAAAAATGCTTGACAAATTATCCGGTATGAGGTAGAATGAACAAGCGACGCTTTGGAGAGGTATCGAAGTGGTCATAACGAGGCGGTCTTGAAAACCGTTTGTCCGCAAGGGCGCGTGGGTTCGAATCCCACCCTCTCCGTTACATAAGTCATAAAGATTTATGGATTGGCTTGACTTGGAGAAGTACCCAAGTGGCTGAAGGGGCTCCCCTGGAAAGGGAGTAGGTCGTTAATAGCGGCGCGAGGGTTCAAATCCCTCCTTCTCCGTTTGGACTTCGTAAAAAAAAGTTGGAAATATTTTGAAAAAACTTCTTGACAAAACAACAACGAAGTGATATAATATTCGAGCTGGTCAAACAGCGAGCCAAACAAATAATGAACATTGAAAACTAAACAGTATCAACCATCCCTGAAAAATTCCAAATTTTT
>CAJTXN010000014.1 GCA_910583605.1 uncultured Lachnospiraceae bacterium
CAGAAATTATTGTTAAGCCAGACGGTTCAAGAGTGCTTGTAATGACAATGAGTATTGGAGGAATGGAAACAACCATGTGCTTGGAAATTTCTAAGCCGACAGAAGCACCAATTGAAAATACAAAGCAGGATACCAATAATACGCCTATGGCTGAAAATGATACTGTATCAGATGAAATGTCGAATATTTCACGTGAATCATAGAAAATGTGCATAATTTTAAGAGTATTGGTATGTCTGCATGATGAAATAAACTGCCCGGATTTATCATAAGAGGGCAAAGGCGGTTCTGCATGGTAGATGAACCGCCAATAAATATTGATAACAATGGATGAAAAATGAATATTAGTGGAATTGGAACAGCAGGCTATCCGGTGGTGGGGTACGGGGCAAGAAAGTTAGAAAATAGTACAAAGAACGATTTTAGGGCGAATGTAAAGGAAGTGTCAGGCGCAAAAAATGTAGTACATATTGATCCGGAAGCATTATTTTCCATTCATCATGTGAAAACCGGGGAAAGCGCAAATGTATATAAGGCAAATGGTTCTTCTTACCATGAAAAAACAGATTATATGTCAATGACATATGAGCTTATGAATGATATGAAAACACGTGGAAATTGGGACGGATTATTGTACCGGGGGTTCATATCCTAATGCGGAATGTATCCTATGATGGTTATACCAGTATACATAATCCCATAGCTTCAGTTTCAATTCCGATAAATCTGCAAATGTTTCATTCCATACAAATTCCGTTTTTATGATCTTTAATGTCGCTTCTGCCACTGCATTATCATATGGGCATCCTTTATGGATCAGGAAGCGCTTTATATGAAACGTTTCCAGTAGTTCCTCAATTGTCCGGTTTTTGAATTCATTTCCGCGGTCTGTGTGGAACAGGCGGATATCTTCGAGGCTTCCTTCTACGCTTTGGAAGGCTTTGGAGTTATGCAGAAGATTGTTTCTCTGTTCCCACTGACCAGGGGAATCCGGCTCATGAAAGCAACCTCGCTGGGGCAGCCGGTAGAGCATATCTGGATTCGGGTCACTGTTATGGCTGCAGTTACAGTGATTTGTACAGGTGTTGCAGTAAAATGCTTTAAATGGGAATGAGAGTTTCTGCTTTCAGGAGTCTTTTTTATTAAGAAGCACAGATTAGGGAACGCAAGCCGAATAGCTGATGTATCAAAAGAAGCAGTGTTAAAGAACTGGGAAATGATTCAATTAAACTGCAGCAGAAAAAATACTGGTTTTGGTAATAAACTAACGATATTGGGTATAATTAAATAAGAACATCATAAAAACGGATAAGCCTTGGCTGTATTGAAAAGCCAAGGCTTATCCGCTGTAATCCTTTATTTTAAACCAACGGTTATATTTATTTCTGTGCCGTTTCCAAAGCAGCGCCGATAAATCCCTTAAATAACGGATGCGGCCGGTTTGGTCTGGACTTTAACTCAGGATGTGCCTGAGTTCCCACAAACCACGGATGAGATTCTATTTCGATCATTTCCACGATTCTGCCGTCCGGAGAAATACCGGAAAGATTCATTCCGTTTACGGTTAATACCTGACGGTAATCGTTGTTTACTTCGTAACGGTGTCTGTGCCGCTCATGAATGGTTTCTTCACCATATAATGCATAGGCTTTGGAAGATTTGTCCAGAACACAAGGGTAAGAACCCAGCCTTAAAGTACCACCGATATCCTCAATACCATCCTGGTCAGGCATAAGATGAATGACCGGATGAGTGGTACCCGGATTCAGTTCCACACTGTGGGCATCACCGTATCCGATTACATTCCTTGCAAACTCAACGATTGATAACTGCATACCCAGACAGAGTCCGAGGAAAGGAATATTATTTTCACGGGCATATTTAATGGCTTCAATCTTACCGTCAATACCTCTGTCGCCAAAGCCCCCCGGTACCAGAATACCGGTCACGTCGCCCAGAATATCGGCAACATTATCTGGCGTCAGGGTTTCGGAATCCACCCATTTGATATTAACCTGTGTATGATGGGCGATTCCGGCGTGTTTAAGAGCTTCCACCACGCTGATATATGCATCGTGAAGAGAGATATATTTTCCAACCAGTGCAACGGATACGGTTTTAATCAGATGCTTGGAGTCTTCTACCATAGCAGACCATTCGGCCAGATCCGGTTCCGGACAGTTCAGGTTCAGACATTCACATGCAACCTGGGCAAGGTGTTCCTGTTCCATTGCAAGAGGAGCCTCGTATAATGATTCCACATCCAGATTCTGAAGTACATGGCTGGTAGGAACATTACAGAACAGGGCAATCTTATCTTTGAGAATCTGGTCCAGTGGATGCTCAGAACGGCAGACGATAATGTCCGGCTGGATTCCCATTCCCTGTAATTCCTTGACACTTGCCTGGGTCGGTTTGGTCTTCATCTCCCCGGAGGCTTTGAGATAAGGAATCAGGGTAACATGAATCAGAATGGCATTTTCATGTCCTACATCATGCTGGAACTGGCGGATTGCCTCCAAAAACGGCTGGCTTTCGATATCACCTACGGTACCTCCTACCTCGATTATGGCTATTTCCGTATCGGTGGTGGAATAATTGCGGTGAAATCTGCTTTTGATTTCATTGGTAATATGAGGAATGACCTGAACGGTTCCTCCGCCAAAATCCCCGCGGCGTTCTTTCTGCAGTACGGACCAGTATATTTTACCCGTAGTGACATTGGAATTCTTGGTAAGACTTTCGTCAATAAATCTTTCATAGTGACCAAGGTCCAGATCGGTTTCCGCACCGTCATCGGTTACAAAGACTTCTCCGTGCTGAACCGGATTCATGGTTCCCGGGTCAATATTAATATATGGGTCGAATTTCTGCATGGTCACTTTATAACCTCGTGCTTTCAGCAGACGACCAAGTGAAGCGGCGGTAATACCTTTTCCAAGACCGGATACGACACCGCCGGTTACAAAAACGTATTTTACTGGCATACTTTGTCCTCCTAAATGTAATAACGCAAAAAACTTCCGAATTAAAAATACAGAGTTAATTATAAAACATAAAAAATATAAAAGCTATATAAAAATTGAAAATGTTTCAAAAATATTTTTACTTATCAAATAATTTGAAAACTTAAAAAAACATAAATAATCAATAATGATATTGATTTCTGCAAAAACTACTTTTATAATAAGAAAAAGATTGTATAGATTAAATAAGATGAAAGGATGAGAAACCGGAGTTCTCCGGTTTTGGTAGAACTAAATGGCTGAGAATTATAACAATGGTGATAATTACGGAGGAGGCGGTTCTGAGGGACCGAACAGAAGAGGAGGTCCGGACGGACCAAACCGGCAGAATAAATCTCCGAAGAAAAAGCAGACGATGATTATAATCATTATTGCGGCGGTAATTACACTGATTGGTTCCACAATAATGTCAACGCTGCTGGAAAATGCCACGACAAAGGAAATTACTTACAATGAATTTCTGGAGATGATAGAAAAAGATGAGATAGAAAAAATAAAATTCACTACCACAAAAATCATTATCACGCCGAAAGATTCGGACGAGGGATATTTTAAATTCACTTACTGGACCACGGCGTTAAATGACGATGAATTATTACCGAAGTTAAACAAAACAAAAATCGAATATAAAGGAGAAGTCACCGATTCCCAGTCCAGTATCGTAACCTTTCTGCTGGAATGGATTTTGCCGTTTGCATTTATCTACTTTATAATGGCAATGGTATTCCGCAGGATTGGAAAAGGCGGCGGTATGATGGGCGGTGTCGGAAAATCCAATGCCAAAATCTATGTGGAAAAAGAGACGGGAGTAACCTTCCGGGATGTAGCCGGACAGGAAGAAGCAAAAGAATCCCTGAAAGAAATCGTGGATTTCCTTCACAATCCGGGAAAATATTCCAGTATTGGAGCTAAACTGCCGAAGGGCGCGCTGCTGGTGGGACCACCGGGAACCGGAAAGACACTGCTGGCAAAGGCCGTAGCCGGAGAAGCAAAGGTACCGTTTTTCTCTCTGTCAGGTTCCGATTTTGTGGAAATGTATGTGGGCGTAGGTGCCTCCAGAGTCCGTGACCTGTTTAAACAGGCGCAGCAGTCGGCGCCGTGTATCATTTTCATTGATGAGATTGATGCCATCGGAAAGAGCAGGGATTCCAAATACGGCGGCAACGACGAACGGGAACAGACCTTAAATCAGCTCCTGTCCGAGATGGACGGATTTGATACCTCCAAGGGATTATTGATCCTTGCTGCCACCAACCGTCCGGATGTACTGGATAAAGCCTTGCTCAGACCGGGACGGTTTGACCGGAGGATCATCGTAGACCGTCCGGATATGAAGGGCCGGGTAAATATTTTAAAGGTACATTCCAGAAATGTATCCATGGATGAAACCGTGGATTTAAAGAAGATAGCACTGGCTACCTCTGGCGCCGTAGGTTCCGATCTGGCAAATATCATTAATGAAGCCGCCATCAATGCGGTCAAAAACGGACGAAGGGCAATCTCACAGGCAGACCTGTTTGAATCCGTGGAAGTGGTATTTGCAGGAAAAGAAAAGAAGGAAAGGATTTTAAGTCCGAAGGAAAAGAAAATCGTGGCATATCACGAGGTGGGGCATGCACTGGTTGCGGTGCTGGAAAAGAAATCGGTTCCGGTACAGAAGATTACCATTGTTCCGAGAACCATGGGTGCCCTGGGATATGTTATGCATGTTCCGGAGGAAGAAAAATATCTGGAAACCAAGGATGAGATGCTGGCAAGTATCGTAGGACTTATGGGAGGACGCGCCGCGGAAGAAATTGTATTTGAATCCGTGACCTCCGGCGCTGCCAATGATATGGAGAAAGCCACTGGTCTTGCGAAAAACATGATCGCAAGATTCGGCATGTCGGAAAAATTCGGATTAATGTCACTGGCAAAAGTAGAAAATGAATATCTGGACGGTTCCGCTCATTTAGACTGCTCCCAGGAAACCGCAGCCGAACTGGATAAAGAGATACGGGAACTGTTAAAGAAATGCTATGACCGGGCAAAGGAACTGCTGCAGTCAAACAGGGAATCTTTGGATAAGATCACGGAATATCTTTGTCAGGAAGAAACCATTACCGGTAAACAGTTTATGGAAATATTCAAAAAACTGAATCCCGATTTTGTGGAAATAAAAAATGATTTGGCAGAGGAGCTGGAAGAAGCAGTGGAATCCGTCAACTCAACAGAAAAATGAGGAGTTCAGATCATGTTTTGTATTGAAGAAGAACTTAAAAAGCTCCCGGGTTCGCCGGGAGTTTATTTAATGCATGATGAAAAAGACGAGATCATCTATGTGGGAAAAGCCATCAGTCTGAAAAACCGGGTGCGGCAGTATTTCCAGAGCAGCAGGAATAAAACGGCAAAAATTGAGCAGATGGTTTCTAAAATCTGCCGGTTTGAGTATATCGTCACGGATTCGGAACTGGAAGCCCTGATACTGGAATGTAATCTGATCAAGGAGCACAGGCCGAAGTATAATACCATGCTGAAGGATGATAAAACATATCCCTATATCAAGGTGACACTGCATGAAGAATATCCGCGTATTTTTATAACCAGAAGCATGAAGAAGGATAAGGCCAAATATTTCGGACCCTATACCAGTGCAGGCGCAGTCAAGGATACCGTTGATTTATTGAGAAAAATATACCGGATTCGAAGCTGTGGCAAATCCCTTCCAAAAGAAATCGGAAAAGGCCGGCCATGTCTGAACTATCATATTAAGCAATGCGATGCCCCTTGTATGGGATATATTTCTGCGGAGGAATACCGTAAAAACTTCAGTCAGATTGTGGACTTTCTCAACGGAAAATATGCTTCGGTTCTGGAAATGCTGGAACAGAAGATGTATGCGGCATCGGAAGCCATGGAGTTTGAGGAAGCCGCCGTATACCGGGATTTGATTCATAGTGTCAAAGCAATTTCCAACAAACAGAAAATCACTTCCGACGAGGATACGGACCGGGATATACTGGCCTATGCCATGGAAGGAAACGATGCAGTGGTACAGGTATTTTTTATCCGCAGCGGAAAAGTTCTGGGACGGGAACATTTTCATATTACACTGGCACCCCAGGATACCGGCAGACAGGTACTGACCAGTTTTATTAAGCAGTATTATGCAGGTTCCCCGTTTGTGCCAAAAGAACTGCTGGTACAGGAAGAAATTGAGGACGAAGAAATCATCAGCCGGTGGCTGACCCAGAAGCGGGGCGGAAAAGTGACCATTCGGCGGCCAAAAAAAGGGGATAAGGAAAAACTGGTAGAACTGGCAATGAGAAATGCGGCCATTGTACTGGAACAGGATAAAGATAAACTTCGCAGTGAAGAGCGCAGAACCAGAGGCGCCGTCCGGGAGATAACAGATTTGATCGGAATTGATTATACAAAGCGGATTGAGGCATTTGATATATCAAATATCAGCGGATTTGAATCGGTAGGTTCCATGATCGTCTATGAGGACGGCAGGCCGAAGCGCAATGATTACCGGAAGTTTAAGATTAAATGGGTAAAGGGTGCGGATGATTATTCCAGTATGCGGGAGGTTCTGACAAGGCGTTTTACCCACGGACTAAAGGAACTGGAAGAGTCGGAGTATGGAAGATTTACAAAATTTCCGGATTTGATCATGATGGACGGCGGACGGGGACAGGTAAATATTGCTTTGGAAGTACTGGCGGAATTAAATCTGAATATACCGGTATGCGGAATGGTAAAAGATGACCATCACAGAACCCGGGGCTTGTATTATAACAATATTGAGATACCCATAGACAGACACGGAGAGGGATTCCGGCTGATCACCAGAATACAGGACGAAGCCCACCGGTTTGCCATTACTTATCATAAGAGCTTAAGAAGTAAGGCGCAGGTTCATTCCGTACTGGATGATATCAAGGGCATCGGTCCGGCAAGAAGAAAAGCCCTGATGAAAGAATTTAAAACCTTTGAAGCAATCCGGGAGGCGGGTGTTGAAGAACTGAAAAAAGTCCCGTCTATGAATGAAAGTGCCGCACAAAAGGTCTATGATTTTTTTCACTGATATGGTAAAATAAGGACAGTTTAACAGTAAAGGAGAAATTCTATGCAAGCAGTGAGTTTGTCAAAAATTATAGAAAAGATGGAGCTGGTCAACCTGACACCAGAAATCGACGTTGAGTCCATTAAGGTTGAACAGACGGATATTAATCGGCCTGCCTTACAGTTAACCGGTTTTTTTGACCATTTTCCAACGGACCGGGTGCAGGTTATCGGATACGTGGAATATACCTATCTGAAAGGCATGGAAGAGGAGCGGAAGAAGTATATATATGGAGAAATTCTCTCAAAAAAAGTACCGTGTATTATTTTCTGCCGGGATCTGCAGCCCGACGATATATTGCTGGAACTGGCCAATAAACATGAAGTGCCAATTCTGGTTACCGGAACCACCACATCGGCATTTATGGCAGAGATCATCCGCTGGCTGAATGTGGAACTGGCGCCATGCATATCCATACACGGGGTGCTGGTGGATGTATATGGTGAAGGCGTGCTTATCATGGGTGAAAGCGGCATAGGGAAAAGTGAAGCCGCACTGGAACTGATCAAGCGGGGACATCGTCTGGTAACCGATGATGTGGTAGAAATCAGAAAAGTCAGTGACGAGACACTGATCGGAACGGCTCCGGATATTACCAGACATTTTATTGAACTGCGCGGCATAGGTATTATAGATGTAAAGACTTTATT
The DNA here is from genome assembly GCA_910583605.1 of uncultured Lachnospiraceae bacterium. GTDB lineage: Bacteria > Bacillota > Clostridia > Lachnospirales > Lachnospiraceae > Bovifimicola. Next base: position 7,785 of record CAJTXN010000014.1, read on the forward strand.
TGGTGTGGAAAGCGTAAAGGAAACCCAGGGAATCGATATGGTCATCAAACTGGAGGACTGGAACAAGGACAGAGAATATGACAGATTGGGACTGGAAGAGCAGTATACGGAGTTTCTCGGCAATAAAGTGGTCTGCCATTCCATTCCGATCCGTCCGGGACGGAATCTGGCAATTATTGTGGAATCAGCAGCCGTTAATCATCGTCAGAAGAAGATGGGATATAATGCCGCACAGGAATTATACAGAAGAGTTCAGGCAAATCTGGGAAAACATGAGTAATAAAATGCAGTCAGTATAGACATAATGAAAAGATAAATAACAAAGAGAAGGAGACAAAGATATGGAAAAAGTGTGTTTTGGTATTGATGTGGGAGGCACGACAGTAAAGATTGGATTGTTTTCGGACGAAGGGAAATTACTGGACAGCACAGAGATTCCCACCAGAAAAGAAGATAACGGAAGTCATATCCTTCCGGATATCTGCTCTGTCATTGAAGCCAGACTGGAAGCACAGAATCTGACACGCAATGATTTAATCGGAGTAGGAATTGGCATACCCGGTCCGGTTACCAAAGACGGAACGGTGTTAAACTGTGTAAATCTGGGCTGGGGAATCATTAAGATAGAAGAAAAGCTGTCCCAGATGCTGGGCGGTGTTTTGGTGAAGGCAGGAAATGATGCAAATGTGGCAGCTCTCGGTGAAAACTGGCAGGGGGGCGGACAGGGGTTTGAAGACCTGATACTGATCACACTTGGAACTGGTGTAGGCGGCGGCGTTATTATAGGCAATGAGATCATTACGGGTTCCAACGGAGCCGCCGGAGAAATCGGCCATATACCGACGGTGACGGGAGAAGAAGCCAGTCAGTGCGGCTGCGGAAAGTATGGCTGTCTCGAAACGGTAGCTTCTGCCACGGGAATCGTAAGAGAGGCGAAAAAACTTCTGGAGAAATCTTCGGAGCCTTCCGTACTGCGGGATATCATACCGTTTTCATGTAAGGATATTTTTGATGCGGCAAAAGAAGGCGATAAGCTTTCCATGGAAGTGGTGGATAAGCTGGCATATTATCTGGGCACTGCGGCGGCGTCCATTGCGGCAGTCATTAATCCACAGGTAATCGTCATCGGCGGCGGCGTCAGCAAAGCAGGAAAGTTCCTGTTGGATAAGATAGAAGAAAACTTTATGGCAGGTGCATTCCATGCATGTAAAAATGCTAAATTTGCACTTGCCACACTGGGAAATGATGCCGGAATGTATGGTGCGGCAGCATTGATATTGGATTAAAGGAAGGTATATGCATGGATTCATGGTATAAGGAACTGGTATCTATAGCAGGAAATCAATGCGTAAGCCGGGAAGAGGATATGATCAGGCATACTTCGTTCCGGGCTGGCGGCAGGGCAAAATATTTTGTGCAGCCGGAGGATAAGGAAACGGTAATTGCTCTCATCCGGCTTCATTCGGAACATCAAATGCCTTACTATATTATGGGAAACGGCAGTAATCTGTTGGTGTCGGACAGCGGATATGACGGTACGATAATAAAAATAGGCAGCGGATTGGACCGGGTGTCTGTGGACGGTCAGGTTATTTATGCGGAAAGCGGGGCCATGGTGGCAAAAGCAGCCTTACTGGCGGCCCGCCATTCCTTGTCCGGTATGGAATTTGCAGCCGGAATTCCGGGAAGTATAGGCGGAGCCGCTGCCATGAATGCGGGAGCTTACGGTGGGGAAATAAAAGATATTTTTATCGAAGCCGAGGCGGCGGACCGGTCAGGAAATATTGTTGTCCTGAAAAAAGCGGATATGGAATTCGGATACAGAACCAGTGTGCTCCAGTCCGGTGAATATGTGGTGTTATCCGTAAAATTAGGGCTGAATTCCGGCAAAGCAGAGGAAATCAGCGAAAAAATGAATGAATATATGACGGCAAGAAAGGAAAAACAGCCGTTGGAATTTCCCAGTGCGGGAAGTACGTTTAAACGTCCGGAGGGACATTTTGCGGGAAAACTGATCATGGATGCCGGACTGGCAGGATACAGTGTGGGAGGAGCCTGTGTTTCGGAAAAACACTGCGGATTTGTAATCAATAAATCCGGCGCTACTGCAGAGGATATTCTGACACTTATGGAAGATGTCAGAAAAATTGTATATGAGAGATTCGGAGTAATATTGGAACCTGAGGTAAAAATTATAGGAAACAGGATTTGGAGGCAGCTATGCGATTTGTAATCATTACCGGTATGTCAGGTGCGGGAAAAAGTTCGGCGTTGAAAATGCTGGAGGATAATAATTTTTTCTGTGTGGATAATCTGCCCATTGAACTGATCATTAAATTTGCGGAACTGACCTTTAACAATTCATCGGATAAAAACAGAGATGTTGCATTGGGACTGGATATACGGAGCGGTCAGGCGCTGCAGGAACTGGAGGAAGTTCTGGATCAGATGACTGCGCTGAAATATTCTTATGAGATATTATTTCTGGATGCCAATGACGAAACACTGATCAAGCGTTTTAAGGAAACCAGAAGAGCCCATCCGTTGGCGCCGGAGGGCAGGGTGGATGAAGGGATTGCTTTGGAACGAAAGGAACTGGATTTTTTAAGAAGCCGGGCGGATTACATAATTGATACCAGCCGTCTGCTGACCAGGGAACTGAAACTGGAAGTTGAGAATATTTTTATACGGAATTATAAATTTAATAATCTGTTTGTTACAATTTTATCCTTTGGATTTAAATATGGAATTCCGTCGGATGCCGATTTGATTTTTGATGTCAGATTTATGCCGAATCCATATTATATAGAAGAATTAAAAGTACAGACGGGAAATGATGAAGCCGTAAAGGAATATGTTATGAATTCCGGGGTTTCCAAAGAATTTTTAAAAAAACTGGAAGATATGATAGAATTCCTGATACCAAACTATATTGCGGAAGGCAAAAACCAGCTTGTGATCGGTATCGGGTGTACAGGCGGAAAACACCGTTCCGTGACGGTTGCCAATGCCATATATGAAAAATTGTCAGAGGACAAAGATATCGGTATCAAGGTAACCCATCGGGATATAGCTTTATAAGAGGGAAGCCTGCGGATATGCGGAGGTATAGAAATGTCATTTTCAGGTAAGGTAAAGGATGAACTGTCCAGGCAGAGTACCGCTGCCAGACACTGCCAGATTGCAGAGATTGCTGCAATCATCAGTCTGTGCGGCCGGATTCAGATATCTGCGAATGAAACCTATATGGTAAAAATTCACACGGAAAATATTGCCGTTGCGAGAAAGTACTTTACATTATTGAAAAAAACATATAATATAGATACGGAAATTTCCATACGCCGCAGCAAGAGGCAGGCAAAAAACAGTGTGTATACCGTGGCTGTGCTGAATCACCGGAATGCAGTCCGGATACTGCAGTCCTGCAGACTGATGGATGCCGGCGGTGAGATTAAGGAAAATCTGTCATTAACAGATAATCTCATCGTACAGAAGGACTGCTGTAAGCGTGCTTTTATACGCGGAGCATTTCTTTCTTCAGGTTCCATCAGCGCACCGGAGAAGTTTTACCACTTTGAAATTGTATGTGCCGCATATGAAAAAGCGGTTCAGCTGCAGAAAATGATATTAAGTTTTCAAATTGATGCGAAAATAGTTGAAAGAAAGCGACATTATGTGGTATATATAAAAGAGGGCTCCGGAATCGTGGACATTCTGAATGTGATGGAAGCCCATGTGGCGTTAATGGATCTGGAAAATGTTAGAATATTAAAAGAGATGCGCAACACCGTAAACCGCAAGGTAAACTGCGAGACGGCGAATCTTAAGAAAACAGTTTCCGCTGCCGTAAAACAGATTGAGGATATCCAATATATCCGGGATACCATAGGATTGGAAAAATTGTCAGAGGGATTGGAAGAAATTGCCCGGCTGCGATTGGAACATCCGGATGCATCTCTGAAAGAACTGGGAGAGATGCTCTCACCTGCCGTAGGAAAATCAGGAGTAAATCACAGATTGCGGAAAATCAGTGAAATTGCAACTGACCTTCGGGGAAATAATAAAATATCTGTTTCGGAATAGCAGATAAAAGAAAGGCATGGAAAGTATTATGATATCGAAAGACATGACAATTGAGATTAAGACCGGACTGGAAGCCAGACCGGTAGCTGTATTTGTTCAGGTAGCAAGTCAGTTCGAAAGTAAGATTTATGTTGAGTATGAAAGTAAGAAAGTGAATGCAAAGAGCATTATGGGTATGATGACATTAGGACTGGGCGCAGGTGAAAAAGTAGTCATATCTGCAGATGGTGAAGATGAAGAAGCTGCTATCAAAAGCATAGAAAAATATTTGAGCAGCAACGATGCCCAATAATAGATCAGAACGTTAAAACGGTTGTGTATGCGGCAGTTTGTTTTATACCGCATACGTGACCGCTTTTTTATCATATAGGAAAGTGTTCCATAAAATTACGAAAGGTCTGGTTAACATATGGCATTTACACATTTGCACGTGCATACGGAATACAGTCTGCTGGACGGTTCCTGCAAAATTAAGGAAATCGCAGAGCGGGCAAAAGAACTGGGCATGGATAGTCTGGCAATCACCGACCATGGCGTTATGTACGGTGTTATTGATTTCTACAGGGCGGCAAAAGCAGCAGGAGTGAAGCCTGTCATCGGCTGCGAAGTATATGTGGCTCCCGGTTCCCGGTTTGATAAAGAAACCGGGAATAACGAAGAAAAATATTATCATCTGGTATTACTGGCTGAAAATAATACCGGTTATTCCAATCTGATGAAAATTGTATCAAAGGCATTTGTGGAAGGATTTTACTATAAACCCCGTGTGGATTATGAACTGCTGAAAGAATACGGGGAAGGAATCATAGCATTAAGTGCCTGCCTGGCAGGGGAGGTACAGCGGTATCTTTCAAGAGGCTTTTATGAGGAAGGAAAAAAGGCGGCATTAAAATATCAGGAGATTTTCGGAAAAGGAAATTTTTTTCTGGAATTACAGGACCACGGAATACCGGAACAAAAAGCGGTGAATTCCGGCCTTTTACGGATGAGTAAGGAATTGGGGATTGAGCTGGTGGCAACCAATGACGTTCATTACATAAATGCAGAGGATGCACAGGCCCATGATATCCTGTTATGCATCCAGACGCAGAAAAAGGTGCAGGATGAAGACCGGATGCGGTATGAAGGCGGTCAGTATTATCTGAAATCGGAAGAAGAAATGAAAGCATTGTTTCCTTATGCGTTAGAAGCTTTGGAGAATACCCATAAAATCGCAGAGCGATGCAATGTGGAAATCGAATTTGGCGTGACAAAACTTCCGAGATATGATGTGCCGGAGGGATACACTTCCTGGGAATATCTGAATCATTTATGTTATAAGGGATTACATAAAAAATATCCGGCGGCGGAACAGGCTTTGGAGGAACGGCTGAAATACGAGCTGGAGACCATTCAAACCATGGGATATGTAGACTATTTCCTGATCGTATGGGATTTTATTAATTATGCAAAACAGAACCATATCATGGTAGGGCCGGGCCGGGGCTCGGCGGCAGGCAGCATTGTATCTTATTGTCTGGGCATTACGGATATTGACCCGATGAAATATGATCTGCTGTTTGAGCGTTTTTTAAATCCGGAACGTGTATCCATGCCGGATATTGACGTGGATTTCTGTTATGAAAGGCGTCAGGAAGTGATTGATTATGTGGTGGAAAAATACGGCAAGGACCGGGTGGTGCAGATTGTCACCTTTGGAACCCTGGCGCCCAGAAACTGTATCCGGGATGTGGGACGGGCTCTGGATTTGCCGTATGCCACGGTGGATACCGTTGCCAAAATGATTCCGAATGAAATCGGTATTACCATTGAAAAGGCGCTGAATGGCAATTTTGATTTACGAAATCTGTATCAGGGCGATGAAGAAATAAAATATCTGATTGATATGGCAAAGCGTCTGGAGGGGCTTCCAAGGCATACCTCCATGCATGCCGCCGGCGTAGTGATCAGTCAGAAGTCGGTGGATGAATATGTACCGCTGTCCAGAGCTTCGGACGGAACCATAGTGACACAGTTTGTTATGACTACACTGGAGGAACTGGGACTGTTAAAAATGGATTTTCTGGGACTGCGAACCCTGACCGTGATTCAGAATGCCGTAAAGTTTGCGGAAAAATCCAAAGGCATAAAACTGGACATGAATAACATTGATTATAATGATAAGGCGGTGCTGGACTATATCGGAACCGGAAAGACCGATGGTATATTCCAGCTTGAAAGCGGCGGAATGAAAGGGTTTATGAAGGAATTAAAACCCCGGAACCTGGAAGATATCATTGCGGGAATATCCCTTTACCGTCCCGGTCCCATGGATTTTATTCCGAAATATCTGGAGGGTAAGAATAATTCTGAAAGCATTACATATGATTGTCCCCAGCTTGAGAAAATCCTGAAACCTACTTATGGCTGTATCGTTTATCAGGAACAGGTTATGCAGATCGTGCGGGAACTGGCAGGATATACGCTGGGCAGAAGCGACCTGGTCCGAAGGGCCATGTCCAAGAAAAAGGCCAGTGTAATGGAAAAAGAGCAGCATAACTTTGTATACGGTAATGAGGAAGAGGGAGTAAAGGGCTGTATCGCAAACGGTATCAGCGAGGAAATTGCGGTTAAGATATACAATGATATGATGGATTTTGCGAAATATGCGTTTAACAAATCCCATGCGGCAGCCTATGCGGTAGTGTCCTATCAGACCGCATATCTGAAATATTACTATCCGGTGGAATTTATGGCTGCCCTTATGACTTCTGTTATTGATAATACCGCAAAGGTATCGGAATATATCATGGCTTCGAGAAACCTTGGAATCCGAATCTTACCGCCGGATATCAATGAAGGAGAAAGCGGATTTTCCGTTTCGGAAAATGCCATCCGGTATGGATTAAGTGCTTTAAAAAGTGTGGGGCATACGGTAATTGATATTGTGGTCCGGGAACGGGAGGCCAACGGAAAATTTAAAAATCTGACGGATTTTGCCACCCGGTTATCTGGCAGAGAAGTGAACAAACGGACCGTTGAAAGTTTTATTAAAGCGGGGGCGTTTGACAGTCTGGAAGGAAACCGCAGACAGCTGATGCAGGTATATAATTCAGTGCTGGATCAGGTCAATGAGGATAAAAAGAAGTCAATCACCGGTCAGATGTCTTTATTTGATCTGGTTCCGGAAGAAGAAAAATCCGCATACGAAATCAGTCTGCCGAATGTGGAAGAATACAGCAGGGAGGAACTGCTGGCATTTGAAAAAGAAGTATTGGGTATTTATGTATCGGGTCATCCGCTGGAGGAATATGAGGAAAAATGGAGTAAAAATATTACTGCACAGACCAGGGATTTTGTACCGGATGAAGAGGGAAAGACCACTGTTGCGGATAATGAACCGGTAATCATAGGAGGAATGATAACCAATATAACAATAAAACCCACTAAGACCGGAAAGACCATGGCATTTCTCACGCTGGAAGATTTGGTGGGGACCATTGAAGTAATTGTATTTCCGAATATATTTGAGCGGCAGCGCTATATGATTCAGAACGATGCAAAAGTTTTTATTAAAGGAAAGGTATCTCTGGGGGATGATGAACAAGGGAAAGTAATCTGTGACAGGATCATTGAATTTTCAAAGGTTCCCAGGGAATTATGGATACAGTTTCAGGATAAGGAAGCATATCTGGATAAAGAAAAAGAATTATTTTCCCTGCTGGAGGAATCCGACGGCAATGATACCGTGATCATTTACTGTAAAACAGAGAAGGCGAAGAAGATACTGCCGGAACGCTGGCGCATCCATGCGGATAAAGCACTGGTAAAAAGAATCGGGCTGGAATTTGGAGAGAATAATGTAAAAGTTGTTGAAAAAAATATTGAAAACAATTGAAAAATGAATTACAATAGGAATCAATGTTTTTATATTAAAAAGACTTCCTGATTTATGTGTATGATTGAGAAAAAGAATATATGAGAAAGATTAATGGAGGAATTATCATGTCAAATGAAATTAAGACAATCGGTGTACTTACAAGCGGAGGTGATGCTCCGGGAATGAACGCTGCCATTCGTGCAGTTGTCAGAACAGCATTATCAAAGGGCCTCAGGGTAAAGGGGATCATGAGAGGATACGCAGGACTTCTTAATGAAGAGATCATCGACATGGACGCCAGAAGCGTATCTGATATCATTCAGAAAGGCGGAACCATTCTCTATACGGCCAGATGCGAAGAGTTCCGTACAGCAGAAGGACAGCAGAAGGGCGCCGAAATATGCAGAAAATACGGAATCGACGGACTTGTCGTAATCGGCGGAGACGGTTCCTTTCAGGGAGCACAGAAGCTTTCCCATCTGGGAATCAATACCATAGGCGTGCCGGGAACCATTGACCTTGATATTGCATGTACGGATTATACCATTGGATTTGATACTGCGGTAAACACTGCCATGGAAGCCATTGACAAAATCCGTGATACGTCTACATCTCATGAGAGATGCAGCGTAATTGAAGTTATGGGCCGCAGAGCCGGATATATCGCATTGTGGTGTGGCATTGCCAATGGTGCGGAAGACATTCTGTTGCCGGAGCGCTATGACGGTGATGAGTCAAAGCTGATCGAACATATTAAAGACACCAAAAAGAAGGGTAAAAAGCATCATATTGTAATCAATGCGGAAGGTATCGGTGATTCCCAGAAACTGGCGGAGAAGATTGAAGCGGAAACAGGTATGGAGACCAGAGCTACGATTCTCGGACATATGCAGCGCGGCGGAAGCCCGACTTGTAAAGACAGGGTATATGCTTCTCTGATGGGTGCATATGCGGTTGATCTGTTATGTGAAGGAAAGAGTAACCGGGTAGTTGCATATGCCCATGGTGATTATGTGGACTATGAAATTGATGAAGCGCTTGCCATGCAGAAGGATATTTCGGAATATCAGTTCAATGTGAGCAAGAATCTCGCAAGATAAGCCTCTATGATCAGTTCCATAAATAATTCACAGATAAAAAATATTCTGGCATTGAAAAATAAAGCAAAAGCAAGGCGGGAACAGGGATGTTTTATCGTGGAAGGTATACGGATGTTTACGGAAATACCGCAGGACTCTCTGGTTAAAACTTATATATCGGAATCGTTTTTTTTGGAAATGAACGGGAAGGACGAAGTAAACATAATGGAACCGGGAAGCTGTGAAGTGGTATCCGACCGGGTATTTCAGGCAATTTCGGATACGGTAACTCCACAGGGAATACTGGCGGTTGTACGGCAGAATAACCGGAGTTTTGATCAAATACTGGATTGTGGACATTCTGCACAGAGTCATTGTTATATGGTACTTGAAAACATTCAGGACCCCGGGAATCTGGGCACGATTATCCGGACTTCCGAGGGGGCCGGTGTCTCGGCGGTAATCATGAGCCGGAATACGGCGGATATCTATAATCCCAAAGTTGTCCGTTCCACCATGGGTTCTGTTTTTCGGGTACCTTATGTATATGTGGAAGATTTGGAAGATGCCGTACGGAAAATGAAAGAGCGGGATATAACCGTTTATGCGGCGCATCTGAAAGGAAAATCCGATTATGATGAAGGTGACTATACGAAACCTTCTGCTTTTCTGATCGGAAATGAGGGCAGCGGTTTAAGCGGGGCAATGACGGCACTGGCTGACCGGCTGATCCGGATACCCATGTGTGGACAGGTGGAATCCTTAAATGCAGCAAGTGCGGCAACGGTACTGATGTATGAATCTTATCGGCAGAACCGCAGAATCTGCCGCTGGATTGAAACGTAAGCCATGGTTTCGGATATTAAAAAGGTTAAATATAAAAAGGATATCAGCAATAATCTGCTGATATCCTTTTTCTGCAGGAAATTTAATTATAATTCCACAAAATAATCTCCATTTGATAATCCGTTTACAACAAAGTAAGCTCTGTGTTCTTCAGGCTTAACATAAATCTCAATTGAGTTTATTTCATCAAGTTTGCCCTGGAATTTCTCTACCCATGCTGTTTTCACATTGGCAAGAATATCATCGGTGGCGATTTCCTTTCCGCTAAATTGAAGTATGTAACTAGGAGTAACTTCAACAGCTTTTTTTGCAGTTTTCTTTGCAGTTGTTGTAGTATTCGTCTCTGATGTCTTTTTGGTAGCTGCCTTTTTGGCAGTTGCAGTCTTTTTGGCAGCCGGTTTCTTTTCGGTTTCTGTTTTAACAGCTTTTACTTCTTCTTTTTTTGCCTCAACTGTTTCGTTTGCAGTAACGTTGGCAGCGGTCTTGGTATCTGCTGCACTTGTACTTAAACTTGATTTCATAATACATATTCCTCCTTGTTTAGGATAACTCCTAGCTAGATAATAAACCTTTATCAGAATTTTTGCAACTATTTCCTGATTTTTCTTTAACAAATACCATATATTTTTATCGAAACAGGTCATTTTTATACAAAATAGCTAAAAAATTAGTTATTAGAAGAGAGAAATTTGGTGATTGGTTAAATTATGGTCATAACTTTTAAAATCCGGGGGGGTTGACAAATACAGTCCTCTCTGTTAAAATACTTCCGTAATAAAATTTAACAAAAACGTAACAATTGCGAATAATAATCGTAATTATTTGTAGGAGGTTTTCATGAAGTTAAATGGGAAAGGTATAGCGATACTGGCCGGTACATGTATTATGGCATTAATCGCTCTGATCATTGTAGGAGTATCCGGTGCTGTGACCACAACGAATGATACTGACAACGTTATGAGTATGAATGGAACTATTAATGAAGCAGATAATAATATCAGTGCCGATGTGGCGGCAGCAGAACAGATTCTTCTACGGTTTAAAAATCCGGGTGAAACGCAAAGCGGTAATGGAGAATCCGCTGCAGAAACCGAAGATGTAAAAGAAACGGAGCCGCAGTCAAGCGAAGCCGCAACGGAAGCGGTTACGGAACCTGAGACGGAAGAGCCGTCACCATATGCAAATAAGTTTATGGTAAATGTTACGGAGTATCTCAACATCCGTGCAGAAGCCAGTCAGGATTCCCAGGTTGTGGGAAAACTTTATCCGGGTTCCGGCGGTGATGTTCTGGAACGGGGAGCGGAATGGACGAAGATCAGTTCCGGTTCTGTTGAAGGATATGTGGCAAATCAATATATAGTATTTGGAGCCGAGGCAGAAGCCAAAGCCAATGAAGTTGGAAAATTAAAGGTAACGGTTCTGACCGACAGCTTAAGAATCCGGAAGACGCCAAGTACGGAATCAGGAATCTGGGAGCTGGCTTCCGAGGGAGAAGTATTTGACGGAATCGGATATGACGGAGAATTTATCGGGATTTATTATGACGGAGAAATCGCATTCCTTTCCCTGGATTATGTAAATGTGGAACTGGTGATCAAGAAGGCAATTTCTATTGAAGAGGAACAGGAACAGATTCGTCTTGCAGAGGAAGCAAAGAGAGCAGAAGAGGAAGAGCGGTTAAGAAAAGAGCAGGAAGCAAATGAGGCTATGGAACGTGCGGCCAGAGAGAGCCAGTATGTTGAAACCGTAAAGACTTCCGCTTACAATATTTCGGAATCCGATGTATATCTGCTGGCATGTCTGGTCATGGCAGAAGCGGGATATGAACCGTATGAAGGAAAGCTTGCAGTTGCCAATGTGGTATTAAACCGGTTATCCGGCGGCGCATACGGAAGTACAATGTCGGATGTCATCTATGCCAGAGGACAGTTTTCGGTAGCAGCCAGCGGAAGACTGGCAACCGTACTTTCACAGGGACCGAACAGCGAATCGGTGCGTGCGGCAGAAGAAGCAATTTCCGGTGTGAACAATGTACCGAATTATGCAAATTTTTGTGCCTTGTATGTAGCTAATTATTCCAGATATAATAATTACACGATTATCGGAAATCAGGTATTTTATAACTAAAGAACAGGTAAAAGTCATGGAGTAGGTGAATATCTGCCCATGACTTTTTTATGGCAAACTTTTTTGCATAAAAGCAATTTACAGGGATATGATACATAATATAAAGATAAAAGGGGAGTGGAATATATGACAGATTTTAATGCATTATCCGAAAAGGATAAATTAAAATATGAAATAGCGGAGGAGCTGGGCTTGTTGGATAAAGTCAGGGAAAAGGGATGGAAAGGCTTATCCGCAAAAGAATCAGGCAGAATCGGAGGGATTATGACGAACCGGCTGCGACAGCAGAAAAATGAGAAAAAGAATTTAGAAGAATAAAACAGTATTTTCCGCAAATGGCAATATTAGTATTGAACATTTCACGGGATTTGTGGTACAATATCGGATAAAGCTTTAAAAGAACCATATATAGAATTCAATATTTTGTTTCAATATATCAGAAAGACTATGGAGGTAAAGATGTTAGAACTAAAGAATGTATCATTTGAGGTTTCAGAGGGGACAAATGATAAGGGTATTTTAAAAAACATAAATCTTAACATAGACGACAAAAAGTTTTTAGCCATAACCGGGCCAAACGGCGGAGGTAAATCCACGCTGGCGAAACTGATTGCCGGGATTTACAGACCTACATCGGGACATATATTCTTTGACGGAACGGATATCACGGATTTGAGTATTACAGAACGGGCGAAGATGGGAATCAGCTTTGCATTCCAGCAGCCGGTACGATTTAAAGGAATCAAGGTGAAAGATTTAATAAAGCTGGCAGCAGGAGATGCGATTTCCGTGAAAGGCGCCTGTGAATATTTATCCGAGGTGGGATTGTGTGCAAGAGATTATATTAACCGTGATGTGGACGGCAGTTTGTCCGGCGGGGAGTTAAAGCGAATCGAGATTGCCACTATTATTGCAAGAGGCACAAAGTTAAGCGTATTTGATGAGCCGGAAGCGGGTATAGATTTATGGAGTTTTAAGAATCTTATACAGGTATTTGAAAAAATGCATAAGGAACATGAAACTTCCATTATCATTATTTCCCATCAGGAAAGAATACTGAACATTGCGGACGAGATTGTGGTGCTGGCAAACGGAGAGCTGAAAGCACAGGGTAAAAAAGATGAAATTTTACCGGAACTGCTGAACGGAACGGGCGGATGTAAATTCTATCAGGATTAACATAAGGAAGGAAATGGTAATATGGAATTTAAGAAAATAGACAAGATACAGTTAAGCCTTCTGGAAGAGATAGCAGGTCTCCATGAGGTTCCAAAGGGAGCTTATAATATAAGGGCAAACGGAGCAGGTGCGGCAAGAAGCACCACTGCCAATATAGATATTGTGACCAAAGAGGATAAAGACGGAATTGATATCATCATAAAACCGGGAACGAAAAACGAAAGTGTGCATATTCCGGTAGTTATCAGTGAAACCGGACTGACTGATTTAGTATATAATGATTTCTTTATAGGAGAAGATTCGGATGTCACCATAATAGCCGGATGCGGAATACATAACAGCGGAGAAAAAAAATCGGAACATGACGGTATTCATACCTTTCATGTGGGAAAAAATGCAAAAGTGAGATATGTGGAAAAGCATTATGGAAAAGGTGACGGCACCGGCGAAAACATTATGAATCCCACTACGATTGTCACGATTGATGAAGGCGGTTACATGGAAATGGAAACCGTACAGATTAAAGGCATTGATTCCACGGACCGGATTACCACCGCACAGTTGGGAAAGGATGCCAAGCTGGTGATTAAAGAGGCGCTGATGACACATGGGACACAGTATGCCAAATCCAGTTTTGAAGTAAATCTGGACGGGGAGAATTCCAGTGCCAACGTGATTTCCAGAGCGGTTGCCAAAGATGACTCCAGGCAGTTGTTTATTTCAAAAATAAACGGAAATAACAAATGCGCCGGACATACGGAATGTGATGCCATTATCATGGATAATGCAAAGATCAGTGCGGTTCCGGAGATTACCGCAAACGATCTGGAGGCGCAGCTTATTCACGAAGCGGCCATCGGTAAAATTGCGGGAGAGCAGATTATAAAACTGATGACACTGGGACTGACCGAAGAGGAAGCGGAACAGGAAATCGTTAACGGATTTTTAAAATAGAAACATGGCAGACAGTTACAATCAGCCAGGCCGTAATAGAATGATACAGCTTCTATCTCTGTTGATAGAAGCTTTTCAACTATTAGCGGCACAGGGTATGAGCGGAACGATAAAAGAATTTTTGGAAAAGGATTATGCAGCGCAGGCGGGCCTGTGCTATGCATGGGTATAAGAATGTACACACTTGGAATAGATATCGGTTCTACCACTGTGAAGGTAGTAATTCTTGACGAAGAAAATAATATGTTATTTTCCGCATATGAAAGACATTATGCGAATATTATAGAAACATTGGGAATGTTAGTTGAACGGGCATATGAAAAACTGGGAGACGTAAGTCTGGCGCCAATGATTACCGGTTCCGGCGGTCTGACTATATCAAAACACCTGGATATCCCTTTTGTACAGGAAGTAGTTGCCGTTGCGGCTTCGCTGAAATCTTATGCGCCTCATACGGATGTAGCTATTGAGCTGGGGGGAGAGGATGCAAAGATCATTTATTTTACCGGAGGACTGGATCAGAGAATGAACGGAATCTGTGCAGGAGGCACCGGCTCCTTTATTGATCAGATGGCATCACTGCTGACTACGGATGCGGCAGGATTAAACGAATATGCCAAATCCTATAAAGCGGTTTATCCGATCGCAGCCAGATGTGGTGTGTTTGCCAAATCGGATATTCAGCCGTTGATCAATGAAGGCGCTACAAAAGAAGATCTGGCGGCCTCTATTTTTCAGGCAGTTGTTAACCAGACCATCAGCGGTCTTGCCTGCGGAAAGCCGATTCGGGGTAACGTGGCATTTTTAGGAGGACCGTTGCATTTTCTTACGGAATTGAAACAGGCATTTATCCGGACGTTGCAGCTGGAAGGAGAACAGATCATTGCACCGGAACACTCCCATCTGTTTGCGGCAGTGGGAGCTGCCATGAATACGGAGTATGATAAGGTAACAACCATTGGGGAACTAAATCAAAAACTGAAATCCGATATACACATGGAATTTGAGGTTACAAGAATGGAGCCGCTGTTTGCGGATGAAAGTGCTTACGAAGAATTTATAAGGAACCATGATGTACATAAAGTAGCGAAAGGAAAACTGGAGGATTATGAGGGGGACTGCTTTCTGGGAATCGACGCGGGTTCTACGACGACCAAGGCGGCAGTCGTAGGAGAAGACGGAACTCTGCTGTATTCGTTTTACAGCAGTAATAACGGCAGTCCGTTAAAGACCACCATTCGGGCCGTTCGGGAGATATACCGGCTGTTGCCGGACAGCGCCAGAATTGTCCGTTCCTGCTCTACCGGATACGGAGAAGCATTGATCAAGGCGGCATTAATGCTGGACGAAGGAGAAGTAGAGACTGTTGCCCACTACAAGGCGGCTGCCTTTTTTGACCCGGAAGTGGATTGTATTCTGGATATCGGTGGTCAGGATATGAAATGTATTAAGATTAAAAACGGTACCGTGGATAAAGTCCAGTTAAATGAAGCCTGTTCTTCCGGCTGCGGCTCTTTTATCGAAACCTTTGCAAAGTCTCTGAATTATGAAGTGGCAGATTTTGCGCAGATTGCTTTGTTTGCCCGGAATCCCGTGGATTTAGGATCCAGATGTACGGTGTTTATGAATTCCAAGGTGAAGCAGGCTCAGAAGGAAGGTGCTACCGTAGAAGACATTTCGGCGGGACTTGCATATTCCGTAATAAAAAATGCTCTGCTGAAAGTCATCAAGGTAACGGACCCGGCAGATTTGGGAAAGAGAATCGTAGTTCAGGGAGGAACGTTTTATAATAATGCAGTGCTGAGAAGCTTTGAAAAAATCTCAGGCTGTGAAGCGGTAAGACCGGATATAGCAGGAATCATGGGTGCATTCGGTGCGGCGCTGATAGCCAGAGAGCATTATGACGGCAGTGAGACGTCTATGCTGCCCTTTGAGAGAATCGATACCCTGAAATATGATACAGTCATGACCCGGTGTAAGGGCTGCACTAATCACTGTATGCTGACCATTAATAAATTTACCGGGGGACGTCAGTTTATATCCGGAAACCGATGTGAAAGAGGTTTGGGGAAAGAAAAGAATAAAGATAACGTACCGAATATGTTTGAGTTTAAGGAAAAATTGCTGTTTCATATGGAAACACTGACCGGAGACCATGCGCCGAGAGGAAAAGTAGGAATTCCGAGAGTGCTGAATATGTATGAAAACTATCCGTTCTGGGCAGCTTTTTTTACAAAACTGGGATATCAGGTGGTGTTATCCCCACGCTCGGACAGAAATATTTATGAGCTGGGAATCGAGTCCATACCAAGTGAATCCGAATGTTATCCGGCAAAGCTTGCCCATGGTCATGTGACCTGGCTGATCAAACAGGGAATCGATTATATTTTTTATCCGTGTATTGTATATGAAAGAAAAGAGCTTCCGGGTGCCAGCAATCATTATAATTGTCCTATCGTGGCGTCTTACGGTGAAAATATCCGTAATAATATAGAAGACATCCGAAATGGAAGCGTAAAGTTTCAGAATCCTTTTATGTCCTTTGAAAATGAAGCGATCATTGCGGAACGGCTGGAGGATTACTTTGAAACGGAGAACGGCATACCGCATCGGGAGATAAGAGAAGCAGTTTCCTTTGGAATGAAGGCAATGGAACAGGTTCAGGAGCAGACCAGACAGGAAGGAGAACGGGTACTGCGTTATCTGGAAGAACAGGACAGAATCGGTATCGTCCTTGCCGGCCGGCCGTATCATCTGGATCCGGAGATTAACCATGGTATTCCGGAACTGATCAATTCCTATGGAGTGGCAGTTCTGACCGAAGACAGTATCGCACATCTGGGAACGGTGGACCGTCCTACCATAGCGGCGGATCAATGGACCTATCATTCCAGACTGTATGGGGCTGCTTCTTATGTGAGAACCAGTGACCGTCTGGAACTGATACAGTTAAATTCCTTTGGATGCGGGCTGGATGCGGTGACCACCGACCAGGTCAGCGATATATTACAGAAATCCAATAAAATATATACGGTACTTAAGATTGATGAAGTGAACAATCTGGGGGCGGCACGAATCCGAATTCGTTCCCTGCTTAGTGCGGTCAGGGAGCGGTCTTTAAAGAACATAACCTGTCATCCGGCGGATGCCTCCCATCATCGTGCATTATTTACTAAAGAGATGCGGAAGGAATATACCATTCTCTGTCCGGAAATGTCTCCGATTCATTTTGAGATTCTGCTGCCTGCCCTGGCTTCCTGCGGATATAAGCTGGAACTTCTGCCAAGCAGTAAATCCTGTGTGGATTACGGATTGAAATATGTAAATAATGATGCCTGTTATCCCTCCCTGTTGGTGGTGGGACAGATTATGGAAGCATTGTTATCCGGAAATTATGATGTGAATAAGACGGCAGTTATCATTACCCAGACCGGAGGCGGCTGCCGGGCCACCAATTACATCGGATTTATCCGGCGGGCACTGGAAAAGGCCGGTATGCCACAGATTCCGGTAATTTCCCTGAGTCCGGGCGTAGAGACGAATCCCGGGTTTTCTTTCAGCTATAAAATGGTAAACCGGGCGCTGCAGGCATTGGTTTATGGTGATTTATTCATGCGTGTGCTGTATCGCACCCGTCCGTATGAGAAAGAAAAGGGTGCTGCCGACCGGCTTCACCGGAAATGGGCAGAAAAATGTAAACAGGATGTGGTAAAAGGAAGCAAATCCGTTTTTAAAAAGAATTTAAAAGAAATCGTAAGGGAGTTTGACCAACTGGAATTACTGGATATCAAAAAGCCAAGAGTGGGAATCGTAGGGGAAATTCTGGTGAAGTTTCTTCCGGTTGCCAACAATCATCTGGTGGAACTTCTGGAAGAGGAAGGAGCTGAAGCGGTGTGTCCGGATTTACTGGACTTCTTCTTATATTGTTTCTGGAGCACCAATTATGAAGCAGAATATTTCGGAAAAGGAAAACTGCGGGCTCTTGGATTCAATGCTGCAGATTTTGTCATTGAACACTATAGAAAACCACTGCGACGGGCATTAAAAGAGAGCAGGCGATTTGAACCGATGCCGGATATTGAGGAACTGGCTTCATATGCGGAACCGTTTGTATCCATTGGCAATCAGAACGGGGAAGGATGGTTCCTGACGGCGGAAATGGTGGAACTGATCCGGGAAGGAGTACCGAATATCGTGTGTGCCCAGCCATTTGCCTGTCTGCCGAATCATGTGGTGGGCAAAGGTGTTATCAAGGTACTGCGGGAGGAATTTAAGGAAGCCAATATTGTGGCTGTTGATTACGACCCGGGCGCCAGTGAAGTTAATCAGTTGAACAGGATTAAACTGATGCTTTCGGCTGCAAAGAAGAATTTGGAAAAATCTTAATTCAAATATTAAATAATACGAGAAATCGTTTTATATTTGTGCCGATGTATGGTAAAATAAAATTAGAAAAGTAAGAATAATTGAGAAGGGAAAGAAATTTCAGGAAGGTAGGTGGTATATATGAAATTTCGCAGAATAGATGATACGACAGTCAGATGTATTGTTTCCAAGGAAGATATGCAGGAATATGGCATTGCGCTGGAGGATTTTTTCAAGAATAAAGGGAAGATACATGATTTTCTTCACGTGGTTGTGGAAAAAGCAGAAGAAGAGGTAGGTTATGAGCCGAAAGACGGTATGCTGTCCATGCAGATCATGCCGTTGAGCCAGAGTACGATAGCCATTACGTTTTCGGAAGCAGTGAACGGGGATTATGAAGATATCATGAAAAATATTAAGGATAATCTGCCGGAACTGGCCGGATCCAATCAGGAGCAGTCGGATTTTCTCAGCGGATTAATTGATTTTGAAGTAGAAGATGTCGAGGAAGAGGATTTTGACGAAGAAATAGAAGAAGAAATTTACGATGAAGAAGAGACGGCCCCGGATTTTCATCCGGAAGAAATGAAAAAGGATAAAGATATTACCGTATATCAGAGGATGGTAATCTTTATGGAGTCTTTGGCGGAATTATCGGAATATTGTAAGGCAGCCGCCGTGGATAAGACAGTTAAAAGTGATTTATACTGGGTTCCGTCCAGACAAAGTTTCTGCATGATAATTGAGAAGGATAGGCTTTCCATGAATGTTTTCCGCCATCTGCTGGTATTGGCAACAGAATACACCTCAAAGATTTCGGACAATGAACCGCTGATTTCTTATATCAGGGAACATGGTGATTTACTGTTGGAAAAGAAGGCATACAGGATTTTACGTAAGAACTATTAAGGAGGAGCGGCATGAAATTTTCTGGAAATAAACTTTTGAAAACAGGATTGGTCTGTACGCTTACGATTTCGATACTGATGGGATTAACGGCTTGCGGAAACAGCAGGGAAGCAGGGACATCCGGAACCGGAAGCAAAGCAAATACCATTGATTTCGGACTGGCGGCACAGGTTACAGACGGTTCGATTCTGCACTGTTTTTCATGGTCGTTCAACACGATTACCGAATCGATGGAAGATATTGCGGCAGCCGGATTTTCAGGGATTCAGACTTCACCGATCAATGCCTGTTATGATGGCGGCAATGCCGGAATGGAGTTGTTTGGAGAGGGTAAATGGAGTTATCATTACCAGCCCACAGACTGGAAGATTGGAAATTATCAATTGGGAACCAGAGATGAATTTAAGAAAATGTGTGATGTTGCCCACAGTTACGGAATTAAAGTAATCGTGGATGTGGCACCAAACCATACTACGAAGGAAATCAGCGGAGTTTCCGAAGATTTGCTGACAGCGGCAGGCGGACAGGAGGCGTTATACCATTCCGGCGGAATGGATGCGATTTCTGATTACACAGACCGGAAGCAATGTACATTAATGGGAGTAGGCGGTCTGCCGGATGTGAATACGGAGAATGTAAAGTTTCAGGATTATTTTATTTCTTATCTGAATGACTGTATTGCCTGCGGAGCAGACGGTTTTCGTTATGATACGGCAAAACATATCGGTCTGCCGGATGATCCGAAAGATACCGGAGTTTCGGAAAATAATTTCTGGAGCAGGGTCATCAGGGAAATAAATCATGCAGATACGATTTTTAATTATGGTGAAGTCCTGCAGGATGGCGGCGAGCGGATTGCCGATTATATTGATACGATTGGTGCGGCAACTGCCAGTTCTTATGGTTCTGCTATCCGTGATGCTGCCATGTCCGGTAAAATGGATGCGGAAAAACTGAAGGATTTTAAAGTCGGAGGTAGTACCAATGTGGTTACATGGGTAGAGTCCCATGATAATTATACCGGAGATGAATCTACATATTTATTGGTTCGCAATCAGGATATTATAAGGGGCTGGTCAATCATTGCTGCCCGGGGAGCCGGAACACCGTTGTTTTTCTCAAGGCCGTATAACAGTTCCGAAGATAATATGTGGGGAACCATGAACCGGATTGGTATGGCAGGAGATATGTTATATAAGGATTCAACGGTAGCGACAGTAAACCGTTTTCGAAATGCCATGGCAGGAGAGCCGGAGAATATTTATAATTTGAATGAAAATACAGAAATTTTATATATTGAACGGGGGAGCAGAGGTCTTGTCATTATTAATTCCGGAGAAGAAATTAAGATAGGCGGAGAGACCACACTGGCAGACGGAACTTATATCAACCGGGTGGATGGTACGGCAGAATTTGTTGTATCCGGTGGAAAAATTACAGGCACACTGCCAAAGGATTCCGTTGTGGTTTTATATAATGATGGTTATATAGAAATCGGCAAGAGCCCTCTTGTTAAGGTTTCTGATGATGACAGTCAAGTATTTCATACGGACACACTGGAAGTCACACTGGTTGCCGAGAATACGGCAAAGGCAGTGTATTCTGTTAATGGCGGAGAAGAAGTGGAATTTAAAAACGGAGATAAACTCACAATCGGAGAAGGTGTGGCAGCCGGAACCGTGATTCGTATTACGTTAAAGGGTGAGAGTTCCGACGGTCTGCATAGTACCATGACATATGAATTCTCCAAAAAAGAAGGAACTTCCTCCGGTACGGTAATTTATTTTAAAAAGCCGGATAACTGGAAAAACGAAATATGTGCTTATGTATATGATGAGACTTCTTATTCGGAAGTAAAGTATAATGAAAAATGGCCGGGAGTTGCCATGAAAGAAGAAGGAAACGGGGTATACAGTTATACCTTTACCGAAGATTGGATTGCACCTTTGGTAATCTTTACGGATGGAACCAACCAGTCCAATGGAGAAATGGAGCCGGGGGAAAAGGTTGAAAGCGGAAAAACTTATGAAGTGAGATAAATTCATGGATATAAACAGACACCGCTGAAAGGAATGGAAATTGCCTTTCAGCGGTGTCTGTTTTAATGATATGAGAACGGCATCTGTGTAAAAGAGAGATTAATTACATAATTTGTTTTTCTGAATAATTCCCAATCCCAAAGCATAAGGGCCGGTATGACAGCCGATGGTGGTGCCGATTCTGACCGGTATTGTTTTATCGCATTGAATACCCAGATATTCCTCTGCTTCTTTTTCAAATGCTGCGGCTTCTTCATAATCATATCCACAGGACACTATGAAATTATAATCTTCTTTATTGATTCCCGGTTCGTTCAGATAAGACTTCAGAGCTGACAGTACACTGAGTTTGGACTTTTTACGGCTTCGGCTGATTCCACCCAGGGAAATATCTCCGTCTTTCATTATGATCGTCGGACGAATGCCGAGTTTATCTCCTGCCAGTACGGCTAATTTTCCAATACGTCCGTTTTTGATTAAATATTCTAAAGATCCGACCGTGAAGTAGATACGTCCTGTTTTTTTAATTTGTTCCAATTCCGCAACAGAATCTTCATAAGAAATCCCGGCATCCCTTAATTTAACGGCTTCGTTTACAAATAAACCTTCACTGGCGGTATTCAGTGCAGAATCGATTACCGTAATGACCGCCTCCGGATGGGTTTCAAGAATTAACTCTTTGGCATTGCAGGCGCTATTATAGGAGCCGCTGAATTTGGAAGTAATACAAATGCATATAATAGGAATGTTTTGTTCAACATAAGGCATGAAGACATCTATATAATCCTGTACGGACGGCAGAGAAGACTTCGGTATGGCGTGTTCATCTATCATCTTACGGTAAAAGGTGTCGTGGTCAATACCTTCCCCTTCTTTTACATAGTTTTCACCATCAAATGTAACATAAAAAGGAACAATTTTTATATTATGTGCAGTGGTATAGTCTGACAGTAAGTCACATGCACCATCACTGATAATCTGATAACTCATAGAAAACCTCCAAAAGTACGGGTATGGTTGGAAATCCATACCATCTATATTATATGATTAGAATATTATATCATGTGGTTTTGGAAACTACAAGATGAAATTAAAAAATATTATATTGTATTCTGTTCGGTATTCTGCTAGCCGGACGCAGATGGGGAAGCCTTTGGGCACAGGCTTCCCCATCTGCTGATTCTGGCTGAATTTATAAAAAAATCTGGCAACGGATTATGTTTATATTCAGCTAATACATAAATACATATCAGAAATTTCCGGTGAGGATTAAAATGTTGTTTAAATTTTATATTTTAAGATTTAAAAATTTTTCCAAAAAACAGCGGAGGCAGAAAGCTTCGGACCCGGTTTGACGACTTTCGGAAAAAGCTGGGAAGTTCTTGGTGTTCTGCCGGAAAATCAGCTATTTCCTGACACGATGTCAGGAAAAGTCATCCGTGAGGCATGGACGCCGAATGGATGACGGTAGCGTCCGCCTTCAAATATCTATCGCAGAACACTTAGAACTTCCCAGCTTTTGGAGAGTCGTCAAACCGGGTCCGAAGCTTTCTGCCTCTGCGTTCGGCTGGCAGGCAAATGAACCACAAAAAAATAGTATTTGTGTATTTACCAATTAATGCTATAATATTTAGATACTTCCTTTGAGATAATCATACCATACATCAATTATTAGAAGAAAGGAGCTTCTTATGTTCCGATTATGGGCAAAAACATTTAAAAACAATCATATGCTGAATGATATGACAGTATCAAATAATACGGCGGGACTTACCAGAACCCAGAAAATTTTTCAGGCCATCGATGAAATCTGTCTGGAATTTGATTTGGGGAAACCAATCTGGCTGAGTGCAAATGTGGAAGATTTTAAAAGGCACGATAAAGTCCGGTTTCGTCAGGATAATTTTATAGAAGAAGTGGATTTTGACTATTTGGAAATTCATGTGATAGAAGAGGACTGACCGGATTCAGGAAGCGGAGAAACTGCCGGAAATGTGAAAAAATTATGATAATCTTGCCTGATTTCTGAAACTGTGTTATAGTTTCTTCAGTATTAAAATAAGAAAAATAAAAAATATTCGATAGTATTTATATATGGAGGTTTGCGGTAAAATGTCAGAAAGAGAATGTAATAATTCAGAGTGTACCAGAGAAAGCTGTGCCGGATGTTCCCAGAGCAGGGAAAGTATGCTGGCACCGGCGAATAAAACAAGTAAAATAGGAAAAGTCATTGCGGTAATGAGCGGTAAAGGCGGAGTGGGAAAATCAATGATTACTTCGTCACTGGCAGTGGAACTGACAAAAAAGGGATATAAAGTGGGTATATTGGATTCTGATATCACGGGACCTTCCATTCCTAAGATGTTCGGATTGGAACAGGTGGCAGAAGGAACAGAGGAAGGAATATTTCCTTCAGTTACGGCCGGCAATATCAAAGTCATGTCAGTTAATTTACTGCTGGAGGACACAGAAGAACCGGTTATATGGCGGGGGCCAGTAATCGCCGGTGTAGTAAAGCAGTTCTGGTCTGACGTGTTTTGGGGTGAACTGGATTATCTTCTGGTGGATATGCCGCCGGGAACGGGAGATGTACCTTTAACGGTCTTTCAGTCGTTACCGGTAGACGGAGTGATAGTAGTCACATCACCTCAGGATCTGGTCAGACTGATAGTGAAAAAGGCATATAACATGGCGGTAAAAATGGATATACCAGTGATAGGAATGGTAGAAAATTACAGCTACCTGGAATGTCCGGACTGTGGCAGAAAGCTGAATATCTTTGGCGAAAGCAAAATTGATGAGGTGGCTGAAGAATTAAAGATTCCGGTGCTGGGAAAACTTCCGGTAGTTTCCGGTTTTGCGGAACTTGCGGATGCAGGAAGGTTTGATGAGGTGGAAAATCCATATCTGGAAGAAGCAGTCAGGATGATAACAGAAAAATAATCAAAAATAAGGCAGGTGCAAAAATGAATTATAATCTGGATGAAATATTGGACGGGTATGACAATGAGTCCGATGTATCGGAAGAGGAAAAGAGATATCAGAGTGAGGAAAACGAAAAAGAACAGAATCAGAATGGGAATAACATAAAAAAAGACACCGGGAAAGATAATCTCTGGAAAGAAGTGTTTAGCTGGGTCCGGATCATTGTGGGAGCTTTTATCGTTGCATTTATTCTGAGCAACTTCGTAATTGTCAATGCCAGGGTTCCTTCCGGTTCTATGATAAGCACAATTAATGAAAATGATAAACTCATCGGGTTCCGGCTGGCTTATTTATTCAGTGATCCGAAACGGGGAGATATCGTTATGTTTGATTCCCCGGTAGAAGACAAAATATACATAAAGAGAGTGATCGGTCTGCCGGGGGAAACCGTGGAGATTCGGGATAATACGGTATACATTAACGGGGAGCGGCTGGAAGAGGATTATGTAAAAAATGAATGGACCAATTCGCCGGGGACAAAAACTTATGATGTACCAGAGGGGTGCTATTTTATGATGGGGGACAACCGGAATGCATCAGCGGACTCCAGGGTATGGGGAGTCATAAAAGAGGATGCTATTATTGCAAAAGCAATATTCAGATATTATCCATCCATTGATATGCTGGATTAAAGGAGAATGTTATAAAAAATGAAGGCAAAAAAAATAATAACATATTCGGCTTTAGAGCGGCAAAGGCATGGAATAAAGGGTGCGGGAACATATGTAGGAATATTTCTGTTTATGTTCCCGTTTATTTCCATTCTGCTGGCTCTTTTTTCATGTTTTATATATCATCTGTCCGATACAATGTATTCTGCATTATTTATGACGGGAACCATATTGCTGATTGTTTTGTTTCTTGGGGCGGAAATCCGATGGCTGTGGGAAATGTTGACGGTTTATGTGGCAGGAGAAGACGGAGCGCTGTATCGGCTACACATTTCTGTTTTCTGGTATAAGATAAAAAACTGTACAAACCTGCTGAATCCCATGAATACAGCCGGCGGGAAATGGATGCAGCTATTTTATATGATTCAGAATATTAAACTGGCATTGGAGAGAGCGGGCGATATCGGTTTTGATGAGCTGATCCGGATGGGACGGCTGACCAGAATAACCGGTATTATGGAAGTGGAAAACAGGAAAAAGTCTTTTATCATTTCGGGCGAAATTGAAAATCAAAAAGGAATTCGAAGGAGAAAAATAAGTATCCGGAAGGTCTATGATCATATTGATGCGTTGCAGGAATATGCCGATATTTATAAAACAAAGGGAAAAGAGGCAGCAGAAGCATATAATTTCAGATTTAAAAAGGATGCTTCTGCCTATGTGATCGAGCGAACACCGTTTCAGAAACTAAAACGGTTTTTAACTGTATGGACGGGTATCCTATTATGGCTTGCCCTGTTTACCGTATATCCGGACTTAAATAAATTAAGCCATATCAATTCGGGAAGATACCAAAAGACGGAAGCATATGCCGACACCGTTGAATCGGAACATGTCAAAGCAGTTTTTCAATATAACGGAAAAGATTATATGATAGATGTGAAGGATGAATATCTGAAACCGGACGGGGAAGGATATACGGTTTCCATCTATTTTGACACGGAAAATCCACAGAAATATTTTCGCAGCCAGATTTACGGACTCATGTATAAACCTGTGTTTGTAATCTATTTTACGGTAATTATATTATATTTAATATCCGGAATTACCCAGTACATCATTGATAAATTCATTGCTGCCAAAAAAAGAAATTGAATTTGCTTTTCACCTGATTTTAACATAATTATCATAAAAACATAAAAATATGGTGTTATTTTATTTGTATATAAAAATGAAAGGCGGATGGCTATGAGATTTAGAAAAAGCATGATATCAGGTCTGTGTCTGTTACTGGTAGGAACCGCTGCCATGATGGGAGCGTGCAGTTCAAAGAAAGATGGAAATATTAATGATAGTGATAAATCAATAAATACAACAACTGCTGCGAATGAACCGGTTGCCGGTAACGAAGGAAATCAGGCTGAAAGCGGGGATTCTGAAAATACTGCTGATATCACAAAATTCGATATTAATGTAAGTTATAAGGACAAGCAGCTTAATACGGTTTATGATGAAACGGCGGCAACAAAGATTCAGTTGTCTGATTCCGGAATCCAGGTCAGTGATTCCGGTGCGGTTGTGCAGGGGAACACGGTAACTATAACAAAAGCAGAAACATATATTATCAGCGGTTCTGTATCAGACGGACAGGTTATTGTGGATTCTTCTGAAGAAGGATATGTGTGGCTTGTATTGGACAATGTAAGTATTACATCTCAGAATTCCTCTGCAATATATGTAAAAAGTGCGGATAATACGCTGATTACACTGCCGGAGGGAACGAAGAATGAGGTGACGGATGGTAAAGACTATGTATTTGAGGGAGAAGAGACTTCTTTAAACGCAGCCATTTACAGTAAAGATGATTTATTCATAAATGGAACAGGAAGTCTGACCGTGACCGGAAATTATAATCATGGAATCCAGTCCAAGGATGATTTGGTTATCATAAGCGGTAATATTACGGTTCATTCCGCAGGAGACGGTATTGTGGGTAAAGATTCCGTGGTGATCAGGGAAGCTGTTATCACAGTCGAGGCAGGCGGAGACGGAATAAAATCTACAAATGCCGTTCAGGATAAAGGTTATATCTATCTGGATAATCCCAATATAACCATTACGGCAGCGAATGATGGAATTCAGGCAGAAACCTGTATGGTAATTGAAGATGGAATATATGACATTATTACAGGCGGCGGAAGCGGGAATGCCAGTACAAAAGACAATGGGGAATTCAATCATGGCTGGGGAAACTGGGGTGGAGGCCGTCCGGGAATGAGAGAAGATATGGAACCGGACTCCAATAACGATACGGTTTCAGACAGTGCAAAGGGAATAAAAGCAGGAGTGGATATAACAATCAATGGAGGAGTCTTTACTTGTGATACATCAGATGATGCAATACATTCAAACAACAGCATTACAATAAATAAAGGGACTATGACTATGGCATCGGGAGATGACGGGATTCATTCGGACACCATATTAACCATTTATGGAGGAGAAATAGAGATAACTAAATCTTATGAGGGAATTGAAAGCGCCAATATCTATGTAAATGATGGAACGATTACGCTGACTGCCAGTGACGACGGCATAAATGCGGCAGGAGGCAGTGATGGCTCTGCGATAAACGGAAGGCCGGGGCAGAATTCTTTTTCCGGTGCTGGAGACTATGAAATGGTATTTAACGGAGGAACCGTTTTGATATATGCTGACGGCGACGGTCTGGATTCCAACGGAAAAATTATTATAAACGGAGGAACCCTTTGGATTGAGGGGCCTGAAGACGGAGGAAACGCGGCCGTTGATTATGAGACCGGTCTGGAGATAAACGGAGGAACACTGTTTGCAGCAGGAAGTGCGGGAATGGCGGAAGCGCCAACCGGAGGCAGACAGTGCAGTGTAATGATTAATTTTGATTCCGTTTTTCAGGGAGAAACGAAAGTGACGGTTCGGGATTCGGAAGGAACCGGGATTTTGGATTATACACCGGGCAGGTCCTGGCAATCCGTTATTTTTTCATCACCGGATTTACAAAAGAGTAATACATATGATATATTAACAAATGAGGAGTTATATACTTCCGTTAAGCTTTCGGATATGGTAACAACCATAGGGGTGTCCGGCGGAATGAACGGTGGAATGAGGAACCCGGGCGGAATGAGAGAACATCCGGACAACAGGGAAGAAGGAATCAGAGAATTTCCGGATGGAAGGAACCGGGAAACGGAAGGGGGGGTCTAAAGTATTTCCGGAAGGAGAGAGAAAAGTGTCAGAAAAAATACAGAGGAAGCTGCGGCAGAGAATATTTATACCGGCTGCAGCGGTTGTGATGGCAGGAATCATAATTTTTTGTTACATGCCGATTTACGGGGCAGATACGGAAAGTGTGGTGACCATCATAAAAGACGGTCAGGTGACTGACAGTTTTTGCGGTGTGGCCGCAGAGTACATTACGACGCAAAGTGATACCGGGATATATTCCTGCGCCGGTTATGTTAAAAAATTTTATGCCACGGTTTTTGGTGTCAATGTTTATCAGATTAATAGCTATGACGGACCGCCACTGGTTTCCATGAGCGGACACAGCGTATCCTTAAAACAGGTCACTACGCCAAAACCGGGGGATATCATGCAGAATAAAGAAAGAACCCATGTGGCGGTGGTAAAGCAGGTATCGGGAACAAGGGCAACGCTGATAGAACAGAATTACAAATGGACCTCCGGCGGGAAAATTTATACCAGGGTGAACAGAGCCATTGACTGTCAGAGCGCTTATTTTTACAGGCTTGTGATAGACGGCAGGGAAGCTTCCGTAAACGGAAAAGAAGATTATGTTCCGGAAACCTATGAAATCTGGAGAGTAAAAGATGCTTCGGGAATCAATGTGAGAAGCGGCGCCGGAACATCCTATGGAACTCTGGGAACTTTGGGAAACGGTACAATTTTTTATGTCTACGGAAAAACCATTGCCGGCGGATTCACCTGGGGCAGGATTAATTATAACAATACAACCGGATATGTTGCATTAGAATATGCGGAGTATATGAGCGGAGTAATTACCAAAGATTCAACTCCGCCGGTAATATCCGATATAGCGGTTACGGAAATAAATTCTACCGGATATACGGTTACCTGTAAAGTTACGGATGATGTAAAAGTGGACAGGGTGCAATTCCCTACCTGGACCATTTTAAACGGACAGGATGATCTGTGTGGAGACTGGGATAAAAATGAGAAGGTTTCGGGAACCATGAGCGGGGACAGGGTAACATTCCGTGTCAAAATATCCCAACACAACGGTGAAACGGGCAGATATGCTACGCATATCTATGCATATGACAGCAGCGGAAATATGTCAGGCTGTATGATTGAGCCTGTATATACGGGATTCGAAAATCTGGGTGATAAATTTTATGCTGCCATAAGCAGTTGTCAGAGAACGTATGTTACAAATGCTACGCAGAATGTGACAGCAGCAACACTGAAAACTGCAGAAGCCGAATCTTTGAGACAGATATGGAAATTTACGCGACAGAAAGACGGCTCCTATAAAATCAACTCAGCTTTTGACAAAAATGCCTTGTATGTAAAAGGCGCTTCCGGCACCAACGGAACCAATATTATTCCATATGCAGATAAACCGTCAAAAGGACAGAACTGGTATATCTATAAATATAACGGCAGGTATCGGTTTGGGGCCGCCTGCAGTGATTGCTGCATGACATTAAACGGCGGTTCCTCCGCTGACGGGACCAATATAAAAATGACGACAGTCAACGGAGCATCCAGTCAGACATTTGATATAGAGATGATTCCTCAGAAGCCGGTCATTACTGCCGTGGAACCAACAGATTACAATAAAATGACAATTCGTTTTTCTCCATTAAATCATGTACACGGATACAAGATTTACAGACAGAACGGTTCTGACGGAACCTACCGCTGGATAGCCACCGTGAAATCTACAGAGGCTTCCGTTTATACGGATACCCATTGTACACCGGGACAGGAGTATTCTTATATAATCCGGGCATATACCAACATCAGCAGCAGTTATCAGCATAATTCGGCCTATTCTGACAGTGTCGGCGTTGTTACGCAACTGAAAGCAGCCGGATTTACATCTGCCGCTGCCGCTTCCGACCATGTATCACTGAAATGGACATCCGTACCCGGGGCAACGGGATATGAGATATACAGAGGAACCGATAAAAACGGAAAGTATTACAAGGTGAAAACGGTAACACCCGGCACCCGGCACAGTTATACGGATTCCGGCCTTAAGAAGGGCAAGAACTATTATTATAAAATAAGAGTATATCGGAAGGTAAACGGTATTAATGTATACAGCGACTATTCGGCTCCGATACATGCAAAAACGAGATAAAAAAATGAACGGTGTTGACAAATCATCAATACCGTTCATTTTTTATCATTTTGGAATCTGACGGCCTTCCGTGTTGATCGTGTAATTGTCCCGAATAATAAGCTGTGAAATCGGAACGATTTCATACCCTTTCTCTCTCAGACCTTTTATAACGCTTTCCAGTGCATCCGCCGTATATTTTGCACCATTATGCATTAAAATAATGGAGCCGTTTCCCAGGTGTTTATGATTCAGAACCGTATTGATAATGCTCTCCACACCATAGTTTTTCCAGTCCAGGCTATCCACATCCCATTGAATCGGATAATAATTAATGGAGCGTGTAGTGGTTATCAGATTGTTATTGTAATCGCCGTAAGGAGGACGGAATAAAAACATATCGCTGCCGGTCAGAGCTTTTACTTTGTCATTTACGGATAAGATTTCCTGTTTACATTCATCTGCATTTAATTCACTCATTTTTTTGTGGTTTTCACTGTGGTTTCCAAGGTCGTGTCCGGCGGCGGCAATGGATTTTACGTCCTCCGGATATTTTTCTACCCATCCTCCGGTCATAAAAAATGTGACATGTACATTATTTCTTGCCAGGATTTCAAGAATTTTTGCCGTATCCTCGTTCCCCCATGGGGGCGGTAACTTGCGGCTTGGTTTCAACGGGTTTTCTGCATATTGGATAAGCAGTATTTAATATGCTGTTATGAACAGCAGTCAGAAGCAGGAGGTGCAGAGACATGAAAAGGAAAAAGAAAGAAGCGGTATGCTATACGATAGAAAGAGAATTTCTGAAAAAAGTTGCAGACGGAGAGATGATAAAACGTATGATCCGTTCTCATGGGGAGGAAAAAAGAATATGAAGGAACCAGTGCTCTACCATGTAGCAGGATATATCCGGCTTTCCAGAGAAGACGGAGATAAGGCGGAAAGCGACAGCATCATTAACCAGAAAAAATTGATTTCCGCCTATTTAAAGGAAAAGAAAGAGTTTCTTTTATACAATACATATGTTGATGATGGCTATTCGGGCACAAATTTTAATGAAGTCGGATAACGATACCACAAAAAAGATATCGTATCCGGATTCGATTAACTGGATGGTTCCGTTAAATTATAAAATATCTCTATTTTTCGGGCGTTGGTAGATTTATCTGTTTCATAGATAAGAATACGGTCAATAAATTCGTGCAGAATTTCGTAAGTTAGTTCGTTTATGTACATAAGCTTTTTGACCGGTACGATAAACGGTGTTATATCCTGTTTCTGTTGGAAGCCGGTATTGATTTCCATGTCCAGGGCGGTTTTCCGGTCAGACAGTTTCTTTTTTTCTTCTTCATATCCGGAGGCCATCAGGGAAAAACGTTCCTCTGATAATTTACCTAATGCATTGTCTTCATATAGTCTGCAGAAAATGGTATCAATTTCCGAAAGGCGTTTTTGGATTTTGTTCCGTTCGCTTTCCTGCTCCATCAGGGATTTTTTATATTGCATACTGCCGAATTCCACGGCTTTGTGTATAAAAATCTCTTCCTGTTCTCTAAGGCGGGACAGGATCCTCTGTAAGTCCGCAAGTACAAGTTCCGTGATTACGGATTTGCGTATGTAGTGGGTAGAACAGGTGCAGCCGCTTTTATGGCGGCTGCGGTAATTGCCGCAGGTATAGGCATATTTTTCAGGGGGTATATTTACGCCTTGTTGAATATACATTTTATATCCGCAATCGCCGCAGAACAGAAGACCGGAAAATATATCGATTTCTTTTAATTTTGTGGGGCGGTGACGGGTGGCCAGCCGTTTTTGCGCCAGTTCGAATGTATTTCTGTCAATCAGAGGTTCGTGTGTATCAGGAAAAAAGTATTTCTTATCCTCCGGATTTTTTTTTGTCTGCTTTGATTTATAGGATACTTTATATGTTTTTCCGGTTATGGTGTGTCCAAGATATTCCTGTCTTGACAGAATGTCATAAAGGGTTTTATCCGGCCATGCATAAGGCATGGAAAGGGAAGAGAGGTATCTGGTCTGTCCGGTGCGTTTATAACGTAAAGCCCCTGCCGTCAGGATATTATGCTGGGCAAGCCATTCCTGTATGGTGCGGACAGGCTCGCCGCTGACATACATGGAAAAAATCTGTTTGACTACAAAGGCGGTTTCCGGGTCCGGAATCAGATGATTTTTATCCTTCGGGTCTATAAGATAGCCGTACGGACATTCCCCGTTGACCCGTTCTCCTTTCTGGGCCTGAGCCTGTTTCACGGCCCGTATTTTCCTGCTGGTATCTCTGGCATAAAATTCATTAAACCAGTTTCTTAACGGCGTAAATTCGTTTTCACCGTTTGCGGTATCTACGCCGTCATTAATTGCAATATAGCGTACTCCATGTTCCGGAAAAATGACTTCCAGCAGTTCTCCGGTTTTCAGATAGTTTCTTCCCAGACGGGACAGATCTTTTGTGATGACTACTGCAACGCGTCCGGCTTCCACCTCATGAAGCATGGCCTGCAGTCCCCGGCGTTCAAAGCTGACACCGGAAACGCCGTCATCAATAAAAAATCTGGTATTTGTAAAATTGTGTTCTCTGGCATATTTTTGCAGGATCATCCTTTGATGCTGGATACTGCCGGATTCTCCGGCCTGCAGGTCTTCCTGGCTCAGCCGGCAGTAAAGGGCGGTTATTTTATCGGAATGCTGCATAAATACCTCCTATTCTGCAGAAAACAGCTGTTTATCAGCGGTTTCCCGTATCTCTTTTTTAATCAGTCTTTCTATTTTTTTTTCAAGAGTTTCCGTTTTACGGGTTCCGGCAGCGGAAAATACATGATAGGTTGTACGGCCAATCTTATGTATGGAAGTGGTTTGAATGGTCTGATTCATTTTACGGCTCCTTAAATATTGTCCGATTCAATATTATTTATATGGATATGCGGGATTGTCCTATTACATCAAAAGTATTAGGAATATTGACACAAGCCCTTGGGATTGTTAAAATAGGATATAGTGATTATTATTGTTAGATAAATATTTGCGAACCACAGGGAGGAAATAGGTATGTATCATTGCCATATTCAATTTTATTTATCCGGCCATCCGTGCAGAGTGTCTGATATTATAAAAGAAATATTACCGCTTGAACATTTTACACATGGATTTCTGGAGAGTGACAAACCAGAAGAAGCACTGGCTGCCGAGGCAGATGTGATTCTGGCTGATTTACAGGATATGGATGTAAAGGAAGCATTACAAACACTGACGGCAAATAAAAAGAAAGATGCAGAAATGATTCTGCTTGCAGACAAGGAACAGATAATGCTTCTGGCAGATAATTTATCGGATATCAAAGATATATGGACGCTGCCTATGTCTGATGAAGAAATAAAATTCCGTTTCCAGAGGTGGCAGCAGACATATAAAATGAGTAAAGATTTCTGGCAGACCAGCCAGTATTTAGAGGCTACCATTAACAATATTCCCAACCTTATCTGGTATAAAGACAAAGAAGGCATACATAAAAAGGTGAATAACAGTTTCTGCAGAACGGTGAATAAAACCAAGCAGCAGGTAGAAGGGCGGGACCATTGTTATATCTGGGACGTTGACCCCGATGATCCGGAGATGGACGGCTATGCCTGTATGGAATCGGAACTTGAGGTGATCAATAAAAAAAGAACCTGCATATCCGAGGAAGTAATTAAAACGGGAGACGGTATCCGGCTGCTTACTACATATAAATCTCCGCTGTATGATTTTGACGGCAGTGTAATGGGAACCGTGGGTGTTGCCATTGATATAACACAGGAACGGGCCTATGAAGAGGAAATCATGACAAAAAATCATACGCTGGAGACTCTTTTCACCACAATGGATTGCGGAGTCATGTGTCATACGGTAGATGGCTCCCGAATTATCAGCATAAACAGGGCCGCATTGAAAATTCTGGGTTATAAATCCCAGGAAGAACTGATGGCAACGGGATTTAATATGATAGCACCGTCGGTTGTGGAAGAGGACAGAGAGAGACTACGGGAATGTATCAGAACCCTGAAAAAAGAGGGGGACAGTGTCAGTGTGGAATACCGTGTAGAGCACAAAAGCGGGGAAATACTGTATATCGTAGGAAACATTAAACTTTTAAAGGAGAATGGGGAATTTTTCTACCAGCGTTTTCTTTTGGATTGTACCACACAGAAGCTGCAGGAGAAAAAGAAACAAAAAGAAAAAGAGAAGCGGCAGATGGAACTGGTTCATGCGCTGAGTATCGATTTTAACCTGGTGTGTTTCTTTGATCTTGAAACGGGTAAGGGCAGTACGCTGAAAATGGATGACAGGTATGCCCAGATTCTGAATTCTGCGTTTACCGGCGAAATATCATTGCAGGAGAGCATGGAACATTATATACAGACTTTTGTCTATAAAGAAGACAGGGAAATGATGAGACAGGCCTGTTCAGCAAAACATCTGAAGAGCGAACTGTCAGAAAAGAATTTGTATTATGTCAGTTATCGATTATACAGGGACAACGAGATGCAATATTTTCAAATGAAAGCAGTGCGTCCGGGGGCATGGGATGAAAGTCAGGGAATTGTCATAGGATTCCGAAGTGTAGATGAAGAAACACGTAATGAAATGGAGAAAAAAAGTCTGTTGGAGGAAGCGCTTTTACAGGCAAATAAGGCAAATAAGGCGAAAAGCGTATTTCTTTCGAATATGTCACATGATATCCGTACGCCGATGAATGCAATTGTAGGCTTTACGTCTCTGGCGATTACTCATATTGGGCACAGGGAACAGGTAGAAGAGTATCTGAAAAAGATCATGTCATCCGGGAATCATTTGCTGAGTCTGATCAATGACGTTCTGGATATGAGCCGTATTGAAAGCGGCAAAATGCAGCTGGAGGAAAAACCATGCAGCCTGCCGGAAATTCTTAATGATCTGCGAAATATTCTGCAGGCGGATGTCAATGCCAAAAAGATTAAACTGAATATTGAAGCTGTCAGGCTGGAGCATGAAGAAATATATTGTGACAAGCTGCGTCTGAATCAGGTATTTCTGAATCTGCTGAGCAATGCCGTGAAGTATACCAATGCAGGAGGCAGCGTCAGTCTGGGAATTTTGGAAAAGCCGGGACTGTCAGAGAACTGTGCGGAATACGAATTTAGTATCAAAGACACCGGTATAGGCATGAGCGAGGATTTTGTATCACATATTTTTGAACCATTTGAGAGAGAAAGGAATTCTACCATCAGCAGAATTCAGGGAACCGGACTTGGCATGGCGATTACAAAGAACATCGTGGATATGATGCACGGTTCCATCGAGGTAAAGAGTGAGCAGGGGAAAGGTACGGAAGTCAGGGTATCTTTTATCTTTCATCTTGCTTTCGGAAAAAAACTGCAGGCAATTCCGGAATTTAAAAACTGCAGGGCTTTGGTGGCAGACGGGAATATTAACAACTGCAACACAATAGCTGCTATGCTGACCCGTCTTGGTATGCGGGCGGAACAGGCGTTATCAGGGGATGAGGCAGTGCAGAAAACCCGGCGGGCCGCACAGGATAATGATGTTTATGGAGTATATGTCATTGACTGGCAGATAATAGATATGACTAATTTGGAACTTATACAGAAGCTCAGAAAAGAAACAGGAGAAATGGCCGTGATCATTGCCATGGCGGCAAATGACTGGTCTGAGGCTGAGGAGGAAGCAAAAGCTGCAGGTGTTACGGCATTCTGCAATAAGCCGCTGTTTTTTTCGGAATTATGGAACTGTTTAAGTAAAATGGCAGGTAACAGTGAGACAGACCCTGCTAAAAGAAACAGGGAATCGGTAAAACTGGGTACAGGGCATATTCTGCTGGCAGAAGATATCGATCTGAATCAGGAAATTGCCGTGGCTATATTAGGGGAGGCAGGATTTTCCGTGGATGTTGCGGAGAACGGGCAGATTGCCGTGGATATGATCAAAGAATCCCAACCGGGATACTATCAGCTTGTACTTATGGATATCCAAATGCCGGTGATGAACGGCTATGAAGCAACCAGGAAAATCCGTAAGCTGGAGAATCCGGAATTATCTTCAATTCCGATTTTAGCCATGTCAGCCAATGCTTTTGAGGAAGATAAGCGGGAAGCCATGCGCTGCGGAATGAACGGTCATATATCAAAGCCTATTGATGTGGATAATTTACTGGAGACTTTAAATGAAATATTAAGTTAATCGTATCTGGTTACGCTATCTTACTTCATTATTCGACCGCCCGGCATTTAAAGCCATGATTTCGGATATAGAGGATAAAAGGATAAACTGCGTGATTGTAAAAGATTTATCCAGATTCGGTCGTGATTATATTGATACCGGAAAATATCTGGAGCGATATTTTCCGGAGCATGATGTTAGATTTATTTCCATTATGGATAATATTGACAGTAAACTTCATACATATGATATGCTGGTACCAATAAAAAATATTTTTAACGAGCAGTATGCCCGGGATATTTCCGGAAAAGTTCATGCTTCCATAGAAACCAAGCAGAGGGCAGGAGAATTTATCGGTGCCTTTGCTTCCTATGGATATAAAAAATCACCGGCGGATAAAAATAAGCTGATGATTGATGCATATGCAGCGGAAGTGGTCAGGAATGTTTTTCAACTGTATATCAGCGGATACGGAAAAGTCCGCATTGCCGGTCTGTTAAATGAGCAGGGGATTCCCTGCCCGTCGGAATATAAGAAAATAAACGGTGAGAATTATAAAAACGGCAATCGTCTGGAAAGCACTTCCTACTGGACCTATTCTACCATTGACCGTATGCTGCGGAATCAAATGTATATCGGCAACATGGTGCAGGGAAAAAAAATCCGCCGGCTGAAAGGCAAAGCCCGGATCAGAAGAGAAGAAGACTGGATTGTGGTTAAAAATACCCATCCGGCCATTATTGATGAAGAAACATGGAAGAAAGCCGGAGAGATGTTAAAGCGCAGGACACGGACGCTTGATTTTGGCAGCAATGAAAATATTTTTGCGGGTTTTCTGAGATGTGGGGATTGCGGCAGAGCATTGGTGAAAAAGGAAAGCACCAATAAGGAAGTCCGGTATTATTGCGGAACCTATGTTCGCTCAGGAAGGCAATTCTGTACCACTCATGCTATCCCATGTTATGTTTTGGAAAAAATCATTTTGGAGGATTTGAACACGATGATACGGCGCATGGGAAATCTTTCCGAAGTGGTTGAACAGAGCATGACGGCCGGAACGGACCGACAGACTGAGGACAGCGAAGAAAACCGGTTCCGGACAGAACTGGAAAGAGTGAGGAAGCTGAAAAAAGCTGTTTATGAAGACTATCGGAGCGATTTGATTTCCAGGGAAGAGTTTATTTCATACCGTCAGGAATATCAGAAGAAAGAAGAACTGCTGATAAAACAGACAGAGGCTGCAGAGAACGCCGGGAACTCCGGCAGGAACCGGAATATTATGGAAAATCCCTGGGTCAGGCGTCTGTTGGAACTTGGAAGCATTGAACGATTAGACAGGAATATTGTGACGGAAATGGTGCATGAAATTAAAATTTATGAAAACCATACAATAAAAATCATATATAATTTTTCCGATGAACAGCAGCATTTGTTTAAAACGGTATGCTGGGATAACAATGAAAACGGCTGATGTTGATACATCAGCCGTTTTTATGATTTACCGCAGTTTACCGGCAGCCCATGCGGCGTCGAAACTTAATGCCACTACCGGTTTATCTGTCTGCACACAATAGATAGGCAGTTCGCGTTTGGATGTAGTGCTGCTTACGGATATGTCAGCAGGCATATAGATAGAAAAAACACCTATGATTGCCAATACAAATATCCAAAATCCGGCACTAAATATCAGTCGGTTTAATTGGTTTGAGATATTTTTTCCGAATCCCATATGTTACCTTTAATATCTTTTTATAATATTATATGAAACCGTCAGAGAGAAAATGACTTTGGGACACGGGGATTAAGTCATTCGTTCGGTAGAAGGCTCCGGTGAGTCTTCTTCCGAAGAAGTTTCACCGGAAGGTTCCGTGGTATCCGTTTCATCGTCGGTTTCTGTTACCGGTTCCGTTGGCTTTGTTGTTTCCGGGGCGGAAGGAGTTTGTTTTTTCGTGGTTTCTTCCGGGATATCCGTGGTTTCGCTCGGTTTTTTTGTGGTTTCCTTCGTGGTTTCTTTTGTGGTTGTATTTGCTTCGGAAGTGGTTTCCTTAGGTCTGGTGGTGTCTGTTTCCGTTGGTTTTACGGTTTCTGTCGAAACGGAAGCCGAAGCCGTTACGGTGAGGATAATTGAAACAGATGCACTTCTTCCAAGTAAGTCGGTAACCGAAAATGTGACGGGATAGCTGCCCGGCGTATTGATATCATAAGAACCGTTTACCATAATGGAGGATGTAATATCGTTTCCGCAGGTATCTGCAGCCGTTACATTGTTCCGAATGTCGTAACTGCTGCCGGCCGGTATGGTGACATCGGAAGCGGTAATCGAAGGACTGCAGTTATTCCAAGGATTAGCGGCATCCGGATCGGTAGGGTCCCAGCCTGCAAAAGGACTGTTTTCCGGAATTTTGATAACGGAAGGCTTGCCCAGGGGTCCGGGACTGTCGGCATCGTCATATATGATTACGGTAGTCCCGGACGGACAGTTGTCATGAATCCATTTGGAATCCTGAACCGTCAGACGAATACAGCCCAGAGAGGCAGGAGAACCCAGTTTATTAAATTCCGCTACTTCCAGCTGGTCCTTGGACGGCCGGTAGCACGGAACGGAATGGAACAGAATGCCCCCGTATACCCTTGTGGCATATTGGGAATGGGTACCGTCAACCATCAGTCTCCAGTTGTATTTGGAGGAAGTGCGGAAGGTTCCCAATGGCGTATTGTTAATATATTTTCCGGTGGAGCATGCCATGGCTTTATACGGAACCGTAAACTCTCCGGCAGAATTTTTTGTATAAACGGTAACACAGTTCAACAGCCGGTTGACTTTGATCAGATAGGGATATTCACTGGCAGGAAGTGTGGTCTCCGGTTCTTCGTTCTGGTCTTCCGGTAACGTAAAATCCAGATCGGAAATAATATTGCCGTTTTTATCCGTTGCCGGTTCCGAATCCGTGGGAAGTGAGGAATCCGTTTCACGGGTGTTTTCCGTATCTGTGGTAGTAAAATCCGATTCGGCATAAAGATACTCGCTGCCGGAAGTATCTGTATTGTGTTCATTGGAATCGGCGGATGTTTTAACTTTGGAAAGTATCAATACAATGATTCCGATTAATATAAAAGAAGAGGCAATTGCAATGGTGAGCTGCCTGTTCACTTTCAGTGTTTTAATAAAATGCTTCATCTTAAATAATCTGACCTTTCATAATTTGTACAATTCAGCCGGCCTTTTGGTTTCAGGCGGCAATTCATATGTTTCTCATGCTATAGGGTTTATTGTAC
Source organism: uncultured Lachnospiraceae bacterium (assembly GCA_910583605.1). Lineage (GTDB taxonomy): Bacteria > Bacillota > Clostridia > Lachnospirales > Lachnospiraceae > Bovifimicola. The sequence goes on from CAJTXN010000014.1 coordinate 47,675, forward strand.
AAAATATAAGAAATAAAGACAAGAAAAATTTTTGTAAACGGTTGACAAATTGAGGCAATATTGGTATTCTCTTGTAAGAACAACGGCGTTCCCTGACTGGCAGGAGAATGCCCTTTTTTATTTCTAAATATAAATTTTGATGTGATGGAGGTACAGGGATGAAATACACAAAACAGGAAATTATTGACATGATTGAAGAGGAGGATGTAGAGTTTATCCGTCTTCAGTTTACGGATATGTTCGGCACCATGAAAAACGTTGCCGTAACCGTCAGTCAGCTGGAAAAGGCATTAAATAATGAATGTATGTTTGACGGTTCCTGCATTGAAGGGTTTGCCAGAATAGAAGAATCAGACATGTATTTATATCCTGATCTTGATACATTTACAATATTTCCGTGGAGGCCGCAGCAGGGAAAAGTTGCCAGATTTATATGTGATATATACAGACCAGACGGAAAGCCTTTTGAAGGAGATCCCAGATATATATTGAAACGGGTGGTAAAAGAAGCGGAAGCAATGGGATATACATTTGATGCGGGTCCGGAGTGTGAATTTTTCTTATTCCATACAGACGATAACGGGAATCCCACAACGCTGTCCCATGAAAAGGCCGGTTATTTTGATCTGGGACCGGTAGATTTGGGAGAAAATGCCCGCAGGGACATGGTACTGAATCTGGAGTCCATGGGATTTGAAGTGGAGTCTTCCCATCATGAAGTAGCGCCGGCACAGCATGAAATCGATTTTAAATATTCGGATGCGGTTACGACAGCGGATAATATTATGACATTTAAGCTGGCGGTAAAATCCATTGCAAAGAGGCACGGACTTCACGCAACTTTTATGCCGAAACCGAAATCCGGAATTAACGGTTCCGGTATGCATATGAATATGTCTCTGTGCAGAGACGGGAAAAATATTTTTGCTGATATAAATGATTCCAACGGACTGAGCAGGGAAGCATATTATTTTATTGCGGGACTGATGAAACACATTAAGGGAATGACGGTGCTGACCAATCCGCTGGTTAATTCCTATAAACGTCTGGTACCGGGATATGAAGCTCCCGTATATATTGCCTGGTCTGCAAAGAGCAGAAGTCCGCTAATCCGTGTACCGGTATCCAAAGGGGAAGCAACAAGGATTGAACTCCGCTGTCCGGATGCGGCGTCAAATCCGTATCTGGTTCTGGCTGCCTGTCTGGCCGCAGGACTGGAAGGGATTAAAAATAAAATGGAGCCGGTAAAAAGCGTGGACGGGAATATCTTTGCCATGACGGAAGCGGACAGGGAGGAATTGGGAATTGAGAATCTTCCGCAGAATCTCTGCGATGCCATAGATAAGTTTGAACAGGACGAACTGATTAAAAAAGTTGTAGGAGAACATATTGCGAAAAATTATATTGATGCCAAGAAAAAAGAGTGGCAGGAATACCGCGCACAGGTTACGGATTGGGAATTGGAGCAATATCTTCATAAGTTCTGATCGTTAACAAATGTATGTGACCGGAGGTGATTCGTTTGAAAAAAGATTTCAGACTTTTTATTAGTGCTGCGGAGGGATAGGCATGATTGATATAATAGTAGTATTTCCACAGATGAAAGACGGGCAGGGAATCCGGAATCTGCTGGTCCGGAACGGCTATCGTGTAGGTATTGCATGTACGTCCGGCGCACAGGCAAAAACCTATATGGATAATATCGATTATGGCATAGTTGTGTGTGGATATAAATTCAGTGATATGATGTATTCAGAGCTTTTTCATGATTTAGGCCCTACTTTTGAAATGCTTCTGGTGGCTTCCAGAGCGAAGCTGGAGGAAGGTGTGGCAGACGGAATCGTGTGCGTGGAAATGCCGCTGAAATCCTACGATCTGCTGAACACACTGGAAATGATGATGCAGGCGCTGGAGAGAATCAGAAAAAAAGGCAGGCAGAAACCGAAGGAAAGAAATATAGCACAAAAAGCCATTATTGATGAAGCAAAAAAACTGTTAATGAACACCAGGAATATGACGGAAGAAGAAGCGCATCGATTTATCCAGAAAAGCAGTATGGACAGCGGAACGAATATGGTGGAGACCGCCCAGATGGTACTTCAGATAATGCATTGATGAAACCTGTTAACTATTGAGTGGCAGCTGTTTGCAGCTGCATTATGAACAGATATGGAGGATTATTATGTATAAGATTAATGACAATTATTTAAAATTGCCGGGAAGCTATTTATTTGCCACAACCGGCAGAAAGATTCGGGAGTTTGTAGAGGCCAATCCCGATAAAAAGGTTATCAGCCTGGGAATCGGTGACGTTACGCTTCCGCTGGCTCCGGTGGTAATCGATACCCTTCATTCCGCGGTGGATGAAATGGGAAAGGCAGAAACGTTTAAAGGCTATGCACCGGACCTGGGATATGAATTTCTGCGGCAGGCTATAGCAGATAACGATTATAAAGCCAGAGGAGCAGATATATCCATTGATGAAATATTTATCAGTGACGGTGCCAAGAGCGACTCGGGAAATATTGGTGATATATTTGCCGAAGATAATAAAATAGCCGTGTGCGACCCGGTGTATCCGGTATATGTTGATACGAATGCCATGGCGGGCAGAACTGGTGTGTATATGGAAGAACGGCAGAAATGGAGTAATGTTGTCTATATGCCTTGTACGGCGGAAACCGGCTTTGCACCGGAGATACCGAAAGAAGAACCGGATATTATTTACCTGTGTTTTCCGAACAATCCCACCGGTTCCACAATTAAGAAAAAGGAATTACAGGCATGGGTGGATTATGCGTTAAAAATCGGCTCTGTCATTATCTATGATGCCGCATATGAAGCATATATTTCCGAGGATGATGTACCGCATACCATATATGAATGTGAAGGTGCAAAAGCATGTGCCATTGAACTGAAAAGTTTTTCAAAAAATGCAGGATTTACCGGAACAAGGCTGGGTTATGCAGTTGTTCCAAAGGAATTGAAATGCAATGGCGTATCACTCAACAGTCTTTGGGCAAGAAGACACGGAACCAAATTTAACGGTGCACCGTATATTATTCAGAGAGCGGGAGCCGCTGTTTATACGCCGGAAGGCAAAGAGCAGACCATGAATCAGGTGAACTATTACATGAATAATGCCAGAATCATCAGGGAAGGACTTTCAGAGGCAGGATATACCGTATCCGGCGGTGTCAACGCACCGTATATCTGGCTGCAGACACCGGATAAAATGACTTCATGGGAATTCTTTGATTACTTACTGGAAAAGGCCAATGTTGCAGGAACACCGGGGTCCGGTTTTGGACCGAGCGGGGAAGGATATTTCAGACTGACGGCCTTTGGCAGTTATGAGAATACATTGGAGGCGGTTGAGAGAATTCGGAGAATGTAGGAAAGTTCCAGGTGTTCTGCTAAAAAGACAGCTATTCCCTGACATGGATGTCAGGGAAAGGTGAATTTGAGGCACGGATGCCGAATATTCACCGGTAGCGTCCGCCTTCGAACACCTGCCGCAGAACAATTAGAACTTCCGCCTGTCCGGAGTGGAGTATTCCGGCAGGCTCCGCCCTGATAAGCTGCGTCCGGCAAGCATAATAATATAATCTCCAGTCATAACATTGCCTGAACCACATCCCTTTAAAGAAAATTTTAAAAAGTCAGTTCTTGACAAAGAAAATTAATCGATTATACTTAAAGTTAGGCTATTTTTAGAAAGGAAGTATTTACAATGACAAAGATAGATATTATTTCCGGCTTTTTAGGGGCAGGAAAAACTACTCTGATCAAGAAACTTTTAGACGAGGGTCTGAACGGAGAGAAACTGGTTTTAATCGAAAATGAATTTGGAGAGATTGGGATTGACGGCGGTTTCCTAAAGGATGCCGGTGTGGAGATTACGGAAATGAATTCCGGATGTATCTGCTGTTCACTGGTTGGAGATTTTGGAACCGCATTAAAAGAAGTGATAGAGAAATATGCACCAGACAGGATCATCATTGAGCCTTCCGGTGTAGGTAAATTATCCGATGTTATCAAAGCCGTGAACGGAATCATGGAACAGGAACCGGATATTGTTTTAAATTCAACGACTGCAGTGGTAGACGGGCTGAAAACAAAGATGTATATGAAGAATTTTGGAGAATTCTTCAATAATCAGGTGGAAAGTGCAGGCACCATTGTGATAAGCCGGACACAAAAACAGCCGGAGCAGGCATTAAAAGAGGTTGTTGCATTATTAAAAGAACATAATCCAAATGCAACGATTATAACAACACCATGGGACGAGATTAATGGTAAACAGATTTTGGCAGCTATGGAGAAAACAGGCTCTCTGGCAGAAGAATTACTGGCAGAAGCAGATGTGTGTCCGGAATGTGGACATCATCATGAGGGAGAGTGCAGTGAACACCATCATGCTCATCATCACGAAGGAGAATGCTGCGGACACGATCATGACCACGAACATCATCATGAAGGGGAATGCTGCGGACATGACCATGATCATCATCACCATCATGCGGACGAAGTGTTTACAAGCTGGGGAGCCGAAACTCCGCGTAAATATACGGAGGAAGAGGTAAAGACGGCATTAGATAAACTGGCAAATACGGAAGAATATGGTGTTATCCTTCGGGCTAAGGGTATGCTTCCAAATGTAAACGGAGAATGGATTTATTTTGATCTGGTGCCGGGTGAATATGAGATCAGAACCGGAAGTCCGGAATATACCGGGCGAATCTGTGTAATCGGAACGAAACCGGATGAGGACAAGTTAAAAGAATTATTCTGTCTGAATTCATAAACGAAAGGATTGACGTTGTCAATGAATAATGAGAGAGAAGTTCCGGTATATCTGTTTACGGGTATATTGGAAAGCGGGAAGACAAGCTTTATCAGAGATACATTAAATGACAGAGGATTTCAGAGAGGCGAAAAGACGGTTCTGATCTTGTGTGAAGAAGGCATTGAAGAATATGATGAAGTAGCATTGTCAAAAAAGAATGTGTTTATTGAAAAAGTTGAAAATAAAGAGGATTTAAATTCGAAGTTTTATCGGAAATGTGAAGAACTGCATCATCCGGAACGGGTAATGATTGAGTATAACGGAATGTGGGAAATGGACATCATTGAGGAAGACTTCATGCCGGAGGAATGGATATTGGCACAGGTAATTTCCACCGTAGATGCTGCCACCTTTCCAATGTATTGGAATAATATGCGTTCTATTGTAATGGAGCAGTTATCATTGTCGGATATGATCATTCTGAATCGCTGTACCAATGAAACAAAGCGAAATGATTTCCGCAGATGTGTGAAGCTGTTTAACAAGAAGGCACAGATTGGCTATGAGGCGGCAGAAGGATTTGAAGGTATGCTGGCAGAAGAAGAATTACCGTTTGATATCGATGCGGATATTATTGAAATAGAGGATGATGACTATGGAATCTGGTATATGGATGCCATGGACAATTCCAAAAAATATGACGGAAAAGTAGTGAAATTCAACGGACTGGTATTCCGGCCAAAGAATTACGCCAAGACTTCCTTTGTACCGGGAAGATTTGCCATGACCTGCTGTGCGGATGATATTGCATATATGGGCATGCTTTGTAAATGCAAAGAAGAAATACCATATCAGGATAAAGAATGGGTGACCCTTACCGCCAGGATTAAGAGAGAATTTGTTAAGGAATACAGAGGGAAAGGACCGGTTTTATATTTGGAAAGCATAGAGAAATCCCAAAAACCGGAAGATGATCTGGTATACTTCTGATGAAACGACTGAAACATAAAATTATAACAGGAATAGTGTGTCTGGCTGCATTGACAGGGATTGCCATTCCTGTTTCCGTTCAGGAAAATAAAAACAGGACGGTACATCTGTCCGGTTCGCCGGAGTCTTTAGGAAACCGGGAGTTTGAGGTACATTTTATTGATGTGGGACAGGCGGACAGTACGCTTATTCTGTGCGGCGGAGAGGCTATGCTGATAGACGGAGGAACCAATGAAGCCGGCCGTCAGGTTGCAGAGTATATTGAGGAACAGGACATAGACTGTTTGAAATATATGATAGGGACCCATCCTCATGAGGATCATATCGGTGGTCTGGATACGGTTATGGATTCCGTAACAACGGAAACACTTTTAATGCCGTCTTTGGAATATGATTCCAAAACCTATGAGGATGTTCTGAAAGCTGCCGGGGATAATCATGTACCGATACAAAATCCTGTCGTGGGTGATACTTATTCGCTGGGGGAGGCAATTGTAACCGTACTGGCTCCGGTACGGTCCGGGTATATGGATATGAATAATTATTCCATTGCGGTACGGATTGATTACGGGGAAACATCATTTCTGCTGACCGGCGATGCGGAAATCGAAGCGGAATATGATATGCTGGAGACCGGATTAGAATTAAAAGCAGATGTACTGAAAGTAGGCCATCATGGTTCCGATACTTCTACATCAGAAGGATTTATCCGCGCAGTATGCCCATCTTATGCGGTGATCAGTGTGGGAGCCGGTAATTCTTATGGACATCCGACAGCACAGACTATTGAGAGGCTGACGGAGTACGGAGTAATATATTATAGAACGGATGAATCGGGAAATATTACGGCATATTCAGACGGAAAGGATATCCGGTTTGAAATAAACGGAAAGACGGTATCGGAAACAGAGCCGGAATCCATGACACATATGGAAGAAAATCCGACAGTAATTTCTAAGATAACATATGTTATTAATATAAATACAAAAAGATTTCATTTACCGGAATGTGGTTCTGTGGAAGAAATGAAGGAAGAGAATAAACAGTATCCCGAAACCGACAGGGAGGAGTTGCTGAAACAGGGATATCTGCCCTGTGGGAACTGCAATCCGTAACAAACACAAAAAGAAACTTACATACAGTTTTTGTATGTGAGTTTTTTACTTTCTGCAACTTTTTTATGAAGTCATTCGTATTACTTATGATTGGAGGAAATCAGTTAAAAGTTTATCTGATAGTAGCTATGACAAGAGAACAGTTTGAGACATACTTTAGAAAGTATCATTCAATGGTATACCGGGTTTCTTTTGCCCAGGTGAAAAATCATGCGGATGCAGAGGACATTTTACAGGAAGTATTCGTCCGCTTGTTGTGTTATGAACCGGATTATGAAAGCCCGGAGCATGAAAAAGCCTGGATGATACGAACAGCTTTAAATTTATGCAGGGATTTATTAAAAAGCAAATGGCAGAGCACACGTGTAGAAATGGAAGAGATTCCGGAACAGGAAAAAACATATTTTAAGCTTCCCGGTATGGAAGAAGACGATACATTATGGGCGGTAATGAGTCTGCCCGAAAAATTCAGGAATTGTCTGTATTTATTTTATTATGAAGATTATTCAATCCGGGAAATTGCCGTCGCTCTGAATATGAATGAAAATTCGGTAAAAGCAAACCTGAAGCGGGGCAGGGAGCGCTTAAAAAGGATATTAGGAGATGAAACGATATGACAGTAAACAGTATAGGCAGCAGTTATTTGGAGGAAAAATCTGGAAATACCCATAAGAATACAAAACGATTGACAGGGGATTTCCGCACAAGTCTTGCAGGCTCCATTGAGAAGAAGGAAGAAAACGGCAGAGAGGAACAGAAAGTAAACGGCAGGGTTGTGGATATAAAAAATTTTTATGATGCGGCAGCGGCAGGCTGTGTGTCCGGAAACACGGCTTCACGGGCGGTTTCCCAATGCGAACCGAAAGATTTATCTTCCGGAGACTGCGACAGGATTAAGGTAAGTATGGAGCAGGGATGTATCTATAAGATACAGATCAATGCAGACGGGCAAAGCGTATATGTGGAACAGAAGACGGAAGACGGAGCCGTAAAAGGATATGAAGTATCCATAGCGGAGGTTTCAAAAAACTCTTCGGACCGGATTGAAAAATTAGCCATGGAAACATGGGAATCGTACCATGGAGAACATACAACGGAGGAAGAGTTTGAAGAAGCGCTGCTTAAATTCTATGAATTTGCCGAAGACCGTGTGAAAAACGGACAGCCCAAAATTCAGATTGGAGCATCTGCCATTTCGGAAAAAGACTGGAGAAAATTAATTGAAAAAATAGATGAGGCAATCAGTGCAAGAAAAGCAGAATTAAGGGAACGCATGGAAAAGCGGCTGTTGCAGGAAAAACTTCAGAAAACCGGAGAGCAGGAAGGGCAGCAGAAGGATGAGATTGACAAAGATTTGATACAGAAGATTTTAGAAGAGGAGAAATAGAAAAATGAAAATTTTGGATGTAAATAAATTTTCAGATGTATGTGGCGATTATCTGGAAGAAAAGGAAAGAAGAATGGGATTGTTTTCGGATGAAAACAAAAATTCCAAATCGGAACTGTTGATTCAGGAAAACAATCCGGCTGAAAATGAAAGAAAAAATTATACAGATAGTGAGTCCGAAGGATTTTTGTTTTATCTTGCTAATGGAACTGCCGTAAACGGAAGCCGTCTGCAGGAGAAATTGTGTGACGGGAGCAAAGGTGCGCCATATCAGCATCTTGCGGATGAAAATAATATCATCGAATATGAAGGCGTGATTTTTGTCTGCAACAGCGAGAAACAGGAATTATGTCTCGGAGATATGAGCAATCCGGCTGACGTATTGGATATTCCCTTATCCGGCGGAGGCGTTCTCAGGGTAAACAGGAACAACATAGGTTCTTTGGCAAAGGCAATCGGGATGTTTTCACCGGAGGATGTGGGAAGAATCATGCGGGCGGTTTCACAGGATGCCCACTGCCGGAAAAAACAGGCGGAAATAGATGAAGAAATATCCATGCTTGGAGAAACGGAGGAAGAGAAACCTTCAGGTTCAGGCGAGGAAAACAGAATCCGGGAAGAGGATAAAGTGCTGACCCGGCAAAGGGATTATTTTGAATATGCACCGGAAGGAGTTATGACAGCGTGGAAAGCGGCGATGAAAGAAACGGGAATCAACGGTTTCGGACTTGATGAGAGCGGAAAAATGACTCATATTTCTCAGGCGATGCTGGCAAGACTGTTTACGGACAGCGGTCAGTCCATATTCGGAAATTCCCTGGATTCGGCAATCCGTTTTGCAGAGCGTGCAGTTCAGAATTTAAGCAATCAGGAACTGTTAAATGAAGATTCTGTGGTGGTTCGGCAGGAAAAGGAGAAAGAGAGACAGTTTTATATGGTATTTGCGGAAAAATTGAGGGAACAACTATAAAAATCAATTCAATCAGACCACCGGACCAACAAAATATAAAATTACAGGCTCCGGTGGCTAATTTATGGTGAAATATATTAAAATATTGAAAGAAACTGCCGATAAAAACAGTAGAAACAATAGGAAGATTAAAAAACGGGTTTACGACTGATTATTATGAAATGGAAAGGAGGAATTCGGTTGAGTTCTTTAGGTTTAAGTATACATTATTTTGTTCCAAATTCCGCAAAATCCGAATTCCATATCCGAACCGGCAGGAATCGTCCTGAGAAAAATAAAAAACCAGATATGAATGCGGAACAGTCTTATGAACAGGCAATGATCGAAGATTTTAAAGAGCAGCATTCACCGGAAAATAAGCGTCTGCAGGAAATATATAATAAGTTCAGGGCCGGAAAAGAACTGACTGCGGAAGAATTGGAGTATCTGGCGAAGCATAATCCGGAAATGTATAAAGAAGTAAAAGAAATAATGATGGAACGGGAAGCCATGGAACTGCAGATGAAACTGGCGAAAACGAAACAGGAAGTTGCAGCCGTCTGCATGAATAAACTGACAAACATCAAAGAGACCATGGGCACCGGGGAAACGGCAGAGAAACAGGCCATGAAGACTATGGCCCGTACAAATCAGATAGCAGCTGCCCATATTGAATTTACGGCCAGTATTGAATATAGAGAAAAAGAAGATGAAAAGACACAGGCGGAAGACAGAAGAGAAGCGCTGGAAGAATCGCAAGAACAACTGGAAGAACAGATAGAGGCTGTTTCTGAATTTTCGGAGGATCCGGATATAACAGATAAACTTTCGGAGGAATGGAAGAATATGGGTACAGAAGATGGAAAAACCTCTGAAACTCCGGTGGCTGAAAAAGGTGCAAAAGCGGCTGATATATTACGGGATATTGAAACAGAAAATGATGAACAGGAGCGGGAACGCAAAAGACTGAACAGAAAACGCAGAAATCCGGGCAATTCTGCAACCCCAAGGCCATACATACAGCCGGACTATGAGAGCCTCTGGCTGAAGGTAAGGGATTTATATGGAAGCAGCAATAAAGCAGATAAAGGCAGAATATCAGGAACAGGTCATATCAATGTATTAATGTAAATAAGGTATATTTACCTTAAAATAAAATCGGGCAAATGGAATTGTCCAAATAAATTCAAGGAGGATTGGTTTTATGAGTACAAGTGCAGTAAATCAGGCAGCTGAGAACAGTGGAGTATCTGCTTATTCAGAAACTAAAAGAAAAAATCAGGTAAACGGAAAGACTATTGGGAAACCGGAACTGAGCGAAAAGGCACAGAAATATTATGAAAAACTGAAAAAGAAGTTTGGGAATATGGATTTTATTCTGGTCAGCGCCGATATGAAAGAACAGGCGGAAGCCAATGCATCGAAATATGCCCAGGCCAACCGGACCGTGGTTCTGATCGATGAAGATAAGATTGAGCGTATGGCAGAAGATGAGTCCTATCGTAAAAAATATGAAGGAATCATAAGCGGTGCGGCTTCGCAGATTGAACAGATGAAAAACGGACTGACCAATAAACAGGGCGTAAAAACATTTGGAATTAAGATTGATGATGGAGGTAATGCTTCCTTCTTTGCAGTCATTGATAAATCTCTGGCGGCACAAAGAAAACGAATCGAAGAGAAAGCCGAACAAAAAGCTGATGAGAAAAAGAAATCCGAGAAACAGGCCAGAGAGGAGAAACTGGAAGAAATCCGTGCTGGACGGGGGCAGAACGGAGAACGCATTTCCGGCGAAGAAGATCTGGTTACCGTAACGGCAGGATCGGTTGAGGAATTAATGAAGAAAATCAATAATGAATTATATGCAAGTCTGAGCGATACAGTACAGACGGATGCAGAAAAACAGATTGGCCAGCATTTCGATTTCAGGGGATAGAGAGAGAATTTGGATATCGGGCTGCTGAAATATGCATATAAGAGGACTGATATAAAATAAACCGGTAGGTATTAGGCGGACTGCCGGTTTATTTTATATCCGACCTCCGTTTTTAGACTATTCGTTATCAACTCCAATGCCGCAACCCAGGGAAACGCAGCATTGACAGCAGCATTTCCGGTACAGATTCTGATTATTGCCGTTGGTGTTGGTACAGGCGTTGGGATTAATGCCCTGCTGTCTGGAAAACTCGGTGAAAAGGACAATAAAACCGCCAGCCGTGTAGCAGGAAATGGGATTTTTCTGGCTATGGTGATCTATATGGTCTTTTTAATGTTTGGATTATTTCTGGCGAAACCATATATGCAGTTGATGTCAGGTGATCCGATTGTGGTCAGCATGGGTACAGAATATCTTCGTATCTGCTGCTGTTTTTCCATGGGAGCAGTGGGATTTACGGTATACGAGCGTTTTTTACAGGCAACCGGAAAAACCGTGCATTCTATGGCGGCACAGATTGCGGGTGCAGTCTGTAATATCATACTGGATTATGTTTTTGTTATGGTGTTCGGCTGGGGAGCTGCCGGTGCAGCATGGGCGACGGTTATTGGGCAGATTCTGTCCCTGTTTGCCGCGATGGCGCTGCATTATCGTTTAAATAAAGAAATAGATGGAAGTTTTCATTTTATAAAGCCGTCCGGAAAAATCATCAGAACCATTTATAAGATTGGCGTTCCTGCTGCGATTATGCAGGCGTTGCTTGCAGTTATGATGTTTGTGGTATTGCAGATTTTTAAGGTAATTGATGATGGGACTACTATGATTCTAATGATCAATACCTATGGCATTTATTATAAAATTATGCAGACAGCCCTTTTTGCCGGATTTGGACTGAGCAATACGCTGATTACAATTGTGTCATATAATTATGGAAGGCAGGATAAGCAGAGGCTGAAGCAGGTGATTCGATTTGGAATTGTGAATTCGGTCATTGTGGCAGCAGTGATTATGCTTCTGTTTCAAGTGTTTGCTGCACCTATATCGGACCTGTTTGGTTTATCACTTCCTGAACAGTCTGCGGATGGAATCCGCAAAGAAGATATTTTGTCTACCTGCGAAACGGCGATGCATATTGCAACTCTTGGTTATATTTTTATGAGTATCAGCGTTTCCGTTCAGGGCATCCTGCAGGGATTCCGAAATATCTACAAACCGATTGTAATCTCATTATTAAGGCTGATTGTATTTGTTGTTCCTTTTGCCGTTTTATTCTGTATGAGTAAATATGTAACAACTATATTCTGGCTGACATTTGTGATTGCAGAAATGTTAACTGCAGGTGTAGCACTATTCTTTTTAAAAGATTCGACGCAAAAAGCATTTATAACGTTGTAAAGAATCAAATATTTATGAATCCCTTCTTGACAAATAAAAAAAAGAATGTTATATTAAAAACGGTGTTATGAAACGCTGTTTTTAATTCCGTGCAAGAGGTGAGTTTATGGCAAAACAGATTGAAGGCGTATATGAACGGATTTTGGAGTGTGCAAAACAGGAGTTTCTGGAAAAAGGCTATCTGGATGCTTCCCTGCGTACAATCGCCTTGAAAGCAGGAACCAGTACAAACTCCATATATGTCCGTTTTCAGGATAAGGAAGGATTATTTGAAGCGCTTGTTGGCCGGCAGTATTCGTATTTTATGGATTGCTTTTGTAAGGCACAAGCTGATTTTGCCGGATTGCCGCCAGAATCTCAGCCGGAACATCTGAGCAGTATTTCGGGCTGGTGTATGATGGAAATGTTGTTGTATGCCTATGAACATTTAGATGAGTTTCAATTGATTCTTACCTGCTCCGAGGGGACCCGCTTTTCAGGAATGATTGATGAAATGGTAGAGATTGAATCTAAAGGTACTCATGATTATCTTGCTGTATTAAGGCAGCTGGGAAGACCGGCTCCGCCAATTGACCCGAAGCTGGAGCATATCCTGATTACTGGTATGTTCAATGCCTATTTTGAGTTGATAATCCATGAAATGCCGCTGGATCAGGCAAAGGCTTATCTGGAGGAACTGCGGTCATTCTACACGGCGGGATGGATGAAAATTATGGGCCAATAAAAGAAAGTTACAGCAGATTCTGTTATTCATTACAATAGAAAACTCGCATGGCGTGTTTTCTATTGTTTTTAGACAATGGTTAGTTAATGCTAACTAAAGATACAATAGACTAACCGTTCAAATCTTATTAGAAGGAGAATTCAAAGTGAAAAAAAACAAAAATCTTTCAGAGCTTATGAGCTATGCAGGCAGGTACAAATACCTTACCTGTTTATCGCTTGTTTTATCGGTTATCAGCGCATTTTTTGCGTTGTTGCCATTCGTATTTATTTTTCTTATCATAAGGGAAGTGATAGAAACTGCTCCCAATTATTCAGAAGCAGTGAATATTGTTCAGAACGGCTGGATGGCAGTGCTGTCTGCCCTGATTTCCATAGTTGTTTATATAGGAGCTCTGATGTGTTCCCATCTGTCGGCATTCCGTATTGCAGGAAATCTGCGTAAGACACTGATGGCGCATATCACAAAGCTGCCGCTTGGATTTATTGGAGAAATGGGCAGTGGTAAAATCCGCCGGATTGTCAATGAAAGCAGTGCAGCAACCGAAACCTATCTTGCCCATCAGCTGCCGGATATGGCGGGCGCAATCGCTACACCGCTTGGCATGATTGTTATGCTGTTCCTGTTTGACTGGAGGTTTGGGCTGATCTGCCTTGTACCGGTTGTTCTTGGTTTTGCGGCCATGTTTCAAATGGCGGGGCCAAAAATGGAGGATGATATGAAAAATTATCAGAATGCATTGGCCGACATGAATAACGAGGCTGTGGAATACGTGCGCGGAGTTCCTGTAGTAAAAACCTTTGGCCAGACGGTACATACTTTCAAACGGTTTAAAGGCTCCATAGACAGCTATTATAAATTCTGTATCGCTTATTGCAAAAAGTGCCGTATGCCAATGCTGTTTTACACCGTTTGCATTAACAGTGCATTTGCATTTCTGATCACGTTGGCGCTGATTTTAACAGGTGGTGGAGCTGTAACACGATCCATTCTGCTCAGCCTTATTTTCTATGTGATATTTACACCTGTGATTGCAACCTCCATGTCAAAGGTTTTGTTTATGAGTGAAAACGGAATGGTTGTAAATGACGCATTGACCCGCATTCACTCGATTTTGGATATGCAGCCTTTATCAGAGCCACAGAATGCAGAACATCCAATGAATCCTTCGGTGGAATTTAAGAATGTTTCCTTTCGCTACAGCGGGGCGCAGACAGATGCCATACACAATATTTCTTTTCAGGTACAGCCCGGAGAAACGGTTGCTTTCGTAGGACCTTCCGGCGGCGGAAAAACCACTGCTGCGGAACTGATTTCCCGTTCCTTTGATGTGAACAGCGGTGAAATCAAAGTTGACGGTGTAAATGTAAAGAATATCAGAAAATCGGAGCTGATGGAAACAGTTTCTTACGTATTTCAGGACAGCAGGCTCTTAAAAACCTCTGTTTTTGAAAATGTAAGGCTGGCAAAACCAAACGCTTCCCGCCAGGAAGTAGAAAATGCCCTTCATAGGGCGCAGTGTGACGATATCCTTGCAAAGCTGCCGGATGGAATGGATACTGTAATCGGAACCAAAGGCGTATATTTATCCGGCGGCGAGCAGCAGAGGATTGCCATCGCCCGCGTAATACTGAAAGATTCACCTATTATTATTCTGGATGAGGCAACTGCTTTTGCTGATCCGGAAAATGAGTCCCTTGTGCAGAGAGCTTTTGAGGATTTGTCTAAGGATAAGACGGTTATTATGATTGCACACCGTTTATCAACGGTTAGAAATGCAGACAGAATTTATGTATTAAAGGATGGAAGAGTAGCAGAATACGGTACACATGAAGCGCTTGCAGAGAAGAAGGGTCTGTATGCAAAAATGTGGAAGGATTATCAGACTTCTGTCAGATGGAAAGTAGGAGGTGCAGGATGATAAACAAAATTATGAAAAGGTTTGCGCTTTCAAAAGAAGGCGCCCAGGGACTTGTAAAGGCGATTGCAGCGTGTACAATTGCCGATATTGTATTGATGTTTCCGGTGGGACTTTTGTACTATCTGGTAAGTGATTTCCTGGACGGCACAGTACCCAAAAACCACTGTTTGTTATATGGAATCGGAATAGCCAGTGCGCTTCTTCTGATTTTTTTCTCGGAATTTTGGAAATATAACGCCACGTATTTTTCAACTTATAAAGAATCCGGTGTCTGCAGAATCCGTCTCGCAGAGAAGCTGCGTAAACTGCCGCTTTCATTTTTCGGGAAGAAGGACCTTGCAGATCTGACCAATACCATTATGGGGGATGTATCTACAACGGAGCAAATGTTCTCGCACTATGTACCGCAGTTTTACGCTTCTGTTATTTCTACATGTTTTGTTGCAGCCAGCCTGTTTTTCTACGATTGGCGGCTGGCGCTTGCGGCTTTATGGGTTCTGCCGGTTGCGCTGCTGGTTGTGGGTTTTTCCAAGAAAGCGCAGAATTATTTCAGTCGTAAGCAGAATATGGCGCAGATTGCCGTTCAGGATAGCGTACAGGAGTGTCTGGAAACGGTGCGTGACTTAAAAAGCAATAATGCAGAACAGGAATATCTGAATGGTTTGTATCAAAAGATTGACCTGCTGGAAGGACGGCATATCAAGAGCGAGCTTGGCACAGCGTTGTTTGTTGTACCGGCACAGATGCTCCTGAAACTTGGCATCGCTTCCGTAGCGCTTGTGGGCAGCGTGCTGCTGATCAATGGCACACTCACTCTGATTACATTCTTTTTGTTTCTGATGGTCGTATCGAGAATTTATGAACCAATGGCTTTTTCTTTGCAGAATCTGGCAGCAATGAATTCTCTCCAGATCAACATTGACCGGATGAATGAAATTGAAAACTGCAAAGAACAGGAGGGTAATAGGAATTTTCAGCCTAATGGGTATGATATTGTTTTTGAGCAGGCAGGATTTGCTTACAACAAGGATGAAACGGTACTTAAAAATGTATCTTTCACAGCGAAGCAGGGTGAAGTGACGGCTCTGATCGGCCCGTCCGGAGGCGGGAAATCCACGGCTGCAAAACTGGCTGCAAGATTTTGGGACACAGACAAAGGCCGGATTACCATTGGCGGCGTAGATGTAACTTCCGTTGATCCGGAACAGCTGTTAACAGCATTTTCAATTGTTTTTCAGGATGTCACACTCTTTCATGACACGGTTATGGAAAATATTCGAATTGGCAGAAAGGATGCCACGGATGAAGAAGTGATGGCAGCAGCAAGGCTGGCAAACTGTGAGGAATTTATAGAAAAACTTCCGGACAAATGGAACAGCAGCATTGGAGAAAACGGCAGTGCGCTTTCCGGTGGTGAACGGCAGCGCATTTCCATAGCTCGTGCATTCCTGAAGAACGCTCCCATTATTCTGCTTGATGAGGCAACTGCTTCTCTTGACGTAGAAAATGAGACCGCAATTCAGTCGGCACTTTCACGCCTGATAAAGGATAAAACTGTTCTCTTGATTGCACACCGCATGCGTACCGTTGCAGGTGCGGATAAAGTTGTTGTACTCTCTGACGGTACTGTAGCGGAACAGGGAGCGCCTGAAAAACTGCTCCATCAAAATGGAATATATGCACATATGGTAAAACTGCAGACCGAAAGTCAGGACTGGGCCATTGGATAAAAGATTGTTGATAAGGAGATGATTTACAGATGCCGGATACACCGGAAATTTTAAGATTGCGGGTATTACTCTGTTTTTTAAGTGAAGATGAAACAGACTGCACGGTTATGGAAATTGCCCGTACACTCAGAGAAGAACATTATTCCATCAGCCGTGCCATTGCCGCGCTGGAAAAGGACGGACTCATCAGTAAAGAACAGCCTCGAATATGTACATGTATTACAGACGTACTTAGAAGTAATTGTGTTTCGATTGGTTGCACAGTTACGCAGGTAGGTCTGATATGTCTGTGCATATAAATCGGTAGGTGTAAGTTGTAATTATGATAGAATGATTGTAATAGCCGATGGTTTTAGAAATGCACTGGACATATTATGTTTGGTGCATTTTTTGTTTGGAAAGGAGATATTTATGAAATTAGCAAACGGAACAGCGGTCATTGTCAAGCCTTATCAGGATGAGGATGCAGAGGAAATTGTCAGTTTGATTATTAGAAATTTTAGAGAAATCAATGTAAAGGACTACGGAGAGAAAGAGATAGAAACACTTGTTGCCACGCATGACGAAAAGTGGTTTAAAAGCCTGGCAGAATACGCAAATGTGTATGTATTTTGGAATGAAGATAAAATTGTGGGGGTTGGATGATGAACAAAATTATCGGTTAGAAAAATTTAGAAAACTTAATTAAAATCTGCGGATACAGATATGAACAGTAATAGCTAATAGTCATTAGCTAATAGCCATTAGCTAATAGCTAATAGCTAATAGTCATTAGCTAATAGCCATTAGCTAATAGCTAATAGCTAATAGCTATTAGGATATTCTTTCAAAATGGTACATAAATAATAGCGATAAAATTAAGGAGTGGCTACAATGATAATCAGAATAATGAAGATTGAAGATTATGAAAAAGTATATGATTTATGGATACACACAGTGGATATGGGGCTGAATACAACGGATGATTCAAGGGAAGGGATTGGTTTACACCGAATGATGTCATAACAGAAGTATTGGAACTGGATAATGAACTGAGAATTACTTTAGTTGCAGGCGGTTATCCGTTATTTGCCAATGGTAAAATTGCAGGCGGAATCAGCGTAGGAGGAGGAACAGAAGAACAGGATCGTGAAATTGCAGAATATGTGGTGTCGGTATTTGATAAATTAGTCGGATAAAGTATGGATGAAGGATCATATGAATAATTTCAGCGGGTTTTGTATGTGCAAAAATTTTAACTGTCCATTACACCCTGCAAAACATAATAAAAGATGCGCTTTGTGTATCGGTAAAATTTTATAATTGAAAAAAGTACCAAACTGCTTTTTAAAAACCGGATAATAGAAGGATTGCCGGAGGCAAATTGCATTGCTGCCGTTGAAATACCTGAAGCATAAAACAAAAGCCCACCGCTTGCCCGATATGGTAAAGCGGTGGGCTTTTGCAATCTGCTCTTATATGAAATACCTTGAAGGGATTCCAATGGCAGTCACACAGGTCTGTAAACAGGACAACAAAAAGCAGAGCAAACGTTTCATAGACTTCCTGCACTGACTGAAAATTTCGCCAAGGCTCCGGACATCAAAGGCTCAGGGAAGTATTTTCAATTTATATTATTAATTAATACTTAAAAGGAATAACAATCTTTATTACGCTTAAAATCGTGTAACCCTTGATTTTAGCGGAATTCTATAGTTTGAGAGTAATGTAAAATTGAATGTTTTTTCATCTACTAGTGACATAAAAACATAATAAAAAAGGAACAATATCTTGGCCAACAAATGGGTGCCGGATATTGTTCCTTTTTAGATATCTCATTAAGATTATATCATTTTACACAGGAAAGGTCAATGTTTTCAACAACTATCACCAGGACTGGTTTATATTTTTTCTATGGCAATTCTTAGCTGTTCAATGTCTTTATGAGTATATATTTTCTCTGTAATATCTCCGCCTGATGAATGGCCAAGTAACCGCTTTACAGATACCGGATTTGCACCGGAATTGTTTAACAGGGTGGCAAAGGTATGCCGGCAGTCATGGGGGGTATGCTTATCTGTGACACCTGCTGCCGTCAGAGCCTTGTTAAATTCTTTCATGTATGTCTGGTATGATATGTTAATCCACCCTGACTGGCTTCGTATTTTGACCATATCAGCGATTTTAGGGTGAATGGGTACTAATCTATGTTTTGACGCTCTTGTCTTAACACCGCCCCGAAAATAGCCTTCCTTCAGGTTGATTTCTTCCAGGGTGAGCAGTTCGCCAATTCGCCAACCACTGTATATCATTATCAGTATAGTATCCACATATGGAACGGAACCGGCAGCAGTCTATAACTGGTTGATATCTTCCGGAGTAAATGGTTCCCCGTGTTCGTCGTCGTCCTCTTTGGTTATCTTACAGAATTTGGAATAATCCTTTTGCACAATATCATATTCCAGCGCATAGCGGTACATCTGGTTCAACAGGTTCTTGATATGATCCATGTATGCATGGGATAAATTATAGTTGTCTAATACGGTCTGCAGGTCCAGGGTTCGTAATTCTGCAAAGGTCCGTTCGTGAAGAGCAGCGCATTTGTTATAGGCTCCTCTTGTAGTAATCATGGAACTTTGCGAGTAGTTCCGCTTGCTGTTTACATACTTGTATTCATACCACAGGCGGTAGACTTCGGCAAATGACAGGCTACGGCTTTGAATATCGTACGGAGAGCGGTTATATTCGGCTAAGGCTATAATGCCTCATTCCGGTCGGAAAACCGCCCCAAAACGTCAAATACGGGGTAGTTTCTGTCGTCCATCCTGGTATTAACTCTTACCTCATATGGCTGGCGCCTCCGGCCGGACAGTTTCACAACGGTACCATACCCGTTCCGGTTCCTTAAGGGTCTACCTTTTGGCATAAAAAAATCAGTCCTTTCGTAAAAAATGGGTGCATTTAACAAAGGACTGTGTTATAATAGCTATGTCTAATAGGCTGTTATACAGTCCAATGTATATGGTCTGTGCTCCGGTGTTGGTAGCACCGGGGCATTTTTTATTTGACATTTGTCTGAGGAAAGCATATAATAGACTTAGCAAGAGAGCCGATAGCTAGAATACACCTAGCCGCCGGTAAAACAATTGACTAAAAATAGCGCCTTACTTTACCAGAGCAGGGGCGCTATTTTTTGCGTGTAACATTAACTGCAAGAGTAATTACCGCACAAATCATAATTACAAAAGTAAATAATTCACTATATGTAACCATTGGCACCAGCTCCCTTCTTAAGTATCCGGCAACTGGCATAATCGCCCCATCGGCTCCCTGGGTAAGTCTATTATATTGTCAGTGTTCATTTAGTGTCATATCATGAAATTAACGGATTGTTATTCTAATTGCGGTTCCTCTGTTTCTGTATATTTTTTAATTTCTGTTAGTTCTTGTACTCGCTTTCTTGCTTCGGTTCTTCCATCTGTGTTGAGTTTTCTATAATTATCTAATAATTCGTTTTCTTCTTTTTGTGCCAGATCAACGATTCTCCTATTAAATAATTGTAATGGGGTCGCATGTGCCTTTAATAAATCAATTTCACTAAAATTTTCGTCATCAATTACGAATATGTCATATATTGAACCACCCAAAGCATAAGCTATTTTTTGCAACTGTTCTATACGTGGTTGTCTTTTTCCGGCTTCATATTGTTGTATTGTCCTTTCGGAAGTTTTTGATAATTGACCAAGTTCTTTTTGTGTTAATCCTAGATGCTTTCTCACAAATCTAATTTGTTCTCCGATTGTCATTCCATCACCTCACCGATAACTATAGCATAGTTAAAAGAAAAATGAAATACTCAATCGTTCGTTTTTTTGTTATTGACACACTCAACGGTTCGTGATAATATATTAGCACACACGATTGAGTGTGTCAATGATAAAATGAAAGTGAGGTAAAACATGAAAACATCAAAGTCAGATTTAAAGCTTAGTAAAAGAAAGGTACAGTTGTTAATGGCTGAAAAGTGTATGAATCCATATGATTTATGCAGTAAGGCTTGTATTTCCTATGCTTCTTACCAAAGAATAATGAAGATGGAAAGTACCAAGATTGCAACTGGGTGAAACAGCTTTCTCCAATCAAGGTATCTGAAGAGGAAACAGTCACCC
>CAJTXN010000015.1 GCA_910583605.1 uncultured Lachnospiraceae bacterium
GGATAACTCTGAATTATCCTTCATTCCACCCTCATCCCATTCCTCGGATGCCTCTCTTCCAATATCTCCTTCTGCTTATGCATAGACACACTGGTATATATCTCCGTAGTATTTATAGAACTATGTCCCAGCATTTTCTGAATATACCTAATATCCACATCCGCCTCCAGCAACAGCGTTGCAAAGGAATGTCGAAACATATGAGGTGTAATATGCATCTCAATCCCCGCCAGTTCCACATAATTATTTATCATAAATCGCACAGACTGTTCCGAAAGCCGATGATTCAGCCGGTTCACAAACAACCACTCAGAATCAGCCAATTCCTTTTCAAAAAGTTTTTTATACTCAGCCAATGCGGAAATAACCTCCCCATTGCCAATCTGCAAAATTCGTTCCTTCGCTCCCTTTCCAAAAATAAGCACCTGCCGGTTATCAATATCCAAATCCTTTTGCTTTAGGGAACACAGTTCCGAAATCCGCATTCCGGTAGCAAACAATAATTCAATGACAGCAATATCACGAATGACCGCCTTTTTGTGATGCAAAGTTGCAGGAACCTGTTTTTCCTGATAAATGGTATAGAGGAATTTCTGAATGATATTGGCAGGAATCGTTTTAGGAAGCCGAATCGGCTGGCGAAAAGATATGTCGATTTTATTAAATGGATTTGACTCAATGAATTCTTCATATTCAAGATAACGAAAAAAAGCTTTTACACTTGCAAATTTACGCTTAATTGTCTTCGGCTGGTATAAAGTATGAATATGTGTAATATAAGAAAGCAGGCAATCTTTACTGACTGGCAGATATTCCGATGGAATTACAGAAATAAACTGATTTAAATCAATTTTATAGGCTTTAATGGTTTTAAAATTTAATTCTTTTTGAATGGCACAATAATTTAAATATTTTTCTGTCAACATTTTTAAAGTAATCATATATAAGCTCCTTTGTCTTTTGATTTATATTAGAAGGAATTATAATGGAATATACATAAGAAAATCAACAGAAATACAAGTTCACAAAATAATGTGAATGGAACAACCGGTACGCTTATGATATAATTTAAAAATAGAGTTCAATATTTGATGCAGATTTCTTTGTAAGAAATTGTTTCTACAGGGAGGAATAGCATGATTTACATTACAGGAGATTGTCATGGAAATTATTGCAAATTTAATACCAACGCATTTCCGGAACAGAAGTACATGACAAAAGATGATTATGTGATTATTTGCGGTGATTTTGGCTTTTGGGACAATTCAAAGGAACAAAACTATTGGAGAAACTGGTTAGAGAAAAAGCCGTTTACCACACTATGGGTGGATGGAAACCATGAAAATTATGATTTGCTGTCAACGATAGAGACGGATACTTGGAATGGCGGAAAAGTACAGTTTATTAAACCGTCAGATATCAATCTGATGTGTGGGCAGGTTTATGAAATAGACAAAAGAAGTCCTGCAGAATCAATCATGTATCATGGTGGAAAGAAGAAATGCCGTCGAAAAAGGAATTTAAAGAAGGAAGACGGAATCTGGAAAAACATAATTGGAATATAGATTATATTATTACCCATTGCTGTTCTTCCGGTACACAGGAAATCCCTTGTTTTTGCCCTTGGGTAGAGGCAAGTGCATAGCATGGAACATAGACAGGTACATTATACCAAACAGTTTATACATATTATGGTTGAAAAAGGGGATAATTATGGTATAATTTAGGCATAACAGAGAGGAGGTATATAAAATGCCGCAAATTATTCCTATTAAAGATTTAAAAAATACTTCGGAGATTTCCGATATGTGCCACAAATCCGAAGAACCTATTTATATCACAAAAAATGGATATGGGGATATGGTTATTATGAGTATGGAAACTTATGAAAGCGCCATGTATCGACTTTCCGTATATAGAGATGTTGAACTGTCTGAACAGCAGATAGAAAGCGGACAGATCAAGAATGCCAGAACATCTTTAGCAGAGATGGGGACGAAATATGGCTTATAAACTGATTGTTACAGAACGCGCGGATGAATTACTTGATAATATTTTACAATACTTGATTTATCAGTTAAAAAATGAACAGGCAGCCGCACATTTGTTGGATGAAATCAATAACATATATGACCGTCTGGAAGAAAATCCCCTGCAATTTCCGGTTAGCAGGGATACATATCTGGCAAATAAAGGATACCATGAGGCTGCCTGCGGGCAGATGAATTATACAATAATATTTTGTGTTGGATCGGATGTTGTAAATATAGTCGGAATATTTCATCAGTTAGAAAAATACTGGAAGAAATTGTGAATGAAAGGCACTACGTGTTACGAAAGTTGTAGTTTGGTACATAAATGCAGTATAAAGGAATGCCGCATTTATGGGTGGATTTTATATGAATTACTGGAAATTATAATATCTGATATTTTCCTTAAAAATTATCAAATCACAATCCCATTGGCAAACATCATGCACCAGAAGGAATCGTAATAGAAAAAGTAAATGATAAATATTATTTTGAATTTTCGGAACGGAGGGAAGAAAGAACTGCTCCGTTCATTCCGTACGAAAAAATTCCAAGGATAAACATGCCTGCCGTATTTTTGTATTCGGCAGAGATATATTGCGTTTAGAGACATTTAGAAAAAATATTTAAGCCAATATTTTAACTGACTATAAGCTATCAGCCGATTTGTTTTAAAAATTTAGAAAAAACGTTTCTTGAGATAGAGAATGAAAACAGAATATACAAATTCATACACTACAAAACATGCTGTTTTTCATCTCTGTCTCAAACCAGCGTTTTCCTCTCAGAAATTATATCTATGAAAGTCCCGGAATCACCAGATATGCCAGTGTTCCCACCACTCCGGTGCCAAAGATAATAGTAATGGCGCTAGCTTTGTACTTTCTGAGAATAAATAATGCACCTACAAATAAAACAGCTTCAACGATATGAAAATCATTTATCTGCAGATTATGTTTATCCGCCTGAAACAGCGCCAGTAACAGAATAGAGAGACCGGCGGAGGCAATTAAAGCCACAACCGCAGGCCGCAGGGAAGCAAGAATAGTCTGAACGGCTCCCAGTTTTCTGTATTTATAGTAAAAGTATGCCAATAAACTGCAGATTACAAAAGCGGGAAGGATACAGCCGAATGTACACAGAATCACACCAGGAATACCGGCAAGCCGCATACCTACAAAAGTGGCGGAATTAATGGAAATCGGTCCGGGAGTCATTTCGGCAATGGTGATTAAATCCGTAAATTCCTCCAAAGTCATAAGACCATGGATATCAACAATCTGATTTTGTATCAGGGGAATGGCAGCATAGCCGCCGCCCACCGAGAACAGTCCGACCTGTATGAAACTAAAAAATAATTGTAGTAACAGCATATTTAAAACCTTCTTTTCTCTTAATTTTTTTTAATCCATATTTTTTTCTCTGATTTTTATGGTATCAATTACCGCATCCATGATTCCGATAAACAGGCAGGCAAAGATAATTATCATTGCGCTCAGGTCAAAGAACCATACGGCGGCAAATGCTGCAATCATCAGACCGATGTATAATATTCTTTTTGTTTTGCATACGTTTTTTGCCAGATTCAATACAACATCAAAGATTACGGCGGCAACACCGGCACGCATTACCTGTAAAGCGATAGCGATAATGCGGTTGGAGCGGAACTGGTTATAAAATACGGATATAACAGAAATAATTATCATCGGAGGAAGTGCGGTTCCAAGTACGGCTACCAGAGAGCCGGTTATGCCATACATCCGGTAACCGATTATGACAGAGGCATTGATCGGAATCGGTCCGGGAGAAGACTGGGCAATGGCTGTGATATCCAGCATTTCTTCCTCACTGAACCAGCCCAGTTCATCTGAGAATTTTCGTTTCATCAGGGAAGCGATAACAAATCCTCCGCCAAAAGTAAAAGCGCTCAGGGTAAAGGTTGCCGTAAATAATTGCCATAAGATATGCAAAATATTTTGTTTTTTTTCGGTTTGTTTGTTTTCTGATTGATTCATATCATATATTCCTCGTATAATATTAATAGTAGTAGTGTTTAAAGTCCCTCTCCAAGGACGTTATTTGTAGTTTCTGCATTGCTATGATAATCGATTTTTATGAATAAGTAAAATATATATAATTTATATTTAATATTGGGAAATACCTATACAAACCTCAAAAAGATGATAAAATGTAATTAACAACCGACAGGCAATGTGTGGAGGAATCTATGACGATACGACATTTGGAAATTTTTTTGAGAGTGGCAGAAAGTGAAAGCATGAGTACCGCCGCAAAAGAGCTGTTTATATCCCAGCCTACGGTCAGCGGCAGCATTGCAGAACTGGAAAAGGAATATAACGTCAGATTATTTGAGCGGTTAAATAAACGGCTGTATATTACCGAAGCAGGGGAAAAGTTAAGAATTTATGCAAGAAAAATGCTGAATCTTCAAAATGAAATTCAGCGTCAGATGAGTTCGGCAGAGGATACAACACCGGTCAGAATCGGGGCAACGGTTACGATCGGGACCAGTTTACTGCCGGAGTATATCAGCCGGATAAAGGAAACCAATATACTGGTTCGGATTGACAATACACAAAATATCAGGCAGGGTATCTTAAATAATACATTGGATATGGGTCTGGTGGAAGGCAGAATCACGGATGAAGATGTGAAAGCCATACCATTTATGAAGGATGAACTGATGATGATTTGCAGAAAAGATTATAAACATGCCGGGAAGAAAACCATCGGACTTTCGGAAATTTGCGGGGAACCCATGATACTCCGGGAGGAAAACAGCGGAACCCGAATGGTTATTGATGAGGCGTACGAGCAGGCAGGTATTAAATTAAATGTATTATGGAATTGCAATAATACACAGACAATTCTGAATGCAGTGGAAGCCGGTATAGGGATTTCCATATTATCACCCAAACTGTTAAAAGGGTATACGGAGCTGACAGCAGTACCAATCAAGGATTCATGTATTGAAAGAGACTTTCAGTTAGTGCTGCATAAAGATAAGTATATTGGCAGAAAAATGCATAAAATAATAAATTTAATAACAAATGAAACAATATGAGATTTATACAATGAAATATAATATAGAAAGGCATTTAAAATAAGATTGACATTGGACGAAATCCGAAAAGAAGTGGTGGCTTCTGTGGAAGACGGAGATACCAAAACAGCCATTGAACTGCCTGGAGAGGCAAGGTACAGAATGGAACGGGCCGTTGACCCGCAGTTAATGGGGCGCTGGGTGCTGCGGAATATGCCAGACAGAAAGGAATGAGACAATGATTCTGTTAAAAATTGCGTTAATTATGTTCATTGTTATTGTAATACTATTCCTGTTAAGTTTGCTCATTTATTTCAGGAATCTGGATATGAAGCTGGCGGCAAAGATGATTCCGCTGATGAATAAGATTTATGATAAAAGGAAGAGAAATAAGAGAATATAACAGGCTTTTCGATGAGAGGCATGAATACTGATATGAAAATATATGATAATGTAATACGCTCCGTTTATGAACTGCTGAACCAAAATACGGACCGGAAAAAACGATTGTATGGTAAAACAGGGCAGAAAGATGAAAGGTGTTCTGGTCTGGAACCTGTATATGCCAAAAATGAATGTCAGGATGAAATCTGGCAGGATGCAGGAGAATATAATATGATACTTCCCTCAGAGATGGCATATGAACTGGGCGGCGGTACCCATAAGGCAGTAAGCGGACTGGCATTTACCTCCGACAGGGAATTGGTGGGGGAAGATGAAATTCTTCTCTTCGGACCAGATCTTCCGGAAATCCGGGAGAATATTGATTATGCAAGGCTTACGATGATACGTCTGAGGGAGGATTTTCTCGGAGAGAAGGATTCTGAAGATAAAGCCTATCAGACATTGCGGAAAATAGATTATATCCGCTATCATCGGAATCCGCAGGGATATATGATGCGAATATCCTCTGCAGAGGAGAGGGAACCGGTGCGTGTCGGCAGGGAAGCGCTGACACAGGGAATGAATTTTGAAAAAGTCGGAAGATTGTTTCTTCAGGAGTATCACAGAAATCCGGAAGTATTGGGGGTAAAGCTGATATTTATTACCAGCAGTTTTGAGATGAATTGTTCCGTCTGCGGACTGCGGGAAATCTGTGATGAAGCAGAGGAATTAAAAGAGCTGCATTTTCGAAGAAAAGATAGAAACGGAGAATGATGAAATGCAATACGGAACCATTGTCAGAGGTACGTTTATAGAGCGGCCCAACCGGTTTGTTGCACATGTGTTGATAAATGATGTGCCGGAAACCGTTCATGTGAAAAATACAGGAAGGTGCAGGGAATTACTGCTGCCCGGAGCCCGGGTGATACTGGAGCGTTCGGATAATCCGGCAAGGAAAACAAAGTATGATTTAATATCCGTCTATAAAGAGGGGCTGGGACTGGTGAATATAGACAGTCAGGCTCCCAATAAGGTGGCGGCGGAATGGCTGAAGCGGCAGCCGGATATTAGTTTTATAAAACCGGAATATACTTATGGAACTTCCAGACTGGACTTTTATTTTGAACGGAAATGCAATGATATGGTAAAATGTCTGGCAGAAGTAAAAGGCGTTACTTTGGAACGAAACGGAATCGGTTATTTTCCGGATGCACCCACAGAGCGCGGGGTGAAGCATTTAAAGGAACTGACCGGGGCTGTTTCCCGGGGATTTCAATGTTATCTGATCTTTGTGATACAAATGGAAGGAATTGACTTGGTATATCCCAACACGGAAACACATCCGGAATTCGGACAGGCGCTGGAGCAGGCGGCAGCAGCCGGAGTGCAGGTGATATATCTGGGTTGTCGGGTCCGGGAACGGGAACTTTGGGTGGAACGGGTAAAGACAGGATATCGTATGCGGGAGGATTAGAAAATATTTTTAATGGTTTAATTTGCTCTGTGTACATTCTTGTCATATCATCTTCCCCGTCGCCCTGCCTCAGTTTCAGACCATTAAGACTGTTCCCGAATCGTACGCACATTTACTCCGTTTACTTCGATATGGTCATCCACGGCAATAACCAGACATTGTCTGCCGTCTATTATTCTGGTCTGTACCAGGTCCGTCCGGTCAGGATTAACCTTGATGATCACATCCGGTGTCTGAATATTAAATTTTTTGATTTCTGCAATGTTGGAAGCCAGCATGGAAGTATTTACACCGGCGGTGGAATCGTATGTTTTTTCAAAAGATTCCATCTGTTCATTCGGTACGCCGCTTTCTTCCAAAATATGGCGGATTTCGTTTTTGGTGATTACCAGCGGTTCTGGCTCGTCCTTGTTTTCCTCGATCATTTCATTTAAAGTTTCGTGTATGTTTTTAACGACTTCATAGTGACATTCATCGCCAAGGGTCTCCGTAATAATAGTATGAAAAGTTTCCTTCTGGTTATCTGCACTCATGGGTTCCGAAGCGCCGAATACATTTTCTATCAGGCCGGGCTGTAATTCTTCCGGATTTTTGGAATAATACAAAAGACTGTGAATATCTGCCGCCCGGTCATTAAATGCCGGAAATAAAAAGGCTTTGGCAGGCGGAGCAACCAGCCAGTCTCTGGTACGCTCGCCGATTCTTCCGTCATCGGCATGATAGCTGAGACCGGATTTGTCCAGATTCACCGGACATATACTGCAGAGCATATAGTCATATACCTCGTCGGATGCATCAAACATTTCATCACCGGCAGTGGATTTACCCGGAACATCATATACTGCATGAATTAAAGTTACATAATAATTGGAAGGATATTCATAGTTTTCAATGATTTTATTATAAAATTCATCCAGCAGAACATCGTCTTCCAACTTGCTGTTTCGGAGCTTCAGAAGAAATTCCTGGGTTCCGCCCTCCATTTCCTGTTCCAAAGGAAATTCCAGATTGAGAAGATTTTTTCCCAAAGTACCTGACATACTGTGTTTAAAAATTTCAAAATATTTAAAGGCCTCTTCCTCTGAAAGGGAATGAAAGGCTTCTTTCGTTTTACATTTAATTTCTTTTTCACCGTCTATGTAACAGCCGCAGATTCTTGTGATTACCGAACTTTCGGGAGTAAACAGCTTACGTATTTCTGATATTTCTTTTTTATTCATGTTATATGTCCTTTCATTTTATGTTTTATAGCAGCTTGCGAATCCTATGACCTGTGGCTGAACGGGCGTTTTGCAATCTGCTATAATCAGTTAAAATTTTATCACAATCGAAATTGATTTTCAATTGAGAATATTCCGTTAGAAAAATGAAAAAAGTAGTTCACGGGAAATACTAAAAGTGTTATACTATCTTTTAATTTGAAAAATATGGAAGGAGTATCACCAATGATAAATTATTTTATTCGTGATATAAATTATGATACGGTTGCTTTTTTGGGTATTATGACGGCATTTGTTCTGACGCTCGTATTGCTGTGGAAATGTACGGGAATATTGCCGAAGGATATGGGACGGGCATATGCCCATGACGGAAGTCTTTCTGCCGGAAAACCCAGAGGGGCAGGATTTTTATTTGTTCTGGTATTCGTATCGGCAGCGGCCATATTTGCGAAAATGAATGTTGAGATTACCATTTATCTGATTCTGGTAATAGCCGCCATGATGACCGGATTTCTGGACGATTGTGCGAAAGCGCCCTGGGGAGAATACAAAAAGGGTTTGTTAGACCTGATCATAGCCGTTATGCTGGCGGTTACTTTTTTAAATTTTAATCCCAATGAAATTTACATAGCGATTGCAGACAAACAGGTGACGATTCCGAAGGTGGTATTTGGAATATTAATCGTTATACTGGTATGGGTTTCCATAAATGTTACGAACTGTTCGGACGGAGTAGACGGACTTTCCGGTACGCTTACGATCATAACCCTGTCTACCGTTTATGTAATTAGTTTAATACGGGGAATGGATGCCAGATTTTCTTATGTAATATTGATATTTATTGTCTGCATTCTTGGATATCTCTGGCATAATGCAACTCCAAGCCGGCTGCTAATGGGTGATGCAGGTTCCAGAGCCATGGGATTGTTCATTGCGGCAGCAGTGCTAAAATCCGGCAGTCCTGTTCTGTATCTGCTGGTGGCCGCTGTTCTGATACTGGACGGAGGCATTGGACTTGTGAAAGTGTTTTTATTGAGGTTCTTTAAAATACATATTTTAAAAGAGGTTCGTACGCCTCTTCATGATCACGTAAGAAAAGTCTGGGACTGGTCCAATACGCATACGGTATTCCGGTTTGCCATCATTCAAATTGTTATTTCCATTGCCGCCATATATCTTGTACTATATTAGATATTGGGGAAGCAAAGCGGGGTGAAACAATGATCAGAGTGACTACGATCGTAGAAAACCATTCCAATCCGGTTTTGGGTGTTCCGGGAGAACATGGTCTGTCCATGAAAGTGGAATATAAAGGAAGACCGCTGTTATTTGATACCGGACAGACAGGCATATTTTTAGATAATGCGGATAAAATGAATATAGATTTAACCGATATCAACGCTGTTATCTTAAGTCATGGACATTATGACCATACCGGAGGTTTACCGTCTTATCTGAAACAAAATTACGGAAAAAAGATTTATGTGGGCAGGAATTTTTTTGATAGGAAATTCAGAAAAAATCCGGACGGTACCATCGTATATAATGGGAATCCTTTTCTTCCGGAAGACTGTCGGGAACAGGTGAATGGCCATGCGCCGGTTTTAAAAGAAAGCGGCGCCGCCGTTTATGTGATAGAAGACCCGGTCTGTAAACTGGATGAGGGGATGTGGCTGGTTCGGGATTTTAAAATAAAAAACGATTTTGAAATATTGAATGATAGTTTTCTGATTAAAAAAAACTCGGAGTATTCCGTGGACCGGTTTCAGGATGAGATAGTTCTCTGCATGGAAACGGCAAAAGGGATTGTGCTTCTGGCAGGCTGTTCCCATGCGGGAATCATTAATATAGTAGAAAACGTCCGGGAGCATTTTGCGGGAAGACCCATCCGGGGAATCATTGGAGGAACCCATCTGATTCATGCGGGAGAGGAGCGCCTGAACCGGACAATTGAAGAATTAAAAAAACTGAATCCGGAATTTCTGGCAGTATCCCATTGTACCGGCGACGATAATATTCAGCGGCTCCGGGATGAGTTTGGAGAAAGATTTATAATGAATATCACGGGAAACCGGATAGAGTTTTCAGAATAAAATTATGGAGGCATAATATGATACAGGAGATTCGTCCATATCGTTTTGATAATTCATATATTCCGAAACAGCCGGATAAAGACAGTGTAATATTATTGTTTCAGGAAGATAAGGTACTGGTTTGCAGTGATAACTGGAACAGAGGAGAGGTTTGCTATCCGCTTGCTTCGGAATTGGAAGGTGTGGGACTACAATACAGGTATTTGTTTTCCATCAGCGAAACTGATTATTTTCAGGGAATTCCTTTCGAACATCAGAATTTCAAAAACCGGGAAATGCAGGGGGTGGAATTTATCAATATGGGAAAACTCCGGGGAGCAGGACCGAAGCATCAGGTGTTTGCAGGGAACACGGGACATCAGTTATTTCGCTGGTACAGAGATAACAGATTTTGCGGCAGATGCGGAAATCGTCTGGAACATGACCATGACAGCCGTCTGCTGAAATGCGGAACCTGTGGAAATGAAATTTATCCGAGAATATCACCGGGAATCATTGTCGGTGTAACAGACGGGAATAAACTGCTTCTGACCAAATACGCAGGAAGACCGTATAAGAAATATGCACTTGTGGCCGGGTTTAATGAAATTGGAGAATCCCTGGAGGAAACCGTGAAACGGGAAGTTATGGAAGAAGTGGGACTGCGGGTGAAAAATATCAGGTATTATAAAAGCCAGCCGTGGGCCAATTCCGGAACACTGCTATGCGGATATTTTGCAGATTTGGAAGGCAGTGCGGATATTACGCTGGAGGAAGAAGAACTGGCAGAAGCCGTCTGGTTTTCCAGAGAGGAAATTCAGGCAGAAAATGAAGATTACAGTCTTACCAATGAAATGATAGTAAAATTTAAAGAGGGAAAAATTTAAAAATTAGTAATCAGACATTCGGAAATACGTCCCAGTACATCTACGGTTTCGTCAAAATTGGATTCCGAAAATTGGGCATATGCATGGAAATCACCTTGAATCAGAACGGTTAACAATATCTCTGCTTTCAGGTGATTTTTATATTCCGGAAATTTTTTGAATATCAGCTCTTTCAGCTTAGGCTCCAGCCGTTCCAAAAGCAGAGTTTTTCTGTCCCGGGAAAATAAAATATTGGTCAGCTGGCTGTGGGCGGAAAAAGACGTGGTTATTTCCCGGATACCTTCTTTGGGAGATGTGATCAGATATTCCGGATGTGGAATATCCTTTATAATGGATTCCAGCAGTTCATTTTCCAGATACTCGGATAAATCATAAATATCTTTAAAGTGAAGATAAAAAGTTGCCTTGCTGATCAGCGCCGTATCCGCCAGTTCCTTAATTGTAATCTTTTCAATGGGTTTCCGGGAAAGTAATTCGATAAAGGCATTCATGATACTGTTTCTTGTTTTCTGTACACGTAAATCCATATAAATGATTCCTTTCTTTAATATATTATTCAGGTGATTGAAAGACTCATGGCCGCAAGCCGGAAGTTTGTCAATTGTCCAATAGACAATTTTCTAAAAAAGTATAATAATTGTCAATCCGCCAAAAGTGTAAATGGTATTTTCGGCTAATTTAATTATAATTGATTATAATAAAATAATAGACGATAGTCAATTAAAAAGGAGAAATGCAGAGATGGATAAATATGGTTTTTATACGGGTAAAATATTTGATGCATACGAATACATGGGGGCCCATGTCAGGGATGACGGTACGGAATTTTCAACATTTGCGCCGAATGCTTTGAAAATAGCGGTGATTGGAGAATTTAACGGTTGGACTGAAACGTGGATGGAGCGGGAAAATGACAGGAATTTTTTTAAATGTTTTATCAAAGGTGCCGGACAGGGAATGAAATATAAATATAGAATTTACAAAAGGGATGGCGGATTTATTGATCATTGTGATCCATATGGTTTTGGAATGGAGCTTCGTCCCCGCAATGCGTCAATCATACGGGATTTATCAGAATATCGGTTTCAGGACGATAAATGGATGAAATCACGTTCTGACTGCCGCACCGGTGCATTAAATATTTATGAACTGCATATGGGTTCATGGAAGAAAAACGGAGAAGATGAAAACGGGTGGTTTTCCTATAGTGAAATGGCGGATGATATCATTGGATATGTAAAGGAATACGGCTACAACTATATAGAAGTCATGCCGTTAAGCGAACATCCATGTGATGAATCCTGGGGATACCAGAATACGGGTTTTTTCAGTCCTACATCCCGTTATGGCACAGCTGCTCAGTTAATGGAATTTGTGGATAAATGTCATCAAAATGAAATCGGTGTAATTATGGATTTCGTACCAGTGCATTTTGCGGTAGACGATTATGCTCTGGCAAATTATGACGGGACGTCATTGTATGAGTATCCCCATACGGATGTGGGAGACAGCGAATGGGGAAGTAAGAATTTCATTCATTCCAGAGGAGAAGTTCAGAGCTTTTTGCAGTCGGCGGCTCATTACTGGATAAAAGAATATCATTTTGACGGACTGCGGATGGATGCCATCAGCAATATCATATACTGGCAGGGGAATCCGGCAAGAGGAGTAAATCAGAATGCAGTGGAATTTGTCAGACGGATGAATCAGAACTTAAAGGAAATGTATCCGTCAATTATCCTGTGTGCAGAAGATTCTTCGTCCTATCAGGGAGTCACAAAAAGCGTGAAAGAGGGTGGCCTCGGATTTGATTATAAATGGGATATGGGCTGGATGAATGATACGCTGAATTATTTTAAGGAACGTCCGGAAAACCGAACGGCATCATACCATAAACTGACATTTTCAATGATGTATTACTACAGTGAAAGATTTTTATTGCCATTATCCCACGATGAAGTGGTACACGGAAAAGGAACGATCATTCAGAAAATGAGCGGAGAATATGAAACAAAGTTTTCACAGGCAAGGGCTTTGTATATGTATATGATGGCTCATCCGGGGAAAAAACTGAATTTTATGGGAAATGAACTGGCTCACTTCCGGGAATGGGATGAAAAGAGGGAACTGGACTGGAATCTTCTGGAATATCCCATACATGGGCAGTTTCATGAATTTATAAAACAATTAAATCATATTTATCTGAAAAATCCGTCTTTTTGGAATGATTATGAAGAATCCGGTTTTCAATGGCTGGACTGTCATCAGGAGGAAAAATGCATATATGCTCTGAAGAGGAGTGGGCAGAAGCAGAGCATGATAGCAGTATTTAATTTTTCAGAACAGGATTATGAGGATTATAAACTGAATTTGCAGGAGAACTGTGCTTTTAAGCTGTTGCTGGACAGTGAGCTGCGTCAGTTCGGAGGCAGGAAAGAATATGACTGCGAGAAGCTTTATAAAGCGGAAAACGGCAGTATAACGTTAAAAGTTCCGGGCTTATCCGCGCAGTATTATACGGTTTGCTGAACCATGTTTTAAATCTATAGAAACTGATTGATTAAACCCCGGAAATAAGGTATACTTTTAATAGGTAATCGTAGGATTGGAACGCGGAGGATACACTATGAAATGGGCAAAAAAGAATTTGCCGGCTACAATAGTAGTGATTGCGGTTTTGATTGTCTTCGCTGTAATAGCTAGTTTGTATTATACTCAATATCTGGAAAAAGAATATAGTAAAGAAATTACGAATAAGCTTGAGGATTTTTCAAAGACGGGTGCTGAAAAAACAGACCGGATGATGGGGCAGATTTATGAGAATCTCAAAGGATATTCAAAGATTATAACGAATCCGGGTGATTATGATCCTCAGCAGCAGACAAAACTGTTAGAAGAACTATGTGAAGACAGCGGCTATATCAGTATCGGTGTTGCAGACACCGAAGGAAGGTTAGCCGCAACAAACGGGATGAAACTGAATGTTTCAACATTCGAAAATTTTAAAATGTCAATGCAGGGAAAATCATGGATTACAAGTATGCATGTGGAAGGCATCAGTAATCAGGTACTTGTATTAAGTGTGCCGATCGAGAAGGATGGCAACATATGCGGTGTGATTTTTGCTATGTGTGATGAGTTTTATTTTGAACAGGCATTACGGATAGAAGAATACCCGTATGACGGTATCGCTCTTCTTGTCAATGAAGACGGTATGGTTGTGTGCAAGTCTTCCAATGCAGCTGGGATACAGATTGGGAATAATCTGTTTGATGAACTTTCATCTTCCGGAAAAAACAATAATTCGGACATAGGTAAGCTGCAAAGTGATATGGAGTCTGTAAAGGAAGGCAGACTGAACGTATGGCTTGGCGACAGCAGTTATATGTATTATCGCCCGCTGGAGAAACAAGGCTGGTATATTATAGTGACGATTCCGAAAAATGTCATGGTGACCGGCAATGATAAAGTGATATCTTCGTCGTATATAGTAATAGCTTTTTTTATTATTCTGTATTTAATAACATTCTTAATCGTCAGACAGATGCAGAGAAGCAACAGTAAAAAGATTGAGCGGATTGCATATGTGGACGAGTTAACCGGCGGCATTTCATTTGAAAAGTTTAAAAGGGATGCGGCGGATATTATAAAAGCTGCGGCAGGCAGGCCGTATGCAATGGTAAGTATCGATATTGATAAGTTTAAAGTAATCAATGATATTTTCGGATATGAGGAAGGAAACCGGGTGATACGTTATATCTGGAGTATCGTTAACGAAATTATCGGGCAGAATGAAACTTTTGCACACAGAAGAGCGGATCAGTTTGTAATATTGCTGAATTATGAAGATGAACAGAAAATGATGGAACGGATTGAAGCAATCTCCGAAATGGTACGTCAGCGTGAATCTCTGAATGAAAAAAATTATGAGATTATATTATCCATCGGTATTTACATAATAAATGAAGAAACAGATGATGATTTTGCATTGGACAATGCCATAGACAGGGCGGAACTTGCGAAACAATCCGTTAAGGGAAAACACAATCAGTTTTATGCGGTTTATGATGAGAAACTCAGACAAAAGATCCTGCGGGATCAGGAGATTGAAAACAGGATGGAACGGGCTTTGGAGAACCATGAGTTTAAAGTGTATTATCAGCCGAAATATGATTCCAGAACATGTGAACTGAACGGGGCGGAAGCACTGGTGCGCTGGTATAATGATAAAACAGGAATGATCTTTCCGAATGAATTTATTCCTTTGTTTGAAAGCAACGGATTTATTGTTGAACTGGATAAATATATGTTCAGACAGGTATGTAAGGACATCCGAAGCTGGTTGGATGAAGGTTATAAAGTGGTTCCGGTATCCGTAAATCTGTCGCAGCTTCAGTTTTATAATCTGCATTTTATTGAAGAATACAGGGGAATTCTGGGAAAATATGATGTTTCACCGGAATACGTTCAGCTGGAATTAACGGAAACAACTCTGTTTTCGGAAGAAAGCATATTGAATAAAATCATTGATAAACTGCATGATATCGGTTTTAAGATACTGATGGACGATTTCGGTACCGGATATTCTTCGCTGAATATGCTGAAGAATGTGCCGATAGATATTTTAAAACTGGATAAAAGCTTTGTGGATGATATCGGGGACCCGAAGGTTGATATCGTGGTTTCTACCATTGTATCGCTGGGACAATCCCTGGATATGAAAATAGTTGCAGAGGGAGTGGAGACAAAGGAACAATATGAATTTTTGAGAGATATATTCTGTGATGAAATTCAGGGATATTATTTTTCAAGACCCATTGCAGAGAAGGAATACAGGCAGAAGCTGATAAAGGAGGCAGATATTATTGGCTGTTAAGAGAATTTTATTGTCTGAAGCGGAACCGGGAATGGAATTGGCAAATGATATTTATGACGACACGGGAAGAATGCTTGTTCCTTATGGGACAATACTAAACAAAATGATTATTGAGCGGATGGAGGAATACAAAATTGTTGTCATCAAAATCAACGAAAAGGGTGGTGATGATTTATACAAAGAAAACCGGCAGAAATACAGTGAAATCCATCAGCAGCCGGGGTATTTTGAAAAAATAAAAGAGACGGAAGACTTTAAAGCGTTTGCAAAGACCTTTCATACGTCGGTGGATGAATTTAAATCCCTGCTGAATGATGTGGTGGTAAAAAATACGGAAGTCGACCTTGAACGAATGCTGGAGGATGTAAATAATATTATTGAATCCAATAAAACCGGCAACAGTATGCTGGATGTACTGAACTGTATGCGGGGATATGATGATTTAACATATGTACACTCCATGAATGTTGCGCTGATCTGTAATATGATTGCCGGATGGCTGAATTATTCGGAGGCGGACACATATATACTGACGGCTGCCGGCCTGTTGCATGATATCGGAAAAGTGAAGATTCCGAAGGAGATCATAAGCAAGCCCGGAAAACTTACGGATTCGGAATATGAGATTATAAAAAACCACACGATGTATGGGTATGAAATACTGAAAGATTGCCCGATTGACGAGCGGATTAAAAATGCAGCGCTGATGCATCATGAGCGGTATGATGGCAGAGGCTATCCCGGCGGTTTAAGTGGAAATCTGATTGATGAGACGGCCAGAATCGTGGCTGTGGCAGATGTCTATGATGCAATGACGGCAGACAGGGTATATCGGGAAGGAATCTGTCCGTTTGATGTAATCGGTTATTTTCAGAATGAAATTTCGGTTTTTGATCCCAGATATCTGCTGCTGTTTTTGGAAAAAACAGCAGAGACCTATGTCAGCAATAAAGTGCTGCTGAATAACGGAACAGAGGCTAAAATACTGATGATCAATAAGGCCGCACTGGGCAGGCCGGTGGTAATGACGGGAGAGGAAATCATAGACCTGTCAAAGAAAAAAGAGCTTAAGATATCAAAATTATTGTAGTATTTCAGAACGTGTATCATTTAAAAAAGCTGGAATTAATTTTTTTTTTGGTGTATACTTAGCATATTGGTATTTTGAAAGGAAGAAAGGAGTGAAATAATAAGTATTTATTACGGTACCAAAGACAAAGAAGCTTAAGCCTGTTTGTCCTTGGAGAGGGACAAAAATAACTACTACGATAGAGCAAGGAGTTTATGGAGAATATGAGTAAAAATAATAAAAGCATAATTGCGGTGCTATTGTCTTTAATAATGATATTGTCTCTTGGAATGGGAGTAGTGACCGTTGGAGCACAAAACAACATAAGAAGTACACAGACTATAGACGGATCAGACCGGGAGCGGGGCATTTCCCAGATTCAGACAGTGATTCCGGATAAAGTTTTTGCAGCAGCGGTATATGATGGATTAAAAGAAGAAAATCATTTCGGTGACGGAATCCAGAGTGTAAAAGAAGTCCTATCATCCTATACGGGAGATGTAATCTACCAGGGAATGTCCAAAGAGGATGATGAGCTGGTTCATGACATAACCGGTATTGAGTGGCTGAGAAATACGAATTATATAGATTTGAGTTATAATAAAATAGCAGATTTGTCTCCGCTGGATATTGATCATATAGCTGCCCTGGCCGAAGAGGCGGGAGAGACAGACCCGGATGTACTGAATGGAGAAAAATGGTACAGAACTTCCGGTAAGAATCTGTTATTTGATTTCAGAGGAAATCCGATTCGTAAATATCCGTCATATACAGCCGGAAGACTGGAATGGCCGAGACTGGAATCTGCCAGTTTTGAACTGGAAGCGGATCCGTATATTATCATCAAAGAAGACGGGGCCGATAAGTTGTTTAGTGCGGAAGTTGAAATTCCTTTGATTGAAAGGTCCGGAAGCCGGATAGATATCAGACCGAACGGCTGCCGGATCATACAGAATGATATTCCGGGCAGTGAAATAGCTGAGTGGACAAAAGAAAGGATTCTTCTGAACGGGCTGTCACATAGCGGAGAAGTCAAAATCGGAATCGAAGGTGCGGATAACAGTCAGATTCACAGTTGGGTGGTTGACGAATGGGATATGAGTACCATCGGCAGCAGTACATTGAAATTCCTGTTTAATCAGTCTGTTCGGATTTACAGTCCGGCATCTGTTGGAGCGGTGAAAGTAAAGACCAGCATAAGTCTGGAAAAGATTGCAGAAGATACCGATGAACCGAAACTACTGGAGGGAGCCGTTTTCCGTTTGTATAAAGCGGATATCACAGACGGCGTTTATGTTCCTCGCGAGCTTTACAGTGAGACGGATTATATTACCGATGAAAACGGAAAAATTACAATCGAAGAAGAACTGCCATCCGGAGATTACTGCCTGATCGAGGAAGAAGCACCAGAACATTATATTGTGAAAAAGACGCCTTATGGCTTCAGTCTGGGAGGAACGGTTATCCTGACCGGAGGAACGCCGGAAGTAACACCGACGGAAGGTGCTAAGCCGGAGGCAGCAGATAATGTAACATATATTGACCGTTATTCGCCTGAAGTTTCACTGACTGTTGTACCTGTGGCAGGAAATACGGTTGAAAAAATTGTTATTACATATTTTGACCGTCAGAAACAGGATTATGAGGAAATTATATTTAACGAAAGTGACGGCAATGCTGTGGAAGCGGCAGAAAACTGGATAAATTCCAATAAGGGAGATAAGAATGCTCCGGGACTGATTGACGGAAGCGTTTCCCTTCAGGTAGATTTCAGCCGTTCACCCATCAGCTTTCAAGCAACAAACAGAGGAGTCGGTGGTATTACGGTATCTAAGACGGTTTCCGGCGATGCCGCTGATAACACACAAAAATTTTCTTTTACGGTTACGTT
This sequence comes from uncultured Lachnospiraceae bacterium, assembly GCA_910583605.1. Taxonomy (GTDB): domain Bacteria; phylum Bacillota; class Clostridia; order Lachnospirales; family Lachnospiraceae; genus Bovifimicola. The sequence goes on from CAJTXN010000015.1 coordinate 18,968, forward strand.
GGATGACAGTACCATCAACGGAACATATGGAGAAATGAATTTTGTTAACGGTGTGGCTTCTTTTGAACTGGCAGATGGTGAAAGCATATCTGCAGACGGTCTGCCGGCAGGTATCGGTTATGTGGTGGCTGAAACCGGCAGTGATGATTATACCGTGACCTCGGAAAATGCAGAGGGTACAATAAAGACAGCAGAAATGATTTCGGTGGTATTTAATAATCATAAAGAAGATTCAGAGACAACAGACGGAACAACAGATGATCCTTCAGAAACCGATCCTTCAGAAGAATCATCAGATACAAAGGAACCGGGAACACAGGGAGAATCCGATGCAACAGGTGAATCTGATTCTTCAGATAAACAGGAAAATCCGATGGGGCCTTCAAAACCGTCTGATTCTGATAATCTTGGCGGAAGCAGAGAACCATCGGCATCTGACGGACAGGATACATCATTAAATCCTGACGGAAACGTTCCGGATACTGCAGATAAAACAGATGTAATTCTGTGGTTTTCATTATTTGCAGTTTCGGCATTGGGTCTGGCAGTGATGCCGTTTGTGGCAAAAAAACAGCAATAAAATAAATTCTTAATAAAAAAACTGACAGGTTCTGTTGAAGTACCTGTCAGTTTTTATCTTATTATTTATTCTATTTTGTGATATTTGAAACGATATTCTTTTGGAGTAACATTAAATTTCTTTTTAAACAGACGGTTGAAATAGGAAATATTGGTAATCCCCACTTCCGTTCCGATTTCGTTAATAGGTTTGCCGGTTTCGGAAAGCAGTTTTGCCGCCATATTCAATCTGTAATCATTGATAAATTCTATACAGGTAATACCGATGTGTGCTTTGAAATAACGCATAAAGTAATGCTCGCTCAGATTCAGAAGTTCCGCAAGCCGGGAAATGGAGATGGAGGTATTGTAATGGGCCTGAATATAGTCGATTACTGTTTTGATATTACGGCTGGTAGAAGTCTTCGGGGATTTTTGATAGGTTTTTGCCGTACAGCATTGGCTTAAGATCAAATAAAGTAAATCAAAAAGTTTTGCCTTAAGTTCTAATTCGAAATACGGCTGTTTTCGGTCGTAGATTTCAAAAGAACGGTCGACGTTGTTCAGGATGTCCTGATATCCTGAAATATCAGGGGTAATAATTGACGGGCCGTTTATTTTGTTTTCAAAGTACGGTGTAATGAGCCGCAAAGCTGTTGAATCGCTTAGGTTATTATATAACAGACCGGGATGAAACAACAGGGAAAGAAACTTGCATTGAGTGTTTTTATATTGACGGAAAGAATGCAGTTCTCCCGGTTTGATTACGGCAATCTCTCCTTTGTGAATTACATGATTTGTAAGGTCGATATTTATTTCCATTTCTCCTTCAAAAACATTGATGATTTCCATTTCTTCATGCCAGTGCATTGGAAAGCTGGTATAATAGTCCGGAAGTTCCGTATAATACCATATATATGGAAATGTAAAATCTCCATGTTCAACGTTTTCTTTTAATTTATTATATTTTTGTAATTCCATCTGTTTACTCCAATCTTTGTCTGGTGTGCAAAACGATTAATCAATTGCCACCGATATCAGTAAATTAAAAATCCATTTGATTTTATTATATTATTTTTATAATATTTTGCAAATATAATTTTTTTACCGGACAGTTCAAACGGGTAATCGTTATCTGAGCAATTTAGAATAATATTTAGGGAGTTTCCGTTATCATCATATTTTGTATACGATAATATTCGAGGTTCATTCTCAATAATATTAAAACTATATTTATCACTTCTGGCAGCCGGAAGACTTTTTCGGATGTTGATCAGAGATTTCATGGTTGAAATCCTGTCGGCATAAGCTCCGTTTTCAATATCCGTCCAGGGCATGCAGCGTCGGCAGTCAGGGTCACGCCCGCCTTCCATGGCGATTTCCGTGCCGTAATAAATACATACGGTACCGGGCATGGTAAATAAGATTACAAGCTGCTGGTAAAACTGTGGTATACTTTTCAGTTTTGTGACCAGGCGGATGGTATCATGGGAATCCAGTAAATTAAATAAAACATCATTTACCTGTTTCATATAAAGAGAGTAGCAGTGATTAATGGCATATTCAAAATCCACAGAAGTTTTTCGGGTATCCATCCAGAAATCGTTGATGCCGTCCTGAAACGGGTAATTCATAACCGAATCATATTCATCGCCTCTCAGCCATGGTGTGGAATCATGCCACAGTTCGCCTAAAATATAAAAATCCGGTTTCAGGGCTTTTAATTCCCGGCGCAGGGCTTTACATAATGTGTGGGAAATTTCTCCGGCCACATCCAGACGCAGCCCGTCAATATCATATTTCGTAATCCAGGATTTACATATTTTTAATATGTATTTAATAACTTCCGGGTTGTTGGTATTGAGCTTCGGCATATTGTCAAAAAAACCGAAGGTATAGTAATTTCCGGCCTTTGCATTGGAATTAAAAGGAGTACCGGATTGAAACGGCCATTTATTGATCATAAACCAGTCATAATATCTGGATTCCGGACCGTATTTTATTACGTCCTGCCAGGGTTTGAACAGGGCGCCGCTGTGATTGAATACCCCGTCCATCATTACTTTTATGCCATGTTTATGAGCAGAACTGACAAGGGTTATCATATCCTGGTCCGTGCCGAAATGCGGATCGATCCTGGAATAACTGGCGGTATCGTATTTATGGTTGCTGCGGCCTTTACAGACCGGTGTCAGATAGAGACCGGTGATTCCAAGTTCTGCCAGATAATCCAGCTTGGAAGTAATACCTGGCAGGTCGCCGCCGTAATAATCCATATATCTGACCTGCTTTTTTGCATTTCCCCAGGGTTTCACATCCTTGGGATTCAGTTCGGGATTACCGTTGCAGAATCGGTCAATAAAAATCTGATACCAAATGGTGTGGTTTACCCAGTTCGGTGTTTCAAAAATATCGGCAGGATTAATCCACGGAAAATAAAAATATTGATACCGTCCACTGTAGGATTTGAATTCATCCGGTGTGTAAAAATTATCTTCCAACAGATATAAAATATTTCCGTCAAAATCAGTCAGAATAAAAAAATAAGCAAGACGTTTAAACTCCGGTGTGACCGTAATACTCCAGAACAGGTGGTTCTTCAGACGTTTACATTCCGTAAAGGGGGATTTCCGGTATTTAAAACGGTCATTGCCGCCCATGATGCCGGCGCCAAAGGGGTCGCCATGACATAGGATGACTTCTTTGATATCATAATCTGTTTTGATGTTAATAACGATATCATTCTTGTTTAATGCATAACAGAAATTATCAACTGCACGGTGAAATATAGCGGAAGTATTCATAAGAGAGACTCCTTTCAATAATGTAAACGGCTTAATGTACTGTTATGGTATTCGGAAGAAAAGGTAACATCTTCTCCGAACCAGTCCGGCGGAACGAAAGCCAGAGATTCTTCTTCAGTTGTAAATTCAACTTCAGCCAGCATCAAACCGTCAAAGATATCCGAAAAAATATCAAGTTCGATGGTATAACTGCCATTCATGTTATTATATGGAATTTTATAGCGATTTTTAGTTATAATATTGCCGTCTGCTTTTTTCAGCAGATGATGATAGCTTTCTTCCGTAAGAGGAAGATTATGTTCTTCACGGATCATCAGTCCTTTGGATTTATAAGTTATATAAAAATTACTGTCCTCCCTGCGGATACGTATAACCGGTTCCGTACACAGATAAGCCTGTTCGATCCGGTGAACTTCATAAACTTCCAATGAAAACGGAATTTGATGGATGAGATATTTACGTTCGATTTCCATAAAAATGCCAATGCCTCGCTATTCATTTAAAATTAGATAACTACCATACATCCCAAATCAATAATATTCTATCATAATTTTATGAAGAATTTATAAACATATTAGAAAAAAAACTGGATATATGATATAATGTCCACGTAAGCCATGAGCCATGCAAAAGAATTTCGATATGCATTTGCGTCGTGCTTGCACGAAAGCAAATGCATATCGAAATTCTTTTATAGGGCGAAGCCCGTGAGAGAAATGGAGCGCAGCGGAGTTTCTCTCAGCATGGCGGAGTAGAGGGAAGAGTCAAGTGTTTGCAGACAATTTTGCGGAAAGGATCAGCCTTGGGCATTTTGCCCGGCGTTTGGTAAGAATCATGAGTTTAGTTTATGCTTTTTTTGCGGAAGGTTTTGAAGAAATTGAGGGTCTGGCAGTTGTGGATTTACTGCGGAGAGCAGATATAGAAATTGAAACGGTTTCCATAACCGACAGGTATGAAGTTACGGGCTCTCATAATATTACGATTAAAACCGATAAAATATTTAGTGAAATCAATACAGACAATGCGGATATGTTGTTTTTGCCGGGAGGACCGGGAACTCCCAATCTGGCAGCCCACGAAGGTGTTGTTCAGGCTGTTTTAAAATTTAATGAGGATGGAAAAAATATTGCGGCTATTTGTGCGGCACCAGGCGTTCTAGGACAGCTTGGAGTGTTGAAAGGAAAAAAGGCAACCTGTTTTCCGGGATATGAAGATAAACTGCAGGGTGCGGAATATGTCAGGGAAAAAGCTGTTACCGACGGCAATATAACGACTGCCAGAGGAATGGGAGCTTCCATAGAACTGGGGCTGGAACTGATAAGAATATTGGCGGACAAAGAAAAATCCGATGAAATAGCCGGCAAAATTCAATTCCTGTAAAAGCGGAAAGGAAATCGATATGAAGAAAGATAAATTAAAATATGGCAGAAGGCCGCTTATCTGTGCGGCTGCGACGATAATGGCAGTATGTATGATGTACGGCTGCGGAAAAGAGAAGAAAATTTCTTACGGTAAAGAACCCGGAGTTGCAACGGGAACCGTGGATTTTTCCAAAGATAAACCGGAGATCAATATAGATAATATCATTTCACCGATAGGGACGGATATAGATTATACTTCCATGCTGGATTTCGCAAAAGGAGATGAAGATTATTCCGTACAGGTAAATGCCTCAGGCGTAAAGTATGATAAACCGGGAACCTATAATGTGGAATATAAATTTAAGTATGGAGACAGCACATATACCGATAATGTCAAGGTGACCATTACAGATGATGAAAATATAACTGTGGGGGCGGTAAATCAGGATCAGATCATATCCAGCCAGCCAGGAGTTCCAAGTGAAATAAGTCCCGGAAATTCCGGTAACGGCCAGCCGGGAGAAACGGGACAAAATCCGGGCGGCCAGCCGGGACAGAGTGGAGAGCAGGAGCCGGGAGGCAGCCAGCCGGAACAGGGAACCACAAGAAGAGAACTGATCACGGACCCGGACAATCAGTTATGGCAGGATTCCGATATCCCTAATGCGGTCATTGAACTGCTGTCCGGGGATGTGGTAACCATCAGCTGTTCCACATCAAAATATATTGTTGCCACCCGTACGGACAAAAATAACATTATGAGAAACGGACAGTTATATGAAGTTAAAAAGCTGGTTGTTGAATTTAACACAGGAGCTACACAGGTATTGGAGACGGTGGAAACACTGGTGCCGGAGAAAAAAAGATAGACTAAATGATTTCTTTATGATATAATACAACGATGTTACATTGAAAATGGAATAATTTTGAAATTACTGCAGTATTTTTGATTGGTATATATTGTAAAACATTATGAATAAAAACCGATATACTGCTGAAAAATAGCAAGCCTTACAGAGGGCGGAATGGAGGAAAATTTAATGAGCTTACAAGTGGAAACGCTGGAAAAAAATATGGCGAAACTGACGATCGAGGTATCTGCTGAGGAAGTAGAAAGCGCTTTGCAGAGAGCATACCAGAAACAGAAGTCAAAGATCAGCATACCGGGATTCCGGAAGGGAAAAGTACCGCGTCAGATGGTTGAGAAAATGTACGGAGTCGGTGTATTTTATGAAGATGCCGCCAATGATATGATTCCTGCCGCATATGAAAAAGCAGCGTCAGAAAGCGAATTAGAGATAGTATCACAGCCAAAGATTGAAGTCGTACAGATTGAAAAAGGAAAAGAATTCATATTTACTGCAGAAGTAGCAGTAAAACCGGAAGTTGAACTGGGTGAATACAAGGGTGTTGAGGTTCCGAAGACCGAAACAGAGGTAACCGAAGAAGACATCATGGCTGAAATCAACAAAGAGAGAGAGCAGAATTCCAGAATCATTACCGTAGATGACAGAGCAGTGGAAGACGGTGATATGACGGTTATAGATTTTGAAGGATTCGTAGACGGAGAGGCATTTGAAGGCGGCAAAGGAGAAGACTATCCGCTGACAATCGGTTCCCATTCTTTTATAGATACATTTGAAGAACAGTTGATCGGAAAGAACATCGGTGAAGAAACCGAGGTCAACGTGACATTTCCGGAAGAGTACCATGCCGAGGAATTAAAAGGAAAGCCGGCCCTGTTTAAGGTTACGGTTAAGGAAATAAAGAAGAAAGAACTTCCGGAACTGGATGACGATTTTGTGGAAGATGTTTCGGAATTCTCAACGGTTGCGGAATATAAAGACAGCATTAAGAATAAAATTGAAGAGCGCAAAGCAAAAGAGGCAAAAGCTGCAAAAGAAGATGCTGCAATCGAAAAGATTATAGAAAATGCAAAGATGGAAATTCCGGAGCCGATGATAGAGACTCAGGTCAGACAGATGGCAGAAGATTTTTCAAGACGGTTAAGCCAGCAGGGACTTTCGGTAGAACAGTACTTCCAGTATACAGGTTTAACGGCTGAAATGCTGCTGGATCAGATGAAACCGCAGGCTTTGAAACGGATTCAGTCCAGACTGGTTCTGGAGGCTATTGCGAAGGCAGAGGCTATTCAGGTTTCCGAAGAAGAACTGGAAAAGGAAATTCAGGATATGGCTGCTTCTTATCAGATGGAAGCGGATAAGCTTAAGGCATTATTAACAGATAAAGATAAAGAAAACATGAAATCTGATATTGCAGTATCAAAAGCAGCAGATTTAGTGGCAGAATCTGCCAAAGAAGTTTAATTCCGGTAAAAAAGGAAAAAATGGGTTCGCATATTGCGGGCCCATTAAGAAAATATATATGTAGGAGGGTTTTCAGATGAGTTTAGTACCTTATGTCGTTGAACAAACAGGAAAAGGTGAAAGATCATATGATATTTATTCAAGACTTTTAAAGGATAGAATCATTTTTCTGGGGGAAGAAGTAAATGAGACTACTGCCAGTCTGGTGGTTGCACAGTTGTTATTTTTGGAATCGGAGGACCCGTCAAAGGATATACAGTTATATATAAACAGTCCGGGTGGTTCCGTGACGGCAGGTATGGCGATTTATGATACAATGAATTATGTAAAGTGTGACGTATCTACGATTTGTATCGGCATGGCAGCCAGTATGGGAGCATTTCTGCTGTCCGGCGGAGCAAAAGGTAAGAGATTGGCATTACCGAATGCGGAAATCATGATTCATCAACCGTTAGGCGGTGCAAAGGGTCAGGCAACGGAGATTCAGATTGCTGCAGAACATATTTTAAAGACACGTAAGAAATTAAATGAGATTCTTGCGAAAAATACGGGAAAACCGCTGGAAGTCATCGAAACGGATACGGAACGTGATAATTATATGACTGCTGCGGAAGCAACAGAGTACGGATTAATTGATAAAGTGATAGAGAGTCGTTAGTTCGATGTCCGTTGACGGAAATGGGACATTATAGAGAATAGAGAAAGGCAAAGTTTATTGTATGGCAAGAAATATAGATGAGAAATCATGCAGATGTTCCTTTTGCGGGAAGTCTCAAAACCAGGTTAGAAAACTGATTGCCGGACCAAATGGTGTATATATCTGTGATGAATGTATTGACATTTGCGGAGATATTATTGATGAGGAATTTGAGGAAGAAATCAGCAGAGGCGGTGACTTGGATATCAATCTTTTAAAGCCGGAACAGATTAAAGAATTTCTGGACGAATATGTAATCGGACAGGATGAGGCAAAAAAGGTGTTGTCCGTAGCAGTCTATAACCATTACAAAAGGATATTGTCAGGGAAAGAGTTAGATGTTGAGATTCAGAAAAGTAATATACTCATGCTTGGACCGACGGGGTCCGGTAAAACTTATTTGGCACAGACGCTGGCAAAATTACTGAATGTTCCATTTGCCATAGCGGATGCCACAACTCTTACAGAGGCCGGATATGTTGGCGAGGACGTAGAAAACATTCTTTTAAAGGTGATTCAGGCAGCCGATTATAATGTGGAAAAGGCGCAGTATGGAATCATATATATCGACGAAATTGATAAAATTACGAAAAAGTCTGAAAATGTATCCATCACCAGAGACGTTTCCGGTGAAGGAGTACAGCAGGCACTGCTTAAAATACTGGAAGGAACCCAGGCTTCCGTTCCGCCTCAGGGAGGAAGAAAACATCCGAATCAGGAAATGATACCGATTGATACCACCAATATACTGTTTATATGTGGCGGAGCATTTGACGGTCTGGAGAAGATCATTGAAAACCGGATGGATAAGAAATCCATCGGTTTTAATGCAGAGATATCGGACAGAAGGGAAGAAGCCATTGACGTGCTGTTTCCGCAGGTTATGCCTCAGGATCTGGTAAAATTTGGTTTGATCCCTGAGTTCATCGGAAGAGTTCCGATGACGGTTTCTTTGGAATCGTTGGATAAGAAAGCGCTGATCCGGATTTTGAAAGAGCCGAAGAATGCATTGGTAAAGCAGTATAAGAAGATGTTTGAACTGGACGGGGTAGACCTGTCATTTACGGACGAGGCACTGGAATTGATCGCAGAAAAGTCTTTTGAAAGAAAGACCGGAGCCAGGGGATTGCGTTCCATTATGGAATCGGCATTAATGGATATCATGTTCAAGATTCCGTCAGACGAAACGATTGATAAATGTATAATAACGAAAGATGTGATTGAGTCAAATGCGGAACCTGATATTATCCGGCTTAATGAAAAAGAATTAAAGAAAATAGGTACCAAGAAAAGATTTGGGGCCTGAAACCATAATTCGGTCTTAACTTAAAAATGAATTGGATTGCAGTGTTATGCCGCAATCCAATTTTAGATTTATATTGTTTTGCAGAGCGGAGGAGACTATGAAAAAATCAGAGGAGACTGAAATTCAATTGCTGGATATTCCGGCAATCGTGACAAATAACAGAACCATTTTACCCGGAGTTCTGGCACATATAGATATTGTGGATAATGAATCCTATGAGGCATTTAAAAATGCCATGGCGGAGGATAAGAAAATACTGCTGGCTGCACTGGAACAGGATTCGGCAGACGGCCGGAAAACAAGAAATCTTTACCGGCACGGAACCATTGCGCTGATCAAACAGGCAATAAAAACAGGGGATAATAATTACCGTATTATGATTGAAGGCCAGCAGCGGGCGAAGATATACGGAGATTATGAGGCGGAAGAATTAGATTATCTGCGTCTGGTGATAGAGGCGGAGCCGGAGGAACTTGCGGATGAAATATGGGCGGTTCCAGTGTATCAGGCAAAATTAGAGGTAATCCGGGAAAAATTTGATATCTTTTCAAAAATAAACGGGAAGATTCCCAATGAATATACGGCTAAAATAATGAAGAGTTCCAATTTGTACAGGGACATCTGGAAGCTGGTGAATATTCTGTCCATATCTAATGAGAAACGGCAGGAACTTTTTGAACTGGATAATGTAGATGAACTGCTGGATGAGATTGCGGTCCTGCTCAGCAATGAAATTGAAATCTGTGCGGTTGCAAATGATTTTCGAAAGAAAGTCAAAGGCAGAGTGGAGAAAAATCAGAAAGATTATGTGTTACGGGAACAGATGCGGCTGATACGTGAAGAACTGGGAGATGAAGGAGAAGATGAGTTTGCCAATGAACTGAGAAGTCAGGTGGATCATCTGGATGCACAGGACTATGTAAAAGAAAAGTTATATAAAGAATTAAAGAAACTAAAACGTATGTCCCAGCAGTCTTCGGAAGCCAATGTGATTCAGAATTATGTGGAGACCATCGTATCGCTGCCATGGAATAAAGTATCACAGGATAATCTTGACCTTAAGAAAGCGGAAGAGATTTTAAATTCCGCCCACTACGGACTGACGAAGATAAAGGAGCGTATCATAGAATTTCTGGCAGTCAGAATATTTACCAAAGGGAAAACGGAGCAGAGTAATTACAGAAGTCCGGTTCTTTGTCTGGTGGGACCGCCGGGAACTGGTAAAACATCCATTGCAAGATCGGTGGCGGATGCCATGAACAAACAGTATATCAGAATCTGTCTGGGCGGTGTCAGTGATGAATCCGAAATCCGCGGACACAGAAGGACATACATCGGTGCGAAACCCGGAAGGATTGCGGAAGCATTGATAAATGCAGGCGTCAGCAATCCGCTGATCGTATTTGATGAGATTGACAAACTGGGGAAAGATTATAAGGGAGACCCTTCTTCCGCTTTGTTAGAGGTGTTGGACGGCGAGCAGAATTCCAGATTTGTGGACCGTTATCTGGAGATGCCCGTAGATTTATCCGAAGTGTTTTTTATGGCAACAGCTAACGATATTTCAGGAATTCCGAAACCCCTGCGTGACCGTATGGAAATCATTCCGGTCAGCAGTTATACATCCAATGAGAAGGAACATATTGCCAAAGATTATCTGGTAAAAAAGCAGCGCCTGGAAAACGGTCTGGATAAAAAACAACTGAACATCAGCAACAAGGCGCTTAATTCCATTATTACCAAATATACCAGGGAGGCCGGCGTAAGAGAACTGGAGCGTCTCATCGGCAAGCTGTGCAGAAAGGCGGCAATCGGTATACTGGAGGGCAGTTTTGAAGAGTTAAGGGTAACGGATAAAAATCTGACGGAACTGCTGGGTAATCCAAAATTTAAAGATGAGAAAAAGAAAAAGAAAGATATGGTGGGCATTGTCCGGGGGCTGGCATGGACCAGCGTAGGAGGAGATACACTGGAAATAGAAGTAAATATGATGCCGGGAAACGGAAAGCTGAAATTAACCGGAAAACTGGGGGACGTAATGAAGGAATCCGCCAATATTGCCTACAGCTATGTAAGAATGATAGCGCCGGAATACGGAATCGATAAAAAAACATTTACGGAAAATGATTTTCATCTGCATGTGCCGGAGGGAGCCGTTCCAAAGGACGGACCGTCGGCGGGGGTAACCATGGCCACGGCATTGTTCAGCGCCATAACCGGGAAAAAGGTAAACTCTGATGTGGCGATGACCGGAGAAGTAACGCTTCGGGGGAATGTACTGCCCATCGGCGGTTTAAAGGAAAAGATTCTGGCAGCCAGATTATTCGGAATAAAAAAGGTTCTGGTACCGGAGGACAATGAGCCGGATGTGGAAGAAATCGAGGAAGAGATTAAACAGGGAATTGATATTGTGTATGTGAATTCCATGAAAGAGGTACTGGAACATACGATTGTAGAATGAGAAAGGAAAAATGTGTGAATATAAAATGAAGATAAAAAATGCAGAATTGGAAACCGTATGCGGAATAACCAGCGTACTGCCTGACAATCAAATACCGGAGATTGCATTTGCCGGTAAATCCAATGTGGGAAAATCCTCATTGATCAACGGACTGCTGAACCGGAAATCCCTTGCAAGAACTTCGTCGGCACCGGGAAAAACACAGACCATTAATTTTTATAACGTAAATAAAGAATTATATTTTGTGGATCTGCCGGGATACGGATATGCAAAAGTTTCCAGGGAAACGCAGGAGAAATGGGGAGTGATGATCGAGAAATATCTTAAGACATCCGGACAATTGAAAGCAGTGCTGCTATTGATCGATATCAGGCATGAGCCTTCCGCTAACGACCGCAATATGTATGAGTGGATCAATTTTAACGGCTATAAACCAATCATTATTGCCACAAAGCTGGATAAGATTAACAGAAGTCAGATACAAAAGCACATTAAGATGCTGAAGAACGGCCTGAATGTGCTTCCGGATACAACAGTAATTCCTTTTTCAGCAACGACGAAACAGGGCAGGGATGAAATACTGGAACTTATTTCATCAATGATTTCATAATAAAAGCATATATTTCCTGACTGGCATCCTTCCATTTGGCACACATGGAGGATGCCTCTTCTTTTGTAGGTACCGATACGTTTATTTCAATCAGCGTACTGCGTCCTTCTTTTACCTGGCAGTGTACGATATAATCGGAAGTTGTGGATTTATAATAATCGGCAATGGTTCCCACTTCATTTCTCAGTTCGTATTTATTTTCCATCAGATATATATCCATATCATCCACAATGGCTCCCGGTATTTTATTGCCAAAAAATCCCAAAGTTTCGCTGCCTTCCGAGGTAATATGGTAATAAGAAGAGTTGCGAACCGTTTCAATACTGATCAGATGGGAATCCACCAGTTCGGTTATCACCTGCTGTAAAGTGAAATAGGAGGTATAGTTTTTCTCTAAAAAGAACTCGGAAATCTGTGAATTTGTCAAAGGAAAATTTACTTTATTTAACATATAAAGGATAATTAACTTGTATAAAGTTGTGGATTCAATTGCCATAATCTGTATATTTCCTTCCTTGAATAATATTATGTTCGTTAAAGTATCGGTTGATATAGTTGAGAACCCGTTTTTTATCTGCAGACCACATGGGCGCCAGCAGCTGTGACTTTGGTCCGTCCCCGGTAAAACGGTGGATTACGATGTCCGGCCGCAGGTGTTCGATACATTCTCCAAGAATCCGGGTATATTCTTCCAGGGACAAAACCGGTATTTCTTCCGGGTGCTTTTCATAGTGGATTGCCAGGTCCGTATTTTTTAATATATGCAATAGCTGGAGTTTTACACCGGAAACGGGAAGTCTGCTGATGTAACGGACGGAAGCCGTCATATCTTCCGGAGTTTCTCCGGGCAGCCCTAAGATTAAGTGAACGACCGTTTCAACCGATATGGCATGAAGTTTCCCGACACATTCATCAAATACTTCCAAATCATATCCCCGGCGGATAAAGCGGGCGGTTTCCGGATGAATGGTCTGGAGCCCCAGTTCTACAAATACAGGTTTCACGGTATTCAGTTCCCGTAATAATTCCAATACGTCCGGACCGATACAGTCGGGACGGGTGCCAACAGACAGGGCAATGATATCCGGAGGGTCTATGGCTTCATAAAAAATCTTCCGTAAATATTCCACAGGGGCATATGTATTGGTATATGCCTGAAAATAGGCGATATAGCCGGCCGGCTGATTTGAAAGTTTGGATGATATAAATTGTTTTGCCTGCTGAATCTGCTCCGATACAGGCAAAAGAAAGGAGGCTGCAAAGTCACCCGAGCCTCCTTCACTGCAGAAAATACAGCCGCCGGTTCCCAGCGTTCCGTCACGGTTCGGACAGTTCATGCCGCCGTTTAATGCAAGCTTGTAAACTTTAATTCCGAACCGTTTCCGTAAATAGGCGTTAAGCCTTAATATTTCTGCCATCCGGCTGAATATTGTCCATGACTGCCCTGCATACGGCATCTTTTACATTTGGATCAAAGGCTTCCGGCAAAATAAAGTCATCACTGAGTTTATCCTCCGGAACCACATTTGCAATGGCCAGAGCAGCAGCCAGTTTCATTTCTTCGGTTATCTGGGAAGCACGGCCTTCCAATGCACCCTTAAAAATACCCGGAAAAGCTATGACATTGTTCACCTGGTTCGGGAAATCGGAGCGGCCGGTGCCTACGATTCTGGCGCCGGCAGCTTTTGCAGTATCCGGCATGATTTCCGGAACCGGATTTGCCATGGCAAATAAAATGGAATCCCGGTTCATGGATTGTACCATTTCAGGCGTTACGATATTCGGTGCGGAAACGCCTACAAAGATATCGGCGCCGACCAGTGCATCTTTCAGGGAACCGGTGCGTTTGTCCGGATTGGTGATTTCCAGCATGGATTTCTGCATCCAGTTCAGATTTGGTGAGCTCTCACAGAGGATACCGTTGATATCACAAAGGGTAAGATTTTTAAATCCGTATGAAATTAACAGTTTTGAAATGGCGATTCCGGCGCTTCCTGCACCGTTTACCACAACGTGGCAGCCTTCCGGTGTTTTGCCGGTGATTTTTAAGGCATTGATCAGTCCGGCCAGTACCACGATGGCAGTACCGTGCTGGTCGTCATGGAATACCGGGATATCCAGAAGTTCTTTTAACCGGGATTCGATTTCGAAACATCTCGGTGCGGAGATATCTTCCAGATTGATTCCGCCGAATGCCGGAGCAATATTGACGCATGTCCGGATGATTTCTTCCGTATCCTGGGTGTCTAAGCAGATTGGAAATGCATTGACATCCCCGAACGATTTAAATAATACGGCCTTTCCTTCCATAACCGGCATGGCGGCATAGGGACCGATATTTCCAAGACCAAGGACCGCGCTTCCGTCGGATACTACGGCAATGGTGTTTTGCTTTATCGTATATGTATATGCGGCTTCCCGGTTTTCGGCAATTACCTTACATGGTTCCGCCACGCCGGGGGTATATGCAAGCGCCAGGTCTTCCCTTGAACGGATGGTACATTTTGATTCGGTGGTAAGCTTTCCTTTCCATTCTTCATGGAGAGCCAGAGCTTTTTCGTTTGTTGTCATAATATTCACTCATACCTTTCTAAACTCTATGATGATACAGGCGTTTTCGGAAAAACCGTCTGTATACTCATTACAGATTATAATATCACACTGAAAAGGGCATAGCAAGGAAAAGAAACATTAATTTACTCTTACTGCCCGCAGCAGCAAAACAGTAACGGTTGATAAAATTCTGAAATCCGTTTATACTTACATATAAATGATGGAAGTGAGTGTGGTATGCACAGAGATTCAGAAGCGCTCGGAAAGGTAAGGTAAATGTACAGTGCAGAATACAGATTATGGTTTTGTAAAAGTATCCGCAGCGACACCTAAGATAAAAGTAGCGGATGTGGAATATAACGGCGCCGTAATACGGGAGAAAATAGAGGAGGCATACAGGGCAGGCGTAAAATTACTGGTATTGCCGGAATTATGCGTGACCGGATATACCTGCAGCGATTTATTCTGGCAGTCGGCAATGCTGGAAGCCGCCAAAGAAGAAGTCATTAAGACTGCGGCATATGCAGGGGAATATGAGATGCTGATACTGCTTGGATTGCCGTATGAATTGAACGGGAAACTTTATAATGTGGCGGCCGTATTGTATAAAGGCAGGATTCTTGGTCTGGTTCCGAAAAAATATCTGCCGAATTATTCGGAATTTTATGAGGCAAGGCATTTTTCACCGGGCTTTGAAAAGACCATTCTGGTGGAAATTGACGGCTATCCGGTTCCCATGGGAACAAACCTGTTATTCCGCCGGAAGGAACAGCCGGATTTTACGGTGGCGGCGGAAATCTGTGAAGACCTTTGGATTCCTGATCCGCCCAGCATTTCCCATGCCATGGCAGGCGCGACGGTTATCGCAAATTTATCTGCCAGTGATGAAGTGACCGGTAAGGCATATTATCGAAGGGATTTGGTGGCAGGACAGTCAGCAAGGCTGGTCTGCGCCTATATCTATGCGGATGCGGGGGAAGGGGAATCGTCCACAGATCTGGTGTTTTCTGCCCACAATATCATAGCGGAAAACGGTACGGTACTGGCGGAGTCCAAAAGATTTCACAATGAAACCGTTTGTTCGGATATCGATCTGGAGCGGATGAAAAACGAAAGACGGAGAATGACCACGTATCGGAGCAGCGACAGGGAAGACTATACCATGGTAAGCTTTTCTATGGGCGGAGATTCCGTTAACGGCAGTGAATACCGTTTGGAACGGTATGTGGATAATATGCCCTTTGTACCAAAGGACAGGCTGAAAAGAGAAGAGCGCTGTGACGAAATACTGATGCTGCAGTCCATGGGACTGAAAAAAAGACTGGAACATACCAAAGCGGCATCGGCAGTGGTAGGAATATCCGGCGGACTGGATTCAACGTTGGCATTGCTGGTCACTGCCAGGGCATTTGACATGCTGGGAAAAGACAGGAAGGAAATCCTTGCAGTTACCATGCCGGGATTCGGAACTACGGGCCGAACCTATGACAATGCGGTAACCATGATAAACAAAATAGGAGCAACGCTGTTGGAAATTCCTATTTCCGATGCGGTCACCCGGCATTTTGAAGCAATCGGACATGAGGAATCCGTGCATGATGTGACATATGAAAACGTTCAAGCAAGGCAGAGAACCTTATATTTAATGAATCTGGCAAATCAGTATAACGGATTTGTAGTGGGAACCGGCGATTTGTCTGAACTGGTGTTAGGGTGGGCAACTTATAACGGAGACCATATGTCCATGTACGGTGTTAATTCTTCGATTCCCAAGACACTGGTCCGTCATCTGGTGCGGTATTATGCAGATACCTGCAGGGATGAAGTATTACGGAAGGTATTGCTGGACGTGCTGGATACCCCGGTAAGCCCGGAGCTTCTGCCGCCTGGGGAAAACGGAGAGATTGCCCAGAAGACAGAAGACCTGGTAGGACCTTATGAATTACATGATTTCTTTATGTATTATGTATTGAGACTTGGGTATGAGCCGGAAAAAATTTACTTTCTCGCCCGAAAAGCATTTCATGGAATGTACGAGGCCCCGGTGATTCTGAAATGGCTGAAAACCTTTTACAGAAGGTTCTTCAGTCAGCAGTTTAAACGTTCCTGTCTTCCGGACGGACCGAAAGTGGGAACGGTTGCCGTATCTCCGAGAGGAGATTTAAGGATGCCAAGTGATGCCTGTGCATCTTTGTGGCTTCGCCGTCTGGAGGAACTGGAAGAATAATACCGTATGCTTTTCAGACTTCCGGCTGTATCTTTGCTTTTTCCAGAGTGGTTGCAATGGCATCCAGAAGAATGATATAGGTATAACGGCAATCTTCGGTATATGTAATGTTTTCCAGCGACTGGCTGTTTACGATCTGGTTGGAAATATCATTGATGGAATTGGACATTAAAGGATACATGGTGGTAATGGCTTCGTCCATATTATTGATGGAAACGGAATTAATGTGGTTGGAATCCACACATACCTGTATTTCCAGTGTACTGTTATTCAACATCAATGAAGACGTATAAACGCCGGGGATATACTGGTTTGCGGCAGCCGAAGAAGACTCCGGCACAGGTGCTGCAGAAGTTGTTTCGGCGGAGGCCTGAGCCTCATCGGCTGAACCCGGGTTCGTTCCGGCAGGCGTAGTCACCTCCGTTGCTGTTTTCATGGAATCCGTAAAGTCGTTTGCTGTTGTGGATAATTCACCGGCAGATGCATTTTTGTCAGAACTTCCTTTGGAGCTGAACATATAAACCATCAGAATGATCAGTAATATGCCGAGTATGATGAATATGCCGGTATATATCAGTTCTTTTAGCCGGAATACCATAATGCGAGGATTATCTTTCATAACGTATTCTCCAATCGATTATTTATAGTTCAGTATATTAAGGAAAAACCATATTTATGATAGTAAAAAATGGATAGTAAAGGAAAGCATTGTATAGGAAAGGAGACATATCATGGGTTTACAGCTTATTCTGGGTGGCAGCGGGACTGGTAAGTCTTTTATGATGTATCAGAATGTGGTGAGGAAAAGCATGGATAGTCCGGAAGAGCATTTTATGGCGATTGTGCCGGAGCAGTTTACCATGGAGACACAGAAGACAATTGTTCAGTTAAGTCCCAGAAAGGGTACCATGAATATTGATATCCTGAGTTTTGAGCGGCTGGCGAAACGGATTTTTGAAGAGGCGGGACTGAACAGTTTACGGGTGCTGGATGATACAGGCAAATGTCTGATTCTCCGGAAAATTATAGAAGAGAATAAGGAGAGACTTTCAGTTTTCGGTTCGAAGGTTAAGATGGCAGGGTTTATAGAAGAAATGAAATCTGTCATTTCCGAATTATGCCAGTACGGTATCGGCGAAGAGGAACTGAAAGATATTTCGGAACGGTCGAAATCCCGTCCGCTGTTATATGCAAAATGCCAGGATATTCTGCTGATACTGACAGAACTCCGGGGTTTTTTAAAAGACCGTTTTATTATGAATGAAGAATTACTGACACGGGCCTGTGAACTGATACCCCATTCCCGGCTGGTCAGGAATTGCCATATTACTTTTGATGAATATACCGGTTTTTCTCCGGTGCAGTATCAGGTAATCGGAGCGTTGCTGAAATATGCAAAAAGCGTTACGGTTACCCTGACAATCCGGGATGCTGGTCCGGCGCATCTGCAGAGCGAAAAGGAACAGGATATTTTTTTGCTGACGATTAAGACGGCAAACCGTTTAAAGAAGCTGGCGGAGGAGTATGGGGCAAGGGTACATAATGATCTGATCCTCACGGAACCGAAGCGTTTTTCCGGGACGGATGACCTGGCGGTTCTGGAACGGAATATATTCCGGTTCGGGAAGCTGCAGGATGTTCCGGGAAAGCGGCGCAGAGCGGTTGAGCGGCAAGGAAACCGCAGCATTGCCGTAACCGTATCCACCGGTCCGGTTATGGAGGCGGATTATGTGGCTTTTTCCATAAAATCCCTGGTTCGGAAGCAGAACATCAGGTACAGGGATATTGCGGTTTTAACGGCGGATATAGAAGGATATCACCGTGTTCTGGCAGAAGCATTTGAAAAACATGATATTCCATGTTTTATTGATTATAAAAGAAGCATCACTGCCAATCCCATGGTAGAAACCATACGGGCAGTTCTGGAAATCATCACCGATAATTATTCCTATGAAAGTGTGTTCCGGTATCTTCGATGTTATATGTCGTCGCTGACACGGGAGGAAATTGACATTCTGGAAAATCATGTGCTGGAAAGAGGAATCCGGGGCTATAAGCGCTGGACCGGTAATTTTAAAACAGAAGATGAAAGAATATTGCAGGCAAGGGATAAGCTGCTTGCAGATACCGGGTCTCTATATCAGACATTGAAACGGAAAAACCCCGGAACTCCCATAACCGTAAAGGAGGCAGTGACAGCGCTATATGAGTTTGGTGTCAGACTAAATCTGGAGGGGAAGGTACTGGAGCGGAGAGAACAGTTTGTACAGGAAGGAAAAATGTCACTGGCAGGAGAATACGCACAGACCTATGGTAAGATTATGGAACTGTACGATAAGACCGTATTTCTGATCGGAGACGAACAGATACGGATACAGGAACTGGTCTCCATATTGGATGCGGGATTTGAGGAAATTAAGGTGGGAGTGGTGCCGCCGGCGCTGGACCGGGTTTCCGTTGGTGATATTGAGCGAACCAGATTAAAGGATATCAGGGTATTATTTTTAATCGGTGTCAATGACGGACTGATTCCAAAAGCTTCAGGCAGAAAAGGAATTCTGACCCAGGCGGAACGCAGTTTTCTGGCAGTCAACGGAGTGGAACTGTCGCCCACTGCAAGGGAGGATGCCTTTATTCAGAAGTTTTATCTCTATCAGATGCTGACCAAGCCGTCGGAAAAATTGTTTCTTTCCTATAAAAGAATCAGCGGCGATGGTAGTTCCTGCCGTCCTTCCTATCTGATCGGGCATATCTGTAAATTGTTTCCCGATATAAAGATTTGGGAACAGGAAAAGGAAGAACAGAAAAATCCGATGATAAAGATTACCAATCAGGCCACGGCATACCGGTATGTTTCGGAAAATATTTATGAATATATGGGCGGTCAGAAAAGTGAGATGTTCCATGAGGTATACCGGGAACTGGCCGGAAGGGAAACGGATTTTAATTCCCTGATGGAAGCTGCCTGTTTTGAGCTGCAGCCGACAGTCATGAGCCGCACAGTTGCGGATATGCTGTATGGAGCCAGTCTGTATAACAGCGTATCCCGGCTGGAGGAATTTGCCCGGTGCGCCTATAAGCATTTTGTGGATTACGGACTGCAGCTGGTGGAACGCAAAGGATTTGAAGTGGAATATACGGATATAGGAAATATTTACCATGAAGCCATTGACACTTTTTCAAAAAAACTGGAAGAAAATCATTTATCCTGGAAGGAAATCGGGGACCGGCAGAGAGAACATCTGATAGCGGAAACACTGAAGGAAATAGAGGAAAAATACGCAGACAGCGCTATTTATGATTCTGCCCGGAACCGGTATATGTTTGAGCGGATAAAAAATATTACGGATAAAACCATCTGGGTACTGCAGCAGCAGGTGCAGCAGGGAAATTTTATTCCCGGAGGATTTGAGGTTATGTTTGCTTCGGAACGGGGACTGCCGGAACTGTCCCATGTATATGGAAATCATCAGAGAATGGAGCTTCACGGGATAATAGACAGGATTGATTACTATCATAGCGGCGATGATATATATATCAAGATTGTAGATTATAAATCCGGCCTGAAGAAGTTTAATATCAATGATGTATATCATAATCTGCAGTTACAATTGGTGATTTATATGAAGGCTGCTCTGGCATTGACCAGAAAACGGTTTCCGGGTAAAAATGTCTATCCTGCTGGTATGCTGTATTATAACATTGACAACCCGGTGATAGAGAGCAGCAGAGGACAGGAGTCTGTCAATGACGAAAGTGTGCCGGCGGATGAATCATGGGAAGAGACGGAAGCGGAGTCGCCGGTGGATATAGCGTCAAAGGAAGAGTATATCAAAGAACTGTGTCCAAACGGGTTGTTAAGTTCCGGGGAAAACATACTGGAAGCGCTGGATGTACGGATTGGGGAGCGGAGCGGCAGCGCTTATGCTTCTCCGGTGGTACCGGTGACTGTGAATAAAAACGGCAGCTTAAGTGAAAGTTCCTCCTGTGTGGAACCGGAGGATTTTGAGGATTTACTGAATTTTGTGCATAAAGAAGTGGGAGAAATCGGGAAACGGATTATGGAAGGGTGTATTGAAGTGAATCCCTGTGTGAAAACCAGGGCAGGGGGAACGCCGGATACCGCTTCCGCTCCCTGCACATATTGTAAATATAAATCGGTCTGCGGATTTGACAGGAATATATCCGGATATGAATATCGGAAACTCTCCAATCCGGGAAAAGATGAGGTTTGGAGCGTCATTCGGGAAAAGGCCGGTAGAAAGGAGGGAAATCGTCATGCCCATGTGGACAGTACAGCAGAAAAAGGTAATTGAAACCAGAAAAAAAAATATATTGGTTTCCGCCGCTGCCGGATCCGGAAAAACCGCCGTTCTGGTGGAGCGGATCATTCAGGAAATTCTGGATGAGGCTCGGGGTATCAATGTAGATAAATTACTGGTAGTAACATTTACCAATGCTGCCGCAAGCGAAATGCGGGAGCGTATATTAAAAGCCATAGAGCGGGAGCTGGAAAAACATCCGGAGAATGAGCATCTGCAGAAACAGCAGTCTTATATTCATAATGCCAGTATTACCACGATTCACAGTTTCTGTCTGAATCTGGTCCGGGAACATTTTATTGATATCGACCTGGACCCGGGATTTAAGGTGGCGGATACCAATGAAATCGAACTGCTAAAGGGGGATGTGATGAAGGAACTTCTGGAAGAGGAATACGAAGCCGCCGCTCCGGAATTTCTGAATTTTGCCGACCAGTTTACGGTAAGGAACAGCGACCGGGAGATTGAAAAAATGGTATTAACCCTTTATGAAAAGGCTATTGGCTATCCGTGGCCGGAGCAATGGCTGCAGCAGAGCATTGCCCTTTATTCCGTCCGAAATAAGGAAGAATTTCTGAACAGTCCCAATTTTCTAACCCTGACGGCCTATGCGGATGAACTTCTGAAACTGGCATTGATGAAATGTGAATATGGCATAAAACTCTCCATGGGCATCAACGGACCGGAGAAATACGGCAGGATTTTTGAAACAGATATGCAGAATCTGAAAACGGTTCTGGAAGAAAGGGATTTTGACAAAAGGCGGAGTCTGCTTGGCTTTGCCTTTGACAGGCTTCCGAGGATCACCGCTTCCGATGAAGTGGATGAAGAAAAGAAAACACAGGCCCAAAGCGTGCGGAAGGAAGTAAAGGCGGCAGTGGCGGAGCTTCAGAAGATTTATGCTTCTTCTCTGGAAGCGTTTATTGCCGGATTGCAGCAGCAGGAACCGGTGGTAAAAGAATATGTGAGACTGACCGGGAGGTTTATGGCTTTGTTCCGGGAGAAAAAACGGGAAAAGAATATTGTGGATTTCAATGATTTTGAGCAGTTTGCCGTTGAGATTCTGACCAGGGTGGAAGATGGAAGGGTGGTACCTTCCGGAGCCGCAGAGGAACTTTCGGAAATCTATGAGGAAATTATGGTAGATGAATATCAGGACAGCAATATGATTCAGGAAACGATTCTGGGCATGATTTCCAAAGAGAGGAAAGGGATTCACAACCGTTTTATGGTAGGGGACGTGAAACAGAGTATCTATGGATTCCGCGGAGCCCGACCAGACATTTTTGTTGAAAAATATAATACCTATTCAACGGATGGAGCGAAGGATATTAAAATCATTCTGGATAAAAATTTTCGAAGCAGGTCAGGGGTGCTGGATTTTATTAATGTTTTATTCCGGCAGAATATGTCTGCCGATTTCGGAGGCATTGATTATGATGAAGAAAATCAGTTAAATCCCGGTGCAGACTATGAGATTCCGGGAGAGGCGGAGGATTATAACAGTGAACTGATACTGGTGAATCCGGAGGAGGAAGAAGAGACGGAGGAAGAGATTCCGGGAGTAGCAGACGAAATGGAGGCCAAAGTCATAGCTGCCAGAATCAAAGAACTGGTAGATGAAAAAAAGGGATTACTGGTCAGGGACGCAGCTACCGGCGCGTATCGGACCGCCAGATATTCGGATATCGTGATACTGGTCCGAAGTGTAAATGAAGCGGTCTACGCCGTGAATGAGGAACTGACGAAGCAGGGAATTCCGGCTTATATGGAATCCAAACGGGGATATTTTGATACCATAGAAATCCGTACCATATTAAATTTTCTGAAAATCGTGGATAATCCCAGGCAGGATATTCCGCTGGCAGCAGTATTAAAGTCTCCGGCAGCAGGATTTTCCGATGAAGAGCTGGCAGTGGTTCGGGCTGTCTCTGGCAAAGATAAAAATTTATATGATAATCTGTTGGAATATGAACAGAATAAAAACTTCATGGAAGAACAGAGAGCGGCGGAACAGGACAAAGGGGTTCACCAGCCGGATTTGGACAAGAAGATAAGTGATTTTCTGTCATTGCTGGAGAGATTCAGAAATATGGTTAGTTATACAGGAATTTATGATTTGATCAATCTGTTCCTGAATCAGACCGGATATTATGAATATATCAAAGCAATGCCATCCGGCAGACGGAGATGTGTCAATGTGGATATGCTGAAAGAGCAGGCCGCCCGGTATGAAAACGGCGTCTATAAAGGATTGTTTAATTTTGTGCGTTATATTGAAAAGATGCAGAAATTTGAACTGGATATGGGCGAGGCATCTACGATTTCAGAGTCGGATAATACGGTCCGGATCATGACGATTCATAAAAGCAAAGGTTTGGAATTTCCTATTGTATTTATAACCAATATTACGAAGCAGTTTAATATGATGGACAGCCGGAGTAAGACGGTACTGCATCATGAACTGGGGATTGGAATGGATTATGTGGATGTCAAGCGGAGACTGCTTCGGAAGAGTATGAATAAGTTCCTGATCGCAAGGCAGATGGAGCTGGATACAGTAATGGAAGAATTACGTCTGCTGTATGTAGCCTGTACCCGGGCCAAAGAAAAACTGATTTTTACGGCAAAATCCGTAAACCGGAAAAAGCTGGAGCAGGCAGCGGCGGCAAGGATGTATGATACGGAAGTGCTGCCCTATGCCGTGCGAATGAAAGCCCGCTCGTTTTTTGATATGATATGTCCTGCATTGTGCAGAAACCGGGCATTTGATACCATATATGACAGTCTGGGAATGGAACCGCCTTCAGATTTGAAGTTATATGACAGGGATTTTCATGTGGATATTATATATGTAACGCCTAAGGATATTTTTACCGATATGATAGAGCAGCAATATATGAAAAAGGGAAACAGAGAAGCGCTGGAAAATCTTGCCACGGAAGTGACGGGAAATCAGCCGCTTCGGGAGGAACTAATCCGGCGTTTGGATTTTACCTATCCATATGAGAAAGAGACCGGAATGAATGCTAAAATGAGTGTTTCGGAGATTAAGAAAATCAGTTATGAGACAGAAGAGGAATTGCAGGCAGAACAATTGGTTGAAATGCTGCCGGATCCTATGGAGCAGCCGAAAGAGAATACATCTCAGGAGATTCCGTTTGTGGAGAATCCTACAGTACCTGAGTTTATAAAAGCCAAAAACCGGCTGACCGGGGCCATGCGGGGAACGGTATATCACAGAGTGTTTGAATTATTTGATTTCGGACGGGAACTTACTTTTTCGTCTGTTCAGGACATGATTCAGGGATTTGCGGATGCAGGTCTGTTAACAAAAGAGGAACGGGAATGTATCCGGGAACGGGATTTTCTGATTTTTGCTGAAAGTAATCTGGGCAGGCGCATGAAGGCGGCATTTGAACGGGGGGAATTGTACAGGGAGGCTCAGTTTGTTCTGGGATTGTATGAATCGGAGATTGAAGAATTTAAGCGGGTTGCGGAAATCATGGGAAAGGAACAGAGGATGGAGATTCCGCAGCCGGTAGAGCCGGCAGGAGATATTGTTCTGATCCAGGGAATTATTGACACATATTTTGTGGAAGGAAACAAGATTATAATAGCGGATTACAAAACGGATTTTGTCAGGGAGCCGTCCCAGCTGATCAATCACTATTATGTGCAGCTGGAATTATACAAGCGGGCAGTGGAGCAGATTACCGGAAAACCGGTGACAGAAAAGATTTTGTATTCCGTAACATTGGGAAAGGAAGTGACATTGAAATGATCATACCGGAATTTTTAAAACAGGGTGACAGTATTGGGGTAACGGCAACTTCCGACGGAGTGTCGGACCCGTTGGATAAAGTGAGATTTGAGAACGGAAAACAGCAGTTAGAGCGCCGTGGATTTAAGGTGAAATTTACCAGGAATGTTTTTACCGCAGATGAAAAGGGCAGAAGCAGTACCGGAGCGGAACGGGGCCGGCAGCTCAATGAATTGATTGCCGATGATGATGTGAAGACTGTGGTTGCCGCAAAGGGCGGAAATTTTCTGAATGAAATGCTGTCGTATATAGATTTTGAACGCTGGGTAAGCGCTCCGAAATGGTTTCAGGGATATTCGGACAACACGGGACTGATTCATACCCTGACAACAAAATATGATATGGCTGCAGTCTACGGCAGTAATTTCGGAGAGTTTGGTATGGAGTCGTGGCATGGCAGTGTGGAAAATAATCTTCGTGTTTTGTCAGGGGGCTGCAGGGAGCAGCATTCCTTTGACCGGTATCAAAAGGAAATGTCAGAGCGGATTACCGGACTGGAGGGATATCTGGAGGATACACCGGTCCGATGGAAGACAGCCGGAACAGGGAATGACGGTTTGGATAAGGTGAAAATCCGCGGCCGTCTTCTGGGCGGATGTCTGGATGTTTTGATTTTTCTGCAAGGCACAAAATATGACAATACGCCGGAATATATCCGGAAATATAAAGAGGACGGGGTTTTGTGGTATCTGGAATCTTTTGATATGAGCGGGGAAAGCCTGATGATGTTTTTGTGGCAGCTGAAAGAAATCGGATGGTTCCGGTACAGCAGCGGATTTATATTTGGCAGACCGTTATTTTATAAGGATTATACCAATACGGATTATGAGGAGGCCGTATTATATGCGCTGGGAGATTTGGGCGTGCCGGTGATACTGGACTGTGATTTCGGGCATCGGGGACCGAGGATGACGGTGATCAACGGAGCGCTGGCAGAGGTGGAATGTGAAAATGGGAGTGGGATACTGCGGTATATATAGTGTGTTTTTGGGATAGATATGTTTTTGACCTTACCAGGAGGAGGGCGAAATAACAAAAAATGCTGAAATAGCCTTGCATGGGGAAGAGGATATAAATATGTATATTGTGATTGGTAATTTTGGGGAAATGTGTTGAAAATATTAAGTTTTTGAGGGATAATGGAGAGGAGAAAGGCGATAAAAACGGTGGTTGAATAGGAACATATGATGTATTTAAATGCATTGACAGTTCATCATTTCCCATCGACATCAGGTTGAATAGGAACATATGATGTATTTAAATGTCTATAAAAACGGATGGTTATACTATGCCAATTGTGTTGAATAGGAACATATGATGTATTTAAATAAGGTTGCTCCAGAAAGTCCCTTCTTGTTTTCTGTAGGTGACTAGGAACATTTAATGTAGTTTAATATTATTTGAGAAAATAATTTAAGAACAGTAGTCAAAAGTAAAGTCGTACAAACCGAAAGGAATGCTGCAGATATCAATGACATCTGGACAAAAGGATGATTCTGGGTTATGATTTATTAAAGTGTTCGCAGACCAGGAAGAGGTAGATGTTTTTCATGATAAATATGAAAAACCAAAACATGATTGGATGCTGGAGCGGTACATTTGAGAGCTGGGACGGCTATACAAATTGTAAAATAAAAAATGAAAAGGAAATAATTATATGGCAAGAAAAATCAAAACAAAAAGTTTAGAGAATACAAGGCTGGCAGCCGGTTATGGTGGATGGACCTACTGCACGGCATGCGGTGAAAATATTGGATATTTGTGTTATGCCACATATGACAGAGTGTAATTTCAATATGAGTGTAATTGTGGAAGTCATGGCAATATATTGATCGATTTTGAAGACAGCTCTGCAGGCAGTACCTGTGACGACGGGTTAATTACATTAAAAAAACGTCTATGCTGTCCCGGGGACTCTTCTCCGTTGCTCACAATACTGACCAAAAAACTAAAGGATTATCAGCTTGCAATTACCTGTAAGGAATGTGGAAGTATCTACAGGAAGAAGTATGAAGAATCAAACAGGACAAGCTGAAGTTTGGATTATGGAATATGCATAGGCTGCAATAAACCGTTTTATGATAATCTAAATACAATAACACGAAGGGGAACCACTGGCATTAGATTGTTTGATTGACACTTTTTTGATTTTTTTTGTATTCTCTTTCGAGGAGGTGTGGGCATGAGGCATAAAATTTTAGTTGTGGATGATGAGGCAATGATCACTGAGCTGCTCTCGGACCATTTGGGTGATGAGGGCTATGATGTATTTACCGCAAACTGCGCCGGTGGTGCGTTAAAGCTGTTGCCAGAACATCCGGATCTGATCATACTGGATATCAATATGCCGGGAACAGACGGCCTGGAGTTTTGCAAAGACATAAGGAATCATGTTTCCTGCCCGATTCTTTTTGTGACGGCAAGGATTACCGAGCAGGACAAAATAATCGGTTTGCAATTTGGCGGCGACGACTATATCACTAAGCCTTTCAGTTTAAAAGAACTTTCGGCAAGAGTCGCGGCACATCTCAGACGGGATGAACGCACGCGCAGAAGTTCTGCTTCCGTACTGACTTCAGGGAAGCTTCTTGTGAACCTTTCCCAGCGCCGCATTTTTTACAGGGATACAGAAATAGAAGTATCGAAAAAAGAATTTGATCTGATCGAGTTTCTTCTGACAAATGCCGGTCAGGTATTTGACCGGGAACAGATTTATGAGAAGATTTGGGGATATGATGCAGAGGGCAGTGCGGATGTCATTAAGGAGCATATCCGGAAAATTCGTGCGAAGCTTCACAAGGCGACGGGAGAAGAATATATCGAAACAGTCTGGGGTGTGGGATATAGATGGAAACACTGAAAAAGAGATGGCAGGATCTGCCCCTGCGCCGCTTTCTGATACTGACGGTTTGCATTTCTATCAGTATGGTAGCACTGGCATCTGTCCTGATCATCGGCGGCTGCGTTGCATTTCGGCACTGGCTTTTGCCGGATCCGGATGCAGTATATCTTACAATAGAAGAAACTTTCACTGACGGAACTGTTGACAAAGGTACTTATCTGATGGATTTCGGAGACGACCTCTCATCCCTGCCTTTTGCAAAAATAGAATATGATGGAGGCACGATTACAGAAGATATAAAACAGACCCGTTATTCCGTTGAAAAAATCGAAACCGGTATGGATTCTCTGTCTCCTAAAAGAAAGCTTGCTTATCAGATCTGTGGCATAATCATGTTCGCTGCTCCGACGGTCCTTGCTTTTGTTGCAATCCTGTTGTGCTGTATGTATTTTTACCGTCGCAAACTTAAGGTACCGCTTTCCGTATTGGCTGATGCAACAAAGCAGATTGCCGGTCAAAATCTGGATTTTGAACTTGTCTATCCCTGCAGGGATGAAATGGGTGAATTATGCCGTTCTTTTGAAGATATGCGTGCTACGCTCTGTGAAAACAATAAAATGATGTGGAACATGTTGGATGAACGACGGCTGATGCAGGCATCCGTTGCACATGATCTGCGCAATCCCATTGCAATTATCGAAGGGTACACCGAGTATCTGGAAAAGGGATTTAAAAGCGGTGAAATGAGCAGGGAAAAAACGATCCGTATTGCACAGAATCTTCGTACAGCGGCAAAACGGCTGGAGCAGTATACAGAATCTGTCAGGCTCCTAAACCAAACGGAAGAAGCACAGCTTGAGCGAAAGTCTGTTGATGCAAGAAAACTTTTGGAAGATATTTCGGAGGATTTATCCCTTTTATCGGAACGAAAAGGAATCAGTTTGCAGGTAACCGGCCATATGCCGCAGGAAGAAATACAGGTTGACTCTGCTTTGTTGTATCGTGTTTTGGAGAATATCCTGAGCAATGGGCTGCGCTATGCGAAACGGAAAATACAGCTTGCGTATACTCTGGAAGAACAGATGCTTATGATTACCATAACTGACGACGGAAAGGGATTTTCTCCGGAAATTCTGAATGAAACAGGAAAAAAACTGTTCACTACCGACAAAGACGGGCATATGGGAATCGGACTTTCTGTCAGCCGGCTCCTTTGCAGAAAGCACGGCGGTAAGCTGGAACTGTCAAACACTTCCGGAGGGGCATGTGTAAAGATCTCTTTGTCCGTTTGACCGATTTTTGACTTTTATCCGTTAAGATCTCCCTATAAGCAAAATCAGGGAGGTCTTTTTCTATGAAAAAACGATTTGTTCTTTTTATGATAGCTATGCTTATCTGTTCAACATTGTGTGCGTGCGGCGGAAAAACAGCGACATCCGGCGACACTGGACAAAATACGGTCTCACGGCAGAATACGGACCGCATCGTCTCTTCCGAAGGCGGGAATCTGCAGCTTTTATCGAACCGCTATGGTGATAGTGCCTGCAATACGGAAAACGGTTATTATTATTTAACTGTGGAAATAACGAAGCTGCGGGATGGCAGCTACGGAACACATCTCATGTATATGGATTTTGCATCCGGGCGCGAGATATATTTGTGCAGTACGGCAGGATGTAAGCATGACTCTCTCGATTGCCCATCGGTTTTCTCATATGATGATTTTCCTTTATACAGCACTCTCCTTTTTGTATTCGGAGATGACCTGTATATTTTAAGTCGTGAAGAAGACGACGACGGTTCAGTATTCCAGGAAAATGTTAATATGGGAAATGATGGCAGCTCGGTGGAAAGCCGACCCGCAGTTTTATATCGTGCAAATCTTGACGGGACCGAACGTAAAAAAATCTACACTTTTGATGCGTCTCTTACCCTTGAGGATGTGATTATCGGGAATGATACGGGTATTTATGTGATCACCAAAAAGCTTTCATCAGATAAAGAAGGCGATCAAACCTATACTACCTCGTCTGAACGGAAGCTGATGTTTTTGGATATCGGTTCGCTTTCACTGAGCGAAATCTGTTCCATGGATTTTGACGATAACATTTCATGGAAAGTCATCGGTTGCCGTCAAAATGATTTTCTATTGTGTGGCACCGATTTCGGCAGGGAGATCTCGCGGGATGAGACATGGAACGATGATTTGTATAAAGAATTATATAAAAATTCCTTTGAGGTATATGCACTTTTAAACAGGGACGGCGGTAAGCCAAAAGAAATTATAAAACTGCCGAACAGGTATTATAATTCTGTAAAACTATTGGGAGACAACCTATATCTATCCTCCGGGGAAAATCAGAATATTGAAGTTCTGGATATCAAAACGGGCGAAAAGAAGACGCTCTGCACGCTTCCTCAAAATTTAATTATGGATACGATGGGTGACACGCTTTGTTGCCGGAATTGGAATCTCTCAGAGGATCCGGCATGGTATTTTGTTGATACACAATCGGGTGAAATCACCCGCACGCCGCTTGTCATTCTGTGCAATGGCTGGTCGGTGGATTTTCGGGGAGAGACAGAGAAGGATGTTCTGTTCATCTATGACTATGATGCAACGGATCATCATGATGGTTCCTATGAAGTTCATCAATGCAAGCATGCGTTGATTTCAAAGGACGACCTGTTTGCCGGAAAAGACAATTACCGCACGATCGAGATGGTCGGACCGGGACGATGAGGGAGGAGGAATATGCTGACATTAAAACATATTACAAAAAAATTTAAGGATAAAACTGCGTTAAATGATGTATCTTTGGAACTGGATCCTGGGATTTACGGCTTGCTCGGTCCCAATGGTGCAGGAAAATCCACATTGATGAATATCATTACCGGAAATATCAGGCCAACGGAAGGCAAAGTCCTCTGGGACGGCGCCGACATCCGTGAACTGGGTGGGCGCTTCCGCAGCCTGATCGGATATGCTCCACAGCAGCAGGGACTATATAACAGCTTTTCAGGCAGGCGTTTCCTGTCTTATATGGCGGCGCTCAAGGGGATTCCGAAAAAGGAGGTAAGCAGTGAAATTGAACGGGTGCTTTCTTATGTAAACCTGCAGGAGGCTGCGGACAGAGCCGTCGGCGGCTATTCCGGCGGCATGAAACAGAGGATTCTGATCGCCCAGGCGATTTTAGGCGAGCCAAAGCTGATCGTGCTGGATGAACCCACTGCCGGGCTTGATCCCAAGGAACGGGTACGCATCCGTGAGCAAATCAAGGAGCTATCCGGAGATAAGATCATTCTTGTGTCTACTCATGTAGTGTCTGATATTACACCGATTGCCAAGGAAATTCTCCTGATCCGATCCGGTAATGTGATTGACAGGGATACGGTGGAATCGCTTTGCCGTAAATACGGCGAAAGCCGGGATCTGGAGGAGGTATACATGCACATTTTTGGAGAGGAGGAGCACCATGCGGCTGATTCCTTTTGAAATAAGTAAAATATGGAGAAAACGCAGTTTTCTTTTATCAATGTGTGTTTTGCTCATGATCCATATATTTTTACTGTGGTACACTTCACTGCCAAATGAAGAAACAGTGCCGCTTTCGGCCTATAAACAGCTTCAAACGGAGCTTTCCGGAAAAAACGAAACGGAAAAAGGGAAGTATATTGCCGCGCTGAAAGAAAAAACAGACGGCGTATGCTTTGTACGGGATATTCTTACCATACAGTCATTGGATGATAAGATGGGAAGTGTTCTGGCAGAACAAGAGATGCAAAACAATCCCGGCGTATTTGAAAAGTATTATGATCTGTATCGATCAGGTGATTATCTGAAATATACCGCTTCACCCGAACAGGAACAGGAGTTTATTGATGAAATCTATAGCCAACAGCAAAAAGTATCAGCCTATGGAGAGTATTTGCGTTCCATTCAGGAAAATAAAGATATTCTCAGCGGAATATCCGTTTTCGGCGGGCAATCCGGGGATACCTACAGCTCGCGTAATCTGCAAAAGAGCGCAGAGGATTACGCAGGACTGACGGACAATAACATACGCTTCACTTTGTCGAAGGGGATCACATCTGCCATGCAGGGGATATGGACCGACCTTTTGCTGGTACTCGGTATGATGCTGTTTGTGGGAAGCTTGATTACGGAGGAAAAAGACAAAAAGCTGTTTTTTATTACCCGCAGCACAAAGAACGGTGTATTGTACAGCATTGCAGCAAAGCTGACAGCACTGCTGATCCATTGTATGCTGTTAACAGCATTATTCTACATGGTCAGTATCGTATTCTTTGGGGTAGGCGCCGGGTGGTTTGATCCGTGGGCGGCCTTGCAGTCCATAGATGTTTATACCGAAAGCAGCCTGTCCATTAACGTGTTTGGCTATATTCTGCTTTCTGTGCTGACAAAGGCACTGGTATTATTCGGCATTGGTACGGTTCTGACAGGTTTCAGCATCGGTTCCGGCATTGCGGTTCTGCCGTTTTTGGCGGGAGCAGGCATCGTCGGTATCAGCGCACTGCTTTATTATCTGATCCCGGCAGGGTCGTCATTGTCTGTGTGTAAATATCTAAGTCCGGTGGGACTGATGAAAACGGAGAATCTATATGGCGGGTATCTGAATTTCAATCTGTTTGGCTATCCGGTATCCAGACTGAGCCTGTCTCTCGGAATGATCCTTTTGATTTGTGCGGCCGGAGTCATCGGGAGTTTTCTGCTTTTCAGCCGGATGCAGAGCTTTGAGGTGAAGAAGCTGCGCCTGCCATTCTCCGTGCCGTTCCATCCGCATACGAATATTTTCCGGCACGAAAGCTATAAGTTTCTGATAACCAACCGTGGGTTGATGGTTCTGCTGCTGTTGGCGGTACTGCTGGCATACCAGGGGCTTGGCCGCACCTATACGCCGTCCGTGGGTGAGCAGTATTATCAACATATCATGGCGGAACTGGAGGGCAGACTGACAGACGAAAAGGAGTCGCTTGTTTTATCCGAGAAAGCGCGGTATGAAGAAGCACTTCAGAAAATAGAGCAGATTGACGGGATGGTAAGTGCGGGAGAATTGAGCACCGATACGGCGGATACCCTGAAATCACAGGCAAATATGACGCTTGCATTTTATCCGGCGTTTCAGCGGGTGGAAGCGCAGTATGAACACATCAAAGCGGATGGAGGCAGCTTTGTATATGATACAGGATATCTTTATCTATTCGGAATTTTTGAAGATGTGTTTTCGTTTGACTTCCTGATTCTGTCGGTTGGAATCGTTATCGCCATCAGCGGAGTCATATCCATGGAGTATCAGACCGGCTCTCTTTTCCTGATCAGTGCTACCAGAGCCGGAAAACGAAAGATACTGTTTCGCAAGGTGTTAATATGTGTTCTGATGGTATCAGGGCTGACATTGATTCCGATACTGTGCCGCCTATCCTGCATTTCCTCTGTCTATTCCATGGACAGCATTTGCACATCAATACGCAACATTCCCCATTTCAGCGGATTTGCCGTTTCCATGCCGATTATATGTTTTATTTTGTTATTTGCTTTTTCTCAGATATTGTCCATGGTTTTGGTCACACTGTTTACGATGGCCATATCTATATGGAGAAAGAATCAGGCGCAGACCATATTTTTTGCCCTGCTGGTCCTGGCGGTTCCCATGTTGCTGAAGCTGTTGGGGTTTGATATCGCTAAATGGTTTTCACTGTATCCGGTGTATGGTTGGATGGGGATGCAATAAAATTCTTATTATTTTCCTGTCACACAGACAGAAAAGTGCTGTCTAATTATATATACGGATAAAGCTTTGCCATGAAGTGCCGCAAGCTTTTGGAATGATATATTTCCGTATGAAATATGACCTGCACTTCAGAAAAGAGGAATCATGAATCATTTAACAAACGAAGAGTCATCGGATCTGATCCAAAAAGCCACAGCCGGGGACAAGAAAGCTCTGGAAACCGTTCTTATCGGCGTACAGGATTTGATATTCAACCTTTCCCTGCGTATGCTGGGAACCTTTCCGGATGCAGAGGATGCGACACAGGATATCCTGTTGAAGATCATTACACACCTGTCCTCGTTTAAGGGGGAAAGTTCATTCTCAACCTGGGTATTCAGTATTGCATCCAACCATCTGAAAAGTTATCAGAAGCATATGTTTGCCAAATTTCCGCTTAGTTTTGAGTTTTACGGAGATGATATCAGGAATGCAGACATCAATGATGTGCCGGATCTGACGCAAAATGTAGAGCGGTCCGTTTTGGCGGAGGAACTGAAGCTTTCCTGTACCAATGTAATGCTTCAGTGTCTGGATGCGGAAAGCCGTTGCATCTTTATTCTTGGAACGATGTTTAAAGTGGACAGCAGAATTGCCGGAGATATTCTGGGGATAACGCCGGAGGCATATCGTCAGCGTCTTTCAAGAGTCCGTAAGAAGGTGGCCGATTTCTTAAAAGAGTACTGCGGCGAATACGGAAACGGGACATGCCGCTGTTCAGACAGAGTCGATTACGCAATCCAAAATCACAGACTCAACCCTGAGCAGTTGGATTTTACGGCAGCCATACCGAAAAAAATGCTGGATGTCAGAGAAGCAATGGAAGAGATTGACGGAATCTCACACGAGTTTTCTTTCTGCAAAACCTATCAGTCGCCGGAAGGACTGAAGAAGTTTATTGAAGACTTCCTGAACGGTCCGTCTTTTTCCGTTGTAGGAAACGCATAAGAAATCGGATTTATACTGACAGGAGAGGCGCAGATCGGCTGTACCGGGCATGTTAGAAATACTCCTTGAATTTTTTTGTTTTCTGATGTAACATTGTAACCGAATCTATCAAATCCGAAAGGCGGTCATTAACATGGAAAACGGTATTTCTACAGATAACGATTTTGATATTATGAAAATAAAAGAAGAAACAAAAAAAATTTCGGAAGAACTGCTTTCGGCAGCCTTGCCGGAAGAAGGGGATATTTTAGTGGTGGGCTGTTCCACCAGCGAGGTGGCAGATCACCGGATCGGCTCTTTTTCCAGTGCAGATATCGGAACCGCCATCTTTGACGAAATTTACCGTATCACGAAAGAACATAAGATATTTCTTGCCGTACAGTGCTGCGAACATCTGAACCGGGCACTGATCGTTGAGAGGGACTGTGCCAGAGCCTATGGGCTGGAGATCGTAAATGTGATGCCCCGGCTAAAAGCCGGAGGCTCCCTTGCCACTGCAGCATATGCAGGGCTGGAACATGCCGTGGCGGTGGAGACCATACAGGCTCATGCAGGAATCGATATCGGGGATACGCTGATCGGCATGCATCTTAAAGCAGTGGCTGTTCCGGTTCGGACAGAGCAGGACAGGATCGGGAACGCCCATGTGGTATGTGCCAGGACAAGGGCAAAATATATAGGAGGCGAACGGGCTGCGTATCACTAAGGCAGCCCGTTTGCTTTTGAAAAGTCTATACAGAAAGTATTTTTTAGACTGTTCCGTATAATGTTTTTGTTCAGGTTATACCAGCTCCGGCACTTATTCAGGATAATGGCATCACTGGTGATAACGTTTTCCTTTGATTCCAGAACGGAATCCACCTGACAAATGATCTCTGTTTCCACGTCAAAAGGGAAAGACTTTAATCCGGTCCGGATCAGTCCGGCCAGCCGTCCGGAATTGGATACCGGGGCATCCAGATAAAAGACGGCTTTTCGTATGTTTTTTTGTTCCAGCTCTTTTCCGATGAGACCGATGGCGGTATCCGTTTTATCGATCAGGCGGTAAGTGCCGCGGAGAGCCGCCAGATCCCGGATGGTGCCGTCCATACAGTGAAATAATAAAGAGTCTGATAAAGCAACTTCCAACGTAATGATGGTATTGAAGCCGTCAATATTTACAGTCTGTCCGTTCAGGTCACAGACTTCTTTTTCTTTTCTGATCTCAATATCTTCTTTTGAAGAAACCGCCCGGACCAGGGCAAGCCGCTGCCGCTCTGACAGCATATAATGATTCCCGATAAATACAGATGCACTCTTGATCTTATAACCATGGTTTAACAGATAAAATAAATCTTTTCCTGCCTGGTACAAAACTTCAACCGATTTATCATCAAATTCTTTTTCGTCGGTGGGAACATATCCTCGTTGTACAATTTTACTCATATGGTTATTATCCTTTGACCGGCGCTACTGCCTTGGTCTGGCGATTCCCGGCGGTGTGATGACAGGAACCTGTCCCGATGAGGAAGTAATCTGACCAATCTGCAGGGAGATTCTGCTAATCAGATTATTTAATAAGGTACAGTTACCGTTTCGGATTTCATCTGCGGCATTTATATTTTTCCAGTCGATTTCTTTCAGTCCCTGTGCATTGATGGTTGCCGCAGCTCCATAAGAAACGGTCAGTTCATAGATACCGGCCGGTTCAAACATCAGTTTTCTGGTAAAGGTTAATTTCAGTTTTCCTTCTTCCGATGTGTCGGCATCGAGATGATCCTGGCATGCCAGACGCAGAGAGGTATTTGGAGCCGCAGGTTGCAGCTTGCGGTACTGGATTTCTTCCAGATAAAAATTATAATCTGTATTTAGATAATTATCAAAATTAATCATCGGTGTTCTCCTTTTTCTGAGTTTTTTGTAAAATACATTATACCATTATTAAAGGAATTGTACAAATAAACTATGTTGTTCCTGATGGATGTATCTATAAAAAATCTTGCCAACCGGAAAATTGGGTGGTACAATCAACGATAATTATGGAAGACGTAAGAAAGTGAGATGAGAAAATGAGTGATAAAAAGTTTTTTTGGAAAAAATTTTTTTCCTATTATAAACCATATAAATCTATTTTTTTTGCGGATATGTTTTTTGCATTTCTCAGCGCAGCAGTTGCGCTAATCTTACCGATGATTGTCAGGTATATTACGGGAACCGTGATTCTTTGGGAAAAAGACCGGGCACTGCATATGATAATCTGTCTGGCGGCGGTTATGATCTTGTTGGTGCTGATTGCCGCGTACAGCAACTTTTTCATATCGAATTACGGACATGTGATGGGAGCAAAGATGGAATATGATATGCGGAATGAAATTTTTAATCATTATCAGAAATTATCCTTTTCCTTTTTTGACAACCAGAAGGTCGGGCAGCTCATGTCAAGGATTACCAATGATCTGTTTGATATTTCGGAGCTGTTTCACCATGGTCCGGAAGATATTGTCATATCGATTATCAAATTTTCCGGTTCCTTTATTATTTTAATGTGCATCAACTGGAAACTGGCCCTGTGGGGCTGTGCCATTATTCCGGTGATGTTTGTATATGCTTATATCGTAAATGTTAAAATGAAACGGGCATTTAAACGGAACCGGGAAAAAGTGGCGGATATCAACGCACAGATTGAAGACAATCTTTCTGGTATCCGGGTTGTGAAATCCTTTGCAAATGAAGATATCGAAATGGAAAAATTTAATGAAGGCAACCGGCGGTTTCTGGAAAGCAAGAAAAACAGTTACCTGTATATGGGAACCTATCATTCGGGATTATCAGCGTTTACCAATCTGATTACCATAATAGTAATTATAGCAGGCGGAATATTTATAACCAGTCATACCATATCGGTATCGGATTTGATTACATTCCTGTTATACATCAATAATTTTATTGAGCCGGTAAATAAACTAATTAACTTTACAGAACAGTTTCAAAATGGTATAACAGGATATGAAAGATTTTTGGAAATTCTGGAGATAGAGCCGGATATTTCGGATGAAAATGCAGGGAATACACCGGAGAAACTGTCAGGAGAGATTGCATTTAAGCAGGTGTCTTTTCAGTATCCGGATAATGATGATTATGTTTTAAGGAATGTGAATTTTCAGGTAAAGGAAGGGGAGTATGTGGCGCTGGTAGGATTATCCGGTGCGGGAAAAACCACATTATGCAGTCTGATTCCAAGGTTTTATGATGTTACGGAGGGAGAAATAAGCATTGACGGAATGGATGTCAGAAGCATTAAATTAAAGAACCTGCGGGACAATATCGGCATTGTGCAGCAGGACGTATACCTGTTTGCGGGAACGGTATTTGAAAATATCCGCTATGGAAAACCGGATGCCACAAGAGAAGAAGTGATTGCGGCAGCGAAAAATGCCAATGCCCATGACTTCATCATGGGACTTCCCAACGGTTATGACACGGATATCGGGCAACGGGGGATTAAACTGTCGGGAGGACAGAAACAGCGGTTATCCATTGCAAGGGTATTTTTGAAAAATCCGCCGATTCTGATATTTGATGAGGCCACATCCGCATTGGATAATGAAAGTGAAAAAGTTGTTCAGGAGTCTCTGGAAAAACTGGCAGAGAACCGGACCACCCTGGTCATCGCCCACAGACTGTCCACCATAAGGAATGCCCAGAGAATCGTGGTGCTGGATGAAAACGGTATTGCGGAAGAGGGAACCCATAAGGAACTGTTGGAGCGGCAGGGAATTTATTATAGTTTATATCATGCAATATAAAAATGAGAAAATAAGTGAAAAGCAGGAGGCGGCAGAATGATTTCAGAAAAAATGAAAGGCTTTGTTCAGGGAAGTTCGGTCATTCGGGCAATGTTTGAAGAAGGTAAGAAACTGGCAGCAATATACGGAGAAGATAAGGTATTTGATTTCAGTCTCGGAAACCCCAATGTACCGGCGCCGGCACAGGTGAACCAGGCGATTAAGGATATTGTGAATGAAGAACTGTCTGTAATGGTACATGGATATATGAGTAATTCAGGATATGAAGATGTCAGAGCCGTGATAGCGGATTCCCTGAACCGGAGATTTGATACAAGGTTCCGTCAGGAGAATATCGTTATGACCGTAGGAGCCGCCGGCGGGCTGAATGTAATTTTAAAATCCCTGCTGAATCCCGAAGATGAGGTGATCGTATTTGCCCCTTTTTTTGGTGAGTATCGTGCCTATGTGGGAAATTATGACGGAAAACTTCTTGTGGTGCCGGCAGATACGAAGGATTTTCAGTTAAATCTGAAAGCTTTTGAAACCATGATAACATCCAAAACCAAAGCGGTTATCATTAATAATCCGAATAATCCTACCGGAGTGGTGTATTCTGAACAAACCATAAAGAATCTGGCAGAGATTATGAACCAGAAACAGAAAGAGTATGGAACGGAGATTTTTCTTATATCCGACGAACCGTACCGGGAACTGGTATACGATGGAGCAGAGGCAGTGTATTTACCGAAATATTATGACAATACCATTGTGGCTTATTCCTACAGTAAGTCACTGTCCCTTCCGGGTGAACGGATCGGTTATCTGGTGATTCCGGATGAAGCAGCGGACAGTGAGGAGATACAATCAGCCGCCAATGTGGCCACCAGAATTCTGGGATTTGTAAACGCACCGTCCCTGATGCAGAGAGTCATCGGACGATGTGTGAAAGCAGGTATTACGACGGATATTGCACCATATGACAGGAACCGGAAACTGCTTTATGATAATCTGAAGCGCATGGGGTTTGAATGTGTCAGACCGGAAGGCGCCTTTTATCTGTTTGTAAAAACACCGACGAAAGACGAAATGGAATTCGTGAACGCCGCAAAAAAATATAATGTTCTGCTGGTTCCGGGAAGTGCGTTTCAATGTCCGGGATATGTGAGAATTTCTTACTGTGTGTCAGAGGATACCATTCGTAATTCATTGCCGGAATTTGAAAAACTGGCGGAAGAATTTAAAATCAGGTGATTGGAAAGGAAAATATATATGAAAGCATGGGAAAATAATATCAGACAGGTGGTTCCGTATGTTCCGGGGGAACAGCCACAGCGTCCGGTTATAAAACTGAATACAAATGAAAATCCTTACCCTCCTGCACCGGGAGTTCAGGCGGCATCCAAAGGAATGGATACGGACTGTCTGCGGCTGTATCCTGACCCGGACTGTACTGCACTTTGTACGGAGATTGCCGCTTCATACGGAATAGAGAAAGAAAATGTTTTTGTGGGGGTAGGCTCGGATGATGTGTTAGCCACTGCATTTCTAACATTTTTTAATTCCGGGAAACCGGTACTGTTTCCGGATATTACATATTCTTTTTACCGTGTATGGGCAGATGTCTACCGGATTCCTTATGAAACCATACCGGTAGATGTAAATTTCCGTCTGCATGCAGAAGATTATTACAAAGAAAACGGCGGTGTTATTTTTGCAAATCCCAATGCACCCACGGCCATTTGCGAGCCGTTAAGCTTTGTAGAGGATATATTGGAACATAACCGGGATGTAATTGTAATTGCAGATGAGGCATACGTGGATTTTGGAGGAGAATCAGCCGTTTCCCTGCTTGAGAAATATGACAACCTGCTGGTGGTTCAGACATTTTCAAAATCCCGGTCCATGGCAGGCGTAAGAATCGGTTATGCATTGGGCAGCCGGGCATTGATTCAGGCCATGGAAAACGTAAAATTCTCCATTAATTCTTATACCATGAATCAATATTCCTTAAAAATCGGAATTGAGGCAATCAAGGATAAACAGTATTTTGAAGATACTCTGGCAAAAATCATACGGACACGGGAAATGTCAAAAAAACGATTGGAAGCATTGGGATTTATCTGTACCGATTCCAAAACCAATTTTTTATTTGTTACCCATAAAACCCGTAATGCAAAAGAGATATTTGAGGCTTTGAAAGAAAAAGATATATATGTGCGATATTTTAGCACACCGGGGATTGACAATTATTTACGAATTACCATCGGTACGGATGAAGAAATGGATATGTTAATTCGTGCGGTAGAGGAAATATTAAATTAGCCGGAAAGCGCAGCCACTTTTAGGAAGGAAATGAAAAATGTCAGACAGAATACTGATTGTAGATGATGAAAAAGAGATTGCTGATTTAATAGAATTATATTTAAAAAACGAGGGCTATGAGGTTTTTAAGTTCTATTCGTCAAAGGAAGCGCTGGCCTGTATTGAGTCTGAAGCGCTGGATATGGCTGTAATGGACATTATGATGCCGGATATAACCGGATTTGACCTTTGCAGAAGAATAAGAGAAAAATATAACTATCCCATTATCATGCTGACGGCAAAAGATGCGGAGATTGATAAAATCACGGGTCTGACGCTGGGGGCTGATGATTATATTACAAAACCCTTTCGGCCCCTGGAGATGATGGCACGGGTAAAAGCACAGCTCCGCAGGTATAAAAGATACAATATGACAGCTTCGGAGCAGCCGGCGGAACAGGAAGAGGAAACCGTTATCATACATTCCGGTCTGGTGATGAATATAAAGACTCATGAATGTTTCCTGAATGAAAGACCACTGGTTCTTACGCCCACGGAATTTGAAATCCTTCGGATTCTGCTGGAGAATAAAGGAAACGTGGTAAGTGCGGAAGAGCTGTTCCATGAAATCTGGAAAGATGAGTATTACAGCAAAAACAATAATACCATTACGGTTCATATACGGCATTTACGGGAAAAAATGAACGAGTCGGCGGATGCTCCCAGATATATTAAAACGATATGGGGGGTAGGCTATAAGATTGAAAGTTAAATTGAAAAAGAAAGCAGATTATTCTCTGTTAAAAGGAAAAATTTTCCGTCAGACCATACTGGTAATGCTGGCCTCTGTTTTATCCATATGGATATTTTATATACTGTTCTGGCAGGGCAGGGTATCCGAATGGTTTGTTGCAGTTTTTCAGCGGCTGTTTAATATGGATTACTGGCGTGCGGTTGCGGTTTATGAAGCAATATTCCGGGACCATCTGGAATTTTTTTTACTGTTTGGAATTATTTTCTTCTTTTTTGTAATATTTCGGGTGTTTCTCAATTGGTTTCCCAAATATCTCAATCAGATTAACCAGGGAATTGATGAACTGATTGAAGAGAATCGTGAGGAAATAGTCTTAAGCCCTGAACTGGGAGCCACGGAAAAGAGATTGAACGAAGTTCGGAGAACGCTGGAAAAACGGGGGCTGGAAGCACAGCTGGCGGAACAGAGAAAAAACGATCTGGTTATGTATCTGGCACATGATATTAAAACCCCGCTTACTTCCATTATCGGATATCTGAGTCTGCTGGATGAAATTTCGGATATGCCGGAAGAACAGCGGATGAGATATGTGCATATTACGCTGGACAAAGCATATCGTCTGGAAAAAATGATCAACGAATTTTTTGAGATTACCAGATTTAATATGCAGCATATTTATCTGGAGAAAGAAACCATTGATCTATATTATATGCTGGTGCAGCTGACCGATGAACTGCTGCCTATATTATCAAAGAATGGGAACACAACGGTTCTGCATGCCGATGAAAATCTGACGATTAATGCTGACCCTGAAAAACTGGCCAGAGTGTTTAATAATATCTTAAAAAATGCTGCGGCATACAGTTATCCGGATTCCGAAATTTTGATTTCTGCCGAACAGCTGGAGGAACAGATAAGGATTTCTTTTAAAAATAAAGGAAAGACAATTCCGCAGGAAAAGTTAATGTCAATCTTTGAAAAATTCTACCGGCTGGATGAAGCCCGGACCACCAACGGCGGAGGAACGGGACTGGGACTGGCCATAGCAAAAGAAATCGTTTCCCTGCACGGAGGCACCATTACTGCAGAAAGTGAAAATAATACCGTGGAATTTATTGTGACTCTGCCTGTATAATATTAAGATTTTCTTAGGAATTATATAATAAAAAAATAAAGAATATCCCGTCTGTTACTGATATCATTGAGGTATTGGTGCAGACGGGATTTTTGTCCTGTCGCCCAAATGATAAATGAAATTAACGAAAGAATGGGAAAGGCATGACAGTATTATGAGTAAACTTACTATAGCAGTTATTTTTGGCGGCTGTTCATCGGAATATGGTGTATCGCTGGAATCGGCATATGCGGTGATCAGCCATATGGATACGGACAGATATATACCGCTTATGATTGGAATTTCCAGACAGGGAGACTGGTTTTATTATCAGGGAGATGTGGAGAAGATTGCCGGGGATACCTGGTGCAATGAAAACGACTGTATTCCGGCGGCAGTTTCCCCGGAACGCAGGGAACATAATCTGCTGCTTCTGGAAAAAGGCGGAGTGCGGAAACTTCCCATCGATGTCGCATTTCCGGTATTGCACGGAAAAAACGGAGAAGACGGTACGGTTCAGGCATTATTTGAACTGGCAGGAATACCGATTGCAGGCTGCGGTCTGCTTGCTTCGGCATTATGCATGGACAAGGACCGGGCACATAAGTTGGTCAGTACCGCAGGAGTTGCGGTTCCGGCCGCGGTTGTACTGCGGAAAGAAACGGAAATGAAAGACGTACTGAAGCAGGCGGAGAAGATTGGCTATCCGTTATTTGTAAAACCGGTAAAAGCTGGCTCGTCCTTTGGCGTTACAAAAGTTACAGACAGGACAGAGCTTCCGGCAGCGGTCTCACTAGCGTTTGAATATGATGATACGGTCATTGTGGAAGAAAATATAGACGGTTTTGAGGTAGGATGTGCGGTTCTGGGAAATGAGGAACTTACGGTGGGAGAAGTGGACGAAATAGAACTTGCAGACGGATTCTTTGATTTTACCGAAAAATATACATTAAAAACATCTGCCATTCATGTTCCGGCCAGAATTGACAGCAGGACAGCGGAGCAGATACGGGAAACGGCAAAAATAATTTATAAAACACTGGATTGCCGGGGATTTGCCAGAGTTGATATGTTTTTAACTCCTTCCGGTGAAATTATATTTAATGAAGTTAATACCATACCGGGCTTTACGTCTCACAGCCGGTATCCGAATATGATGAAGGCGGCAGGAATGTCGTTTGAACAGATCATTTCTGCGGTTATTGAACTGGCAGTATATCCGGAAACCCGACAGGGCAGTCATAAGTATTGATCTGATAATTGCTGACGGGATGG
Source organism: uncultured Lachnospiraceae bacterium (assembly GCA_910583605.1). Lineage (GTDB taxonomy): Bacteria > Bacillota > Clostridia > Lachnospirales > Lachnospiraceae > Bovifimicola. The sequence goes on from CAJTXN010000015.1 coordinate 62,810, forward strand.
AGGGAATTAAATGCAGAATAAAAAACAATTGGGAGGACTGGATTATTTCAGGATAGCGGCAGCCTGTCTGGTCATTGCTATCCATACGGCGCCCATGTCTTCTTTTTCTAATGAAGCAGATTTTATATTAACCGGAATTATTGCCAGGGTGGCAGTACCGTTTTTCTTTATGGTAACGGGACAGTTTCTGTTACCTGCGTATCTGTTTGAAAAAAAGACCGACAGGGGTCCGCTGTTCCGGTTTATCCGGAAGACGCTGATACTTTACGGATTTGCTACTGTATTGTATATTCCGGCAAACATTTATGCGGGACACTGGAAAAATATAGGAGCGACAGAATCATTTCGTTTATTGATTTTTGACGGAACGTTTTATCATTTATGGTATCTGCCGGCTTTGGTAACGGCAGCCTGTCTGATTGCTCTTCTGTCACGAAAACTGTCATTTCATTCCGTTTTCGGCATTGGAATGTTACTGTATCTGGTGGGATTATTCGGGGACAGTTATTTTGGAGTGATTCGGAACGTACCTGTAATATCTTCCATATATGAAGGAATGTTTTCCGTGTTTTCCTATACAAGGAACGGCCTGTTTTTTGCGCCGGTTTTTCTTATCATGGGTGCATGGATCGGACATACCCGGCTGCTTTGGAAAAGAAATGCAGTGGCGGCAGGTCTGGCAGTCTCGCTGATCTTAATGCTGGCAGAAGGAATGTTGCTTCATCATTTTAAATTGCAGCGGCATGACAGTATGTACCTGTCCCTGCTGCCATGTATGTTCTTTTTATATCTTTTTATCGCCTCTTTCCGTTTGAAACCGAATCCGTTGCTGCGAAAAACGGCAACCTGGATGTATCTGATTCATCCGGCGGTCATAATTCTGGTACGGGGAGCAGCAAAAGCAGTCCGCCTTACCGAAGTACTGGTCAATAACAGTCTGCTTCATTTTCTGACAGTCTGTATCTGTTCCGCAATGATTGCTGTGCTTATTGTGTTTATGATCAGAGGAACGGGAGGAAATCATATACACAGGGGACGGGCATGGATAGAGATTAGCCGTGAAAACCTGAGGCATAATGTTTCGGAACTGAAAAAATGCCTTTCTGAGAACGGCAGGCTTATGGCGGTGGTAAAAGCAAATGCGTACGGTCATGGAGCCGTTCTGGTTTCAAAGGAATTAAATATCGTGGGAATCAAACATTTCTGTGTTGCTTCCGTTTCCGAGGGAGCGGAACTCCGGAAGCATGGCATCAAAGGGGAAATATTGATTTTAGGTTATACACATCCCACGGATTTTTGGCTGTTAAAGCGTTACCGGCTGACACAGACGGTTGTGGACGCCGCTTATGCCGGGGTACTGAATCAATACGGCAGAGCAATCAGAAAAAAAATGCCAGTACATATAAAGATTGATACGGGTATGCATCGGTTGGGGGAGCGGAGTGAAAAAACGGAAGAGATCTGTAATATTTTCCGTTGCACAAATTTAAAGATTCAGGGTATTTATACGCATTTATGCAATGCCGATTCTCTTCTGCCCGTGAACAGACAGCTGACGCTGGCACAGGGAGCCGCATTTTTTAAAGTTCTGGAACGGATAGAAGAGCGGGGATTTTGCTGCCCTGCCATACATTTACAGGCTACTGACGGATTATTAAATTATCCTGAATTATCCGGTGATTTTGCCAGGGTCGGAATCTCTCTTTACGGAATGATGAGCAGCCCGGCGGACCGGTTGAAATGTAATCTTATGCTGCGTCCGGTGTTATCCGTGAAAGCAAGGGTGGCAGTCGTTAAGGATTTGTATCGGGGAGAGGCGGCAGGATACGGACTGCAGTATGTGGCAAAGCAGGATTTGAAGATAGCGGTACTGACCATCGGGTATGGGGACGGTCTGCCCCGTGCCTTATCCTGCGGCGTTGGCAGCGTATTGCTGAACGGAATGGAAGCGCCGGTTATTGGCCGCATCTGTATGGACCAGACACTGGTTGACATTTCGAGAATTCCGGAAGTGGAACAGGGGGATACGGCGGTAATTATCGGAAGTTCCGGAAACCGGGAAATTACGGCATATGATGTTGCAGAGCGGACGGGAACCATAACGAACGAGGTATTGAGCAGACTGGGGGCAAGGCTGGAACGGCTGGTTGTTTAAAAGTTAGTAGTGTATTTTTCATATCTGTGATACAATAATGTTGAATCAATAATTATAAGTGTTACAAGATGGAGAAATACAAAGAATGAGATTAACAACCTTGTGTTATATTGAAAAGGATGATTCGTATCTGATGCTTCACCGGACGAAAAAGTCCGGCGATATCAGCAAAGATATGTGGATTGGAGTAGGCGGTCATTTTGAAGACCGGGAAAGTCCGGCGGAATGTCTGCTTCGTGAAGTAAAGGAAGAGACGGGGCTTATACTGACATCTTATCAGTTACGGGGTGTTGTAACCTTTTTATCTGATGAAGCGGAAGGGGAATACATGTTTTTATATACAGCAGATGCCTTTAAAGGAGAACTTACAGAGTGCGGGGAAGGAGATTTGCAGTTTGTAAAAAAAGCGGAATTACATAAGCTGTATTTTTGGACCGGAGATGAGATTTTTTTAAAATTAATCCGGGAAAATCATCTGTTTTTTGATCTGAAACTGGAATATCAGGGAAAGACCCTGAAACGGGCTGCATTGGATGGCAGGGAACTGGAGCTTCTGGATATCCTGTCGGAGAAATTCGAATTGACGGGACTGACCAGAGAGCGTTCCATTGTGCACGAATCAGGAACCTGGCACAGAACTTCCCATGTCTGGGTGGTAAGAAGAAAGGAGCATGGATTTGATGTATTGCTGCAGAAGAGAAGCAGGAATAAGGATTCTTTTCCGGGCTGCTATGATATATCCAGTGCAGGACATATTCCGGCGGGACAGGATTATACCGAATCGGCAGTCCGGGAGTTAAAAGAAGAACTGGGAATTGAAGCGGATCCTCAGGAACTTCATCTGATCGGAGTGCATAAGGGAACCTGTGATACAAGTTTTCGTGGAAAGCCTTTTCGAAATTATGAATACAGCCATGTATATATTTATGACGGTACCGGCCTGGATACCGGGCAGTTAATACTGCAGGAAGAAGAAGTGGAATCCGTTCTCTGGCTGGACTATGAGGAAGGTTTGGCAGCTTTGTTTAACGGAAGCATTGAGAATTGTGTGTTTCAGGAAGAGTGGGAAATGCTGAAAGAATATATGGTACATTCAATGAAAGATAGGTAATTGCGAAACAGGGTTGGCGTTTGATGTTTAGAGAAGGCAGATGCCGG
>CAJTXN010000016.1 GCA_910583605.1 uncultured Lachnospiraceae bacterium
TGACCCAGTGGGGATCCAAAGACCTTGGAGAAAGTGGTTACAATGCCATAGATATATTAAGAAATTTCTATGGAGATAATATGTATATCAATACCGCGGAACAGATATCAGGTATTCCGATTTCATATCCGGGAACACCGCTGGATATCGGTTCTACCGGAGAAAAGGTCAGACTGGTACAGGAGCAGTTAGACCGGATTGCCGAGGTCTATTCCAGTATTCCGAGAATCACTGCTGACGGAATTTATGGAGAACGGACGGCGGAGGCAGTTCGGCAGTTTCAGAAAACATTTAATCTTCCCCAGACGGGCGTGATCGATTTCAGAACATGGTATAAGATATCCCAGATATATGTAGGTGTAACAAGAATTGCAGAATTAGTTTAAAGACTTTTTAAAAGCAGTTACGTTTTAATAAAAAAATTAATCTGCCACGGTGATTATCGATCGTGGCAGATATTTTTTTACAGAAAAATATTTGTTTTAAAACTATAGCCGTTTTTGTCGATCGTCTCCGGATTTGAGAGAAATATCCTGTCTCTTTGCCTGAAAGAAAGTAAAATAAAATAGATGAAATTTTACATGGATTATGATATACTTTATAAAAAACGAAACAGTCTGTAAGTTCTGTTACGGCATATAGAATAAACGTTGCTTAGGATATGCGGTACAGGGTGAAAAGACAGGAATGGAGGAAATGATGCAAAATAGTTTATCTGCAGCAGAAGCATTGAAGAAGTTAAAAGAAGGAAATCAGAAATATTTATCTGCGACGGCAAATCCGGGAGATATATCACCGCAAATCCGTCAGAAAACCTGCACAGAAGGACAGAATCCATATGCAGTCATCGTGGCCTGTTCGGATTCGAGAGTTATACCTGAGAGCATATTTACTGCAGGAATTGGTGAATTGTTTGTTATACGTGTGGCAGGAAATGTGATGGATAATCATCAGTTGGGAAGCATAGAGTATGCGGCTGACCATCTTGGATGTAAATTGGTAGTTGTATTGGGACATGAGCATTGTGGAGCAGTGAATGCAGCAATTCATCATGAGCCGGCAGGATTTGTTAAAACTATTACGGATGAGATTCGTAAGGCAATTGGCGAAGAAAAGGATGAACTTCGGGCAAGCTGTTTAAACGTAGAGCGAAGTGTATCCGTGATCAGGGACAGTCTTGGTATTCAGGAAACAGATGAAAATGACGGTTTGAAAGTATGTGGAGCTGTTTATCATATTGACAGCGGTTCTGTTGAGTTTTTGGAATGTTAACCGATTTTATCGATTAAAGTAAAGGAGATATCCAGATGGTGATTAGAAGAAAAAAAGCAGAACTAATAAAAGCAGTTTCCGAGCTAAAAGAGACGGATTATTCGAAGGAACCGGAATTAAACAGCATTTATCGTAGACTGTCAAAGGGAAGAAAACAGTTTGGGGAAATTCTGGAGAAGAATTTCAAAGCGGTTATGCAGATTAGTTCTCTGGATTTGACAATGCAGCATCAGACGGAAAAAATTGTTGAAATAACCCGTGATGTAGCAAGGGCTACGGAAACTATTTTCGGTACTTCCATGGACAATCCGATGATGACGGGAAAGTCCAACAATCAACATGAGGAACTGACAAGTACGATTATTGAAGTTTCCTCTGCATCTGAGGAAGTATACCGGAAGATCGAATCGGGACAGAATGAACTGACGCTTATTAAAGAACTTTCTTCTCAGACGATTGAGATATCCAAAGAACTGCAAAAAGATATGGATGAACTTTTTAAAACGATTGACCGGATGAGCGGAGTCATTGCCGGAATTGATTCTATATCATTACAGACAAATCTGCTGGCATTAAATGCTTCCATAGAGGCGGCACGGGCAGGAGCAGCAGGCAGAGGATTTGCAGTAGTGGCCGGTGAAATTCGGGGGCTGGCAGAAGAAACCCAGAAACTGACCGGCAGTATGGGCAGTTTTGTTGAGGAGATAAAGAATGCATCGCAGAAAAGTATTCAAAGTACAAAAAGTACGATTGAAGCCCTGGATACCATGACAGAGAAAATAAAAAATGTCTGGGAGTTAAATGATGAAAGCCAGCAGCATGTTTCTAAGGTAAATGAATCCATTAGTTCCATTGCCAGTGTCAGTAAGGAAATCAGTACGTCCATGAATCAAATGGAGAACCAGTTAAAAAACAGTACGGATATCATGCGTCAGGTCAGCCAGGATTTAAAGAAAGCAGTCGAACCGGTGGTAGGTATAGAAAAAATACTGGATGATACGGTTAAACAAATGGGAAGTATGTCAGAGGATGCATTTTTCCATTTAGGAAATAAGGATTTTGCAAAATATGTCAATAATGCGATTTCTGCACATCGTACATGGCTGGCAAGTCTGAAAAAGATGGTAGATGAACAGATCATTATTCCACTGCAGCTGGATTCTTCCAAATGCGGATTCGGACATTTTTATTATGCAATGACTCCAAAGATACCGGGAGTAATGAAGATCTGGGGAGAACTTGGATTTAAGCATAAGAAATTTCATAAATTTGGAGAAGATGTTATACAGTCGATAAATTATGGGGAATATTCAAAAGCGAAACAAACTTATTATGAGGCTGAAGTTTACTCTGGAGAATTAATCTCTGATTTGGAAAAAATACTGCAGATAGTAGAAGAATAATCATACATATCTAACTGGCAGCACCAGTTTATGGTTCTGTTGTCAATGGTTTGGATATCCGTCATATTAACATCAGTGTTGATATGGCGGATTTTTAATATTGAATTGTTACTTTATGCAACTTTTTTCAATTCTTTATTGTTGTTATAGTGAGGAAATAAGAATAAGGCTGACAGAATGGAAGGAAAAATAAAATTTATGTTTAAGGAAAAAAATCATGAGATATGATGCATTTATCAGCTACAGACATTCGGAACCGGATATTTATGTTGCAAAAAAATTCATAAAAAATTGGAGTCGCTCAGGATACCCCGTGCTGTTGCCTGAAAATCCGGAAAAAAGAAGATAGAAAGAGTATTTCGTGACCAAGAGGAATTGCCTATTGGAAGTGATTTAGCAGATAATATTAAACAGGCACTGGCAGAGTCGGAATTTTTAATCATTATCTGTTCGCCGAGAACTCCGGAATTCTATTAGGTGCAAAAGGAAATTGATACCTTTATTGTCATGCATGGAAGAGAACATATACTGGCAGTATTAGTCAAGGGAGAGCCGGCGGAGTCTTTTCCGGAGAAAATATTGTTCAAGGAAAACGGAGAAGCAGTGGAGCCTCTGGCAGTAGATGTCAGGGGGAAAATAATAAGGAAAATGATAAAAAGCTGAAGACGGAAATCATACGGCTGGCTGCATCACTAGTTGGATGTAATTATGATGATTTACGCCGGGGGCGCAGGGAACGAAGGTTGAAAAAAGCCCTTCTGGCTTCGGCAGGAGCGGCAGTGTTGGCTATGGCATTTGGGGGATACAGTTATTATAATTCCATACAGAACCGGAAAAATTATAACGGAAAACTGATCAATCAGTCCAAATATCTGGCGGATACCTCGCTTTCTTTACTGGAGCAGGGGGACCGTATTACAGCAGGACTGATTGCATTGGAAGCGCTTCCGGCTACCGGGCAAAACAGACCGTATGTACCTGCTGCACAGTATGCGCTTCGTGAGACATTACATTGCTATAAAAATGGCAGCAGTCTGGAAAAAGATTGTCTGTTAAAACATAAGCTGCCGGTCAGGAGTTTCACATACAGTCAGGATGGGGAAAAAATAGTATCCATAGACCAGGGAAATTCGGTTTATGTATGGGAAGCTGATAGTGGGGGCAGACAGAGCTGGGGAATGATTTCATTGACTGTAGATTTGATCCGAAAGCAGAAATTGCGGCATGCATATCCGGTGATGAAGTGAATTTTTATAAATACTTCAGACGGCAGTCGGATTCACTGCATGGTTAATACATTTGAAGAAAAAAGATTTTTTTCATCAGAAGCGGCATTTGATATAGAACATAACAAATTTGCAGTTGCTTACATACCATCGGATAAAAATGAATCCAAAGGATTGGTTGGTATCTTTGATTTTAATACATCAAAAGTGACAGATGATGAAACAAAAGCGGTTAATATTATAGAACTGGCATTTTGTTCAGATGGGAATTAATACGCCTTCTGCGATTTTAAAGTGCAGAAAATATAAAGACGAAGATGATGGTAAATCGCATGATGAAGTGCTGTTATCCGTGGATAGTATGGTGTATACATGGGATGCAGCCGGCGGAGGAAGTATCTCGGAAATTAAAGTAACCAATGGAATCTCATCCATGCTGGTTTCCACGATGTCAGGTTATGGATATGTCATAGAAAATGACGGCAGGATGACTCTTTTTCATCTGACGGAGGGGCGGAGTGCCGGTTGTTCGGTGGTTGATATTGGAAGACAGCTTAGTGATGTTCAGATAAATAACAGGGTACTTGCCGGTCAGATTTCATTCTCTCCGGATATTCTGCTGATGAAATATCATACAGGTTACGGAATGGAAGAGGCCGGCCGGTATAAAGAGAATGTTTTGGAAATAGAATATTTCGGGGATGAGTCATATTATGTGGTAGTAACATTTGCGGAAGATTCGGAGGATTTTGAGAAAATATATTATTTTTACAACACGGAGAAAGGTACTCTGGCAGAAGAGTGGAGCGGTAAGGCTGTGGCTTCCGGATTTACGGATGATGCTGTTTATGCCATAGTGAAGGAAACGGGCAGATGTATATGCCGGAACATGCTTTGTTTTTTAGCGGGTCACAGAATATTTTATACCGTTTTCCGTTTATGAATATGAAAATGCTGATTCAGGAAGCAGGGAAGCAGTTTGGAAATGTAAAATTAACAGAAAACGAACGCAATATCATATTGATTAATACCGGAAATGAAGGTAAAAAACTAAATTATATACTTTGTATGCATAAAATATTACTGTTTGAAATATAAATATATTGATAAAATTACGAACAGTTAACTATTGTATAATAAGGAATATATTGGAGAAAAAATATGGATACTGCAACAGCCAAGAAAAAGACAGGCGAACGTCTGAAACAGCTGAGAGAAAGTTTAGGATATACACAGGAAAAATTTTCAGAGATATTGGGAATATCGGTAACATTGTATAAAAAGATGGAAGGCGGAAGCTATAACATTTCAGTTAAAACTTTGCGGAAGCTTCGGGAAACTACAGGTGTATCCATTGACTTTATGATGTTCGGCGAAGGAAAGGAATATGAAGATATCTGGTTGTTGCTACAGAATTCGGAGAACCGTATTAAGCTGAAGGTATTGTTGCGCCTGCTGCGCTATTTTGGATATGACAGTCGGGAGAGACGTCTGGAAACAGAGCAGGAACTGGACATTTCAGAAAAACTGGAAAAAATAATTGGGGAAGATATGTGAATGACAATGTTACTACCGGAGGGTAGCTGCCATACAGGGGGCAGAAAAGGACGAGCGGGAAGCGATTGCTTTTTGCCCGTCTTTTTTATTACTGTTTCGTCTTAAATTCAGATATTCTCCGTTTTACTGTCGGGCTGATATTGTCTACCACATGAATGTAAAAAATATAGTTTACTATGAGTAAGAAATACATAGCAATACGAAATAAAATCTGATATAATATATGCCATAGTTATAGTTAAAAATCCAATAGTGATGAAAGGAATAAACCGTATTGTAAATTGATAAGCGGCAGTTTATGGGTGGACGAAATGAACGAAAGAAATAAAGGGAATCGATTGACAAAATATGTTCCGGACTATGTGGTTTTTGATCTGGAAACCACCGGAATCAATCCGGTGTCCGATGATATAATTGAGATATCGGCACTGAAAGTGGTTAACGGAATGGTTGTGGAAGAATTTTCCTCTTTGATTAATCCCGGCAGACCGATACCTTATCAGGCCACCAGGGTGAATCATATAACAGATGAAATGGTTCAAAACGCACCGGATATCGCATGGGGGATTCAAAGGTTTCTGGAATTTACGGGCAATCATATACTGGTAGGACATAATATACATAATTTTGATTTAAACTTTATTTACGATGCTGTCATGCATTTATACGGAAAAGAATTTCAGAATGATTATATTGATACTCTGGTAATGTCAAAAAAATGTCTTCCGCAACTGCGGAGTCATAAACTGGTAGATATTGCAGCTTATTTTGGGCTGAACACCAATGGAGCCCACAGGGCGCTGCAGGATTGCATTATGAATCAGCAATGTTATGAGGAAATGGGAAAACTGCAGAAACATATGACAATTATGCTGTGTCCAAAGTGCGGCGGAGAACTGGTGCGCAGAAACGGAATGTTTGGAGAATTTTACGGATGCAGTAATTTTCCGAAATGCCGTTTTACTAAAAACATCAGATAAGGATTGGTGAATCTTTGTGATTAAAAATATAGTATTCGATATGGGAAATGTTTTACTGGATTATAATCCGGAAGTTTCGTTACAGCTTTTTTTGGATAATGAAAAAGACCGGACGATTATAAGAAAAGAACTGTTCGAAGGACCGGAATGGATACAGGGAGATCTGGGCCGGATGGATAATGAGACCCGGTATGAAACAATTAAAAAAAGGATACCTGAACGTTTATATCCGGGACTGAAAGATTGTGTATATCAGTGGCAGATTTGTATGACGCCTTTAGCGGGCGCCAAAGAATTTGTTTCTTCCATGAAAGAAGAAGGGTTTAACATCTATGTATTATCCAATGCCAGTGATACATTTTATGAATATTTTCCAAAGTTTTTACCGTTGGATTTTTTTGATGGTGTGATGATTTCAGCAGATGTGCATTTGATAAAACCGGATATCCGGATATATAAAGCGTTTCTGGAGAAATACGGACGAAAACCGGAGGAATGTCTCTTTATTGATGACAGAATAAACAATGTGGAAGGGGCAGAGGCAGCCGGTATGCGAGGAATAATTTTTAACAATGATTTTCAAAGGCTGTCCGATTTATTACACGATTTACAAGGATTTTGAATTGCCATATTAAAAATACAATGAAAAAAACAGAAAGGCATGATTCGAATGAGAGATACGAAGAAGAACAGGATTAAAGGGACTATTATCAGAAGAAAAAGCAAAGCAATAGAGCCGAATTTTTATCGTTCTACGGAAAACGAAAGATATCTGGCAGAGATCAATGAAAAAAAGGATTATGCCAGATTAGTCTATGGAATTTGTTTTTTGGTATTGACTGTCGTGGAAGTTCTGATTGCTATGTTTGTACACGATGAATGGGTACGGCCTTATGGCGGAGATATTATAATTATATTTGTAATCTATGCATTTATCCGTATGTTGCTTCCCCATGGATTAGTGTCTCTTCCGATAGTCATTCTTTTGTTTGCATGTCTGGCAGAAGGATTGCAGTATATAAATATTGTAGAGAAACTGGGGCTGGGAGATATAGAATTTTTTAATGTATTGTTGGGAACCGTTGGAGATGTGAAGGATATCATCTGTTATGCAGTGGGATGTCTGATATTGATAATTTATGAAATAATCAGAGCAGTGTTTTTCGGAAAACCGAAATCATAAATGAGAATCATGAACGATAAATATTATAAGTTTGAAGAGAGGAGCTATCTTTATGAAGCTTGACCGAATGATTGGAATCCTGTCAATCCTTTTGCAGCAGGACAAGGTGACGGCTCCTTATCTTGCAGAAAAGTTTGAGGTTTCCCGCCGTACCATTAACCGGGATATCGAAGCTCTATGCATGGCGGGAATCCCGTTGGTAACGGAGCCCGGTCAAAAGGGCGGAGTATCCATAATGGAGGGATTTAAAATTGACCGTACACTTCTCAGTACATCGGATATGCAGGCCATTCTGGCGGGGCTTCGGAGCCTTGACAGTGTGAGCGGTACTAATCGATATGCCCGGCTGATGGAGAAATTGTCGGCAGGCGCTTCCAATATTCTAACAGGAGACATGCATATTTTGATCGATCTTTCTTCCTGGAACAAAGCTTCCCTGTCTCCGAAAATCGAATTGCTGCATGACGCAATCCTGTCTGGGCGGAAAGTTGCTTTTAGCTATTTTGCGCCGAAGGGGGAATCCAAACGAATCATAGAACCGTATAATCTTATTTTCCGGTGGGCCGGCTGGTATCTGTGGGGATGGTGTGAAGACAGAGAGGATTTTCGTCTTTTTAAGCTGGTGCGGATGACTGGTTTGCAAATATGCGGCACATTTAAAAAACGTGAGGTTCCTCCTCCGGAACTTTCATCGGAACGGATATTTCCGCATATTTATCAGGTGAAGGCGATAATTCAGCCGGAATATAAATGGAGACTTATTGAGGAATATGGTTTGGAGAGTTTTACCGTCAGACCGGATGGAACACTGCTTTTTTCTTTCGGGTTTACCGAAAAAAATAACATTGTAGGCTGGATTGCCTCTTTTGGAGGTGGTGCCGAGCTTCTTGAACCGGCGGAATTCCGCCAGGATGTTCTTGCGTTTGCGGAAGGAATACGAAAAAAATATCAGTAACCATGACATACAGTTGTCGTGATTGCTTTGATAGAATAAGTCTGTCAAAAGAAAGGATGGACTTATTCTATGGAATATGAAATTGTAACATTGAAAGAAAAAATTGCTGTCGGTATATCGGCTCAGACAAATAATACCGCATCTGACATGGGAACCGTTATCGGCGGACTGTGGAATCGTTTTTATAACGAAGGAGTATATGCGTCCGTTCCCGGAAAGGTAAATAAAAATACCCTGGGAATTTATACGGATTATGCCGGAGACGAAACGGCGGATTACACAGTGATGGCTGCCTGTGAATCGGCAGAAATTCCCAGGGATAAAAACTATGCCGTTTGCCGGATTCCTGCCGGACGGTATGCAAAATTTGTTGTTTATGGGGATATGGCACAGGCAGTTGCTGCAGCATGGCAGGAAATCTGGCAGATGGACCTGCCCAGGGCATTCCGGTGTGATTTTGAGGAATACCGGGGCGATGGTATGGAACAGGCTGAAATCCATATCTATGTGGGACTGACGGAGGATGGCAAAGATAAAGTCAAACCTTGTGAGCTGCTGAAGCAGTTTGCATATGATGAAAAGCAGGGCGATAACGGAAAACGTCTGGAACAATGTAGATGTTGGAGGAGTAAATGAATTATGGCATCTAAAATTGAATTTGTGGAATATATGGCAGACCAGATGCGGGATGCCGGAACAATTACCTATAAAAAGATGTTTGGAGAATATGGACTTTACTGCAATGGAAAAATATTTGCAGTCATCTGCGACAACCGGCTTTTTATCAAGATGACTGAGGCCGGACGTAAGGTTTGTCCTGAACTTCAGGAAGCGCCTCCGTACGAGGGGGCAAAAAACTATTTTCTTGTTGAAGATGTGGAGAACCGTGAACTGCTGACAAAAATTGTCACGGCAACTTATATGGAATTGCCGGAGCCGAAACCGAAAAAGCGCAGGAAGGAGTAGAGCATGGCATTTGATTATAAAAAAGAATATAAGGAATTTTATCTGCCAAAGAATAAGCCGGGACTGGTAACGGTACCTTCGATGAATTTTGTGGCGGTTCGCGGAAAAGGAGACCCAAACGAGGAGGGCGGTGCATATAAACAGTCCATCGGTTTACTTTATGGAATTGCGTTTACCATCAAAATGAGCAAGATGGGGAATCATCGAATGGAAGGATATTTTGACTATGTGGTACCTCCTTTGGAGGGCCTTTGGTGGCAGGAAGGCGTAAAAGGAATTGACTACTCTCGCAAACAGGATTTTCAGTGGATTTCCATGATTCGTCTGCCCGAATTTGTGACAAAGGAAGAATTTGACTGGGCAGTGGCAGAAGCTGCGGCAAAGAAGAGAATGGATTTTTCCGGGGTGGAATTTTTCAATTATGACGAGGGTCTGTGCGTACAGTGTATGTATATCGGTCCGTATGATGATGAGCCGGCGACCATTGAGGCTATGAATGCTTTTGCGGAGGCACAGGGGTATATGCCTGATATGAACGGTCCGCGTTATCATCATGAGATTTATCTGAGTGATGCAAGGAAATGCAGGCCGGAAAATCTTAAGACGGTCATCCGGCATCCGGTGGCAGCAGTCCCAACCGGTCCATATCTTCCATGATAAATGCATGTCATCTGTCCGGAAGACATAAACTAAAAACAGTCGTCAGCTTACCGGAGTGATATGATACCTCTAAAGTAGACAGATGTAATATAAAAATCTGTTACTTTGGAGGTATTTTTTATGGTTTTTAGCGGGTGAAATAATAACATATATTCATTTAAGGATTTTTTAATAATTCCACCGTTATAATATCAGTATCATCATTCAGAGAGGAGACCATATCATGCTTATTCGAATACTGAAAAAAGATTTAAAGCGGAAAAAAGGTATAAATTTTATAGTATTTCTATTTATGATCATGGCAACAGTGTTTGTTGCCAGCAGTGTCAATAACATTCTTGTTGTTTTAAGTTCCACGGATTATTGTATGGAGAAAGGAAAAATACCGGATGTTTATATATGCAGTTATGAACAGAGAAACGGAAGAAATATAAAGGAGTGGCTGGAAGAAACGGAATCGGTCAGGGAGTTTTCAGAAAACAAAGGTGTTTTTCTGGCGGGCGATAATATCGTTGAATTTAACGGGAAAAGCGGTGGAGATTATGATATGAAAAGCACGATTATGCTTCAGAGTAACTGGAACCGGCATATGCTCATATTTGATCAAAACGGTGAACTGACGGACCTCGCCCCCGGAGAACTTTCCATGTCGAAGAAAGAGATGAATCGAAACCGGCTGAAAGAAGGAGATTCCCTGACGCTGCAGTTTGGAAATTATCAGAAAACATTTATTATTTCGGAGCCGATACAGGATCCGTCAATGGGAAGTGATTATACCGGATTGGCCAGATATCTGATACATGAATCTGATTTTCAGGAGATAGAAAAATATTGTGATCAGACGATATTCAACTATGGGGTAGAAACCACAGATAATACGGAATTCTTAAAAGAATTTAATAAAATGGGATATGACGTGGTAGTAATTATCGAAAAAAGTATGTTTGAATTTTCCTACGTTATGCAGATGATTACGGCAATCGTTTTAATTGTACTGGGTGTATGTCTTATTATAATCTCATTTCTGGTTTTAAGGTTTACGATCGTATTTACGCTTTCTGAGGAGTATAAAGAAATTGGGGTGATGAAGGCAATCGGAATTAAAAATTTTACGATAAAAAAGACTTATTTAATTAAATATTTCGTGCTGATTACCGTAGCGGCCATTATAGGCTGTGCGATCAGTATTCCGGTGAGTAAAATCAGTTTAAAACTGACAGCAGGTAATTTAATGCTTCAGGACAGCAGGGGAAATGCAGGCATAAATATAATCTGTGCATTTCTTGTAATGGCAGTTGTGATGCTGCTCTGCCTGCTCAGCACAAACCGGATCAGACGGATTTCCGCCATGGAAGCAATTCGTAGCGGTACCACCGGAGAACGGTTTCATCGTAAGTCTGTGCTTTCATTGAGAAAAATGGGGCATACCATACCGGTATTATTTTTGGCAGCCAATGATATTTTGTCTGAGCTGAAAAAGTATCTGGTATTAATTCTGACATTTGCAATGGGAACCATTTTGATCATTTTATCCGTAAACACACTGGAATCCCTTACAAGTGAAGAAATGGCAAAGAATTTTGCGCTGGATACAAAAGCGGATACATATATCAGTATAGATACAATAAAAGATATACAAAAAGGAATGATAGAAGGAAAACCATATTTAGAAAATTTGATTGAGGGACTGAAAGCGGATATAAAAGAAATTGGATATGAGTCGGAAATTTCAATATTATCTTATTATTTCATGGGATTTTATGTGGAAAATCCGGATGAGGTTCTTCGATTTATGACATGCCAGCCGGTAGGGTCCGATGGCAGCTACATAGAACTTTCGAAAGGGGATATACCTGTTCTGGAGAATGAAATTGCAATGTCAGAACTGGTCATGAAGAAGCTGAATGTAAAAATCGGAGATACCGTTTGCATGAAGTTTGGAGATAATACAATGGATATGATAATCACAGGTTCCTATGCGAATTATCTGCAAATGGGTGAAAGTGTAATGTTAAATTCAAAATTGGATATAGAGGATGTTACATTGTCCGGTCTGTTCTTTCTTCAACTGAAACTGACAGGAGTAAAGGACAAAGATACAGCGCTTATGAATATTCACAACAGATTTCCGGAATATAAGTTTAACAATATGCAGCAGGTTGTATCCAGTCAGCTTGGAGGAACCACTGACACTTTTGAAGCCGTTAAAATTACAATTATCCTGTTAGTCTGCGGTATTAACATAATGATAACCATTTTGATGATTAAAATATTTGTTATTGGGGAAAAAGGACAGATAGCAATGCTTCGGGCTTTGGGATTCTCTATCAATCAATTAAAAAAATGGCAGGTCATTCGGATAGGAATTCTATTGGTCATTTCCAGCGGATTAGGAATTTTCTGTTCTACGTTTTTGAATAATCTTCTGCTTAAGCCTGTTTTTGCCATGATGGGGGCCGCCCATATGAAAATACAGGTGACTATATTGGAGTCTTATTGTTTCTATCCGCTTTTGTTATTTGTAATCATTGCTTTTGCAGCATATATCAGTTTGGGAAAGATCAAGCGGTTAAAGATAATGGAAATAAATAACATTGAATAACAGATTAACAGAAAGAAGGAAAAAATATGGAAGCATTAAAAGTAAAGAATTTGTGTAAAACATATATTGTAAATAAGCAGCAGAATAATGTACTGCGAAATGTAAGTTTTGAAATCCGGCAGGGAGAAATGGTGGGAATCATGGGGCCTTCCGGTTCCGGAAAAACAACCCTGCTTTATACGGTAAGCGGAATGGATTATTGTACTGCCGGAAATATAGAATTTTTTGGTAAGGAATTAAACTGTCTGACGGATAATCAGCTCAGCGAGATTCGTTTAAAAGAAATGGGATTTGTATTTCAGAATATGTATATGCTGAAAAATCTCTCCATATATGATAATATAATTCTGCCGGCATACCAGGCAGGATTAAAAGAGCGCAGCAGGAAAGAAATCAATGAATATGCCGTTGCATTAATGCATAAACTGGGGATTTCCGATGTGGCGGATAATGATATTAATGAAGTATCCGGCGGACAGTTACAACGGGCATGTATCTGCAGAAGCCTGATCAATAAACCGGGAATCCTGTTTGCGGATGAACCTACCGGCTCCCTGAACCGGCAGTCTTCCGAAGAAGTTATGGAGATATTTAATAAAATTAATGAAGAAGGAACCAGTGTTATGATGGTGACACATGACATAAAGGTTGCTGCTAAATGTGAGCGTGTCATCTATATTGAGGACGGAAATATTAAAGATGAAATCAGGATTGGAAAATGCCGGGAGGGAGAAAGTGCCAGGGAGCGTGAGAAAACGGTTAGTACATGGCTGATGGAAATGGGCTGGTAATCAAACTGCCCGAAGGAATCGGAGAGGAACATATATGATAGATATATTACTGGTAGAGGATAATAATGAATTATCGGGACTGGCGGCGCGATTTCTTGCGGCAGAAGGATATAGTGTGTATCGTGTGTCCGGTGGAGAAGAGGCTTTGGAACTGATGGAACAGGAACTGCCGAAATTAATGATTCTGGATATTATGCTTCCGGGCATAGACGGGTTTGCGGTATGCCGCGCCGTCCGCAGGAAAGGAAATATCCCGATTCTGATTCTGAGCGCCAGAATCAATAAAGAGGATAAATTAAACGGATATAACCTGGGGGCAGATGATTATCTGGAAAAACCGGTGGATATTGATATTCTGTGCATGAAAATAGCTGCATTAATGAAACGGTGTTATGAGGAACCGGTATCGGGAAATGTGATCGTTTCCGGTGACATTGAGATACATCAGGATACCATGACGGTTTTCCATAAGGGCAATCCTCTGGCGCTGACCATAAAAGAATATGATTTATTACTTATGCTGGTGGAAAATAAAGGAAAGACACTGGATAAAAACAGGATATTTAATTCCATTTGGGGGCCGGAAAGCGACAGTGAACCTCAGACATTAACAGTGCATATAAAAATGCTGCGTGATAAAATTGAAGAAGATTCCAAAAATCCCCGGAAAATAAAAACCGTATGGGGAGTGGGATATCGTTATGAAGAAATTTAGAATAATAATGATTCTACTCATATTACTTTGTCTGGGAATTATGGTTCTGGGAAACCGGATAATATATGAACAGAAAAAAGAAATGGAATCCTCCGGCCGGGATTCATTTTATCTGGTAGAAGTAAATCGTATGTATGAGACTTATATCCATAATCCGGAATTGTTTCACCAAATAACGGAACAACAGAATATTACTGTTCGTACGAAGGAATATCAGTATATCAGACAGGTGTCCTATCTTCCGGCTTATGTGGACTCTGCCGCAGAGAAAGCAGACAGTCAGAAACGGATGGATGAAATATCGGAATTTTACAGACAGAGTAATCATTATTATTCCGTTATAAAACCGGTATTTGAGCAGCAGGAAATCAGGGGATATCTGAGATTTGACTGTTTAAAATCCAAAATGGGAAATGAAAGCTATATAGTATTTAATGTCGGAGTATTTGCTGTATTCGTATTTCAATTCAGTATTTTGATGTATCTGTATAGAAAGCTTATACGTCCGTTTCACGTTTTAAGTGAGATTCCCTATGAATTGTCTAAAGGCAATTTAAGACATGATATCAAAGAAGAAAAGAGCCGGTATTTTGGAAAATTTTTATGGGGAATCGGTATGTTAAAAGACTCGCTGGAATCCCATAAACAGAGAGAATTAAAGCTTGCAAAGGATAAAAAAATGATTTTGCTGGCAATTTCACATGATATAAAAACACCCCTTCATACCATTCAGCTTTATGCAAAGGCATTGGAACGGGGAATGTACCGGACGCAGGAGGAGCAGCAGGAAGCGGCCGTTAAGATACGGGAGAAAACTGCAGAAATTGACGGCTTTGTAAAGGATATTGTAAAATCGTCTACAGAAGACATCATATCCATTGAAGTGCAAAATAGAGAATTTTATCTGAAAGAACTGGTGGAAAAAATTCAGAACGGCTATGCGGAGAAATGCAGTTTAAATCATATAAAACTACTTATGGATGATTATGATGATTTTTTACTATACGGGGATTTGGACAAAGCGTATGAAGCTGTAGGAAACCTGATGGAAAATGCTTTTAAGTATGGAGACGGCATTGAAATCGGAATCCGCTTTGCGGAAGAGGAGAACTATCTTCTGCTTACCGTATATAATACTGGTAACCCGGTGGATGAAAATGAAATGCCCCATTTGTTTGAGAGCTTTTATCGTGGAGTCAATGCGGAGGGGAAACAGGGGAATGGTCTGGGATTGTATATATGCAGGGAAATCATGCTAAAAATGAAGGGGGATATATATGCGTCGGGATATGATGGAGGTATGAGTGTTACGCTGGTGATAAAAATCAGCAGTTAGTATCGGAATGGAATGTTTTTTTGCATAAAAATAGAGGAGCAAAATAATTGCCCCTCTCAGACTGAAGATATGATCCCGGATTTCTGAAATTTGATTAGTAATTCTCTTCATGCACTTCGAAATAACTCTGCGGATGATTACAGGTAGGGCAAATTTCAGGTGCTTTTGTTCCAACGATAATGTGTCCGCAGTTTCGGCATTCCCATACTTTCACTTCACTCTTTTCAAATACGGTGGCTGTTTCCACGTTTTTAAGTAAAGCACGGTATCTTTCCTCGTGATGTTTCTCGATAGCTCCCACAAGTCTGAACTTTTCTGCAAGTTCAGGGAACCCTTCCGCCTCTGCCGTCCTGGCAAAATCCTCATACATATCTGTCCACTCAAAGTTTTCACCATTTGCGGCGGCAGCAAGGTTTTCTTTTGTATTGCCTATTCCGTTCAGCTCCTTGAACCACATCTTCGCATGTTCTTTTTCATTTTCTGCCGTTTTTAAAAAAAGGCCTGCAATCTGTTCATAGCCTTCTTTTTTCGCCACTGATGCAAAGTAGGTGTACTTATTTCTTGCCTGTGATTCACCTGCAAATGCTGCCTCCAGATTTTTTTCTGTCTGCGTTCCTGCATATTTTGTTGTTTTCATGCTTTATTCCTCCTTGATGATATTAAATGATACACCCACTGATGACATGGATGTTCCGTCGCTTTTGTTTTAGTATGAATCAAATTATATTATTTTATTGTATTTTTGTCGAGAGTATACATATGGAAAAATAACATCATTTTTAGGAATTTATCAATAGAGTAGATTTATTAAAATATCTTGAAAAAAACATAAAAATATTATAGAATTATACCTAATCATCTTTTATAAGGTTACAGACATTTGTTTGGAAGATAATTACATTATAATAGAAAAGAGGGATTTTCATGAATTTCAACATAGCAGTTATGCCGGGAGACGGAATCGGACCGGAGATTGTTGAAGAAGCAAAGAAGATACTTGATACGGTAGGAAGCAGGTATGGACACTCATTTAACTACACCGAAGTGAAAATCGGAGGAATTTCCATTGATACATATGGAGAACCACTGACACAGGAAGCGTTGGAAACAGCCAAGGCAAGTGATGCCGTTTTACTGGGTGCGGTCGGTGGTGTCGTGGGTAAGGATAAATGGTATGAACTGGCTCCGAATTTAAGACCGGAAGCAGGTTTACTGGCAATCCGGAAAGGCCTTTCCCTATATGCCAATTTAAGACCGGCATACCTTTATGAGGAATTGAAGGACGCATGCCCTCTGAAAGAAGAGATTGCGGCAGCAGGATTTGATATGGTGGTGGTCAGGGAATTGACCGGCGGACTTTACTTCGGCGAGAGAAGCACGAAGGAAGTAAACGGTGTGATGACCGCAGTGGATACACTTACGTATACGGAAGAAGAAATTCGAAGAATTGCCGTAACAGGGTTTGATATTGCCATGAAGAGGAATAAAAATGTTATCAGTGTGGATAAAGCAAATGTTCTGGATTCTTCCAGATTATGGCAGAAAGTAGTAACGGAAGTTGCAAAGGATTATCCTGAGGTAACGCTTACCAATATGCTGGTGGATAATTGTGCCATGCAGTTAGTAAAAGACCCGAAACAGTTTGATGTTATTCTTACAGAGAATATGTTTGGTGATATATTGTCTGATGAGGCAAGTATGATAACCGGTTCCATCGGAATGTTGCCGTCAGCCAGTCTGGGTTATAACAAAATGGGATTATACGAGCCGAGCCACGGCGCAGCGCCGGATATTGCAGGCAAGGATATTGCCAATCCGATTGCAACTATTCTTTCAGCAGCCATGATGCTTCGTTACTCTTTTGATTTGGATAAAGAAGCCGATGCAGTGGAGGCAGCGGTGAAAAAGGTATTAGAAGATGGTATCCGAACCGTAGACATTATGTCCGAAGGTATGACACAGGTGGGCTGCAAGGCAATGGGAGATGCCATCTGTGAGCGGATTCAGTAACAAATAACATTAAATGTAAGATAGAGAATATATAACAAAAATTCGGAAAGGAAACAGATAGTATGAAGAGCGATAATGTAAAAACAGGAGTACAGCAGGCTCCGCACCGTTCCTTATTTAATGCATTGGGAATGACAAAAGAAGAATTGGACAGACCGTTGGTTGGTATTGTCAGCTCATATAATGAAATTGTACCGGGACATATGAACATCGATAAGATTGCAAATGCGGTGAAGATGGGTGTTGCGATGGCAGGCGGCACGCCAATCATGTTTCCGGCGATTGCAGTATGTGACGGAATTGCCATGGGACATACGGGAATGAAGTATTCTCTGGTTACCAGGGATTTGATTGCCGATTCTACGGAATGTATGGCAATGGCACATCAGTTTGATGCACTGGTTATGATACCAAACTGTGATAAAAATGTACCGGGCTTACTGATGGCAGCGGCAAGACTGAATATTCCGACGATCTTTGTCAGCGGCGGTCCGATGCTGGCCGGAAAGGTGAAAGGCTGTAAGACATCATTATCCAGTATGTTTGAGGCCGTAGGGTCTTATGCTGCCGGAACCATGACACTGGAAGATGTGGAAGAATTTGAAGAAAAAGCATGTCCGACCTGTGGTTCCTGCTCCGGTATGTATACTGCCAACAGTATGAACTGCCTGACGGAAGCATTGGGAATGGCCTTAAAAGGCAACGGAACCATTCCTGCAGTTTATTCCGAAAGAATCAAACTGGCAAAACATGCAGGCATGAAAGTAATGGAATTACTGGAACGCAATATCAGACCGAGGGATATTATGACGGAAAAAGCATTTATGAATGCTTTGACGGTGGATATGGCATTGGGATGCAGTACCAACAGTATGCTCCATCTGCCGGCAATTGCCCATGAGGCAGGCGTGGATTTGAATCTGGATATTGCCAATGAAATCAGTTCCAGAACGCCGAATCTCTGTCATCTGGCACCGGCAGGACATACCTATATTGAAGAGCTGAATGAGGCAGGCGGTGTATATGCCGTTATGAATGAATTAAATAAAAAAGGACTGTTAAATACCGATTTAATCACGGCTACAGGTAAAACGGTAGGAGAAAACATTGAAAACTGTATTAATAAAAATCCGGAAGTTATCCGTCCGGTTGAGAATCCATACAGTGAAGTTGGCGGAATTGCGGTACTCCGGGGAAATCTTGCGCCGGACAGCTGCGTAGTAAAGCGTTCGGCAGTGGTTCCTGAAATGTTAAAACACGAAGGACCGGCCAGGGTTTTTGATTGTGAGGAAGATGCAATCGAGGCGATTAAAGGCGGCAAAATTGTAGCAGGTGATGTAGTTGTTATCCGTTATGAAGGACCAAAGGGAGGTCCGGGAATGCGTGAGATGTTAAATCCTACATCAGCAATAGCAGGAATGGGCTTAGGTTCCAGTGTGGCACTGATCACGGACGGCCGTTTTTCAGGGGCTTCCAGGGGTGCTTCCATCGGACATGTGTCACCGGAGGCGGCCGTTGGCGGTCCGATTGCGTTGGTTGAAGAAGGAGATATCATTCAGATTGATATCAATGCCAATAAGATTACGCTGAACGTATCCGATGAAGAGCTGGCAGAGAGAAAGGCAAAATGGCAGCCTAGAGAGCCGAAGGTAACAAACGGTTATCTGGCAAGATATGCTTCTATGGTAACTTCTGCTAATACGGGAGCGATTTTAAAATCAAATTAGGAACAGGCAATGCTGAATGAAGAAAGGAAAGTACTATGCAGTTAACGGGTTCACAGATTATTATTGAATGTTTAAAAGAACAGGGCGTGGATACTGTATTCGGATATCCGGGCGGAGCCATTTTAAACGTATATGATGAATTGTATAAGCATTCAGATGAGATAACACATTACTTAACTTCCCATGAACAGGGTGCTGCTCATGCAGCGGACGGTTATGCGCGCTCCACCGGAAAAGTAGGTGTATGCATGGCTACGTCGGGTCCGGGTGCGACAAACCTGGTGACCGGGATTGCAACCGCATATATGGATTCCGTTCCAATGGTGATTATTACTGCAAACGTTGCGAAATCATTACTGGGGAAGGATTCATTTCAGGAGGTAGACATTGTAGGAGTTACAATGCCAATTACAAAGCATAATTATATTGTACAGGATGTTGAGGAACTGGCAGAGACACTGAGAAAAGCTTTTTATGTGGCAAAATCGGGACGTCCCGGGCCGGTTCTGGTAGATGTTACCAAGGATGCAACTGCAAATAAAGCAGAATACAGTTACAAAGAGCCAGAGAAAATAGAGCGTTCCACGGAGAATATTCAGGAAGAAGATATTGAAGCAGCATTAAAGTTAATTCATAAATGTAGGAAACCATTTATTTTTGTCGGCGGCGGTGCGGTTATATCCGAAGCTTCCGAAGAATTAATGGAATTTGCCGTAAAAATCGATGCTCCGGTCTGTGATTCTTTAATGGGAAAAGGAGCTTTTGACGGTACTCATCCGTTATATACCGGAATGTTGGGAATGCATGGAACAAAAGCTTCTAATTTCGGTGTTACGGAATGTGATTTACTGATTGCTGTCGGCGCCAGATTTAGTGACCGTGTGATTGGAAATGCAAAGAAGTTTGCAAAAAATGCCAAGGTACTTCATATTGATGTGGATGCGGCAGAAATTAATAAAAATATAAGAACTACCGCAAGTGTTATCGGAGATGCCAAAGAAGTCCTGAAACGGTTAAACGCAAAGCTGGAGGCGAAGAAGAGACCGGAGTGGATTTCTCATATCAATGAACTGAAATCTTCTTATCCTCTTACCTATGTGGCAAATCAGCTGAACGGACCTTATTTGATACAAAAGCTTTATGAAATAACAAAAGGTGATGCGATTATAACCACGGAAGTTGGCCAGCATCAGATGTGGGCGGCACAGTTTTACCGGTATTCCAAACCGCGGACCCTGATTACTTCAGGAGGAGCAGGAACCATGGGGTATGGTCTTGGAGCCTGTATCGGAACGAAAGTGGCAAATAAGGATAAGGTGGTAGTTAATATTGCCGGAGACGGATGTTTCCGAATGAATATGAATGAGATTGCCACGGCTGCCAGATATAATATCCCGATCATTGAAATCATTTTAAATAATCATGTGCTGGGAATGGTCAGACAATGGCAGACCTTATTCTACGGCAAGCGTTATTCCCAAACCACGCTGAATGACCAGATGGATTATGTGAAAGTGGCAGAGGCGATGGGGGCCAAAGCATACAGAATTACAAAAATGGAAGAAGTGGAACCGGTGCTTAGAGAAGCCGTTGCACTGAATATACCGGTTGTCATTGACTGTCAGATTGGCAGCGATGATAAAGTATTTCCAATGGTTGCACCGAATGCACCGATCAGTGAGGCGTTTAGCGAAGAAGATTTAGCGGCTAAAGGTCTTGACTGTTAATACTAACAGTTGTAAAATAAAAAAGTTATGAAGGTCTACACTAAAGGAGGATATAGAAGTGAGCAGAGTTTACAATTTTTCGGCTGGGCCGGCTGTATTACCGGAAGAGGTATTGCAGGAGTTAGCGGATGAAATGATGGATTATAACGGAACAGGGATGTCTGTTATGGAGATGAGCCATCGTTCCAAAGCATATCAGGAGATCATCGATACTGCAGAGCAGGATATCAGGGATTTGATGAATATACCGGACAATTATAAGGTATTGTTTCTTCAGGGCGGCGCTTCCCAGCAGTTTGCCATGATTCCGATGAACCTTATGAAAAACGGCGTGGCAGATTATATCGTTACCGGACAGTGGGCAAAGAAGGCATATCAGGAAGCCTGCAAATACGGTAAGGCAAATAAAATCGCATCTTCTGAGGATAAAACATTCTCCTACATTCCGGATTGTTCTGACCTTCCGATTAGTGAGGACGCAGATTATGTATACATATGCGAGAATAATACAATTTATGGAACAAAATATAAAACGCTTCCAAATACAAAGGGTAAGATACTGGTTTCCGATGTATCGTCTTGTTTCTTATCTGAGCCGGTAGATGTTTCCAAATATGGAATTATCTACGGTGGTGTTCAGAAGAATATCGGACCGGCAGGTGTGGTAATCGTTATTATCCGTGAAGATCTGATTACGGAAGATGTATTGCCGGGAACTCCGACCATGCTCCAGTATAAGACCCATTCGGATAATGGCTCCATGTACAATACTCCGCCGGCATATGGCATTTATGTATGCGGAAAGGTATTTAAGTGGTTGAAGAAGATGGGCGGTCTGGAAGCCATGAAGAAACATAACGAGGAAAAGGCAAAGATTTTATATGATTTCCTTGATGAGAGCAAATTGTTCAAAGGAACCGTTGTGAAGGAAGACCGTTCTCTGATGAATGTTCCGTTTGTAACAGGCAATGAAGAATTAGATGCCAAGTTTGTAAAAGAAGCAAAAGCGGCAGGTTTTGAAAACCTTAAGGGACACAGAACCGTTGGCGGTATGAGAGCAAGTATTTATAATGCAATGCCGAAGGAAGGCGTACAGAAGCTTGTAGAATTTATGAAGAAATTTGAAGCTGAGAATATGTAATAAAAATAAATCATATATCTTTCAGGCAAATATGGTTATAGATAACTATATTTGCCTGTGGACATATCAGACAGAAAGAAAGGTTTGAAAAGAAATGACAAAGATTAATTGCTTAAATCCAATTGCCGCTGTTGGTTTGGATTTATTTGACGATAAGTATGAAACCGTAGATAATTTTGCAGAGGCCGATGCCGTGCTGGTCAGAAGTGCAGCCATGCATGATTTGGAGCTTCCGTCTTCATTAAAAGCTATTGCCAGAGCCGGTGCCGGTGTGAATAATATTCCATTGGAAAAATGCGCGGAGCAGGGTATTGTGGTATTTAATACACCGGGCGCCAATGCCAATGGTGTAAAGGAACTGGTAATTGCAGGAATGTTACTGGCAGCCAGAGACATTGCAGGCGGCATCGAATGGGCAAAATCTGCTAAGGATGATGCAGATGTAGCAAAGAATACGGAAAAGGAAAAGAAGAGATTTGCAGGAACGGAAATAGCCGGAAAGAAACTGGGTGTGATCGGTCTCGGAGCAATCGGTGTTAAGGTTGCCAATGCGGCAATTTCTCTCGGTATGGAAGTATATGGATATGACCCGTACATTTCTATTGCAGGGGCATGGAATTTATCCAGAAGCGTTAAGCATATTGCTACAACGGAAGAGATTTTTAAAGAGTGTGATTATATTACCCTTCATGTTCCGTTGCTGGACAGCACAAAGGGAATGGTTAATAAAGAAGCCTTTGATATGATGAAGGATGGTGTCGTAATCCTGAATTATGCCAGAGATATACTTGTAGATGAAGAAGCAATGGCGGAAGCATTGAAATCCGGCAAGGTAAAGAGATATATGACAGATTTCCCGAATCCGTTATCCGTAAATATGGAAGGAGCCATTGTTACTCCTCATATCGGTGCGTCCACAGAGGAATCCGAAGATAACTGTGCAGTAATGGCTGTCAATGAGATTATGGATTTCATGGAAAATGGTAACATTAAGAATTCCGTAAATTATCCGGCTTGTGATATGGGTGTATGTGATAAGGCTGCCCGTGTGACAATCTGCCACAAGAACATACCGAATATGATCAGTCAGTTTACTACTGCGTTTGCAGGTGAAAACATTAATATTTCGGATATGACAAATAAGAGCAGAGGCGATTATTCTTATACAATGCTGGATTTGGACTCTGCAGCTTCTGAATCGGTTGTTAAGAAAATTGAAGCGATTGATGGTGTAATCAGGGTTCGGATTGTGAAATAAGACGTAAACAGGAAAAGAGAACAGTCAGTAATATGGTTTTGGACTATGTTACGGGCTGTTTTTTGTATGACACAGAGTATGGCGGAAAATGTCAATTTATATGAAAATAAGACGAAATACAGAGTTTGAGTTGGATAAAACAGAGCAGGTTATATCTTAAAGAGTAGCACCGGATAATTATGTTCCTATTGAGAATGATGAGCAGATAAGTAGTTATTCAATTCAAAATAACAATCTGATAACAGATAAAAAAGTAGTTCTTATTCAGGATACTTTACCGTGGAGTACAAATTCAAATGAAGAGACACTTAACAGCCTTGGCATTTCATATGATAAAGTTACTACTACGAGTTTTCTTTCCTGTGATTTATCTCAATATGCAGTAGTTATCTTTGCAAATGACCAGCAATTTTCTGCATATAGTAATTATAAGGAATTTAAAGAATATCTGGAATTATTTACAGAACTTGGTGGTGTAATTGTTTTTGGTGCGGCTGACAATGGATGGGCAAATGGTTCCTTAGTGGAAATGTTGCCGGGAAATGTTCGTAAAACCAGTAGATATGTATTAAATAATTATATTGTTGATTTTTCTCATCCGATTGTAAAGGGAAATTTGTCAGATGATGTTTTATTATTAAATGAAGATTTATATGAAACATATACGAGTCATTCTTGTTTTATTGAGTCTTCACTTCCAGCCGGAAGTAAAGTAATATTGCGTGATTCAGACAGAAATGAACCAACATTAGTAGAATATCCGCTTGGGGATGGACGGGTGATAGCATCAGGATTAACATGGGAATATAATTATTTTTATAAGAGTTTGAATCGCGATGGAAAATATAGTGACAGATTTGCAGATAAAGCTTTTGATGACCTGTTTTTATATGCGATTAAAGTAAGTACCATAAATCAACATGACATAACACCATTAAAAAAATATTGGTTGAGTAAAACACAACATACAATTGCAGTGCTTGCTTCAGATACTAATCAAGGGATTAAGGGAGCAGAGGTCAGAATAGATGGAAATACATATCTAACAGATGAAAATGGACTTGCTATGATTTCGGTTGCTGATAAATTAAAGACAACTGTGGAAGTTAAAGCTGATGGATATGGTACTGCGTTATTTAAGTATACATTGCAACCACAAAAGGCACATATATTTGTTCTAAATCCGGGTAATGGAGGTATGCGTCCATATTGTACTATGGTAGAAGAGGAATCAAGCGAATATGATTTGTACTCTGAAAAGCTATATTATATGGAAAATGAAACCACAGTATGTAAATTATTAATTTGCGCAGACTGGCGGGGAAAAACTCCTGGTCAATTCGTACTTTATCAGGAGGGAGAATTAGGCGGTGAGAGAGGAATTTGTTTTAAACAGCAGACAGGTGTGTTTAATTTAATTCCGGGAAAAACTTTTAATCCAGGACAGCCGGTCATGTTAAAATTGATTGCATTAGATGGAACAGAATCTATTCCCATACAGATAGGTATAATAGTAAACAAAAACTCTAAGATTGATGATAATATTGGTTCAAATGGAGATTTAATGAATCAGACTTCTTTAGTGATTGGGTCTCCACAAAGTGGTGTAATAAATGATGATAAGATAACAGCAGTATTTCCAAATAACTTTGACTTTAAAATAAGTTCTTTACCAATCAATGTAAAAGGAATTAATAATTCCAAAGATGGTACATATACGGTTCGTATGCAGATAGGATTGGGGAATAGTAATTATTTAAAGGATGATACAAAATGGGATACTTTTAAAAAGGATTTAAAAGATGCAGCAGAGAGTACGGACAGAGCTAATCGTCTTGCCGGATTGATGCAGGCATATGATTCTCAATTAAGCGTTGGTTCTTTTTCTATTATTAGTCAGTGGAGCCCGTATTTAAAAGGTATGGGTTATTATGAAGAAACCTATGATACAGAAGGAAATATTGTTTCTCAAAGTGGCGGAATAATAATATGTGGTGGCGGATCATATTCGTATACTCGACAGTTTCTTGCAGGGCCTGTTCCGATTTATATTAATCTGAAAGGAGCAGTGGAATTAAGTACAACACAGGGACTTAAGTATGGTGCTAATGGATTCGAATATGATGGTAAAATTAATTTTATTCCATCTATATCTCTCAGCGGGGGCTTAGGAATTAAAGGTGTAGCCAGTGTAGGTGTAGGTGGAGGCGCTCGTATGAATATACAAATACAACCATCTTCCAGTGCTTCAATAATATTAAATGCTTTTATAGAAGCAAGTTTAATATTTGTTTTCAATTTTAGTTATGACATTGGAGCTACAACAATACCGTTGTGGCCAACGGAAAATAGTATGAGTTATTCTTTGACAAAATATTTGAGTGAAAATGAACCGGATGTACATCTATCCAATATAGAATATGCAGATCGGACGACAAGCTGGAATCAGTCTGTTATTGAACAAAATAAAATAATTTCTCTGCAAGATTGGATTTTGCCGGGAACAATTCCGATACTTGAGCAGATTGATAACAAAACTATATTGATTTTTCAAACCACGGATAACAGTCGGAAACAAATAAATAGCACGGTTTTAATGTATTCTGTTTATGAAAATGGATGTTTTTCTCTGCCACAGCCTGTATATACATCAGAAAGTGCTGATTTGTTTGCATCTGTTGTAAGTTATAATAACAATGTGTATTTGGTATGGCAAAAACAAGGAATGGTTACAGATAATCAAAGTGTTGATACAATGCTTGGTGAAGCTTAATAATATACAATCATTTCAACTTGGTTTTACAGATATTGCTCTTTCTGTAAATCAGCTTGCTGCAAGTGATAAGATAATACTTGCAATAGGTCTTTCTAATCTTTCTGATACTTCAGTCCAAACTACAATCAGTATTATGGAAGATAATGAAGAGGGAATTGTATTGGATATGAAAAACGTTGGAACAATTGAATCAAAAGGTGAACTTCTATATTTGTATTCTATTAATAAAGACAGCATTGATTTTTCAGATAAAAAAGCAAAACACTATTATATTAAAGCGGATACGAGTATAGAAGATTATAGTTCATTAAATAATTTTAAATATATTGTTGTATATCCTGATATAGAACTAACACCTAGTAATGAAGAAATGAGAGAACTCGAATTGATAAATGTTACAGAAGTGAATATTGAATCTCAAGATATAACACTGATTCTTTCGGATAAAGATAAGGTGACAACTGTTCTTTCAGCAGTGGTTTTTTCCAAGAAATGCAACATATCAGCAGGTAGGATGGAGTGTTGAGAATCCGGAAATTGTATCTGTTGAGCAGGATGGAACAATTACTGGATTAACAGAAGGGAAAACAAAAGTAACGGCAAAAAGTATTGATGGTTATTATACGGATACTGTCAACGTGACTGTTTTAAAAGAAGAATCAAAAATAAATGTTACAGGTATACAACTGAACACGAATAAGATAGAGCTGGTTCATGGAAATAGCAGATTAGACTCTTATCAATTTGTAGCAACTGTCTTTCCATTGAATGCCACAAATAAAAATATAATATGGAGTGTAGATAATAATAATATAGCAACAATCGATCAAAATGGAGTGGTTCATGCAGTAAGTCAGGGGAATACGACTGTAAGGGCGGTAACACTTGATGGAAACTTTTCAGCATCAGCGTTTGTGACAGTAAAAAATAATACTGTTCAAAATAATGTAAAAATATATTTTTCAAATAATAAGAATTGGAGTAATGTATATGCATATTGTTTTAAATCAGGAACAAATCCGGTGAAACAAAATGCAGTATGGCCGGGGATTCCAATGACTTATAAAACGAAAAATATATATAATGAGCAGATATATGAAATTGAGATTGATGCAAATATGTATGATTATATTGTATTTAATGATGGCGATTCACAGCAGACGGTAGATATACCTATTACAGCACAAGATGGAATAGGATATTATATTACATATAATTCCAATAATAGATATAATGTAGAAGCTTATGATTATAATGATGAGACTCAGACAATATATTTTACTGATAATTATAATTGGGGAAATGTTCATGCATATTGTTTTACGTCAGAAGAGAATACAGTTATTGAAAATGTCTCATGGCCGGGACAGCAAATGACATATGTAAAAACTAATGGATATGGTGAAAAAATATATGCAATTACAATTCAGAAAAATAAATATGATTATATAATTTTCAGCAATGGAAGCAGTAATAAACAAACGGTAGATATATATTTAGATGTTCCGCGAAATACAGGATTTTATATTTCTGGAAGTGACAACAATAAATATTTTGTAACACCATATTCTTTTTCATAAGCTATAAAAATATATTTGCTTATAGAGTTTAGTTAGAAGGGCTGCTGCACTGAGTAATTAGTGAGTAGCCCTTTTTTTCATACATAACAAAGTCAAAATAAAAAATTTATATCAGAAACTATCCTATGTTCAGATGATTAAAATACTGTCTGTCATTTTAACCGGAACTACTTGCATTTTCATTCAATTAATATTAGAATAATTGCGATGATTGAATTGGAATGATAAACTGAATATATATCACGATATCAGGCCGAAAATGAAAATAAGGAACAAAGGAGACAAACAGTATGGCAGTAATTAACCCTTTTCCATGTATAAAACCAACCAAAGAGCTGGCTTCCAAAGTAGCAGCATTACCTTATGATGTATATAACCGTAAAGAAGCCTGTGAGGCGGTGAAAGACAATACATACTCATTCTTAAGAATTGACCGGGCAGAGACACAGTTTGACGATTCTGTGGATACCTATGATGAACAGGTATATGCAAAGGCAAAGGAACTGTTGGAAAATATGAAGACAGAAGGCGTTTATGTGAAAGAAGAAAAGCCCTGTTATTATGTATATGAACTGACCATGAACGGCAGGGTACAGACCGGAATCGTGGCATGTGCCAGCATTGACGATTATGTGAACAATGTAATTAAAAAGCATGAAAATACAAGAGAAGATAAAGAATTAGACCGGATTCGCCATGTAGATACCTGCAGCGCCCAGACAGGACCTATTTTTTTAGCCTATCGGAAAAATGACCGGATTAATGAAGTGATAGACCGGGTAAAGAAACAGGAGCCGATTTTTTCTTTCACGGCAGAGGATGAAATCGGACATGTTGGATATAGAATAGACAACTCAGAAGACATCCGCATGATACAGGAAGAATTCTCAGGAATACAGGAAATTTATATTGCAGATGGACATCACAGAGCAGCTTCTGCAGTGAAGGTAGGATTAAAACGACGTCAGGAGAACCCGGGATACACGGGAGATGAAGAGTTTAATTTTTTCCTGTCCGTATTATTTCAGGAGCAGGAACTTATGATTATGCCGTATAACCGTGTAGTAAAGGATTTGAATGGATTCACGGAAGAGGAATTTCTCGAAGAAGTAGCAAAAACTTTTGAAGTAAAGAAGATAGGAAACTGTGCATTTGAACCGGAGCAAAAAGAAAAAATTGCTATGTATATGGATGGAATCTGGTATGAATTGACGGCTAAAACAGAGATATTAAGTGAAGACGCCGTGGAAGGGCTGGATGTATCTTTATTACAGAATAATGTTTTAAATAACGTTTTAGGAATTACAGACCCGCGAACCGATAAACGGATTGATTTTATCGGAGGTATCCGGGGCTTAAAGGAACTGGAACGCAGATGCAGGGAGGATATGAAAGTAGCTTTTGCCATGTATCCCACCTCAATTCAGGAATTATTTGCGGTGGCAGATGCCGGACAACTGATGCCGCCGAAATCTACTTGGTTTGAGCCGAAATTGAGAAGCGGGCTGTTTATACATGAAATATAATACCAGACAAAGGGAATTAATACTGGAATGTCTGATGAATTCCGGCGGCAGGCATATTACGGCAGAGGATATTCTGGAGTATCTGAAAGATAATGATACACCGGTTGGAAAAAGTACGGTTTACCGTTATCTTGAGGCGCTTACGGAACAGTGTGTGATCCGGAGATATACCATAGAAGACGGCATCGGCGCCTGTTATCAGTATATCGGCAATCCCGGAGGATGTCAGGAGCATTATCATCTGAAATGCAGCAGATGCGGACGTATATTTCATGTATCCTGTGAGTTTATGGACGAAATCAATTCACATATTTTAAAAGAACATGATTTTCGGGTAGACAGCGGAAAAACGGTATTTTATGGGATTTGCGGAGCATGCGGAAATAGGGAAGAGAAAATGTGATGACCGGGAAATCGTATTAAATGTTGACATCCTATGCTATAATAGTCGGAAATGACGATAGCATAGGATTTGTTATTTAAACAGATGAATCCGAACCGGATGTTATTAATTTTATAATTGCATATTAATATTAGAATAAAAAGAGGTGGGCGGATGAAAAGAAATGAATTATGGGAACAGGCATTGATATTTGCAGCAGAAGCACATGATAAATCTTATCGCAAAGGAACGGGTCTGCCTTACATTGTTCATCCCATAGAGGTATCATTTCTTGTGGCGGAACTGACCGGGGACGAGGAAGTGATTGCAGCTGCTGCCCTGCATGACGTAGTAGAGGATACAGAATATACCATTGAGGATATCCGATTACGCTTTGGAGAACGAGTAGCCTGTTATGTGGCGGCGGAAAGCGAAAATAAACGGAATGAAATGAGTCGTGAGGATTCATGGAAGATTCGGAAGCAGGAATTTCTGGACAAGCTGCCGGGGGAACCGATGGAAATAAAAATGATCGCATTGGCAGATAAATTATCCAATATGCGTTCCACCATGAAAGAATATGAAAAAATCGGAGATGCCGTATGGGAAAAGTTTCATCAGAAAGACAAAAATGAACACCAATGGTATCATATGTCAGTATTAAACATATTGAGTGATTTTAGTGATAATGATTTGTGGAAAGAATACAAAGAATTATGTGAAACAATTTTTAGATAAAAGAGTGTTGAAAGGATGGTATAAAATGGCAGGTTTAGTTTTAGAAGGGGGAACATTAAGGCCGATATTCAGTTGCGGCGTCATGGATGCCCTGTTGGACAATGATATTATGTTTCCATACATTATTGGAGTATCAGCAGGAATTACCGATGCATTTTCCTATGTTTCAAAACAAAAGGAGCGGAATCTGAAAGTATTGGAAAAATACAGACATGATAAGAGATATATCGGCTGGGGAAATTTCAGAAAATATAAAAGTCTCTTCGGACTGGATTTTGTCTATGATGTAGTACCGAATTCACTGGAAGTATTTGACTGGGATACATTCCGGCAGTATAACGGCAGGATACTGGTAGGCGTAACCAATGCCAGAACCGGACACATAGAATATATGGACGGAATGCAGCTGGATAATAAATATACCATGCTGCGGGCAACCTGTGCGATTCCTCTGTTGTTTCCACCGATCATAATCAACGGGACTCCTTATTTTGACGGCGGACTGACAGCGCCAATCCCGATTAAACAGTCCATTATGGACGGAAATGAAAAAAATCTGATTATTCTTACCCGTACCAGGGATTATAGAAAAGAACTTAAAAAATCCAATATTATTGCGGCAGAAACACTGGAGAAAAAATATCCGAGAATTAAAAATATATTGCTGAAACGCCATATCCGGTATAATAAGACGGTGGAATTTGTCAACCGTCTGGAAAAAGAAGGAAAAGCCCTGGTGCTGCGCCCGGATTATCCGCTGGACAGTCTGGAGAAAGATGTGGAAGTCCTGCGGCAGACCAATCAGATGGGATATGATATGGCTATGAAGCGGATGGACGAAATAGCTTCTATTTTAAATCATTAGATTTTGAAATTCCAAACTTCGGAGATGATATCTTTAAAAGGAGGAAATGGAATGGCTCTCATATATATTGTAGAGGATGATAAAAATATCAGTGAAATAGAAAGTTTTGCTCTGAAAAACAGCGGACATACTGTAGAAGCCTTTGACTGCGGAAAAGCGTTTTATAAAAAGATGACAGAAAAAGTACCAGATCTGATTCTGTTAGATATCATGCTTCCGGATGAAGATGGTCTGGAAATACTTAAAAAGATTCGAAATATACCGGAAACCAGACGGATTCCGGTTATTATGGTCACTGCCAGAACTACGGAACTGGACAAGGTAAAAGGATTGGATTCCGGTGCAGATGACTATCTGACAAAACCGTTTGGAGTCATGGAACTGATATCCAGAGTAAAGGCATTGCTCCGCAGAAGCAGCGGAATGGATGGGAATGATATGCTGACGTTAGGAGAAATCATTCTGGACGGAGACAAGCATGTGGTATATGTAAATAAAGAACTATGTGAACTGACATATAAAGAGTATGAATTGTTAAGGCTGCTTATGCAGCATCAGGGGATCGTTCTGAAAAGAGATGTCATCATGGAAAGAATCTGGAGTCTGGATTATGAAGGAGAATCAAGAACTTTAGATGTTCATATCAAAACACTGCGCCAGAAATTAAAAACTGCAGGAGGACATATAAAGACCATCCGGAATGTGGGATATATTATGGAATAGGAGGATTTTTCCGTGAAAAAGAAGATTAATTTGCAGTTTATAATGATAACCGCAATTGCAATAATATTCACCGCAGTTTTTTCAGGCATTATCTTTTATGAAATTTTTAAGACGGAAGTGATGGAAGAAATAAAGTCCTATGCGCATCTGTTAACAGCGGCCGTTTCTTTTGAAGAACTGGAAGAAAACCTGAGTGAAAAAAATATTCGAAACCTGCGTATTACGGTAATGAATAAAGACGGTACGGTACAATTTGATACCAATGCGGATATCGGAGGAATGGATAATCACCGGAGACGGCCGGAAATTATGGAGGCAATGAAGTATGGGGAAGGTGAAACCATCCGAAAATCAGAAACTCTGGATACCAATACGTTTTATTATGCCATCCGGCTGGAAGATGGAGGAATCATCAGAGTAGCGAAGGAAAGCAGCAGTATATATCATGTATTTCTTAATTCATTTCCGTATATCGGGATGATTGCTGTGATACTGTTTTTTATTTGTATTGTTATATCCCATATCCTGACAAAGAGTCTGATTTTTCCGATTGAGAAAATGTCCCGGGATATTGACCATGTCAGTGAAATTAATACTTACAAAGAACTGATTCCGTTTATGAATACCATACAGAAGCAGCATGAGGACATTTTGAAAAATGCAAAACTGCGTCAGGAGTTTACCGCCAATGTATCCCACGAGTTGAAGACGCCGCTGACATCCATATCGGGATACTCGGAGCTGATTGAAAACGGTATGGCGGACAATGAGGATATAATACGGTTTGCCAGGGAAATTCACCGGAATTCCAACCGGCTTCTTACACTGATCAATGATATTATACGGCTGTCGGAATTAGATACCGTTGATATGAATGTGGGATTTGAACGGCTGAATCTGTATGATCTGGCTTTTAACTGTGTGGAAATGTTGAAAATGAATGCAGAGAAGCATAAAGTAACAATCAGTATTAAAGGGCAGGAGGTATATATTCTCGGAAATCGTCAGATGATAGATGAAATGATATATAATTTATGTGATAATGCAATTCGTTATAACAATGAAAATGGTACCGTGGCAGTAACGGTCATGGGAATCCGTCGTTTTGAATCCGAACACGGAAGATTGAAAAATGAAGCTGTATTATCGGTAAAAGATACCGGAATCGGAATACCGAAAAAACATCAGCAACGAATATTTGAGCGGTTTTACAGAGTGGATAAAAGCCGTTCGAAATCTACCGGAGGTACAGGGCTTGGACTGGCCATTGTCAAACACATTGTAGCGGGGCATAAAGGTGCGGCAATTGAACTTGAAAGCGACAGCGGTAAAGGAACGGAAATTAAGATAATATTTCCGGCAGATGAATAAAGGAAAATTTTATGTATATAATAATATTTATTTTACAAGTATTTGAATAAGACAGATACTTGTATTTTTATTGTTTTATTTTATGTTCTGTGACATTACGGAACCGGAAAATAATTTTACGCAGATTTTACATAGATACAACCTGAAATTAACATGGTATTTATATAATTCGGGTAACTGGTAATTTGAAATTATAAAGAATGGAGATACAGAATGGATATTTTTAGTATTTTCACCATGTTTGGTGGTCTTGCCTTGTTTTTATACGGAATGAATCTGATGGGAGAGGGGCTGGCAAAGGTATCCGGCGGAAAGCTGGAGCAGATATTGGAGCGAATGACCAATTCTACCGGAAAAGCAGTGCTGCTGGGGGCAGCGGTCACGGCAGTGATTCAGTCATCCTCTGCAACCACGGTAATGGTGGTGGGGTTTGTAAATTCGGGAATTATGCGGCTGTCCCAGGCGGTTGGAGTGATTATGGGTGCAAATATAGGAACAACAGTTACTTCCTGGGTATTGAGTCTTGCAGGAATTGACAGCAGTAATTTTTTTGTACAATTTCTAAAACCAAGTTCCTTTTCTCCGGTGCTGGCGGTTATTGGCATGATACTGATCATGTTTTCAAAAAGTGATAAGAAAAGGGATGTGGGCTCCATTCTGATCGGTTTTGCCATTCTGATGTTCGGAATGGATACCATGAGTTCGGCAGTAAAACCTTTGGCAGAGGTAAAGGCATTTACCAATATCCTGACCATGTTCTCCAATCCGGTTCTCGGAATGCTGGCCGGTCTGGTACTGACGGCGGTTATCCAGAGTTCATCGGCTTCCGTGGGAATTTTGCAGGCATTGTGCGGAACCGGCCTTGGATATGCCACTGCTTTGCCGGTGATTATGGGGCAGAATATAGGAACCTGTGTTACGGCATTGATTTCCGGTATCGGCGCAAATAAAAATGCGAAGCGGGCTGCTCTGATTCATTTGTATTTTAATCTGATAGGCACGATTTTTTTTATGTCCCTGTTCTATCTGTTGGATACATTTGTGGGATTCCCGTTTATGAATGACAATGCCACGAAATTAGGAATTGCCGTTATTCATACAATTTTCAATGTATTTGCCACCTTGTTTTTATTACCTTTTGCAAAAGGGCTGGAAAAACTTGCCTGTCTTACGGTCAGGGATGAAAGCGGAAATCCGGCGGAAGAACAAAAAAAACAGGAGTTTATGCTGCTGGATAACCGTTTTCTGGATAAACCGGCATTTGCAGTGGAGCGATGTAAACAGGTAAGTTTTCAAATGGCGGCATTGTCTGAAAAAGCAATTATGCAGGCTGTAGCTCTGCTGGACAATTATAATGATGATGTAAGACGGGAAATTATAGAAATTGAAAATAAAGTGGACCGGTATGAAGATGAATTGGGAACCTATATGGTAAAGCTGGCCGGAAAAAATATGTCAGAGAACGACAGCAGAGCCATATCCATGCTGCTGCACTGTATCGGAGATTTTGAACGGATATCAGACCATGCCCTGAATATCAGTGAAACTGCCCAGGAAATGCATGATAAAAAAATTCGGTTTTCCGAAAAAGCAAAAGCAGAAATCCGGGTATATACAAAGGCCATGATAGATATTATGGAATTGACCACAAAAGTATTTTATAATGGAGATATTCAGCTTGCAACTGCGGTAGAACCTTTGGAGGAAGTGATTGACGGGCTCAATGTAGAACTGAAAAAACGTCATGTAAAGCGTCTGCGAAATGGGGAATGTACCATAGAACTGGGATTTATCCTGTCGGATATCATTTCGAATTATGAACGTGTGGCGGACCATTGTTCCAATATTGCGGTCTGTCTGATTCAGATTCATGATGACGGATTTGATACACATGAATACCTGGAGCAGATCAGAAGTGAGGAAAACAGGGAATTTATGGAGATGTATCGGAAATATAAGAAAAATTATGAATTGGGATAAAATCTGGCTATACGGACGCAGCTATGTCCGGTGGAACATTCGGGCAGGTTCTACCGGGCATAGCTGTGTCCGCATTGGCTGAATATATGATGTAAAACTACATAAATTATTTTCTATCATTCAATTTTTCTTTGGGAGAGGAATTAGGAACAAACTTTTATCTGGTTTAACATCCAACTGTAAATTCGTAACAATGTTTATAATAAATACATAATTTAAAAAACACAATATAATTTCACAATTTCTAAATCTGACAGAAAACAGCAGATGCGGATGTCTTTTGAGCGTCGCCAACCGTTCCCCAAAGGCATCCGCATCTGCGTCCGGCCAGCCATTATAATGCCGAAATCCCTCGTCTCATGTTTAAAACTCTTGATAATAGGAAAGTATAGTTGTATAATCATTTTGTTTCAAAATCTCAAATCAGGAAAGGAATGAGCATTTATGAGCAAGATAGAAACCGTAAGGGCAGAGATGGTTAACGCCATGAAAAACAAAGATAAGGAACGCAAGGAAATCCTGTCTTTATTGCTGGCAGCTTTAAAAAACGTTGCCATTGATAAAAGGGCAGATTTAACAGAGGAAGAGGAAAACTCTGTTGTTTTAAAAGAGATAAAGCAGTTAAATGACCTGTTGGAACAGACCCCGGCAGACAGAACGGATATAATTGAATTATGCAGATACAGAATCGGAGTGCTGGAAGAATTTGCGCCGAAGATGCTGAATGAAGAAGAAATTAAAGAACTGATTGCCGAAGTAATGCAGGGACTTGGAATTGACGCACCGGCACCGTCAGACAAGGGAAAGATTATGAAAGAACTGATGCCGAAAGTAAAAGGAAAAGCCGATGGAAAAATGGTCAATCAGTTAGTGGCAGATATGTTTCGATAGAAACACAGGGATTTGTATGAAAGATAACTATGATTATAGATTGTTGATGGATACGGCAATTCTGGCAGGAGAAATCATGCTGAGAAACGGTGCGGAGACTTACAGGGTGGAAGATACGGTTTTCAAAATGCTGGAAATCGGTAAGTGTATGCATACCCAGGTGGTAGCGCTGATTACCAGTATCAGCGCCACCATATCAAATCCGGATATGGATGCACTGACGGTTGTCAGAAGAATAACGGAACGGGGAACCAATTTAAACAAAGTCTATTTAGTAAATAACGTATCCAGGGAATTTTGCAGCGGAAGTATTGATCTGAAAACGGCATTCAGACGTTTAAAAGAAATACGGAATACAACGGAATATTCTGCGGTTACAAAACGGATTGCAGCAGTTCTCATTGTGCCGTTGTTTGTAATGCTGCTGGGTGGTGGCTTTTATGATATACTGACAGGGCTGGTCAATGGATTTCTGCTGATGGGAGTCGTATATCTGTGTGATAAGATGGAGTTAAATGCATTTGTCCGGGAAATCATTGCCTCGGCCTGTGTGGCAGGGTTTGCATCACTGGTAAGCCTGAAATGGGGAGAAATTGATATGGAAGTGGTCATTATTTCTTCCATTATGCCCATGGTTCCCGGAGTTGCCATTACCAATGCCATTCGGGATACCCTTCAGGGGGATTATATGTCAGGTGTGGCCAGAGTACTGGAAGCATTTGCAAAGGCATTATCCATTGCACTGGGGGTATATGTGGGGCTCTGGGTTTTATGACAGAAAGGATAGTTTATTATGTTTATTAAGGTAATCGGAGCATTTTTCATGGTAATCTGTCTGGCTGTCAGTATGGAAATTCCGAGAAAGTTTCTTCTCTACTCCGGTTTTGTAGGCGGATTCGGCTGGGGTGTCTATCTGTTTTCGGAACAGCGGCTGGGAGGAGTGGCGGCAGCCACATTTATTTCAGCCATGGTGATTACCATATTGTCACAGATTGGTGCCAGAATATTGAAAGCGCCGGTTACGGTATTCCTGATTGCCGGTATCCTGCCATTGGTACCGGGAACCGGAATGTACAGAACTGTCTATTATACCATACACAACGAGGGTGCACTGGCAAATTATTATCTCAGGCAGACATTAATGATTGCAGGGGCAATCGCGCTTGCAATCTTTATTATAGATTCCGTCTATCGGGTGATTACCGGGCAGGGCAGACATTTAAAGGAAGTGTTGATTGTAACAGTAAATAAAAATGAGAAAAAATAACGGAGGAATAGAGTATGTCATTGGAAGTGAAAAATATTGTAAAACGTTATGGTGAAAAGACCGTAGTAAATAATTTGAGTTTTGAAATGAAAGAGCCGGGAGTGTATGCGCTGCTGGGTACCAACGGAGCGGGCAAGACCACTACCATACGGATTATGCTTGGAATGTTATCCAAAGACAGCGGAGAAGTGTTGTGGAACGGAAAACCACTGGATATTCTGTCCAACAATGTAGGTTATCTTGCAGAGGAAAGAGGTTTGTATCCAAAATATTCCCTGATGGATCAGTTGTTATATTTTGCAAAATTGAAAAATGTTCCAAAAGAGGAAGCGAAAAAGAGAATCAAATACTGGTCCGGACGTTTACAGGTAGATGAGTATATCTATCCGAAGGCAACCAAGAAGAATCCGAAGAGGAATGCCATGAATGCAGACCAGCTGTCCAAAGGAAACCAGCAGAAAATTCAGTTAATGGCAGCATTGATATCGGATCCGGATATCATTGTGCTGGATGAGCCGTTAAGCGGTCTTGACCCGGTCAATGCAGATTTATTTAAAACCATTATCCGGGAAGAGATTGAAAAGAAAAAATATCTGATCATGTCCAGTCATCAGATGCCGACCATCGAAGAATTCTGTTCCGATATTACGATTTTAAACAGAGGAAATGCGGTACTGCAGGGAAATCTTAATGAAATCAAAAAGAGTTACGGCAGGGTTAACATGAATGTACGCTGTGAGGATGATATCAGCAAATACATAGAAAGGTTTGAATTTGAACAGGTGACCGTAACGGCAGAAGATTATCAGATAAAAGTAAAAAATGAAAATCAGGCCATGGAATTTTTGAAAGAACTGGTAAATGCAGGTGTCCGCCTGATTAAATTTGAACTTCGCGAGCCCTCCCTGCATGAGATTTTTGTGGAAAAGGTAGGTAGTGTACATGAAGAATAATTTAACCGGATGGAAATCGATTTTTCAATTTACCCTTGTCCAGAATCTGAAAAGCAAATCCATTAAAATAACCACACTGATCATGTGTCTGATTGCAATGGCAGTGCTGCCGGTTGTGACTCTTATGGATGGAGAAGACGAAAAGGCAAAGGAATCTACAAGCATAAAAAAGGTCTATGTAGTAGACAACAGCGGATGGAATCTGATAGAGGATTTTTCCGTTTTAAAGGCGGATACATATTATGAATCCCATGAAGCCGGGCTGTATACGGAGGTTGAATATATAGACAGAACGGAAGATGTTTTATCAAAAGCGGCAGAGCATATACGGAATGGTCAGGAACCGGATTTTGAAAAAATATATACATTTGACAAGGAAGATTCCGGAATTTATCTGGAAATAAATCATATAGACGGAAATATCAATGTAAGCCTGATGTACAGCAAAGATACAAAGGTTTCCAAAAGTGATGTGGAGGCTTATAACGGGTTTGTACAGAAGCACTTTGAAGAGGTGCTGTTAAGCAACCAGAAGGTTTCTAAGGAAGCATTGGACATTATTCATTCCTGTCAGGAAGTTGAATTTTATGATGAATTAAATCAGGATGGGGTTCCGGAACAGGAAAATAAAGAAAGAAATAAAAGAGATGCTTACTGGCTGGTGTATGGAATAGCCATGGTAATCCTGTTTATGCTGGCATTTGGCGGAGAACGTATTGCCATGTCAATTATAGTGGAAAAGTCTTCAAAGATTATGGAATATCTTATGACATCCGTAAAACCCATGGCCGTGGTAGTGGGAAAGGTATTGGCAAGCCTGCTGCTTTTAGTCATTCAGTTTACGGCAATTTTTGCCTCTCTGGGTATTTCCGTAGTAATTGCAGGATTTATAAATTCGGAGGGAACCTTCCGTATGCCGTCTGCAGTATCCGGGATGTTTAAATCCGGAAGCTTAAGCAGCGTTACACCGGTAAACCTCATTCTGGCTTTCTTAATCCTTGTTGCAGGTTTTCTGTTATATGGAATGCTGGCAGCGCTGGCAGGTGCGGCTGTAAGTAAAATGGAAGAAATCAGTGAAGGTGTAAAAATATATTCATTTATTATGATCATCGGAGCATATTTATCAATCTTTGTAATATCTTCAGGCAGTTACACCGGTGATTCTTTTGTAAAGTATCTGGCATGTTTCCTGCCGATATCGGCTCCTTTTATCACACCCGGAACGCTGCTCAGCGCCCATCTGTCAGTGGTTTTCGGACTGTTGGTTTTAGGAATTCTGCTGATATCTCTGGTTCTGCTTACGAAGTTTGTAGCCGGCGTCTACGAGAGTATGATCTATTACAACGGTTCGGCATTAAAGATAAAGGATATTATTCAGAT
Source organism: uncultured Lachnospiraceae bacterium (assembly GCA_910583605.1). GTDB lineage: Bacteria > Bacillota > Clostridia > Lachnospirales > Lachnospiraceae > Bovifimicola. The sequence continues at coordinate 39,942 of CAJTXN010000016.1, forward strand.
ATCAAAGCAGAACAGACAGCAGGCAGCTGCGGATAACAGTACGGACAGAAAGGAGGAAAAATAATATGAAAGGTTGGAAGGATGTATTCTCTTTTACGTATACGCAGAATGTAAAAGGAAAAACATTTAAAGCGGCATTGTATGGAATAGCGGCGCTTATATTTATTATTTTTCTTGCCATAAATATCATTGTTGCAGTAGTAAATGATGATGATGATAAAAAGAATAAAGATGAAACGGTTAAAAATTGTGTAGATATCATTCACATTATAAATGCAAGTGATATTCAGAATGTGGATTTTCAAAAGCTGACGGAGGAGAATGAAATCTTTGCCGATATCCGTATTCTGACGGAAGAAGATGATTCGGCTCCGGCAGAGCAGGCAGAAGCCTTTGATTCCGAAAGCAGGGAAATTATCCTGCAGATTCAGAAATATATATTTAATAATAAAACGGAGCAATATACATTGTTTGAAGATTATGATTCCACAACAGAAAAAAATGAGGTGGAATCGGAAGAGATTGTTTATCGGCTTACCGTTTATCTGAAAAAGGACGGTGTTTTGGATAACAGCCGGGACAGAGGCGGCATAGCGCAGCTCATGGAAACACTGGCCGAATATTTCGACCGGGCAAAATACGGTTTTGCGGGAGTCGGTCAGGAAGGAATGGAAATGCTGGACAGTGAAGTCCATGTGGAATCGGTTGATATAGAAAAAGCCGGAGAAAGTCTGACGGAAATGCTGGCTAAAATCTTTATTCCGATGATAGTATGTCTGGTGGTATATATGCTGGTTCTTCTTTATGGCCAGAGTATCAGCAAGGTTATAGTGGTGGAGAAGAGTTCGAAACTGATGGAAACACTTCTTACGTCCATACAGCCGTATGCCATTGTATTTGGTAAAATATTTGCTATGTTTGCAATAGCCATGGTTCAAATCGTTGTATGGACGGTTTCCGGTGTTCTGGGATATATCGTTGGAGATAAGGTTGCTTCTTCCATGTTCAGCGGATATGAAAATCAGCTGTATGTAATCATTGATATATTCAAGGCGGATTCTGATTCAGCATTTACGCTGACTGCAGTTATATTGGGAATTCTGGTTCTGGTAATCGGATTCTTCATGTATTGTGTGATGTCGGCCCTGTTTTCTTCGGGAATTTCAAAAGCAGAGGAAGTTTCCAACGGATATGCTTTATTTCAGATGGTAGTTGTGGTAGCATTTCTGGCAGCTTATATGATACCGCTGATGGGACTCTCTGACACACTGGTAAATGTTTTGCGGTTTATTCCGGTAACGGCAGCTTTTATGCTTCCGGCAGATGTTATTATCGGAAGCTGCGGAATTCTGATTTCTGTGATATCGCTTGGAATTATGATTGCCACAACTGCAGTTATGATTTATCTTACAGGTAAGATGTATAAGAAAAAGATATTTTAATATATTTTTAAAAAAGTAACAATTTTTATTTTGCTTAAAAATCGTGTAACTCTTGATTTTAGCGAAATCTTATAAGAACATATATTTTTGGAATCAAATATTTTTTCATCTGCTAGTGATATAAAAACGAAATAAAAAAGGAACAATGGCCTAACCCGAAAGTGGGTGTCAGGTTTTGTTCCTTTTTTATTTTATAGATACTATACAATTATATACCAAATAAGTCAACGTTTTAACTAAATAGCACTGGGGACTGGCTTCATATTTTGACCATATTGGCAATTTTAGAATGAATGGGTATAATTTATCTTTTGAGGCCCCCGTCTTAATCCCGCCCCGAAAATAGCCTTCCTTCAGGTCGATTTCTTCCAAAATAAATGGTTCCCCATGTTCGTCGTCGTTCTCTTTGGTGATCTTGCAGAATTTGGAATAATCCTTCTGCATAATATCATATTCCAGTGCATACCGGTACATCTGGTTTAACAGGTTCTTGATATGCTCCATGTATGCATGGGATAAATTATAATTGTCCAATACGGTCTGCAGGTCCAGGTTCCGTAATTCTGTAAAGGTCTGTTCGTGAAGGGCAGCGCATTTGTTATAGGCACCCCTTGTAGTGTTCATGGAACTTTGCGAATAGTTCCGCTTGCTGTTTACATACTTGTATTCATACCACAGGCGGCAGACTTCGGCAAATGAAAGGCTGCGGCTTTGAATATCGTACGGAGAGCGGTTATATTCGGCTAATGCTAATGCCTCATTCTGGTCAGAAAACCGCCCCAAAACGTCAAATACGGGGTAGTTTCTGTCGTCCATTCTGGTATTAACTCTTACCTCATATGGCTGCCGTCTCCGGCCGGACAGCTTCACAACGGTACCGTACCCGTCCCGGTTCCTTAATGGCTTGCCTTTTGGCATAAAAAATCAGCCCTTTCGTAAAAAATGGGTGCATTTAACAATGGACTGTGTTATAATAACAATGTCTAATAGGCTGTTATACAGTCCAATGTATATAGTCTGCGCTCTGTTGTTGGTAGCACCGGAGCATTTTTATTTGACAAAAACATTGAGAAATCATATAATAGACTTAACAAGAGAGCCGATAGCTTGACACCACCAAGCCACCGGTAAAAATAAAACTTCAAAAATAGCGTCTTACTTTTCCAGGGTGAGGGCGCTATTTTTTATGCGATAAATTAGTAACAAGAGTAATAATCGCACACAGCATAATTACAAAAGTAAATAATTCACCATATGTAACCATTGGCACCAGCTCCTTTCGAAAGAATCCGGCAGCTGGATATATCGCCCCATCGGCTCCCTGGGTAAGTCTGTTATATTGTTAATGTTCTATTTTTGTAAATCAGTTAGTTTTATCAATATACTGTTTCATATTATCTGGGAGCAAATCATAATTATTTAATTTAGTTAAAATTTCTTTAATTATATCATCTTCTGGTCGTGTATCTTTTATCTAGTTTATCAAAATAGGAATAGTTGCTTTGATTAAATCATATATGGTATCAATGTTACCCTTATATAATATAAATTGTTCGGATTCCTAACTCATATTGTTTAATCATTGCCTCTGAGAATACGCACATATTGCCCAATTCCTTTTGTGTTAATTTTTTTTCTTTTCTATAGTTTCTTATATTTTCGCCAACTTCATTGAGTCGTTGCACCAGTACAACAGGAAGGAGTGAGAATGAATGTAAAATATATATGACTGTTAAAACCGGATAGTCAAAAATTTTTAATTGCAATGGCCAAAGCAGAATCGACACCAATCGAACTGGCAGCAAAAGCAGGAATAAGTGTAAATTTTGTATATTCCATTTGCAGAGGGAAACATACAAAGCCAAAATATTTAGGCGCCTGCTGCCGGATTCTGAACGTAAAAGTTGAGGACACTGTGAATAATTGCTTCCCGGATGTCTGGATCTGCTTTAACAGCGTTTTCCAGCGTTTGTACACATAATGGAGATTTCATATTTGTGTCGATTGCCAGTCCGATCATGCTGGAATCAAAGCAGTCAAATATAGCAGAAACATAGAGCTTTCCATTCCTGGCTTTGATCTCCGTTATGTCTGTTACGTATTTGGTCAGTGGTTCTCCCGCACTAAAATCCCGTTTTAATAGATCATCCGATTTTCTGACCACCCGGTCTGCTTCTGTAATCCCATTGGGCTTATGTCCGGGATGATGGCTGATCCCCGGTTCTTCGGCAGCCTTCGCTTGTCCGATTTCTTTTGCGAGCTTGACTGCCTGTACTTTGTATTCGTGGTCATATTGTCTGTTTTCTGCCATTTTTGTTCACTCGTTATTCTCTTGATAATATACCTAATCCTTGGGAATGGGGTGTCAACTTTTTTTATACCACATCAGAAATATAGAGACTTGAAACTTTATGGGCAATAGTTTATGGTTGGGTGTCAATAAGTGGCAAATAGATTATGAGTGGGTCATGATGATCTCTAAGTCTGAAAGGTATTTCGTGTATTCATGTCCTAATTCACTTATAATTTCTTTTGTAATGTCCTCGGCTATTATCAGCTTAAGTTTCTGTTTTACAATATTTATGTCCAGTTGATTTTGAGCATATTTTAGTGCTAAAAAGAGATGGACACAAATATTTTCTGTTGAGCAAAAATCTTCTCCATGTTCATATTCATTCAAAACGGCAGGTAAAATCTGTTCCTCATCAAAACCCATTTTGTAAAACCCTTCAAAGTCTTCGTTGACATATTTCTTCAGTTCATCATATCCAAAAATCATATACTCTACCTCCGATTGCCTTGTTATATTTAACTCATCCCAATATCTGTCATATTTCCAGTTTTTGAATTATCCAAGGAGTTTTACGGTCTGTTCATATTTTATCATACCTAACAGCATATTTCCAGTTACTAATCTTGCGCCATATATAGGGGAGCACACAAACGGCAAGCAATTCGGGTGTGGGCACACTCCGAAATTTTTGCTGGGCCGTAGGCCCGCAAAAATGCGTGGGGCAACGGTAGCTTTGGGACATTTTGTCTCGAAGATACTACGCCATAATTTAGACTTTTCGGGTGGAATGGCCGGGGGCTGCCCTGTTTTGATATGTCCCTTGTCAAGTAGACAGATGAAATGTCTAAAATTTAGTGCAGATGATGCCTACATTTCATTTTGAACTGTAGGCATTTTTCTATGCACACCATTTCTATTTATATTTGTTGGGCCGAAGCACAGGGGAAACATTGAACCTATAAAATTGGTGAGTTAAAAGGTATTCTTCGCTGCAGCAGATCTCATAAAAGATAAAATGCAGACATAAATATAACAATCGAGGCAGGAACTGGGTAAGACACCCGAACACATACGAATCATTTAGGGAAACGCTTTCCGGGAATTCAGGAAAACAAAAAATGAAAGGCTGATTCGGCCGTTTCTTGCAGACTATATATGCACCTTTGCGTACCGGGGAAGTGTTGTTAATTTTAACAGGACATAGACAGGTTTGACAGAATACAGTGCTATGAAATTAATCGAAATGGAGAATAAATACAGTAATCCGGATTCCCATTACTAGTGACAAACTAGTGACACGAAATCCATGTTGTGCTATAATAAAACGGATGATAGCAATTGCTGGTTTAATATACTTTTAAATTTATGATGGGATTATCCTGTGTCAGAAAAGCAGTATTAAAATAAAAGAGACGGTTTCTTATGCAGCAGACTGTATAAGAAGCGGTCTTTTTGACAGTTGTGAAAGGACAAGAAATATGGATGAAAAGTTTGATTTTACCCGGGGAAGTATACTCGGTAAAATGATAAAATTTATGGTTCCGGTCTTTGGAGCATTGGTATTGCAGGCCATGTATGGAGCTGTAGATATGTGGGTGGTCGGAAGGTTCGGAACTACGGCAGGGATATCGGCAGTATCCACCGGAAGCAGTATCATTAATCTGGTAACATTTACAATCTGCGGTCTGTCCATGGGAATTACGGTTTTAATCGGAAGATATATAGGAGAAGGAAAAAATCACAGGATTGGTAAGATTATTGGCGGTGTTATATATTTCTTTGCCATACTGTCGGTTATTCTGACGGTTTTCATGCTGATATTTGCAGACCGGCTGGCGGTTCTTATGCAGGCTCCGAAAGGAGCGGAAAGTCTGACGGCGCTTTATGTCCGAATCTGCGGCGGAGGTATTGTATTTATTATTGCCTATAATGTGATTAGCAGCATTTTCAGGGGAATGGGAAATTCCAGGCTTCCGTTGCTGTTTGTAGCCATTGCCTGCGGCGTGAATGTGGTGGGGGACCTTCTGTTTGTTGCAGTATTTCATATGAATGTTGCAGGCGCTGCGCTGGCTACAATTCTGGCCCAGGCGGTCAGCGTTATATTGTCTCTGATGATCATAAGGAAACAAAAGCTGCCTTTTGGCTTTCATAAGACGGATATCCGTTTTTCAAAAGAGGTTCGGAAATTTCTTGTTCTGGGTGCACCGATCGCACTGCAGGAATTGCTGACCAATGCTTCCTTTCTTGCATTGTGTGCTTTTGTGAATAAACTGGATATGGATGCTTCGGCAGGATACGGTATTGCCCAGAAAATTGTAAGTTTTGTGATGCTGGTACCGTCTGCACTTATGCAGTCCATGGCATCCATGGTGGCACAGAATGTGGGAGCCGGAAAAGAGAAACGGGCGAGACAGTCCATGCTGTATGGCATGGCCGTCGGTGCCGCCGTGGGTGTGGTAATCGGTATGGCTTCTTTTTTCTTTGGAGATATTCTGGCCGGTCTGTTTACAAAAGACCCGGCAGTCATTGTAAGGGCTGCGGAATATTTAAAAGGATTTAGTCCGGAAGCCGTTGTAACCTGCATTTTGTTTAGTTTTATCGGTTATTATAACGGACATGAAAAAACAGTGTTTGTAATGGCGCAAGGGCTGGCTCAGACCTGTCTTGTCCGGCTTCCCATGTCATACTATATGAGCAGCCGGAATAATGCTTCTCTGGCGGAAATCGGTTTGGCGGCGCCAACGGCTACGGTATTTGGAATTATACTCTGCAGCATTTATTTTTTAGTTTTAAACAAAACCATTAAAATCGAAGAAAAAGAGAGGATACGCAATGAAAAGGAATGTTAGTCTGGAGGAAATATCTGATGGGAAGCTATATGGTTTAAATGATATGGTAAAAGCAGACTGCGGAGACTGTAAAGGCTGCTTTGCCTGCTGTCATGGGATGGGGCAATCCGTTGTTCTGGACCCTTTTGATGTTTTCAGGCTGTTACAGGGAATGGTAACCATGCAGGAACATGAAAAACCGGATTTCAATTCTTTGATGACTGTAGTGGAACTAAATGTGGCAGACGGGATTATCCTGCCGAATCTTAAGATGAACGGAAAGAATGAAAGCTGCGTATTTCTCAATGAAGAAGGACGCTGTAAAATACATTCACACAGGCCGGGGATATGCAGGATATTTCCACTGGGGCGGTATTATACGGAAGGCGGTTTTCAATATTTCCTTCAAATTTACGAATGCAGAAATGACAAACGAACAAAAGTAAAGGTAAAAAAATGGATTGATACACCGGATGTGAAACGTTATGAAATGTTTATCAATGACTGGCATTATTTTTTGAAAGAGATGGAGGAACTGGTTCGGTCTTCCGATAGTGATGAAAAAATCCGGGAAATTAACATGGAAATATTAAATCAATTTTATGTCAGTTTATATCAGACGGACCTGGATTTTTATCAGCAGTTTTATGAAAGACTGGACCTGATGAAAAAGAAGTATAAGATAGTACCGGCAGATACTGACAGAGGATTTTATTGAAGTTTGCATACAGATTATATATGCATAAACATTTTGGATTTATATGTGTTTATGCATATGTTTTTTTATTGCATCAAAACTTTCCCGGCTGATAACATGTTCAATCCGGCAGGCATCTTCCGCCGCAATATTTTTGTCTACACCCAGCGATTCCAGGCATCTGGATAAAATTTTGTGGCGTTCGTATATCATGTCCGCTACTTCGCGGCCGCTTTCCGTAAGAGAAATAAAACCGGATTCATTAACCGTGATCATGCCATTTTGCCGGAGATTTTTCATTGCCACACTGATGCTTGATTTTTTGTAGTTCAGTTCATTGGCAATATCGATGGAACGGACAACAGGAAGCTTCTGGCTCAGTATTAAAATTGTTTCTAAATAGTTTTCAGCGGATTCATTAGATTTCATTTGACAGATACTATATGCTGGTTTTAAAAACCATAATGCTATAAATATAGCGGCATATTCCTTTCTTTTGGGATTATTTGTTTCATTGTTTTGATAATATAAAAATTATAGCATATTGATAAAATTTAGGCAATATGGTGCAGAATGCGTGTTTTTGATTTGTCAATTTTTGAAAATCAATTTGTAAATTTAACAAAGGTATCTGCCTCTGCGTCCTGCCAGCCAAATTACGAAAAAAAGTTATTGACAACTAATAAGGGTTAGTATATACTAACTATAAATTTAACTATAAAAATTGAAACAGCTGATTTTAACCCAATATAAGAAAGGCAGGCAGCAAAATGGGCACACTGGTCATCGGACTTTTTTTAGCAGGAATCATATCATTGATAATAACAACCATGGTCAAAGACAAAAAAGCAGGAAAGTCATTACAATGCGGTTGTGATTGTAAACATTGTAGTGGTCACTGCAGACATGACTGATAAAATAGTTTAATGACAGGGAAATGTTCCATCAATAATAAAGATTGGTGGAACATTTCTTTTTTAAAAAATACTTTAAAAAGTCATGAAAAAATGGTACACTTTAAAGGAGATATTTTAGAAGTAAAAACACTCTTTGGTCCGGGTGTTATCTACGGAGGCTATAATTATGATGGTTACTTATCATTTGTTATCAAACAAAGGAAGCCGGAAAAAGAACGAAGACAGGATAGGCAGTTATATATGGAATCAGGAGTATTGTTTTGCACTGGCAGATGGACTTGGCGGACATGAGAAAGGTGATTTGGCATCTAAGATAGTTATAGATACCAGTATAGATTCATTTAAAAAAGAGGGTTTTAGTCAATTTTATATCAGAGAAGCATTTGAACTTAGTCAGGAACATCTGCTGCAGGAGCAGAAAAGGCTTCAGATGTCGGACGATATAAAGACAACACTGGTATTGTTGTGCATATCAGAAAAAAAGATAGAATGGGGACACATTGGTGATTCCAGACTGTATCTGTTTAAAAATAAAAAATATGTAAGTCATACATTAGACCATAGTGTACCGCAGATGCTGGTAAACATAGGAGAGATTAAGGATAAAGATATCAGAAATCATCCTGACCGCAGCCATTTACTGAGAGTAATGGGAATTGAATGGGACAGGCCGAGATATGAGATATCGGAAACGATTGATACGGAATCCGGAATGGCATTTTTACTGGCAAGCGACGGGTTCTGGGAACTGATAGAGGAAGAAGACATGGTAAAGTGTCTGAAGAAAGCCAGGGATATCCATGAATGGATGAACCAGATGGAGAAAATTGTTATTAAAAACGGTCAGGGAAAGGACATGGATAATTATTCGGCAATAGGGGTCTGGATAAAGTAAACAGCTATTAAATATATATTAATTCGGAACAAAAACATTGCATGGAATTCTAATCAATGTTATACTATTTTTAGTCAAATTATACAAAAAAACTAGTAAATATATAGGGAGGCATACTGATATGAGTAAAATAAATCCTGATTATTTATGTCCAGGATGCATGGCAGTTTTAGATGAACCCGACTTACCGTGTCCTTTGTGTGGTTTTGATAAGAGTACATATTCTCCATCACCCCGCAGCCTGCGCCCGTTTACGAAATTAAACGGCAAATATATGGTAGGAAAAGTAATCGGTGAAGGCGGTTTCGGTATCACTTATATTGGTTTTAATTTAGATACGGATTTGCCGGTAGCGATTAAAGAGTATTTTCCGGCAGAACTGGCAACAAGAGATACATTACAGGGAAACACCATTAATATTTTTTCAGGTGAAGCAAAAGATTTATATAGAGAAGGATTGGAGAAATATTTAAGAGAAGCAAGAAATCTGACCATGTTCTCCGATTTGACAGGTATTGTTACCGTTAAGGACTTTTTTTATGAGAATGATACCGCATATATCATTATGGAATATATCAACGGTATTACATTAAAACAGCATCTCACCAAAGTCGGCGGTAAGATGAAACAGAATGAAGTCATTAAAATGATGAAGCCGGTACTGGAATCCATGAATCAGATTCATGAAGTGGGTATTATACACAGAGATATCAGTCCGGATAATATTATGATTACAAGGAATAATCAGATTAAGCTGACGGATTTCGGTGCTGCCCGTGTGTTTGATACGGAAGATAATAAAAGTATAACGGTGGTTCTGAAACGAGGTTATGCTCCGGAGGAACAGTATCGTGCCAAAGGAAATCAGGGACCGTGGACCGACGTTTATGCGTTATGTGCTACCATGTATAAAATGATTACTGGTATTACTCCTCAGGAAGCATTGGAACGAATGATTGAAGACAATGTTGAACCACTGTCAAAGTTTGATTCTTCCATCTGGCCGGAAACTGAGTATGCGATTATGAAGGGTCTGGCATTACGGGCCCAGGACCGTTTCCAGACGGTAAATGAGCTTATTGATGCGTTGTATTACAGCGTATTGGAGACCGATGAAAACGGAAACCGGCATTTGATACTCACAAGAGATACAACGTCGGAAAGCACATCGGCTTCGCAGCCCGAACCGGCTGCAGTACCATCTCTTAAGAATGAAGATGAATTTGAAGTAAAACCGATTGTTGTCAGTATCGGAAAGACTGCAGAAACATATGCACAGCCTTCCGTTCAGCCAATGCCACAGCCGATTCCGCAGCCGGAACAAAAACCAAAACCGGCTCCGCAGCCCGAACCGGCTGCATCACCGGCTCGACCGAAAACAACTGTTCCGCAGCCGGAATCAAAACCGGCATCGCCGGTACAGGCAGCGGCTTCGCAACCGTCTGCCGAACAGAAACAGACATCAAAAAATACAGCAGAGAATAAGAAAGGCGGATTCTTTAAGTCTACATTTAAGAAACTGGTAAAGCTCCAGCTTGGCAAAGTAAGATTTGAAGATAATATTACGGATTTGAATGTAGAACATATGGATATAGGTAATATATCCGTGTTAAAGGATTGTCTGCAGCTTCAGAAATTGGTGCTCAGTAATAATATGTTGGATGATTTGTCGCCGATTTCCGAATGTAAATCCTTGGAATATCTCGCATTGAGGAATACCCTTGTAGGAGATTTATCAACCATATCCGGTCTTGAGAATCTAAAATATCTTGACCTTTGGGGAACAAGAGTGACAGATTTACATGATATTTATACCCTTAAGAATCTTACATATCTTTGTGTAAAGAATACGGAAATCAGACAAAGCCAGATAGATGATTTTAAAAAGTATGTTCCGAATTGTGTGGTAGAGATATAAGCCGGCAGATAGGAACACAGGTCAACGGATATTTAATACCATAGGGTGTAGATTTTACATCCTATGGTATTTTGGTTTTTATAATACAGGCGGTTGTCTGTCAGAATAATACTTTTTAAGGAGAAGTGAAATGAATTCAGAATCGAAAAAGGGAAAATATGGATACGTACTGTTAGCAGTTTTTGTATTGGTATTGGGAATCGCAGCAGTAATTGTTTCCGGAAGTGAAACCATTGGATATATGAAAGGTCCGGCAGATATCAGCAACATGAGCGGCAGTGAACTGGAGGATGTGGTATATGGAGAGATTGAATTATCCAAAGCTTTTTTATATGGCTGTTATGATATTTCGTACAATACTGAAAATGGAATAAATACGCCGGAAACTTACTCATATATTTTATATATTGGTGATTATGTATCCGGTAATGCTAAATTTATCGGAATAGAGGTAAATGAAGATAAGATAGAAGATATGGACAGGATTGTGGACGAAAGCTGGGAAGCAATTAAAGCAGGCAAACCTTTGGAAGAATATAGTGAACTTAAGATTAAGGGGAAACTTAAAAAAATGTCAGATGACGGATACACAAGTTTTGCGAATGAATTAACCAAAATGGGTATTGATTCGTCAACTATCCAGAAGAATACGCTGCGTCTCGTGTTGGATGAAAACGGAACTACAGACAATAATATGTTTATATTATTTGGTGCCGGGGTAATACTTATACTGACCGGAATTATCTGGAGTATATGTATAATATTAATAAAGCATAAGAAAAAAATATAATTTAATAACAGAGTAGAAAGGATGGATTGGGTTACATGGATATGATAAATAAATTAGATAAAGATTTGAAAGAAGTAATTGAGGAGATAAAGAAAGTAATTGCCGGAAAAGATGATATTATTATAAAAGTATTTGCGGCAATGCTGTCCGGCGGACATATATTGTTGGAAGACGTACCGGGGGTAGGAAAGACCACCCTTGCAGTGGCATTTTCCAGAGCTTTGTCGTTGGATTACCGCAGAGTTCAGTTTACACCTGATGTATTGCCGTCTGATGTGGTTGGTTTCTCTATGTTTAATAAAAAAATAAATGATTTTGAATTTAAAGAGGGTGCGGCGATGTGTAATCTCCTGCTGGCGGATGAAATTAACAGAACCTCTCCGAAAACCCAGGCAGCGCTGTTGGAGGTTATGGAAGAAAAGAGAGTGACGGTAGACGGGGAAACGCATTATCTGCCGGACCCTTTTATTGTTATTGCCACCCAGAATCCGGTGGGATATGTGGGAACCCAGAAACTGCCGGAATCCCAGCTGGACCGTTTTATGATTAAATTGTCTATGGGATATCCGGATGAAGAAAACGAAATTAATGTATATAAAGGACGAAGTTACTCTGCTCTGGAACTGGTAAATCATGTATTGGAAAAAGATTCTATTTTAACAATGAGAAAACAGGTGGAACAGGTACATATTGATGAGAAAATTTATGATTATGTAGCAAAACTTGTAAGGGATACCAGAGATAACCAGTATATTTCATTGGGAATCAGTCCGCGAGGAGGCCTGGCGCTGATCAATATGGCAAAGGGGCTTGCATTTTTATGCGGCAGGGATTATGTGGTTCCGGAAGATGTATTGGAAGCGCTGCCGGATGTTGCAATTCATAGAATTGTTTTGAGTTCAAAAGCAAAGGCAAATGGGTACTCGGAAACCGATATTTTAGAAGAATTAAAGAAAAAAATTGCAATACCGTAAGAGAAAGGATTTCTATGTGGGGAAAAAGATTTAGTTATTTTTGCTTTCTGGCATTGATACTGTTCGGTCTGCTGTTTTATCATCACTATGTGATGATGGTATGGGTGGTAATCCTGGCGGTACTGCCGGCAGTCTCTTTTATATTAACAAAACTGACAGTGAATAAGATTCATATCGGTATTATGACTGATAAATCTTCGGTAGGAAAAAATGTTCCCGTTGATATATATTTTACCGTAAAAAATGGTTTTGTTGCACCGATTGAAAATCTAAAACTGAATGTTAAGATTTTTAATGCTTTTTATAAAAATAATGAAGAATATGAACTGGTGATTCCGTCAGTTCCTTTTTCCGAGAGAAAAGTCAGTATGCGGGTTTCGGGAAAATACTGTGGCAGAATGATCATACAGATTGAAAAAGTGATCATGGAAGATTTTTTAGGGCTGTTCCGGTTTGAAAAAGAACTGAATGTAACAGATGAAGTTACAATCATGCCGGAGAGAAATATAGAACTTCCTCAGATCAATCTGTCTGACAGCGGAGTGGCGAATGATGATGAGGTACAATATGTAAAGGGCGATGATGTCTCACAGATTTCCCAGATCAGAGATTATATTCCGGGCGATAAGCTGCAGAACATCCATTGGAAACTGAGTGCAAAAAATGAAGAACTTCAGGTTAAGGAGTTTAGCAAGCCGTATTCGGATGAGGTTACGCTTTTGGTAGAACTTTCAATTCAGACGGACAAGCCGGAGATTACGGACAGTATTATTGAAGCATATTATGCATCCGGTAAATATCTGCTGAAAAACGGAAGGCGGTTTCGAACTTCCTGGTTTAATACGAAGACAAAGGAATTGTTTGAAACGAAAATAGAAACCGATGAAGAACTGGATATTTCTCTCAATGAATTATATTATATGATACCGTATGAAAATCCTGCACTTACATACAGCAGTTATATGGCGGTTCATTCAGAGCCTACAACGACGGTGATGTATATTTCGGATGCCGGTGTAAGCGGAATATCAGGTGAGAGATTTGACATTTCGGATGATAAGGTGGTGATTACATGTCTTTCCGTTCAATAGTCAGTCGGTTAAACATTACAAAGAGAATCGCAGATAAAAAACTTAGAATCCGTCAGGAGAAGGATCGTCTGTCCGGTATCAACATTGTTTCGGAACCGCAGATAGATAAAAATAAAAAGATATATTTTGTTTTAAGCAATGCCATTATAAATTATCTGGTTGTCACCGGTATGCTCGGGTGTTTTGTGGTACCTTTTGATATTGAATGTAATATGTATATTATTCAGTTTGCCGGGATTTTTATAAGTCTTTATGTGGCGTTTTTATATTATAATGTCTGGATGAAAATAATCGGTTATCTGCTTGGAATCTGTGGATTTATATATGGTATCATCAATTACCAGTGGATGATCCGCGGCGGATTTGCATATATTGCCAATATCATTATGGAATATCTGGAGAAGGATATGGATTTACCCATTGAAAGAAGATATTCGACATACGGATTCAATGAAAAAACGGCAGTTACAATGTGCCTGTTGTTTTTGGCGTTCGGATTGTTTTTGTTATTTAATATGGTGATTTCGGAAACCAAAGGTCTGGTGCTGATCCTGTTGTTTTCTTTTCCGATTACCCAGTTTGGAATGTATTTTGATGAAGGACTGGATATTTATTATTTCACCATGTATGTCATTGGAATTACAGTATTGTATTTTTTGCGGAATACAACCCATTATCATATGGAATACCGAAGGAGAAAAGGATATACCAAAAAAGAACTCCGGGGCAAAAACAGGATAGTATTTGATTATGTGAATGATGGAAAGAGTTCTTTCTGGATATTGGTCATTGTAGCAATGATCGTGATGGCTTCTGTATTTTCTGTCTCCAGATTTATGGAACAGGATGAGTTTAAAATGGATTCCGGGTTCAGTGAGTTAAAAGATAATACCAGAGAGTTTACAAGACAGGTTGCTCTTGTAGGATTCTGGGGAATGTTTAACCGGACCGGGCAAAGTCCCGGCGGTGTCAGCAATAATAAGCTGGGGCAGGTAAACCGGATTAATTATGATTTTCAGACCGATTTAATTGTGAAAACATTGCGGGTAAACGATGAAAATGAAATATTTATTAAAAGCTTTAACGGTTCTATATATGATAATTCTTACTGGGAAACATTATCAGCTCATCAGGGAGAAGTGCCGGCCATAACAAATTATGGTATTACTGTAGAAGATACATTTGGCCTGTCAAAACAATTAATGGATTATTACGGAATTGGAGATTATTACAAGCAAATTGAAATAACAAATGTATTTGCCAATGAGAATTATGTTTATTTTCCGTATTTTACCAAAGATATATCCAATGTACTCAGCGCGGTTATCACTGATGATGAGTTTATCGGCAGTCTTCAGACCGGATGGGTATTTACGGCATGGTATAAACCGTTGGTGGGCTACGGAACGGTTAAGGAATTACAAAACAGTATTGCAGATTTGCGGGAAAGGGAACTGGAGAAGTGTATAAAGGCGGAATCAAGTGAAGATTTATCTGTCAGGGCAGAAGCGGAAACAGAGCTGGATTATTTTAGAAAAGAAGAAGCCTATGCAATGTATGTAAAAGATACATATCTGCAGATACCGGATTATAACCGTAAGGCCATTCAGAGCTTTGTTGATAAATATTCCATTGACAAAAACAGTGATACCCTTATAGAAGACATTATAGAAACCTTTCAGTTTGAGTTTGAATATACATTAAGACCGGGAAAAACACCAAGTGATGCGGATTTTGTAAATTACTTTCTGGATGAGACTCAAAAAGGTTATTGTACTTATTTTGCTACCGCCGCAACTCTGATTTATCGTTATATGGGGATACCGGCCAGATATACAGGGGGGTATAAACTTAGTGGGGATGCATACAATGACGGTGTTGCCGATGAGAGAGAAAATGCCGGGGAATGGGCGGATTACGATGTGAATGACAGAAAGGTAATGAAATATGAACTGACAGATACCAATGCCCATGCCTGGGTAGAAATATATATTGATGGACTTGGATGGATTCCGGTGGAAGTTACTCCATATTCAGACTATGATTACACACAGGAGCCGGAGAAAAACAATGGCGGCATTGGAAATTATCTGGCAAATTCAGTATTTACAGCTCAAAATATGAACAGGGTTAAAAATACCACGCTTTCTGTTATCATTCTGATCTTCGGTGGTGGAATTTTATTTATCATATCCTATTATATTGCGGGCATATATGTCAGAAGGAAGCGCTGCAATGAAAGAGAAGCAGAACAGAGATACCGGAATCTGAAGAAATCCATGATGGCAGCAGGTCTTTTAAGGCAGGCGCCAATCCGTGATTCAGTCACAGCAGAACAGGATATTATCCGTAAGTCCCGGGACGGTGAAACGACTTATGATGAAAGTGCGGATATTTTAGTAAATAACCAGTATGCAGATGAGGAAACTTCCCGGAATATAATGAAGATAATTGAAAAGGCAAAGTTTAGCAGGAATCAGCCTTCGGATGAGGAAATTGATTATCTGGTAAGGAATACCAATGAGATAAATAAAAAAATATATCAGAATCTTTCGCCTTTTAAAAAGTTTTTGTTTAAATATATCAGGATGTTATAGAGTTTTTTGAAATAAATCTTGTATGATTTGACAGAATTGCTATAATAGAATGTTGTAAGAAATCTGATTGGATGAAATGGAGGAAACCAATAAATGAAAATAGGAATTTTAGGATACGGAAATCTGGGGCGGGGAATTGAATGTGCAATCCGCCAGAATGAAGATATGGAACTTGCGGCAGTCTTTACCAGAAGAAATCCGGAAAATGTAAAAATTTTGACGGAAGGAGTGCCTGTATATCCGGCAGAAGAGCTTGAAAATATGCAGGGGAAACTGGATGTACTGATTCTTTGCGGAGGCAGTGCAACAGATTTGCCGGAGCAGACACCGTCATATGCAAAATATTTTAATGTTATTGACAGTTTTGATACACATGCAAGGATACCGGAGCATTTTGATAATGTGGATGCCGTGGCAAAAGAGAGCGGACATGTGGCACTGATTTCCTGTGGCTGGGACCCGGGAATGTTTTCTTTAAATCGTTTATATGCAAATGCCGTTTTGCCCAATGGAAAGGATTATACGTTCTGGGGAAAAGGTGTCAGTCAGGGACATTCGGATGCAATTCGCCGGGTAGAAGGCGTAAAAGACGGAAAGCAGTATACGATTCCGGTAGAAGATGCTTTGGCTGCAGTTCGTAATGGAGAGAACCCGGAACTGACCACACGTCAGAAACATATCCGGGAATGTTTTGTTGTAGCGGAAGAAGGAGCAGATCAGGCGAAAATTGAAGAAACCATTAAAAATATGCCGAATTATTTCGCGGATTATGATACAACGGTTCATTTTATCAGTGAGGAAGAATTAAAGGAACAGCATAGTGGTATACCTCATGGCGGATTTGTATTCCGGACTGGTGTGACAGGATGGGAAGAAGAGCATAATCATATAATCGAATATAGTCTGAAACTGGATTCTAATCCGGAATTTACTTCCTCTGTGATTGTTGCATATGCAAGAGCGGTATACCGTTTATCTCAGGAAGGGGCAAGCGGCTGCAAAACAGTGTTTGATATTGCGCCTGCATATCTGAGTCCGAAATCCGGTGCAGAATTGAGAAAGCATTTATTATAAAATCCGAAGAATATTTTAATCTTTGGATTGAAAAATTGTTCTAAAGTAATGATTTAATGCATCGTCCATGAAACAGTCTTTTGGACGATGTATTTTTTGTAAAACTGACTATAAGATTATTTTTTGGGCGATTGCGGAATTCATAGTCGCAGGTTAGAAGTTTTATAATTCCCTGTTTTATAAAGACAGGCGCAGAAAAGTGTTCAAAATATGGAGGTGTATATATGACATATGAAGAAATCAGAATCCGTTTATATGAAATGGCAGATAAAAAGTATCAGGAATTTTCTTCTGCGCTGATTCCGGGCTGTAAAAACATGATAGGAGTGCGGATTCCAAAACTGCGGCTTCTGGCAAAGGAAATAGCAAAAGACGACTGGAGAAGGTATCTGGAAGAAGCAGGAGAGGATACCTTTGAGGAAATAATGCTGCAGGGAATTGTAATCGGGGTTTCAAAATGCGGAATTGAAGAAAAAATCAGTCTGGCAGAGAAATTTATACCTAAAATACAGGACTGGTCGGTCAATGATGTGTTTTGTTCCTGTTTCAAATGTGCAGAAAAGAACCGGGAACGGGTCTTAGAGTTTCTTATGCCCTATGTTACATCGGAACGGGAATTTGAACAGAGAGTTGTGGCCGTTTTGCTGATGGACTATTTTCTGACAGAGGAATATATTGACCGGGTATTTCAGTTGCTTAATGAATTAAAGCATGAGGGATATTATACTAAAATGGGAATTGCATGGGCAGCAGCAACCGCATATGCCAAATTTCCGCAGAAGACATACACTTATCTGACCGAGTGGAATACATTGGATGACTTTACATATAACAAGGCGATTCAGAAAATGATCGAGTCTTACCGGGTTCCGGAGGAAGATAAAGATATGCTTAGGAGATTAAAACGGAAATAGTCTTTTATCTTGCGCGAAGATAGAAAATGAGATATAATTGCAAAGAAATTATAGATGGAAAAGAGGAAAGATATGTCTAAGATAAGAACAAGATTTGCACCGAGCCCGACAGGCAGGATGCACGTTGGAAATTTAAGAACAGCACTTTATGAGTACCTGATCGCAAAACATGAGAATGGCGATTTTATTTTAAGAATAGAAGATACGGACCAGGAACGTTTTGTGGAAGGTGCATTGGAAATTATATATCGAACCATGGAAAAAGCCGGTCTGGGTCATGATGAAGGTCCCGATAAAGACGGAGGTTTCGGACCGTATGTACAGAGTGAACGTCAGGCATCCGGCATATATTTAGAGTATGCAAAGCAATTGATTGAAAAAGGAGAAGCCTATTACTGCTTTTGTGATGAGCAGAGGTTAAAGTCACTGGAACAGACCATTGGTGATAAGACGATTGTAGTATATGATAAGCACTGTCTTCATTTATCCAAAGAGGAAATAGAAGAAAATCTGGCGAAAGGCGTTCCGTATGTAATCCGTCAAAATAATCCCAAAGAGGGGACCACTACATTTACCGATGATATTTATGGAGAAATTACGGTAGAGAATTCGGAATTAGACGATATGATACTGATCAAATCGGACGGATTTCCGACTTATAATTTTGCAAATGTCATTGACGACCATTTAATGGAGATTACCCATGTAGTCAGAGGCAATGAATATATTTCTTCCTCACCGAAATATCAGAGATTATATGATGCATTTGGATGGGAATCACCAAAATATATACATCTTCCGCTGATCACCGATGAAAATCATAAGAAACTCAGCAAGAGAAGCGGACATTCTTCCTTTGAAGATTTACTGGAGCAGGGATTTGTGGCGGAGGCCGTTGTGAATTATATTGCTCTGCTTGGCTGGAGTCCGGAAGATAACCAGGAAATATTTACACTGGAAGAACTGATACAGAAATTTGACTATCGTCATATTAATAAATCTCCTTCCGTTTTTGATATTGTGAAACTGAAATGGATGAATGGTGAATATATAAAAGCCATGGAAAATGACCGTTTTTATGAGATGGCAATGCCGTATCTGAAAACGGTTGTTACGAAGGATTTGGATTGTAAAAAAATCCTTGATCTGGTGAAAACCAGAATTGAAGTATTTCCTGATATTGCAGAACTGGTGGATTTTTTTGAAGAACTTCCAGATTATGATATCGGAATGTATACCCATAAGAAGATGAAGACTAACACGGAAAACTCGCTGGAGGTATTAAAGGAACTGCTGCCAATCTTAGAAGTACATGAGGATTATTCGGTGGATTCCCTTCATGGGCTTATCATGGAATATATTACAAATAAGGGAATTAAGAACGGTCAGGGATTATGGCCGGTTCGGACAGCCGTATCCGGTAAACAGATGACGCCGGGAGGAGCATTTGAAATCATGGAAATTCTGGGAAAAGCAGAGTCCATAAGAAGAATTAAAGTAGGTATCGAGAAACTTGAACAGGCAATTTAGTGAATCACAACAAAATGCGATCAATCATTACACAGGCCCATGCTTAGTATTAGCGGGGCCTGGTTCCGGTAAAACCCTGGTGATTACCAATCGGACCAGATATCTGATTGAGCATTACGGGGTAAATCCATCCAATATTCTGGTTATAACCTTTACAAAGGCAGCAGCAAAGGAAATGCAGGAGCGGTTCGAAGGTCTGATGGAAGGTCAGAGGCCGCCGGTTTCCTTTGGAACCTTTCATGCCGTATTTTTCAAAATTTTAAAGTATGCCTATAATTACAGTGCGGAAAATATTCTTCGAGAAGATGAAAAATATCGAATGATACGTGAGCTGATCGAACAGGAGGAACTGGATATTGAAGATGTCAATGAGTTTGTATCTTCCATTATAGGGGAAATCAGTGCGGTGAAAGGAGACATGATTGACATCAGTCATTATTATTCCGGAAATTGCAGCGATGAAGTATTTCGGAGGCTCTATCAAAAGTACGATGACAGTCTGCGGAAATCCAATAAAGTCGATTTCGATGATATGCTGGTAATGTGTTATGAACTGTTGCAGGCGAGGAAGGATATTCTTGCAGCATGGCAGAAAAAGTATCGGTTTATTCTGATTGATGAATTTCAGGATATAAATCGTGTTCAATTTGAAATTATAAAACTGCTTGCGCTGCCGGAAAATAATCTTTTTATTGTAGGTGACGACGACCAGTCCATATACCGGTTCCGGGGGGCCCGGCCGGAAATTATGCTGAATTTTGAAAAAGATTATCCGGGAACCGTACAGGTAATTTTAAATGAAAATTACCGTTCAACCGGAAATATCGTAACCGCTTCCCTGCGGCTGATCCAGAATAATAAAAACCGGTTCCGGAAGGAGATAAAACCGGTGGCAGGGGAAGGAATTCCGGTGATATACCGGAAGTTTCCAACCCAGGCAGAAGAGAATCAGCATATTGTGGAAGAAATTAAATCATACATAGAAAGCGGCGGACAGTATTCGGATATTGCCATTTTGTTTCGAACCAATATCGGACCCAGGTTTCTGGTGGACAAACTGATGGAATATAATCTTCCGTTTCACATGAAAGATGCCATGCCGAATATTTATGAGCATTTTATTGCGAAAAACTTATTTGCATATATTAATATTGCCTGCGGCAGTAGAAAGAGAAGCGATTATCTGCAGATTATGAACCGCCCGAAACGATATATTTCCAGAGAGGCTCTTTCTGCGGAAGAGATTTCCATAGCCATGCTGAAAGAATATTATTCCGATAAAGACTGGATGGTTGAACGTCTGGAAAAACTGGAATATGATTTAACGCTGATTTCGAGAATGACACCATATGCTGCCATTACCTATATCCGACAGGGAATCGGGTATGACGGTTATCTGAATGAATATGCCGGATACCGCAGAATGAAGCCGGAAGAACTGACAGATGTCATAAATGAAATCGCAGAAGCGGCCAAACCGTTTCAGACTTTTTCTGACTGGTATACCCATATACAGGAATATTCGGAAGAACTGATCAGACAGGCAAGAATCAGTCAGCGGCAGACAAATGCCATTGAACTGGCTACCATGCACAGTTCCAAGGGACTGGAATATGATACGGTTTTTATTATCGATGCTGTGGAAGGGGTCGCACCTCATGCCAAAGCAGTATTAGAGGAAGATTTGGAAGAAGAAAGACGAATGTTTTATGTTGCGGTTACCCGTGCAAAACACCGGCTGCATGTATATTCCACGGAAGAGCGGTTCAATAAACCGGTTTCGGTATCAAGATTTGCGGCAGAGATGCAGATTGATTTTGAAGGTATTACCGTGGGAGCGGCGATAGTGCATAAAAAGTATGGGGAAGGAATCGTCCGTCGGATGGAAGAAGGAAAAATAGTTATATATTTTGGAAAGCTGAGAAAAGAATTAGTATTTGATATGACATATGCATTATCCAATGGAATTATACGGATATCGTAATATCGTTTTCGACAGAAAGAATTCTCCGGAGATACAACTCCGGGGGATTCTCTTTGTGTTTTACCTAAAACAAAAGTTTTGATTTTTCCCGAAAACATGTCAGATATTTTTCATTCAGACGAAGTAATTCCCGGCATTCTTCCGGTGACAGTTCCTGAAAAATACTATTTTCAACAGCTACAACCGGCTGTATTTTTTCATTCACAAACTGCTTTCCGGTTTCCGTTAAAAAAATCTGCATTTCCCGTCCTTTTCCGGCTTTTAAGTATAGTAATCCCTGATTTTCCAGTTTATGGATTGAAGAACTGACAGTTTGTTTGCTGATAAAAGACATATTGCAGATATCCTTCTGCAGACAGCCGTCACCCAGCTCCAGTATATTGTATAAAATAATAAATGCACTGTCAGAAATTCCGATGTTTAGTGCAATCTTATGGTAAATCTCTTCCATACCTCTGTAAATCCGGTTAAATTCTTTTAATTCGTAACCTTCGTGGAAAGTCATATAAAAAATCTCCTTATGTTAGATTCATATTTGTAATAGTATAGAGGGGTATTAAATAATTGTCAAGTGATTGATTACTAATTGTTACTATCCGGGCAGAATTGCTGCGGGTGGATTATAAATTGGCTAAACGGACGCAGTTATGTCCGGGGAAGGCGGTTCGAATGTTCCACTACAGGCAGACGGAAGTTCTAAGTGTTCTGCGGTAAGTATTTTCATGCGGACGCTACCGGCGGATATTCGGCATCCTGCCTCAAATCCGCCTTCAACTGACGTCCATGTCAGTTGATAGCTGAAACCTTAGCAGAACACTAAGAACTTCCAATCTGCCTTCCGTAGTCACATTCGAACCGCCTTCCCCGGACATAACTGCTGTGCGTTGGATGAATTTACAATACCACATTGCAGTAATTTGTCTGCTGAATAGATGCTGAAAAATTACTTATTCTGTAAATTTGGCAGTGAACAGCAGAAGCGGAAGCCTTCGGGCACAGGCTGGCGACTTTCGGAAAAAGCCTGAAAGTTCTTAGTGTTCTGCCTGAAACACCCAGCTATTGTCTGACACGAGGTCAGACAAAGTCAGCAGTTGAGGCATGGATGCCGAATTGCTGACGGTAGCGTCCGT
>CAJTXN010000017.1 GCA_910583605.1 uncultured Lachnospiraceae bacterium
CATCCTGGAACTTCTCATAATGTAAATTATCCTCACCCACAAAGATAATTGTATCGTTCTTAATATCCTTAGCCTTCAGCTTTCCTTCTTTCACCATCTGCTTTTTCTGCTCACGAATTCGCTCCAATAATACAGATGCAGGTTCATCATTCGGATCCTGTGGAACTAATTTGCCACGAATAGCAAGGTCAAGAATTTTTTGTCTTAATGCTTTTGTATCCATTATTCTTCCACCTCTCCTATAAGTGCTTCCAGCTCGGTTACCGCCTTAGATATGTTAGCAGATTTTTCTTTTATCTGTTCTAATAATTCTGCCAGAGTATAATCTTCCGCCCCGGTATCACTCTTCATCCAAGTAATATCCAGGCTTGTCTTATCTCTTGCCAAAATTTCTTCATAAGTAAACTTTCTCCATCTACCGTTCGGATTATCTTCGCTATATGTTTCTTTACGGGCAGATAAATCACCATCCGCATAACAAGCTACGAAATCATCAAAATCCTCTTTTTTCAATGGATTTGTCTTGCCAAAAGAAGGCATATCATTCCTAAGGTCATAAATCCATACCTCTTTTGTATTATCTTTATCAGTCTTTCCTCTTGTGAAGAAAAGGACATTTGTTTTTACACCCTGAGCATAGAAAATCCCTGTAGGAAGTCTAAGGATTGTGTGTAAATTACATTTTTCCATCAAGTCCTTACGAATACGCTCTCCATCACCATCTGCGAATAAAACATTATCCGGAAGAACTACTGCGGCTCTTGCCTTACCATCAGTATTTAAGCTTCTGTAAATATGTTGTAAGAAGTTCAACTGCTTATTGCTTGTAGGGAAAGTAAAATCATCTCTGGTTGCACGCTCTCCACCCTTCTTTGTGCCAAATGGCGGATTTGTAAGAACCACATCATATCCCTTCATATCCTTACCGGCATTAGACAAAGTATCTGCAAGCTTAATCTCGCCTTCAATGTCATGCAACATTGCATTCATCAATGCAAGTCTGTGAGTATCATGAACCAACTCACTTCCGGTAAATGCCTCTTCTCTTTCAAATTTGGCTGTATCAGCATCCAATTCAAATAAATCATCAGTATTCTCACGCACATACTGACTGGCTGAAATCATGAATCCAAATGTACCACAGGCAGGATCATTACAGCGTTCACCCGGTTGAGGTTTCACTAATCTGGTCATAACATCAATCAGTACTCTTGGTGTGAAGTACTGACCTGCACCAGATTTCTTTTCATTCGCATTTTTCTCTAATAAACCTTCATAGAGATTTCCCAATCCCTCTTCACGAGCAGAAAACCAATCAAGCCCATCAATAGTTGTAATAATCTTCTCAAGATTTTTAGGCTCATCTATATTAGTTGCTGAACCCTGATAAATCTCACGCACACGTCCGGTACAATTCTCGCCCAGATGATTTAATAACTCTTTATAAAACTTTTTCAGTTCCACACCACTTTTAGCTTTTAAAACATCCCATCGATATCCTTCCGGAATCTGTGATTCTGCTCCGGTTTCTTTTGCCATTTTTAAGAATAATATATATGTAAGCTCCGTTACATACTGATGATATGTAATTCCATCATCTCTTAAAACATTACAGAGATTCCAGAGTTTTGATACAATTTCCTGTGTTGTCATGCGGTTCTTCCTCCATCATCGTACAGATACTCATTGAGTTCTATAACAACGCTTTCTAATTTATTTCCAAATATTTTATTTATCTTTGCGAAACCACCCTGTGACTTAAAACGGCTATCTTCATCAAAAACCTGTACATTTAGTACCGATTCATTCAAAAGATAATCTTCCATTCGTTTAATCCAATTTTGCTCCTGCATAGTAAAGGTATGCGCCTTGCGTAATCTGTCAACAGCTTTTCTAATTCTTGCCTCGTGGCTAATCAGCACAGAACCAATTGCATATCGACGAATTAAGCTGATAATGTCTGCTGCCATCTCCTCATTTGTAAGCTGAGAAATAGCAGTATTCAACTGTTGCACTGTATACCCCTCTCTATCCAAAGTAAGCAACAAGGATTTCAAGCTGTCACGTGTAAGTTCACGTGGTCTTGTACATATAATATTTAAAGCTGCTATTTCATTAATATTCGTCTGCACATAATTTGAGAATGCATCCAAATAATCTTCCGGTCGAGCATCCTGATTGCCATAACCTCTTGTATGACTAATTAACTCATCTTCCTTATCTGAAATCACAACAGGTCTTCCACCATCCGTTCTGCTTTCTTGAAGCATTCTAAACAAATCATAATATGCCAACAATCGTTTCTTCGCATCATTAGGTTCTCTGTTTTGTATATCAAAAACAAACTGTGTCGGGTCCATACCACCTGACATATCAATGAAATGCTCCATTGTTTTAGAATCTATATTTTTCTTTTTGCGTTGTAATTTTGCAATTACCTGATTTATTTGATTCTTCACATGTGCTTCATCTTCCATTTCCTGCAATCCATCTAATAACTGCGTAAATGTGGTTGAAGGATTCGCAACTACCGGTTTCATAGTATTTACATCTTCGAGAGAATCATAAACACCGACCGGATCATATATCTCAAAATGCGTTTTATGAATTTCCTTACACAGACGAGTTGCTCTTCCAAGCATCTGCTCAAATAATATACGAGATTTGACACGTCTCATAAACACAAGCGTCGATATAGACGGAACATCAATACCTGTCGTTAGCAAATCCACAGTAACCACTATTGATGGATAATCCTCATTCTTAAATCTCTTAATAGCTTCCTGTATTTTCTTTTTATTTCCATTTGCAACACTACCGGTAATTTTCATAATAGCATCATTGTCTACACCATACTGCGTATATATGTCTTTGAGAATTGAAACTATCAAATCTGCATGATCATCATTTACCGCATAAATCAAAGTCTTTCCCTGTTCTCTCGGAGATTCCGGGTCTATATTCTTTGCAATTTCTTCCAAAACAGCTCTATTAAAAGGTTCTGTAATGACCTGTCTGTTAAATGAATCCACATCAAAATCCAATTCATCATCAATAAGTTCACTGTTAGTAATTTCTCCCGTAACAGGATCATATATTGTCACAGTTTCTCCTTGTTTATAATGAATGCCCTCCGAACTCAATTTTGTTTTTAATTCATGTGGAGCGTCATGGTCTACAAGGTATCCCTCAATAACCGCTTCCCTATAAGTATACTTAAACACCGGCTGACCAAATATCTCTGTTGTCTGCAATGCTGGTGTGGCTGTAAGTGCAATTTTAATGGCATTAAAATATTCTATAACAGCTCTGTATTTACTTTGATATTCTCTCTGATCTCTGTAAAGAACTTCATCCTCACACATTTCCTTATCAAGGATGTATCCTCTATGTGCTTCGTCTATTATGAGTAAATCATAATCTGATACAGCAGGCATAGTTTCACCATTATTGTACATAATGCGCTTAACCATTCCCTGTACTGTTGATATATGAATTCTTGTCTCTTTATCAATAGTTTTATCTTCTAAGCCCTTAATATTGTAAATATCATCAAGCGTTAACAGATCTTCCATCTTTACTTCTTCGAATACATCCTGCGCCTGTTCGCCTAAAGCGGTACGGTCAACAAGGAACAAAATACGACGGAAACGTTCTGTTTTTAAGAAACGATAAATCATACCCAATACCGTTCTTGTTTTGCCCGTACCTGTTGCCATTGCCAGCAATGCAGTCTGTTTTCCGCTAATTACAGCTTCCTCTGCCGCCATAATTGCATTTAACTGATACGGTCTTAAATTTAATCCATCTTTGTCGGTAAGCAAATCATACGACATTTCTTTCAGTTCTTTATTTCTACTGTCAACGTCAGCCACAAGAAGTTCTTCCATTCCATCTGGGCTCATCCAACCATGTAATGCCATAGGTGAATTATCCGGTTTTCTTAAATCCAAAAACCAAATACCGGATTTGGTTTTATACTGTTCCAAATATGGTCTGCCATTTGTAGCAAACGTAAACGGAACCTTAAACTCTCCCCATTTACCTATAACATACTTTTCATCCTCTTCTCGGATGCATCTCGGATAATCTTTTCCCTGATAATCAATAACAGAAGGTATATCCTTATGAATAGCTTTTGCTTCTATAATGCCCACTAATTTATCACCAATAAAAAGAGCATAATCCGCATAACCACGATTACCAACTGTTGAATTGGTAGGATATTCTGCGATAGCAAGTTTTCTTCCCTTTGTGGGTCTTACACCCTTAGAATATCGAATATTTTCTGTATCCGCTTCCCAACCTACCATTCGTAACTGTTCATCAATTAAAAAGCGAGTTTCAGCTTCTGTCTTAGGTCTCTGATTCGCAACCTTATATGCCTGCTTTTTACGTTCGTCCTGAGCAACTTTTGGAGCATTTGCCGCATTTTCTTCAGCCTGCTTTGCAAGTTCTGCTTCTTTCTTTTCTTCTGCTGCCTTATCAACAGGAACTAGCATTGCATTTTCTTCTGGCATAACAAAATCCTTATGGGTATAACTCCAATCCCCATAAGTCTGCATAAACCACTCGCACATGCCATATGCCATAAGCAAAAAATTCTTGCTATCTGTTACCGAAGAATAGTTCTCGTGTACCGCCTTATTTCTGACTTTTCTAAGTCCATGCAATATGGTAGCCAAATCTCTTGTTAATAGTCCTTCTCTGACTAAGGTATCAATTCTAGCCACAGCAGTATTATCCTGTGGCAATGCGATTCTGTCATATGTAAACATCAAGTTTACAATAGTTTCACCAATCATCCCCAATTTCATCAGACATGAATTGGAATCTGAATAACAGTACTTTTCTGCAAGTTCTCCAAAGTTTGCAAGTACCGGAAAATCTTTTTCCAGAAATTCAAAATTTGAAACCATAGCTACCTCCTATCCTTCGTTTATCTTCCTGATAATTTCTATTATCAGAAGTTAGTGTTCAAAAAATTTACAGCCTCTCGTAATACTTCTGTATCAACGATGCCATCATTTTACGTCTCTCAGTTAAAAATTCATCATAGTTCTCAACTGTCATATTCATAATATTTTGTGGAATACAATTCTCCTCAAGGTTTGTTGCAAGCAAATCCCTGTCTGCAATATTTCCAAGCACGATATTTCCACCTTCACACTGCTTCAATACCTTTCCAAAATATACATTCGGTGCGTCATCACTAATTGCTTTATTCACCTGTGTATCAAGGTATATGTAGTTCGCAACCTGATTATATTTTGTCTTATTATCCACACCATTATTTTTCAGATAGCTACGAGGAAATATATGATGCACATCTCCGGAAATAGTAATCAAATCCGCAACTTTCGTACCATTCATCAACATAGAATTACAGTTCATATTAATCTGTGCTGCTAAGAATGTATTAAACGCTGGACTATTAACAGATGATGTTTCCAAATTCTGAGGCAATGTAACTGTCCAGAATGTTTCTGAAAGTGCCGAAGCTTCAACATCTGCTAAAAATGTTTCGAATCCTTTCTCTCCAATAGTTCTCATATCACGGTCCATCTGTGTTTCCGGTGAACCAATATATCTTGAAGTCAAGGTTGAAAGAACAAACCATTTCTGTACATATCTCTTTATCTGTGCATTCGGAATTGCAGGGTCATCTAACAACATCAAATATAATGTGTATGCAAAGTCTAATGTCATCCTTGAATTAAGAAGCTTACTCGATACATATCCGGCACCCCTAATTGCCATAACAAACTGTGAAAAATTATACTGGTTAATAAAATTCAAAATAGCAGCGTCCAATTTTTCATAGGACTCTTCTACAATATCCTCTCTAAATTCCTTTGTAACAAAATCTCGTCCTGAAAGCAAACTAACCAAATCTGCCAATTTACCTCTTCGGAACTGATGCATAAACGATACTCTAAGCATATCACCATAATCCGGATCGTAGATATCATCATAATCTTTTGCTAACCATTTTATTTTATCCGCATATTTCGATGCTTGGAATTCTGCATCATGTGTTAACTGTGAATAGAAATCCGGCTTTACAGCCAAATGGCAGAAATAATCCACAGTTTTTCTCATGAGACTACCTTCATGAATTGTATCTGCCGCCATTTTGGACATTACGAAGTCTGATTGGCTAAGAGCTGTACCCTTAGAATTAATACGAATAAATATTTCAGTAACTTCGTCAATATCCAAAGCTGCATCCAATTCAATAACACCTATCTGACGATTGGCAATTCCCTTCAATACCGTTACAGCCTTATTCACTTCATTTGGTTTAATGCCTTCATTCACTTCGCAATATTTCATTGCAAAATCAAAAGAATCAAACTCGGTATCAAACACAACTGAAATATCCGGTATCCAACGCTTATCCTTTAAATGAGAAGCATCCTGCACAGCAAAACGCTTTGTCTCGTCATCCGTCAACGGATTAAAAGCTATCTTTATTCTGTCCTTGTTAAAGTCATCATCTAAAACTTCTTTTCCTGCAATGGCAGCCATTAATGCAGTAACTCTTTGCTGACCATCAATCAGTACTTTCTTTCCGTTTGCTTTACCACCATCCTTTGTCTTAACATCAGGATTTTTCCAAGTGATAATATATCCGGTTGGATAACCATTGTACAATGAGTCAATTAAATCTCTCACCTGACTTCTCTTCCACACAAATGGTCTCTGAATCTCAGGAATAACAAAATCCTCTGCATCAATCAAACCAAGGATTGCACTAACTGAGTATTGCATTAATGTAAACTTTTCACCTGTCATATGTATAACCTCAATTCTTAAATCTATATATTATCGACTTCTTTAACAACTTCCAAATAATCAATCTGACCGTTTATATTATCAAAAGCTTGTCTATCTACATAATACTTTTTCGGCACATGTTCTTTTATAATTGAATCCAACATATCTGCTATTTCATATTGAATGTCTTGACTACTCATACTTTCATCAACCCGAAAATGTGTACCATTCGTATGTATATCATATAAAAAGGTCTTTTTAGAAGTCCTCCACATATACCTTTGTTTTTGCGAAGTCGGAAGATATACCCTGAATTGTATATCACCGAATTCATAACCAATAACAATATAACCAACTATATGATTATACTCCCATATTCTTTTAGGATAAGTTTCTATTTCTAAACATCTTTGGAATGTTTCTTCTTTTATGTCTGAAAATATATCACAACGCAGAGTTTCCACATATTTTTCATACCTTACATGTAATGTGTTTTTATCTAACGCATATATTGGTATTTCAATAAATTTATGCATTCACTTATTCACCTTACTTTCAGGAACAATATCCAAAATATCATCGAACTTACAATCTAACGACAAACAAATCTTCTCCAATACCCCTACACGTACATCTTCATTTCTACCAAGCTTCGCCATCGCATTTGTACTGATTTTAGCTTCTTTTATTAGCTCCGTCTTCATCATGCCACGCTCATTTAAGATGCACCATAATTTATCATAGTTAACCGCCATTTTAATCCTCCAATTCCGATGAACAATCTAACATTTATACTGCATAATATTATAGCACTTTTTGTCATGCTTCTCAATCTGAAATTGAAGTTTGCAATTTGCAAAAGCGCATCACCTACACTTCTACATTTTCATTATATCAAACCTACCTGTCCAATAATCTTCCCACGAAAAAATGCCGGTTGGATTTCTCCAACCGACACTTCTATCGTTATTCTAATTCAACTCATTCCACACATCCACATAATCCTGCAATCCACCTGGACGCATTGCAATCCCCACATAACTTGCAGGCTCTTTCCTCGCAAGTCTGGCAAAAATCCCTGCATCCTCCGGCTCATCAAATGCGACCTGCTCTTCTGCCTTATCACAGTCAATCACAAGCTCCTTGCCATCCATATCAGTAATAACAACTGCGTTCACGCTGCCATCATACTGATACACCGTATAATTTAATGTCATGTGCTCACCTCTCTAAATCATCCCAAAATGCTTCAGCGCATCCCTAATAGCTTTTTCCTTCTCCACCGGACATTGAGGTTGTCTGCTATCTTCCGATTTCGGCAAGTTATAATTCTCCCCAACCTCTATTCCACATTTCCTTTTTACCTGCGAAATATACAGATTAGAAACCTTCAGCACATGTTCTTTCAGCACATATTCCTGAATTTCCTTATAAGTCGCCTTACTCTCAGCCGAAGTCAAGTCCATCTCATCTAGTTCCAATTCCACTTCAACATAATCATCCGGTTTTTGTTGGGACAAAAGAACTACCGTCTCCACATGCTCCGAATGCGGAAACATATCCACCCCCTGCACCTTCCTCACCTCATACCCCCGCTCCGTCAAAAACCTCACATCCCTGGCCAGCGTCGCACTGTCACAGCTCACATACACCACTTTTTCCGGCGCCATTTCCACAATCGTCTCCAACAGCGCCGTATCACACCCTTTTCTCGGCGGATCTACCACAATAACATCCGCATAACCTCCATGTTCCTCATAAAACTTCGGAAGCACCTCCTCCGACCTGCCCACGAAAAACTCCGCATTACTGATACCATTCAGCTTCGCATTAATTCTTGCATCCCGGATGGCATCGGAAACAATCTCCACCCCATAAACCTTCCTGGCGTTTCTGGCAAGAAACAGGGAAATCGTGCCGATTCCGCAATACAGATCCCATACGGTTTCCTGACCGGTCAGGTCTGCAAATTCCAAAGCCTTGGAATACAGCTTATCCGTTTGAACGGGATTCACCTGAAAAAACGATTTGGGAGAAATTCGAAACTGCAGGTCATGAATATAATCCGTAATGTATGGTTTGCCATAAATGGTTTTAATGGTTTTTCCCATAATAACATTGGTATTTTCAACATTCAGGCTGAGGGAAATGCTGGTCATCCCCTTCACGGTCAGCAGGCGTTCAACCAGTTCATCCGAATCCGGAATACTGTCTCCGTTTATTATGATGCATACCATGATTTCGCCGGTAACAAAAGCTTTCCGAATCATGACATGACGGATTAATCCCCGGAGCGTGACCTCATCATAGGGAATAATATGCTTTTCTTCCATGAAATTTTTAATTATGGCAAGTATTTCTTCATTCTCCGGCACACCAAGATAACACTTGTCATTTTCAATAATTACATGGGTTCTTCCCGCATAAAATCCGGAAATAATCCTTCCGTCACTGCTAAGACCAATGGGGAACTGGGCCTTATTGCGGTAATGATAAGGCTCCTCCATGCCGATAATGGGATAATACTCATAATCGGTAACTTTACCTATTTTTTCCAGATTATTTCTGATCTTATTCTCTTTAAAACGTAACTGCTCCTCATAGGAAGCCGCCATCACTTTGCAGCCGCCGCAGCGCTTTGATACCGGACATACCGGTTCTACCCGGTATGGCGACGGCTCCAGCACCTCCATAAGTTTCGCATATGCAAAATTCGTATGGGCTTTCGTAATACGGACCCGGCACCGGTCTCCGCGGACGGCATCTTTGATAAACAAAGTATATCCGTCAATCTTTGCAATACCCTCCCCGCCGGTTCCGGTATCCTCTATTACGACAATATACTCCTGATTCTTTTTATAAACCGTATCTCCACCAGTTTTTCCGCAATCTCTTTCACTTTTATTTTTATCACTTTTCTCGTTTTTATCGCTCATACATAATCTCCAAACAATAGACTTTCACTTCATCCGCTATACCTGCGGTATCAGTAGCGGTCGGTCCTTCTTATATTGGTTTCCAGCATACGCTGATACCCGTACCATTCCGTTCCTTCCTGGGGTTTTCCTCCCAGCAGGATTTCACTGATGGTTTCCATTTTTGCATCTGCGTTATCTGCAAGATTTAATGCAAACGCCTCTGCAAGGGCCGGTTTCTTCGGGGAGCCGTATTCCAGTTCTCCATGATGGGCCAGAATACAGTGCTTCAGTTCCCTAGCCATTTTAGCCGGAAAATCCGGTATTTCATCAATTCTTTTGCCCACGATCTCATATCCTACCACAATGTGGCCAAGCAATTGTCCTTCGTCCGTATAATCATTCTGCGGAAACTGTGATAATTCATACACTTTTCCAATATCATGAAACAGAGCTGCCGTAATCAACAGGTCCCGGTTCAGAACCGGATACATACCGGCAAAAAAATCACACAATTTTGCCACTGATAATGTGTGTTCCAGTAAACCGCCTATAAAACTGTGATGAATACTTTTTGCCGCAGAATGTCTTTTAAAAACTTTTACAAAATCCGTATCCCGGACAAAAAAAGACTTCAATAACTGATTTAAATAGGAATTCCGGACGGAGTCAGCCAAATGCAGCAGTTCATCATACATTTTATCAACATTTTTTGTGCTGCTGGGAAGATAATCGGCAGGCTCATACTCCCCTTCCTGTGCTTTTCTCAGGCTTCTGACATTCATCTGCAACGCCCCGTTAAAAGTGATCACCTCTGCGGAAACATCCACATAATCCAACGCTTCAAAATCCATGATTCCGCCGCTGTGGGGATCCCATATCTTGCCGTCAATACATCCTGTCTTATCCTGTAAAATAATATTATCATAAGGTTTTCCCGTCTTCGTAACTGCTGAATTCTTCTGTTTGCAGAGGTAAATCCCCCTGACCTGTTCACCGTCTCTCAACGTCTCAATAAACTTCATATTTATTCACATAAACCTTTCCCGTAGTAACTCTACGTATATTCTGTAAATCCAATCTCCGCTCAAATAAAATAAGTGAGACAGATAAAACTATGTACGCGTTTTCGCTGTCTCACTGAATTATAATTGATATTGAAAACAGAATCAACCATTTTATCCGTTTCCGACTATCACACTATAAATAATTCCCTTATATCCGTCTTTTCCCTTCCGCATTACTTCAATGCTAAGCACATCACCGGGGCTATGCTCCTGCAGGATTTTCATATACTCATTTATATTTTTTACCCCTTCTCCCTCGATTTCCACCAGAATATCACCGTTCATCAGGCCGGAGATATACGCCGGGGAATCCTTGACTGTTCCGGTAATATACATTCCCAAAGGCATCTCCTTATCTATATTTTCAATGACTTCATCCGTAACATCCTCACCGTTTATGCCCAGATATGAAATATTATTTCCATTCATAAGCTTTTCAAGATATAAACTTATTTCCTCCAAATGAACGGCTGAAACGATTCCTTTCATATTCCGTGGTTCTATTCCCCGAATGACCATTCCCAGAATATTTCCTTCCAAATCCATAATAAACCCGTTCATGGAGCCGCTGTCTGAAATATTCGTCGTCATGATCTTATACCGGATATCCGTTTTATCCTCAATATTCCCAACGGAAGTCAGGGAGCCGTATGCCATAAAACGCTCCAGACCATAAGGATTTCCCATCAATACAACCTTTTCTCCTCCAAAAACTTTATGCTCCTTAAAAGTATTAATATCAACTACTGATAGTTCGGAAAAAGTAACTTCATCTATAACGCCGCCGGCAATACGGAGCAGGGCAATACCCACATTCCG
This sequence comes from uncultured Lachnospiraceae bacterium, assembly GCA_910583605.1. GTDB lineage: Bacteria > Bacillota > Clostridia > Lachnospirales > Lachnospiraceae > Bovifimicola. The sequence continues at coordinate 11,582 of CAJTXN010000017.1, forward strand.
GCTGGATTTATAAATCTCCGCCCGGTATCCTTTTCCGTTGTGAAGATACACCAGAAGGCTTCTGCTGTCCCTGATCGACTCATAATCCGTCAGAATCAGTATCCCCTCCTTTTCGGAAGCGGAAATGATGATTCCGCTGCTTATGGTCTTCCCCTCCTTTTCTTCATCAAACCATTCACTGCTTTTACCGGAAACAACAGTCGCCATAGACTTATCCATTCTCTCTCCAATGGCTCCCAGCTTCTTATAGGTTATCGAATATTCTTCCATATTAATTTCATATTCAGCCAATGCATTTTTTACCGCCTCTTCCACCGAGATGGTTGTGATCTCAACATCCGGTTCTGTATACCGTTCCGCGGCATCGCTCTCTCCATTTTCACCGTTCCGGTCATTAAAAAAATGCTCAATATATGGTTTCGCCCAATAAAAGGTCAGACAGGAAATCAGACCAAACAGCATTGCACACACAATAACAAATAAAACGGTTCGCAGCGGACTTTGCCCGGGCATCTTCTGATTCAGTATCTTTTCATTAATAAAATCAAACTTATTGTTCTTTTCATCATTCATAAAAAGTCCTCCATGCCGGACAATTCCTAAAAAAAACATTACCATCTGAGTAAATCATCACCATAATATCTGAAATTTTTTATTCCGGCATATTTTTAAATACAAAAAAATGAGACTGACATCTCTTTTTTCCAAACTTACTTATAGTATAAACTGTATATGCCCCGGTATATCTCTATGAATCTGCCGCATGCTCAAATAAATCAATCTACCTGTAATACCTCCGCACATACCTGTTTATATTAATACTGTCTCCGAACTTTAATATGTTTATATTCTACTAAAACAATATGAACATTTTATGAAAAAAAAATTAACACTATATTCACTTATCTTAAGATAAAAACTCAATTTTCATATTTATTGTCATATATATAATTGCTAACTTTAAAAAATTAGAGTAAAATAGACATATATTCTGCTCCGGCAATTTTGAATCCCACAACGCAAATGGCCTGAGTATATTGTAAGAAAGGTAATATGTGCATTTATGAATAAAAAAGCAATTCACACTTTAGAATTTGATAAAGTTATAAATATAATGACCGAATTTTCCACCTGTCAGGAAGGCCGGAGAAAATGCGGGAATCTTCTGCCTTTGGATGATCTGGAAGATATACGGAATTTACAGACCCAGACCACCGATGCCCTTACCCGGATCCTGCGTTCCGGAAGTCTTTCCTTTTCCGGTACCAGGGATATCGTCGAATCCCTGAAACGGCTGGAGGTAGGAAGCACCCTTGGGGCCGGTGAACTCTTAAACATAAGCTCGGTTCTGAAAGTAGCTGCAAGGGCAAAGGCTTTTTCCCGCCGGGAAGAATCTGCTGCCGAAGACAGTATCAATTATATGTTTGAAGCATTGGAACCTTTAACCAATCTGAATAATGACATTACCCGCTGTATTTTATCAGAAGAAGAAATCAGTGATGATGCCAGCCCCGCATTAAAAAGTATACGCCGGAAAATGAAACAGGCCAATGACCAGATTCATTCGGGACTGAATTCACTGATCAACTCCCAAAGCACCCGGAGCTATCTTCAGGATAACATTATTACCATGAGAAACGGCAGATATTGTATTCCCGTCAAACAGGAATACCGGAACCAGGTTCCCGGACTGATACACGACCAGTCCTCTACCGGTTCTACCATATTTGTGGAACCCATGGCAATCGTAAAACTGAACAATGAAATAAAAGAATTGATGCTGAAAGAATCCGATGAGATAGAAAAGATTCTGGCAGGACTATCCGCACAGTGCGCCGAAATGCTGAATGAAATCGATACTGATTACAGAATGCTGACCGAGCTGGATTTTATTTTTGCCAGAGCCTCCTTTTCCCGTTCCATTAAGGGAAGTGAACCCGTATTTAATAATGAAGGCCGTATCAATATCAAAAAAGGACGTCATCCGCTGATATCCAAAGATACCGTAGTCCCAATCGATATCCGGTTAGGGGATACCTTTGATCTGCTCATCGTTACCGGACCGAATACCGGCGGAAAGACCGTTTCCCTGAAAACCGTGGGACTTTTAACTCTGATGGGGCAGGCCGGACTGCATATTCCGGCGGACGACGGTTCCTCCCTTTCTTTATTTAAAGAGGTTTATGCCGATATCGGTGATGAACAGAGTATAGAACAAAGTCTGAGTACTTTTTCCTCTCATATGACCAATATCGTAAACATAATAAAACAGGCGGACAAAGATTCCCTTGTATTATTTGATGAACTGGGAGCCGGAACGGACCCGGTAGAGGGAGCCGCTTTAGCCGCTTCCATACTGTCTTTTCTTCACAATATGCAGGTCAGGACCATGGCCACTACTCACTACAGCGAATTAAAAGTATTTGCCCTGTCAACGGAAGGAGTGGAAAATGCCAGTTGTGAATTTAATGTTGAGACCCTGCAGCCAACCTACCGGCTTCTGATTGGTGTTCCGGGCAAGAGCAATGCCTTTGCCATATCCTCCAAGCTGGGACTTCCTGATTTTATTATTGAAGATTCCAAAAAGCGAATAACAGAGGACAGCATTGCCTTTGAAGATGTTATTTCCGACCTGGAAAGCAGTAAATCCATCATTGAACAGGAGCGGCAGGAAGTCGAACAGTACAAATCCGAAATACAACAGTTAAAACTTCAGCTTGAAAAGAAACATGAAAAGCTTGATGACAGACGGGAACGCATTTTGCGGAATGCCAACGAAGAAGCCGCTCGAATTTTGAAAGATGCCAAAGAATTTGCGGATCAGACCATCAGGGAAGTAAATAAATCTGCTAAATCCGGTGATACAAGGTCACTTGAAAACTCCCGCCGCAATGCACGGGAAAAACTAGGAAAAACCCGTGAGAAATTATCCATTGGCAATAAGAACGTTTCTCATAAAATTCATAAAGCCTCTGAGTTTAAGATTGGCGATAAGGTTAAAGTACTAAGTATGAACGTGGAAGGTACCGTTCACACCCTCCCGAATGCCAAAGGGGATTTAACCGTACAAATGGGTATTCTGCGTTCTAATGTAAATATCCGCGATTTAATCATTATAGAAGAAACACCAGTAACGGAGAAAAAAATAATGCATACCTCGTCTTCTGGAATTAAAGTTTCCAAATCCATGAATACTTCGGCAGAAATTAAACTGATTGGAATGAATTCTGACGATGCCATTGCAGTGTTGGACAAATATTTAGACGACGCCTATCTTTCCCATATTCCAAGTGTACGTATTGTCCATGGAAAAGGAACGGGCATCCTCCGCACCGCTGTTCACAATCATTTAAAAAAATGTAAATACGTCAGTGAATATCATCTGGCCTCCTATGGAGAAGGCGATTCCGGCGTCACCATTGCAACTTTTAAAGCAGGAAAATAAGCAGAATGAAATAATTTATAAGAAATGGAGATATATCAATGGTAAATAAACAGAAAATACTTATCGTGGATGATGATTCCAATATTGCAGAACTGATTTCACTTTATCTTACAAAGGAATGTTTTGAAACACAAATGGTGGGAGACGGTGAAGAAGCCCTTAAGGTTTATCATGAATTTCATCCCGACTTAATACTTTTAGACTTAATGCTCCCCGGTATTGATGGTTATGAGGTCTGCCGTGAAATCCGGAAAACTTCCCATACCCCTATCATCATGCTTTCCGCTAAAGGCGAAGTATTTGATAAAGTACTGGGACTGGAACTGGGGGCTGATGACTATATCATCAAACCCTTTGATTCCAAAGAACTGGTAGCAAGGGTCAAGGCAGTTCTGAGACGGTATAAATTTGCTCCGGAAACCTCCCCCGCTTCCGTTTCACCACAGTCGGAATTTGTGGAGTATCCGGACCTCATAATCAATCTTACCAACTACTCGGTAACATATCAGGGCAAAAACATAGATATGCCTCCAAAAGAACTGGAATTATTATATTTTCTGGCAGCCTCCCCGAATCAGGTATTTACCAGAGAACAGCTTTTGGACAACATCTGGGGATATGAATATCTGGGTGATACCCGGACCGTGGATGTACATATCAAGCGTATCCGCGAAAAAATTAATGACCACCCTGCATGGGCGTTATCAACCGTATGGGGAATCGGATATAAATTCGAAACCAGACAATACATAGAATAAAATATAACGAAAGGATCGTGTGCTGGCACGCATTGAGATGAAACATACCATATATTATAAGTTTATTTTAGGCTATATTCTGTTTGGACTGCTGGGTATTTTAATCATTGATATGTGGACTTCCAAAGAAACCCTCCATACCCTGACTTCCGATAAGGCTTCTGTACTCTATTCCGATGGTATCACTATTGTGAACGATTATTTTAAAGATGGTCTGGGTGAAAATATCCCGGAAGATATCACCAATATTCTGGATACTTCCGCAAAACTGCTGGAAGCCCGGCTATGGATCATAAAAGACAACAGACAGATATTATACGATTCCCACGCTTCCCAAAAGCATATGGTCATTCAGGAATTTGATTCCACCGATTTCGGAAATAAATATTTCATGATCGGACATTTTTATGATACTTTTTCAGAAGAAACACTGTCTGTCATAACCCCGATTACCAATAATTTTTCTACCGATGGCTATCTACTTATTCATCAGCAGACAGAAACCATCGCCCGGAATGAAAATTCCGTAATTGTTGTCGTCTATAAAACATTCCTGATCATTTTTCTGATATCACTTTTAATTCTGCTGCTCTTTACACTTATCGTATTTATTCCGCTGAAAAAAATCAGCCGGGCAGCCGGTGAATATGCCAAAGGAAATCTTACATATGACGGTTTAAAAGACTTTACTTCCGAGGATGAAATCGGCAGATTAGGCATATCTCTCAGCTTTATGGCTTCAGAATTATATAATCTGGAAGAAGACCAGAAAAAATTTATTGCAAATGTTTCCCATGACTTTCGTTCACCCCTTACTTCCATTAAAGGATATATTGAAGCAATGATGGACGGAACCATACCGCCGGAACTGCAGAATAAGTATCTCAATATCGTCTTATTTGAAACCGAGCGTTTAACAAAACTTACGGAAAATCTGTTAAACCTAAATGCCTGGGATACAAAGGGCAACCGGCTGGAAATAACGGATTTTAACCTTTATTCCCTGATAAAACCCATTATTGCCACCTTTGAGGGAAAATGTGAAAAGAAACACATCACCATTGATCTGGTGCTGGGCTCCCGGAATTATACGGTCAGCGCCGACCGTGATAAAATCCAGCAGGTCATTTATAATCTGGTAGACAACGCCGTTAAATTCAGTCACAATGATTCTGCCATTAATATCAAAATCACCGACAGATACGAAAAAATCTTTATTTCCATTAAAGACAGCGGTATTGGAATTCCAAAAGAAAGCTTAATAAAGATTTGGGAACGGTTTTATAAGACTGATTTGTCCCGGGGTAAAGATAAGACCGGTTCCGGTCTTGGACTGTCCATTACCCGGGAAATCATTCAGGCGCATAATGAAAATATAAATGTTATCAGTACCGAAGGCGCCGGTACCGAATTTATATTTACACTGCAAAAAGCAAAAAAACAATTAAAAGAATACAGCGAATAAACAAAAAAGCAAGCTGTTTATTCCGTTTTCCAATGAAGTCTGTGGAGTTCTCCCTCAGACTTCATTCCTTTAAAATCCTGCTGGCGCAATGCTTCGTATAGTACAATGGCAGCCGAATTGGATAAGTTCAGGGAACGGATATCCGGATTCATCGGTATCCGGATACATGTATCGGGATGATTTATTAAAATCTCCTCCGGAATTCCGGCGCTCTCCTTGCCAAACATAATATAACAATCTTCCTCATACGAAACATCTGTATATCTCTGTTTTGCCTTGGTGGTCGCCATATAAATCTTTGCACCCGGATTTTTTTCCAGAAAATCTTCATATCCGTCATACTCTGTAACATCCAGATACTTCCAGTAGTCCATTCCTGCCCTTTTTACGGCTTTTTCCGTAATCTGAAATCCCATGGGGCCAATTAAATGAAGCCTGGTTCCGGTGGCTACACAGGTACGTCCTATGTTTCCGGTATTCTGGGGTATTTCCGGCTCAAATAAAACTATATTCATCATTTTGGTTCTCTCCCGTCAGGAATATATCCTTCTATTTTTTTATCTCCAGTCTGGAAATAAAGGATGCCAGACGTCCTAATGCTTCCTTTAAATCATCTAAAGAATACGCATAAGAAATCCGTAAAAATCCCTCTCCGCACTGACCAAAAGCCGTTCCCGGAACAACCGCAACTTTCTCTTCCTGTAATAAACGGTTCGCAAATTCCTCCGACGTCATACCGAATTTTTTTATACTTGGGAACATATAAAAGGCTCCGTATGGTTCAAAACAGTCCAGTCCCATTTCCGAAAATGCATTCAGCAGATACCGTCTTCTCTGATTATAGGACTCCCGCATCATGTCCACATCTTTGTCACCGTTCTTCAATGCCTCTATGGCTGCGTACTGACTGTTGGTAGGAGCGCACATGATGACAAACTGATGGATTTTAATCATCTGCTTTAAGATTTCCTTTGGTCCTGCCGCATATCCCAGTCTCCAGCCGGTCATGGCATAGGATTTTGAAAATCCGTTAATGACAATGGTCCGTTCCTTCATACCCGGAACAGAGGCAATGGAAACATGGTTTTCACCATTATATGTAAGCTCTGAATAGATTTCATCCGACAACACAAAAATATCATGTTCCAGACATACCTGCGCTATCTCCTCTAAATCCTTTTTCTCCATAATGGAGCCGGTAGGATTATTTGGGAACGGCAGTACCAGAACCTTGGTCTTATCCGTAAGTTTTTCCAGCACTTCTTCTTTCGTAAGCCGGAACTGGTTTTCTTCTTTCAATTCTATGATCACGGGTTTTCCATAGGCCAGCTGTACACATGGTACATAGGATACATAGCTTGGCTGTGGAATCAATACTTCATCTCCCGGGTCGATCATGGCTCTTATGGCAGCATCAATGGCTTCACTGCCCCCTACGGTTACCATAACCTCTGTATTATAATCATAATCCAGATCAAATCTCCGCTTCAGATAACAAGAAATTTCTTCTTTTAATTCTTTCAGACCGGCATTGGAAGTATAAAAGGTTCTGCCTCTCTCCAGAGAATATATACCTTCTTCCCGGATATGCCATGGTGTATCAAAATCAGGTTCGCCAACTCCTAAGGATATGGCATCCTTCATCTCGCTTACTATATCAAAAAACTTTCTGATGCCTGACGGCTGTATTTCAACAACTACGTTTGATAATGGGTTTCTCAAGGTGTCACCAACATCCTTTCATCTTTATTATTTTTTACCAGTACGGTTCCATGATCCTTATATTTCTTAAGAATAAAATGAGTGGCCGTGCCGCGGATGGCCTCCAGCGGCGCCAGACGCTCCGTAACGAACTGGGCTACTTCCTTCATGGTCTTTTCTTCTATGATAACGGTAAAATCAAATCCGCCGGACATCAGATATACAGCCCTGACCTCATCATAATTATACATTCTCTCTGCTATCTTATCAAAGCCGAGTCCCCGCTGAGGGGTAACCTGTACCTCGATTAAAGCCGTAACCTTTTCTTCACTGGTACTGTCCCAGTTAATAAGAGTATGATAACCGCAGATGATTTTCTCTTTCTCCATATCCGCTATCTCATTTGCCACCTCTGCCTCGCTGATTCCCAGCATAACGGCCAGATCTTTTAAATCAATTCTGGCATTATTCTCTATCATTGATAATATTTTTTCCCTCATGACAATCTCCTTTATAATGTTAATCTTGTACATTCTGCTATTTTTTATTTTCTGACGATTTTTTATTTCCGATTACCTTATAGATTTCGTCCCCCTTCGGCGGCTCCAGATATCGTTTCTCACCATTCTGTATAACCACCTTGTCATTGTTTTCCGTCAGTTTTCCGATTATCGCTGCCGAAATACCCCGGCGCCTCAGTCTGTCTGTTATTTCACTGCCATGGCTGCAAGCCAGCAGCAAGGAACCTCCCGATATGAGTTTGTACGGATTCAGTCCGTAAAACTCACACAGCTCGATGGTCTCCTGGCGAACCGGCATATCCGCTATCACTGCTTCCACACCTCTGCCCGTTATCTCAGCCAATTCCCATAATGCCGCAAATATACCGCCGCGGCTCACATCATGCATGACTACTGCGCCGGAGCTTCCCGCGACTGCAGCCTCGCTGCATATGGACATTTCTTCTTCCGCCTCCAGTGCTTTTTCCAGATAACTCTTAGGGAACTTAGTCAAAAGTTCTTCCTTCTTCTCATACACCAGCATTGCAGTACCCATTATGCCAATGTGCTTTGTCAGAACGATGTCCATTCCCGGTCTGCAGACTATTCCGGGTTCCGTATAAAGAAATTTATTTTTCAGACCTTCCGATTCCGGAGATTCCTCCGCTATAGCGGGATGTCCCAAAATAGTAAAAGAAACTATGGTATTTTTCACCACAGCAGAAACTTCCGTGCTTCCGCCTGCAATCTGAAGATTTAATTTCAGACACAATTTGGAAATGCTGCCCATCAATGCCCTTAAATCGGATTCCAGCTTTCCTGCCGGCAGAATGATATTCATAAGAACCGCAAAAGGCTTCCCGCCTTTTGCCGATATATTGTTCATTCCGTTGAAAATGGCACATTTACAATCAAAAAAAAGATTCTCTTCCGACATATAAAGACCTGCCGTAGAAACTGCCGCAGCAATACCCTTAGAATCAGCAATAACCGCATCGTTTCCCGGTGCGGCCTTTGCTGATATTTCATCTGTTTTATATTTAATTGTTTTGATTACTGACCTTTTTAATATAGGTTCTGATATTTTTCCCGGTTTCATAATATCAGCCAACCTTTCTTTTGATTTCCTTCAGTTAATTATCATTTTTTGAGGATGTTTTCTTTTCGTTTTCCCTCTTCGGCGTGGTTTTCTGTTCCGTTTTCGGCTCCGTCTTTGGTTCGGTTTTTGCCTCCGTCTTCGGTTCCGTCTTTGGTTCTGTTTTTGGTTCCGTCTTCGGTTCGGTTTTCACCTCCGTCTTTGGCTCAGTGGCTGGCGGCTCCGTTGCCGGAGGTTCCGTTACCACCTCGCCTGTGCCAACCGTGACATATGTCGGGGAAGCAGCATATGTACTTTTATTTATAACTTCCTCACTCACCAATACACCGTCCACATAAACCTTTTTCCACAGTCTGGCCGTAGAACCGTTATGTCCTCTTTCCGTAACACTGCGATATCCGTTGGGCAGAGACGGGTCCTGGGTTATAACTTCCTGTGACGGTGTGGATCCTGTGGTTTCACTGACATACTCCACTTTTCTGTTTGCCGGACGGGTTTCCTGTCCATAAATATTAAAGGTTATTTTACCGGATGGATCATAAATTCCTTCCACATAAACCGGAATATCCAGATTATTGCTGAACTTCAAATCCTTCCATGTTCCGGCCAGAGCTGCATCCATGGACAATGGCACATATCCCACCGACATGGAATGATTAAACCGCTCTACAATCTCAAGTTCGGCGCCCAGAACTGCATTATACAGAGTAGTGGATACCTGACAGATTCCTCCGCCAAGACTGTCTTCTACCCGTCCGTTTACATAAGTCCCTGCTTCTTTCCATCCGTTTTCTTCTGTCCATGGCTCTAAAAGTGCATTGGCCGACATGGTCTCACCGGGACACAATGTCACTCCGTTTAACAGATTCACTCCGTTTTCCATGTTTTTATTACGGTTATAGTTACCTCCACCGGTGGTAAAACTGGTAGTATAGGTACCGAGTATGGCATTTACTTTCCGGCAGTCCTCTACGGTAGAAACCGGATAATCATCTACAACGGTAAGTGAAAACTCTCCGTCCCTTCCATCCCAGGAATCCAGCAGATAATCCTTAATTTCCTCTACCGACTTTTCCATATCAATGATTCGGCCTGTAGATTCCTGAGATATGCTGAAAGAACCATTCTCTCTTTTCAGCCGGGCATTTACATGAGGAACGTTATACACACCACACTTTTCATCAATGGTCTTTCTCAGTGTTTCTTCATTAATCTGTACTTTAATGTCATATTGAATTCCGTCTTTTTCAATGTCTTTCTCTTCTTTATATCTTTGGATAATATTGCCTTCCCTGCAATACCCGTCTGCTTCTTCCACAATTCCGGTATTTTCCCAGAAATATCCCAGTTCTTCTGCCTTAACCGCAACCTTATTACCGTCTACGTCCAGCTCAATGGTTCTTCCGGTAAATTCCGATATATAATCATTTACCGCCTCCATCGCCTCATCGTACGTCATTCCACCCACATCAATATTATCAATGGTAATACCAACAGGTATCTTGTGTTCACTTGCATATGTATCTGTTTCCTGTAATGCAAATGCTCCGATCAAAACACAGAAACATCCGAAAAGGCATGTCATCCCCCTGTTTTTTTTGATATTCATATTTTTGGCTTCCTTTCATACAAATTTTGATACAATATTATGTTGTTTTTTGCAATCTAAAATGTTACACTACTCTAGTACAGCAAAGGGAGTGCTACGCCTAATATCATGGCCAGTACCAATAATATTATGATTATGTTGGAAATTATCTTTTTAGACTTCCTGTTATTAAAATTAATCATTGTTATACCTGTGCGTATTCGCGGACGGTCTTTGATACCGCCGCTAATTCTGCCCGAAATAAAAGCAAAAATAATTGCCGGTTGAAAAGGGCAGCCGCATCTTCCTTTCTTTCTATTGTACTTCAACCTATTTATCATTCCGAAGCATTGCCGCTGCAGAATGAGATTTTCATTTTCAACTAAAAATTATTAAAGATAGGAGTGTTTCCTCTTGGGTGTTACTATATTTTTTATTGTAATCATTTTTATCCTGTGGCTGAGATACGAGCTAAAAAAAAGCTCCCGGACTCTTCAGAATGCCAACGATAAGTTTTGGGAGCGCGAAGAACTGGCGAACTCCACCCGGAAAAAATCTACCGATTCTCTCAATTATATCACAATTTCAGAAAAATCCCTACCCTTTCTTGAAATTAATGATGAAATTGTTGCGAAATGTGTCAGCCGGCTTGTTTTTTTGAAAGATAAAAAAATTTTAAATCTTACCGGAAAGACCAATACAGATTTAAAATTAGAATACGGCGCCGCAAATCTCACATACCTGTCGGAATGTGATGAGAATTATACCACGCTCTCCCGGACTTTAAATACCTATTCCGCAAGACTATATGAATTGGGCTATGAAAGTGAAGCCCGCAAGGTTCTGGAATTCGCCGTGGAAACCGGCTCCGATTCCTTAAGCATGTACCGTCTTCTGGCCGATATCTATTCCGGACGGAATGAAGCGGACAGTCTTGAATATCTGTTATTTAAGGCAAACCAGCTGGATTCCATGCTAAAGAAAACCATTGTTAATGACGTATCTTCCCGTATTTCGAAATAATCATATCTGCCAGACGGCTCCCTTCCCGCTGTGTCAGTTTTGAAAAATCCGTATCCTGTTCCAGGCCATGATATCGTACCAGTTTTTCCAGAAACCGTGCCTGCTTTGCCGCTATCATGGTCTGTTTTTTCGGTTTATAGGACAGCCGTACCGGTTCGAATTCCCCATCCTTCTCATAGATACCGCACAATTTTTCATATAAACGAGCGGCAGCTTCCGCATCACTGCCGGCCCGGTGATGTTCTTTTTCTTCAATCCCATAATATTTACACAGCTTATCCAGATTTTTCCCTGTCTCCGTCTCCATATACTTTCTTGCAATCAGCAGGGTATCCATGCCATACCACTCTCTTTCGAACACCTCCCCCAGCCCAAGATCATAACATGATTGCATGATAAAGCTGAAATCAAATCCCACGGAGTGTCCCAGCAGAATATCATTTCCGATAAATTCAATAAATTTCGGCATAACCTCATGAATTTCAGGAGACTGATGCAGCATATCTTCCCGGATTCCGGTAATTTCCGTTATATGCTCCCGGATTGGTATATTGGGATTTATCAGGGTTTCAAACCGCCCCGTTACCTTCCCGTTTTCCACCCGCAGGGCTGCAATTTCTATGATCCGGTCCTTTACCGGAGACAGACCTGACATTTCCAGATCAATGGATACATAATGTGTTAACATAATTTATTCTTCTCCAATTAGCAGCAAATTCATTTTTAACATTTATTTTCCGGCGCCGGGACACAGTTCCCGCAGAAAGCAATTCTCACAGTCCGGCTTTTTCGCTGTGCATATGGTTCTTCCCAGACGTATCACATGAATATTCCACAAAATCCACTGCTCTTTCGGCAGTATTTTCATCAGCTCGAATTCTATTTTCACCGGATCGTCTGAATCCGTCAGTCCCAGCTTCCTCGAAATTCTTTTCACATGGGTGTCTACAACGATACTCGGTTCATTATAGATGTTCCCCCGGATAACATTTGCGGTTTTTCTTCCCACGCCTGCCAGTGTCACCAGCTTCTCCAGTTCAGATGGAACCTCTCCGCCGTATTCCTCCAAAAGCTTCCGGCAGCACAATATAATATTCTTTGCCTTATTTTTATAAAAACCGGTGGTATAAATATCCCGCTCCAGCTCTTTAACATCCGCATTGGCAAAGGCTTCCAGAGAATCATATTTTACAAACAGCTGCTTTGTCACAATATTTACTCTGGCATCGGTACACTGTGCGCTTAATATGGTGGCTATCAAAAGCTGCCACGCATTCTCATGATTCAAATAACATTTATATTCTTTACCGTATTCCTCATTAAATAATTCTACTATCCGTTTCACTTCTGCCTTTGTTCTTTTCCTTCTCTCTGCCATATCGAAATTCAAACTCCTTTTCTTCGTCTGCACGTTCCGGCTCCGGGATATCAGAAGTCTTCCGGGAAAATCCGGCACACACCGGCTTCATAATTTATCTTATCCCGTATTCCGTAATCAAACAATACATAATTTTCTCTTTTCTCCGGTCCTTTTTTTATAAGCCCTTCATCATTCTTCTTAACTGCTTCCGAATAATTTCGAATATCATAATGAAACTTCTCAATATGAACGTTCTTTCTCTTCTCCTTATAATGCCGATATATATTTTTCAATTCCGGACTGCTTTCATTTTGAAAATAAGCGGGCCGGGTTTTAATATTTTCTCTTAAATATACATCATACATTAATAATTCACAATAGAACCGCGGAAGTTCTTCATATTGTTTCTCAATAAATTCCAGCAGCAAATCATATCTTGCAATCCGTGAATGTTTTTCTCCATTGGGCGCCGTTGCGGAATAATGAGCTGCAAGCTGTTCATACATCTCAAAAGGAGACTCAAATACATTCTCAAGATATGATATGGTATTTGTAAACTGTCGGCTGTTATAATATATTTCAACTACTTGTTCGATTTTTTTCAGTTTTAAGATTTCATCATAACTGAGCCATTTGGTGTACAGGACTTCATACGGCGGATGAGAGGAATATACCAGCCCGTATGACTCTGCCCGCAGTTCCATTTCAGCTCCGCTTAATACCTTTAGAAAACCAAGCTGCAACTGCTCCGGTTTCATTGCATACACATCATTACAAGATTTTTTAAAACTGTCAAAATCTTCATAAGGCAGTCCTGCGATCAAATCCAAATGCTGATGAATATTTCCAAAACCGTTTATCCTGCCCACCACCGTTTTTAACCGCTCAGTATTCATGGTCCGGTCAATCTCGGCAATCGTCATTGGATTTGTGGACTGCACACCGATTTCAAACTGTACCAGCCCCGGCCGCATCCGGCTCAGCAGTTCCAGCGCTTCTTCATCCAACAGGTCCGCAGAGATTTCAAAATGAAAATTAGTGATTCCGTTATCCTGTTCTAAAATAAACTTCCAGATTTCCATTGCATGGCTTTTTTTGCAGTTGAATGTTCTGTCCACAAATTTTACCTGCGGAATGTTATTATCAATAAAAAATTTCAATTCCCGCTTTACCAGTTCCGTATTCCGGAAGCGCAGCTTTTTGTCTATAGAGGAAAGACAGTAGCTGCAGGAAAAAGGACAGCCCCTGCTGCTTTCATAATATATGATCTTGTTTCGGAACAACTCCAGATTATCATAAGGAAACGGTATGCTGCTCATATCCAAAAGCGGTTCCGTCGGATTAGTGATGACTTTTCCGTTTTCCCGGTTTCGATAGATTATTCCTTTGATTTCCGAAAGCAAAGGCGCTTCCTGTGTATAGTAATAAACAAGATTTTTAAATATATTCTCGCCTTCTCCGATCATTATCCCGGTAATTTCAGGGTATTCCTCCATAAATGCAGCGGCATTATAGGCGCCTTCCGGTCCTCCCACCCAGATTTCCGTATCCGGAAGAACTCTGGCGATATCTTCTATAACCCTTCCCACATGATCCCGGTTCCAGATATAACAGGAAAACGCTATAACCTGCGGTTTTTTCAGATATATGCTTTGTACAATATCCGTAACATACTGATTAATAGTATATTCCGCAATTTCAATATCGGCGCCTGTATCCTCTGCATATTTTTTTAATGAATATACTGCCAGGTTGGAATGAATGTATTTTGCATTTATGGCGGTTAATAATATTTTTTTGTTGTTAAACATCTTTCAATTTTCTCCAATCTTTACCCCTGTAACTCACTTCCAAATTTATTCACACTCCGCCTGACAATAGTATTAACAACACTTTTCTCATATCTGTTCATCTCCTTATTTATTATCTTTACAAAATAACGGGCGGCATACAGTTCATACTGTACGCCGCCCCACCCTGTCCTGTTCTATGATTATAATTCCAGACCCTTGGCCGGAACTCCATTAAAAAGGAAAAATATTTATACTTTAAACTGTTTCATGGTATGTTCAAGATTTTCTGAGATAACCTTTAATCGTTCCGCTTCTTCCCGTACATAACCTGTATTAATAGATACATGTTCTGCATTCACGGCCACTTCCGTTGTACCTTTTGCGCCTTCCTGGGTCGCATCCTTCAGATCACTGAATGACTTAATGATAATTCCGATTTCATTGGAGATATTCTGTGAAGCCAGAGAAAATTCCTGTAAAATATCCTCCATGTTCTGTGCATCATTATTGTACTGTTCGCTGGTATCCATCAGTTTTTGATTGGTTTCTTTCACATGACTTTCAATAAATCCCAGTACTTCTGTTGCATTATTACACAAATTATCAACTGCATCCGTAACGTTCATCGTGATCTTCTGAATCTGAATCGCCGTTTCTTCACAGTTCTCTGCAAGTTTTCTGATTTCGTCTGCAACAACGGCAAAACCTTTGCCAGATTCTCCGGCTCTGGCAGCTTCAATGGAAGCATTTAACGAAAGAAGTGTGGTCTGGTCCGCAATATTCAGAATTGCATTGGTCAGCTGGTCAATCTGTTCCACCTGTTTGGACTCTTCTATGGCAGCTTTCAGTCTGCCTTCCGATTGCTTGGAAAGGATTTCCGTCTCTTCATAGGATTTTGCAGCTTCCACCTTCAGTATGTTGGCACGCTCACTGATTCCCTGTACGGCCAGCATACCCTCCCGGTTTTTATCATTCATTTTATCAATATGAACCACCATATTATTGGATGATGTGCTGAGATTTTCCGCCGTTGCAGCCGTCTCTTCCATACTTGCGGCCAATTCTTCCGAAATAGCGGAAATATTCGATACCTGGTCAACCAGATTTCCTATTACGTTTTCCAGCTGTCCCACTGCACCGGATATGTCCTTACTGCTGTTTCCCACCAGACCTACCGTGCTCTTCATATTCATCTGAACGGAATCTAATGCTTTAGCCAGAACTCCTGTTTCATTTTTGTTTTTCAGATATGGTTTATATTTGATTCCTGTAAAGTCTCCCTTCTGCATCAGTGACAAATCTTCCGCAACTTTACGAATCGGTTTTGAAATCCTCCTGCCCAGAATATTTGCTGTCAGTATTGCAAACACACAAATGATCAGCATAATGACCAATGCATAAAGCAGGACTGTTTTTGTTGCAGAATTAACCTCACTCACAGGCGCCTGCATCAGCACCGTATAACCATTATTCATCCTGGCATATCCGATAAAACTGGCTGCTCCTTTATTGGTATTCAGACGGATTACTCCTGAATTAATCTCATTGGCAAGATTATCTATTATCTTTGTATATCCCACACTGGTCATTGTTTCATTAATGTTATAAACACTGTCTACCGCAAAATACTGATCTGCGTCCACCAGGCTGGCATGACCGGTTTCATACAGTTCTACCCCGCTGACAAGCGTGGAAAACTTATCAAACGGCACACAGAGACTTATCATTGCAAACAGCTCGTCACCAAAGTACACCGGATAACCATAGGTCATAACATTTTGCTGTACTGCGGCATCATAACGGGATTTCTGCCATTTCGCTTCACCTTTATCCTCTACTTCCCTCCACCATGCAAACTCCGGCTGTTTACTGAACCATGTGACATACCATTCATCGGGATCAAAGGTTTGTTTTTTCTCTCCTATATACCAGGTACCGATCATCGTTTCAATTTCATGGGGACTGATATACACGCTTAAGCTTAAAATATCCTCATAATCCGTGCTGACCCGTTTCACATAGGCATCAATGCTGTCAATATACTCTTCATCATAATCCGTATCCAGAATTTTGCTGTTATCAGCAGTTGCCGCAATATAATCGCCTATGCTTTTGGCAACGCTTTCATATTGGGCAAACTCTGTGTTCATCTGATTTGCATACTGCAGTGCCATTGCTTCCAGTTTACTGGTGGCCTCCTGTTCGATCACATCAGAAGATGTAAATACCGTTACGGTTCCCACAATTGCTGTAGCGGCAATCACACAGGCAGTGATTCCGGCAATTATGCTTGTAGAAATCTTCTTCATGGCCATTTCCTCTCTTTCGTTTTTATTTTAGTTATCCTGAATGAAATTCAGATTATCTTCCAAAATGGAATTGACATTTCCATTGGTATTTTTTATCGAGGTATATCGGTTATTCAGTTCCTTTAATTTTTTAAGTTTTTCCCGCTCGTATCTGGCCACGCCTTCCGCAAACAACGGATGGGCAGATATTTTTTCCCTGTATTTCTTCGCAAACGGACAATAAGTAAACAATATCAGCCTTGCCACCTTATTTACCCTTGCAAGCCCCAGCGCTTCATGTTCAATCCACAATTCATAATCCTTGATAAACATTTCCTTGCTGCTGTTCCTTGACTTCGCAAGCTGTTTCTTAATCTTTTCTTTTGCGTCCTCTGACAGCTCTTTGTTTTTCCTGTAAAATTGTATATAATCACAATATTCGGATGTCAGGGAACGTTCTCTGACATCGTTCCAGTAAGTACCCTGAATGGTTCTGCAAAGCTCCCAGCGGAAAGCTCCCGTCATCCGGATCAGCGTCAGTTTTAAATCCTCCAGCGTGTAAATCGGAAGCATGAATCTTCCTCTGGAATCTCTTCTCTTTCCTGCTATCTCCTGCCACATACTTCCCTTCTTACCCACGGTAGGCATAAGTATGATATCCGGAAGCACGATTTTATTGATACCCATCTTCGGAATCTTATCTTCTACACTCTCGTACATATATTCTCTTGCGT
Organism: uncultured Lachnospiraceae bacterium; assembly: GCA_910583605.1. Taxonomy (GTDB): domain Bacteria; phylum Bacillota; class Clostridia; order Lachnospirales; family Lachnospiraceae; genus Bovifimicola. Next base: position 29,333 of record CAJTXN010000017.1, read on the forward strand.
AAGCCAGAAAATCAATCTCCGTGATTTCTTCCAGCTGTTTGATCAAATCGGCTTTCTTAATCCTGCATTCTCTTGGAGATTTAAGAAAATCTTCTTCCTTCAATACCGGACAAAACGTGGTAATCTGTCCGTTTGTCAGACGGTTATTCACGGTAAACATATTCTTAATTTCAAACTGAACTTTCCGTTTCCGGTCATTCAGATATTCCCGCTCCTGTGCATCCGTGAATTTTTCCGTTTTCTTTAATTCCCTGAATTCTTCCACATAATCCAGATCAAACTCATTTTTGGAAGGCTCCCGTCGACCCGTATATATGGCACTCAGCCATTGGCGAATGGTAAATATGCACGGACGGCCGGTATCATTGTCGTCATTGCCGTCTTTGACCCGTCCCACCGCATCATCGCTGTATATATCCACAATGGTTTCACTTCCCAGCATTTTTTCATCGATCACACCGAAATTCAGAAATACATCAATATATCTCTCATGGTTGTTTTCATCCTCCGCTCTGAGGAATACTTTTTCATAGATATCATAAAAACCATCCGTTAATATCTTCCGCAGTTTTCTGCTCTCGTCATCCGTTCCAAACTTATCCTTTAATGCATGGAACGCTGTAAGATACTTCTCATAAAGACCGGTTTCTTCCTTACTGAAACCGGCATACTCTGCCAGCTTGCGAAATGTACCGGAAGACTCTGACACAACATCCTCTGCAGCACTTCTGGAGTAATCGGACAGCATATCCGTATCACTTTCAACAGAAACATTCTTTTTAACCTGATTGCCGATTGCCGTATAAATATCCATGATTTTATTAAAATCACAGTCGTACTTCAGTCCAAGAACTTCTTCTATGGTATTTTTTGACTCTTTGATGGCGGAAACAATCTCTTCCACCATATCCATAACATCTTTTGCATTCCCGCCTTTCTCTGCTGCTCCCAGCGCCAGCTTGGAACACATTGAAAAAATGTTCACTGCCCCAGAGCACAAATATGCGTTATTCTCATAAAATGTAGTAATTAATTTCTTACATTTTTCATTCAGCTCATCTGCCAGATTCGACTCCAGTGTCAGATGAAACCTTAAAATTTCAAAATCCGATTCAAAAAATGACTTATGTATGTCTTTTGGCAGTTCCATCAGTTTGACCAGATATTCCGTACCGGAATAATCATCGCTTTTCTCAAACGCCTGCATCTCCAAATCATCGATTTCTTTACATATGATGGGTTTCGCTGAATATGTCTCACACATCTTTTTATATCTGTCATAACACACTTTTATCTTTTCATAAGTCTGAATTGTCAGATTATTCAATGCATCATATGCGGACATTATTTTCTTGAACTGAAATTCAGCGGATAGTTCGCATAATTCCTTATAATCCTTAACCGCAGAGGATAACACGGATAAATCGTCATAATCGTTAAAATCTATAAAGTATACCATGCATTCATTCTGTGCATAGTAGTTAAAGATATACTCTCCTTCTCTGCCTGCCAGAATTCCTATTATATTTCCGGACGGAATCACATATTCCATAAAATCATTAACAGCCCTGATTGTTCCTTTTACAACCAAGGCTATCTGCTTCATTTGTTTTCCCTTTTCAAATATTAATTTTCCCGTTTCGATTTTCGCTATATTTCTTGTCTCATTACCCATTTTGCAATTCTCCTACAATACTAATATACGCATTTATAAACTCTATTTATATTGTATAACAAAATGGGGGGTATTGCAAATTGATTTTATACTTTTCCCAACTAACAAATACTGACTATTATTTCTCTCCACTGCTGTGAACCGGTACCTCTCCATTCGTATGGTTTCCGGTCTCACCGGAGCTGTTGACGCCGCCAGGAACGTAAGAATATTCCTTTTTCTGCAGGACGGTAATTGTTTCATATATTTCGCTGTCATTTTTTACATAAACTATATCAAATCCGGCCTTTATATATTCCTCTGTATTTTTACTGGTAATTACAACAGAACTGTTGCTTAAATCCGGCGTACCGATAACAATCCTGTATTGGTTCAGCCAGAACTGGGCATCATAAATATATGCGGCTTTATCATTATAAACTTTGGTGTTTCCCACATTCACATAAATCTGCTGTTCTTTTTCCAAATCCAATTCTTCTATTTCATTTTTGATATCTGCAAATTCGTTATAAAACCGGTCGGAAGAATCTTTATCCATAACTATGGTGGCATATCCGTAATTATAAAGAGATAATACGATAACCGCCAGAACCGCTGCCATCAGCTTATTGTTTAAAATAAATGCGATCAGCAACACCAGGGATACCAGGGCAAATACGCTCATTATTATAAATGCCCCCTGCGTCATATAATCTCCCTTTTTCAAAAATGCCATTGAAACATAGTGCAGATATACATTGGAATAACTACATTCAAAAATATCAAACTTCGGCGCCAGTCTCCATACAAACGGCAGGGTTATGAGCAAAAATCCTGCAAAAGCAATGATCAGTATGGTTCTTTTTTCATTTTTCTGCTGTCTGTACTCATATCCCGAATACTTAACCGTACTGAATTTATCATACAGGTATACCAGTGTAAACATTATCATCAGTCCGCCTACCATGCCCCAGTACCTTGCGTACAGGTACCATTTGGAACCCTCCCTTGCCGCAACACTGAAAGCGGTTTTGTCGGATATTCCCAAAGCAGTGAGAATTAATGCCGCGCCCAAAAATGATACAATAAACATTCCCAGTGTAAGCAGTTTTTCATTTAAATGAATACTTTCACGTTTTACCAGACGATACAGGATTTTACAAATCACAAATAGTATTATTGCAATAAATATGGCAAACAGTCCGCCAGATATGGTTATCATACCATAAATCTGACCAAAGATTGTGTAAATAAATCCCTTCAGGCCATTTACCGTAAATAAATTCTGGATATTGCCGAAATAACTGCCCAGACTCTCTACCGAATTGTTCAGTCCCGATTTATCTTCTCCCACCAGCCACAGGGAAGTCTGAACTTTTTCAATTACAAATTTAGATATCACGTATCCGGCAGCACAGATAACGCCCAATACAGCCGGATTAGCCAGTAATTTCCTCTTTATGATCAGATAGGTTAACATAAAAATTACTGCCGCTCCCCAAAGATACAATGCTCTGGTATGAACCAAAAGGGAATATACCATAATCAGGGACAGTATGACCGTCAGGCCGAAGGTGGACTTATCCTCATCCCGTTTTACCTGCATTTTCAGAAGAATATATACCATAATCCAGCCAATCAGCACCAGCATACTTTCATTATAAACGGCATTGGCATTCAATACGGAACCGAAGTACATAGCGCTGGCAAATGCCGTAAATGCCGCATAAATGTCATTTTCCACTTTAAAAATTCCTTTTAAAATGTTGTATGCAATAATGCCGGATACAGCAAGACATATGGTATTAAAAGCTATCATAACCTGAAAAATAATAACCGGATTATCCGTAATCCAGAAGACCGGAGCCATGAACATGGAATATCCGAACCCGTAATACGACACATGAGATACTACATCAGACCAGTTCAATCCCGCAAAATAAGAGGCTCCTGCTATCGTTCCGAACTCATCTGCACCTGATATCTGTACAAGTGTGGATAAAAAACTATTAAAAATAGATTTAATTATGAATATAGAAACAAATATCAAAATCTGATATCTGTATCGATAAAAAAAATTCTTCCCCCGGTTATCTGTTTCCGATTTTGCACTCATTCAGTTCTTCCTTTCCTCTTCACTTCCTATTTTTCAATTTCTGACAGTTCTTTTTTCTCCGTTTTCAATCCCAAAGCGATAATATATCCTATAAAATCTCCGATAATAGATATCAGTCTGTGTATAAGCGCTGCCGATAATGTAACGGTATCACCGATCACGGGACTGAGCAGCAATACAAGAATCGCTTCACGTACTCCGATTCCACCCGGTGCTCCCGGTACAATAAATCCCAGTACCCATGCCAGCATATAATATGTTATGATAGCCGCAGCTCCCGCCCCGTCTATTTCAACATCATATATAAATCCGCATACCAGTACAAGTATCCCGCCGAGGATAGCCAGAACCACGGCATATATTATCAGATTCCAGACAAACACTTTTAAAAACTTCCAATCAGCCAGACGCTTTATCATATCCCGGATTCTTTGACTCTTTCTGCATATGATAATAACTGCCGTTATAACCAGTATTCCCAATACAGCAAGTATGACGGCATACATGGGCTTCACATACTTTGCCACTGCCTGCAGTAACTCTTCATGAGCACAGACTGCGGAAAACAGCAGCGCCACAACAATGATTCCTATTACTTCTATTATGCTGCTGATTGCCAAATCCAGCTGGCTTAAACCGATTTTTGCCGCAAAAAGATTACGTTCCACATAGTGCATGACATTTCCCGGAAGATATTTTCCGATATTCGCCTTACCATATACAAAAGCGACATCCCTATATCCGTTTTTTCTGTCCGACAGATAATCCAAAGTATTTTTCCAGGCACAGGCCAGAAAATACACAGTAAAAGTTACTCCGAGAGCGCCGATAAACACTATCAGAACCGCCCCCGGATTCGCCAGCTTTGCAAAATCTATTTTAAGTTTATATACCGCATAAATCACAAATGCGATTGAAACTACCGTAACTAAATTTCCAATGTACTTTAGATACTTTTTAATAACTATCACCTCTGTCCAATGATTCTGGCCGGATTTCCTACAACCACTGCATAATCCTCCACATCTTTTGTTACAACACTGCCGGCGCCTATAATGGCGCCTTTCCCTATATATTTTACTTTTGGCAGAATAATGGAATTGGCACCAATCCATGCATCTTCCCCAATGGTAAGTCCTTCTGTCAGTTCAATCGCCTTACTCTTTTTCCATTCGCTCCCGTCTATAATGTGTTCATGATTAAGAACAGACACATTCTCAGATATCCATACGTTATCTTCGATGACTATTTTTGAGGAACAGTCAATCGTCACATTTTCGGATATCCTCACAAAGCTTCCAACGATCACTTCTGCTTTTTTTAATCCATGAGGAACATAGAACCGTATTTTAGAAGACAATACATTATTCTTTCCAAATTTTTTTAACATTATAATATACATGAGATTTCGCAATTTCATTAAACCCGGACAATCAAATATCCAGACTCCTAAAAATATCTGAAATACTCTTCGAATCATTTCTAAAACAAGCTGCATATTTTTCCCTCATTTCTACACGATAGAGGCAGAGTATTTTCTGCTCCGCCCCTCATTTCAGGAATCTTATTTTTTCTCAACATCTTCCTTAATCTTTATACCGTCATAGTCCATCTTTCGTACATGGTACTGCACATCTTCAATCAATTTTCGGTTTGCAGCGATCAAATCGGCCTGAAGACCAATTAAAAAAGTCTGGAAACCTACCAAAATCAGCATACTGGTAAGAATCAGGGATTGAATATGACCTGTCCCCTCTCCAATAAAAAGATATACAAGAAAACGAATTCCCAATGCCACACCGCAGGTCATTATGATCGCACCGACCGTATTAAAAAACCGCATTGGCTTGTACATCATAAATGCTCTTAATATGGTAAGCATGGATTTTTTCACATAGCCAAACATACTGTTAAATAATCTGGACTTTCTCAATTCCGGATTGGTCTTGATCGGTACGGATGTCTGGGCAATCTTTGTTCTTCCTGCCTGTACGATGGTTTCCAGCGTATAGGTATATTCGTTAATAACATTCATTCTCATTGCAGCTTCCCTGCTGTATGCACGGAATCCGCTGGGTGCATCCGGAATATCGGATTTGGAGGCTTTTCTTACCACATAACTGCCAAAATGCTGTAATTTCTTCTTTAACGGCGAAAAATGCTCCGTATCATCGATCGGTCTTTCTCCTATTACAATATCTGTTTTTCCTTCCAGAATCGGTCTTACCAGTTTTTCAATATCGCCTCCGTCATACTGATTGTCTGCATCCGTATTTACAATAATATCGGCTCCGTTTCTCAGACAGGCATCCAGGCCGGCCATAAACCCCTTTGCCAAACCTTTATTTCTTTTAAAATTAACTACATAATGGACACCCCATTTTTTGGCAACTTCTATGGTTGCATCCTTACTTCCGTCATTAATAATAAGATATTCTATTTCATCAATACCATCTATCTTCTTTGGTAAATCATTTAATGCGATTTCTAATGTCTCTGCTTCATTATAGCATGGAATCTGAATAATCAGTTTCATCTTGCAGTGCCTCCTGTTTTTTTTAGACTTTTCGTCGATTGTATCATCAAACCCCTATATTTTCAAGCCCTTCTTCGTCCGAACTCACAATTTTTTCTGATTATTCCAAAAATTACACTTTAAAAACCGCAAAATCTGTGTTATTATACATAAAACCGAGATAATTCGGGAGCAACCAATAAACAAAATCAAAAGAAACAGAGGTAATCAGAATGAACTTAGCAGTCGCAGGAACAGGATATGTAGGATTAGTAACCGGCGTATGTTTAGCAAGTGTTGGTCATAAAGTTACATGCGTGGATGTAGACGCAAATAAAGTCGAAGTTATGAGTCAGGGTAAATGTCCGATCTATGAGCCGGGTCTGGAAGAACTTATGCAGGAACATCTTAGCAACCTTACTTTTACAACAGATTACAAGATGGCATACAAGGATGCCGATGTAATATTTATCGGAGTCGGTACACCTGAGAAAAAAGACGGTTCAGCTAATTTGGCTTATGTATATACAGTTGCGGAACAGATTGCCGAAAGCATTGAAAAAGATTGTGTTGTAGTTATTAAATCCACGGTTCCTATCGGAACCAATGATAAGATAGAAGAATTGATCAAATCCAGGGTAGCTTCCAGAATTAACGTTGATATCGCTTCCAACCCTGAATTTCTTGCACAGGGTACAGCAGTACGGGATACCCTTAAAGCAGCCCGTATCGTCATCGGTACGGAAACAGAGCGTGCAAAGGATATTCTTACAAAAGTATACGAGAATTTCCAGCAGCCATTTGTATATACCAACCGCAGAAGCGCTGAAATGATTAAATATGCTTCCAATGATTTCCTTGCTCTTAAGATTTCTTATATAAATGAAATTGCAAATCTTTGTGAGCTGGTGGGTGCCGATATTGAATCCGTTGCGGAAGGTATGGGTATGGACCCGAGAATCGGTAACCGGTTCCTCCATGCCGGTATCGGATACGGCGGTTCCTGTTTCCCGAAGGATACAAAGGCACTTCACTGGTTATCCAACTACTATGATAAAGAAATTAAGACCGTAAAAGCAGCCATTGAAGTAAATGACAACCAGAAAGTTAAACTGATCAAGAAAACACGTAATTATTATGAAGACCTTTCCGGTCTCAACGTTGCGGTACTGGGTCTCGCATTTAAACCGGGTACTGATGACCTCCGGGAAGCTCCGTCTCTGGTGAATATTCCGATACTGCTGGATGACGGTGCCAATATTAAGGCATGGGATCCGGTAGCTGTAGAGAACTACAAAAAGTTTTATCCGAATGAAATCAATTACTGTGATACCATTGAGGAGACCTTAAAGGATGCCGATATCTGCTTCATCTTTACGGAATGGCAGGAAGTAAAAGACCTTCCGGCCGAAACTTACCGGAAGTTAATGAAGAAAGCCATCATCCTTGACGGACGGAACTGTTATGAACCTAAAAAGTTCGAGGGGACAGGCGTGGTATACGACTCCGTAGGCAGAAGCGTTGTACAATAGAGTGTTTTAACAATATATAGAAAGAGGATATCATCAGGAGAGTTTCCTGACGATATCCTTTTTCTTAATTACACCAAATCTATTCTCCGCTTTTAAGCCTTTTTAATACCGCAAATGCCGCAGACTTCCCTCCGGAAAGGTATATTCCGCCGTCTCAAAGGGTATGTCACTTCCTCGTTTCCACACGGTACATCCGGCAGACTTCATTTTCATATACCTGCTTCATTTCCTTTCTCCGGAACAATTCCAACTCCCGTGAATCCTTACAGGACACCAGTACCAGTGTCCCTTCCATAAGATTCTCCCACTTCGTCTCATGGTCTTCAGGCACGCATTCCAGATAAATATCATCCAGCCAATACTGTACATAATCCCGGTACTGTGCCGTATCATCTGGTTCCTCTTCCGCCACATAATAGAGAACGGAAGCAGACTCCGTTTTGCCGCCGGAAACAAACTCCCGGATCGCACCGGCAATATCAGAAGTTTCATGCCGCTGTTTCTGCAGTTCCAGATTAACCGCATGCATGGGAATATATGCCGTCTGGTAAAACAACGCAAACATCAGCACCGCCAGAAGAATCCCTGCTGTTCCGCGAAATCTCCTTACCCGGAGTACAAAATATATCATTCCGGCCGTAGCAAAAACTGCCAGCATGATTCTCAGAATCGGTACCGAATCTCCGATCAGATAACGGTAGAGCTGTCCCGTACTGATATAATTCAGCCAGGACAGGTTCCATCGTTTAGAAAAGAAACGTACAACAAGCCCAATAATGCCATATACCGCTGCCCCGGACACCAGAATATATAAATTCGCTTTTATATTCTTTTGCTCCGCCATCAGCACCAGTATTCCCATTCCCATCAGAAACGGACTGAACATCTCCAGATATCTGCCGTAAAGTAAAAATGCCATATTCTCCGGCACATTCATAAAAACAGCGGAAATTCCAAGCACCATCAAAAAAGACAACAGCAGAAACAGAATCCCGTAAGCGGCTTCTTCCGTTCCCGGATTCCCTTCCCCACTTTGTTTGTCAGAAAATATCTTTCTGCTCTTGCCCAGAAGAACCAGTAAAACACATACCATGAATCCCGTAAATCCCAAAAGATAGGTACTGCTTCCCATATAAAATAATTTTCCAAAGATACTGACAATAAATTTTACAAAATAAGAAATGGATGAAAAAATCTGTCTGACATTTTCCAGTATTCCCGATATATCATTTTGCCCGGACAGAATTCCGTTTAACCAGAGATTTTCCTTAATATCCGTTTTCAGCAGAGTATGCAGGATAAAAAGCAGTCCGGCTGCAACGGTAAAAGAAAGAAACTGTCTGAGCTTAATCTGCTTTTTTATAAATTTAATCACGAAAACCAGCAGCGCTGCAATTAAAACACCCAGCATTCTCTGATGTACCATATAGGAATAGAGCATAACTGCTCCCAGCAGTCCATAACGGAGACAACCGGAATTCCTGTTCAGCCCCGACATAATCTTCACCATAAGCGCAAACAGCATTAACAGCAGACATTCCGGCAATGCCACGGCAGCGTAATTCATATTGCAGGGCAGCAGGACCATCAGAAAACTGACTATGGCAATTCCGTTCCGGTTCTTCTTCTGCAGTTCTCCCTTGCCGGAAAGCCCGAAACAAACCGCCGCCTGCCGGAAGATACTGTCCGTCAGCCAGAATGCAGCCACCAGAAAGATTCCGTTCATTGCGGTAACTGCCCGATACAGCAGCACCGTATCTTTGATAAGCATTACAAAGGGTACCAGCAGCAGACTGTATCCATAAGAATAATATTTACATAACGACATGGCAGAAGCCCATGAAGTACCAGAAAAATATCTGGCAATGCCGAAATAAGCAAACTCATCATCCAGCAATGTGGGCTGATAGACTTTTCCGATATAACGCAGGCTGATTATCAGAATCATAACGGACAGAAAAATTTTTAACATATTATTGGATTGTTTCACTTGACTTTTCATGTTCACACCCTTGTATCCATGCATATCACGCTTTTCTTACTTTATTCAGTAAAAGCAACAATAATTTATCTTTTAACAGCAGCAATGTTCCGAAATAGACTATTCCGCCTGCCGCCACCTGAAGACACATCACGGCAAGATTGTTATCAACAGGCAGAAAGGATACTGCCACAGATACCACAAACATCAGAATTCCGGCAAACAAATAATTTTTGGAACACAACAGACTGTTTTTAATATCAATATCTTTTCGTACACAATAAAAATGAACGAACAATACCACAAATTCTGCTACCACCGTGGCAATAACCGCACCATCTGCATTTAACTCCGGTATCAGCAGTAAATTCAGCAGAAAATTCACAACGGCTCCCGATACCACGGATAAAGTATAATCCCGCTGTTTGTGGGTGGGAATCTGATACTGGGTACCCAGCACATTACTCAGTCCGATAAATAATATAATTGGTGAAATATAGACCAGTATACTCTTGATCGGCTCATATCCGGTTCCATAGAATATGGGAACAAAACGTTCCGATACCGATATCAGCCCCAGCATAAGCGGAAATGCTATCATATACGTATAGCGAAAAGACTTGTCCATATATTCGTTAATCTGTTTCATATCTTTTTGGGCATATATATGTGCCATCCGCGGCAGCATGACCACCCCCAGAGAAGTAATAATCGTAAGCAGCAGCTTTACTATCTTCTGGGACTGCTCATAATACCCCACCTGACTCATATCGGTTGCCAGTTTTCCAAGCATGGTTTTATCCAGAACCGTATAAATCTGTGTGGCAATCTGAGGTACAAACAATATAAATGCCGGTTTCAGATGCTGAAACAGTTTTAATTCCCGAAAAGAAATCCCGGATATATACCTTGGAAGATACAGCCAGAGAGACAGATTTCCCAGCAACAGCGATAACGAATAGCACAGAACATATATATTTAAATGCGCTTCTGTCCGTACAAACAGGAAGATAGAAATCACACAGACCAGTTTTACCAGCATATTGCGAAACACGGTTTTCTTAAATTCCTCCATACCCTGAAAGAACCAGCTGATATCAAACATATTCGCCACAATATCAATCATCTGTATGGCATACAGCATCCTGTAACCGGAATTGCTGACAAAGGAAAAATAAAAAACTGCCAGCGCTGCCAGAACCGTTATAAATCTGAGAAGATTAATTTCCCAGAATACCACGGTACGCTTATGTCTGCTGTCTTCTCCGTATCCCTGTATATATGCGGTTTCCCGTTCCCCATACATGGCAATTCCCACGGTTCCTATCAGAATGAAGTATGTAACAACCGACTGGGTATAGGCATACTGTCCCAGCGCCCTGGCTCCCAGGACTCTGGATACATACGGCGTGGTTATTAAAGGTGTTATTAATATCAGCACCTGATAAAACATATTATATAAATAATTCTTTGTTACACTTTTCGACATTCTATAATTCTCCAAGAAGATTCATATATTTTTCTGCAGATTCCTCCAGATTAAAATTGTCTTTAATAAACTTTCCCGCATTTTCGGAAAGAACCTGAACATCTATCCTGCCCTCAAGAATCTTATGAATGGCATTGATATAATCGCCCGGCGCTGTACAGCGGATATAATCCCTTCCGTCTTCTGCATCAATTCCCTCGATACCGATATCATTGGTCAGCACCGGCATCCCGGCTGACATAGCCTCTATGATCTTAACCTTGATTCCGGCTCCCAGAACCAGCGGCGCCACCAGAAACATAGAAGTTGCAAAATAATCGTCCACTTCAGGCACAAATCCGGTTACGGTGATTTTTGAATTTTCTGCGTTCCCGTTGTATTTCTCTGCCGCCAGCTTCAGTAATTCCGGCGGATTGCTGCCCACAATGACAAATTCCACGCCGTCTTTTTTCAGCGCCGGCATTACATGCTCAATAAACCACATGGCGCTCAGATAATTTTCCGGCCGGGCCATTGCCCCGTAAAACATAATCCGGTTTTGCACCGGTCTGCGGATAATCCCGGAATAATCATCAAAATACGGTACAATGGGATGAATCTTCCCAGAAGGAATACCATCTTCCATCAGCAGTTTTTCATCTTTCTTATTATGAGGACAGACAATGTCACAATATTTTAATGCATCCAGTTCTTCCCGCTTAATGTTCTTATAAAAACGGAAAAACTTCTTCCGCTCACTGTCGGATTCCGCATATTCATATTTTCTTAAAAATCCCAGATAAGATACGTCGTGCTCGGAAGCAACAATCTTCGCCTTTGGAAATAATGATTTAATCCGGCCTGCCAGAAATACCATCTGTGTCCACTCCAAAACAAAAATATCCGGTATATGCCCTTCGCTTTTGATTCGCTTTAACTCGGAAATTACACAGTTTTCATAGTATTTCGGCAGCATATTCCCCCGTTTGTCAAAGGGATTATATTTTGTGGTCAGATTCCCAATGCCTCTTTTAATCTTCTCCAGTTTATTTCCGCCGATGAAAAATACACGGCTGCCGATTCCGTACTGTTTTAAATCCAGCTTCTCCCTGTCCGCTTCTACACCAAAAGAAATCAGATTCACTTTAAAGCCCGACACCTCATTCATTTTCTTCAGATAAAAATTGTGTGTTTTCCCCCCTGCATGACCCACATTATCATACGGTACACAGAAGGAAATAACCATTATGCTTTTCTTTTTATTATTCTGATTCACAGTCCGGTCATTCCTTTCTTTAATCGTGATTAATGTTGAAAAAATGTCTCTTCCAACATCCGGCAGAGTGCATGATATACCGGTAAATGTAGTTCCTGTACTTTAAAGGTTTCCTCCTCCGGTACACGGATAACGATATCCCCGTATTTTTCAAGCTTTCCGCCGTTTTTACCGGTTAGAGCGATTACTTTCATTCCCTTTGCTTTAGCGGTTACGGCCGCCAGCAGAACATTTTTCGAATTCCCGGAAGTCGAAATCCCAAGGAATATATCCTCTGATGTGCCGTAGCCGTTTACCATCTGGGCATAGATAAATTGTCCGTCCACATCATTCAGGTATGCCGTTGCAATGGCCTCCTGTGCCGATAATGCAATGGCAGGAAGAGAACCCTGCAGTTTTTCTGCCAGCTCCTTTCCGTATTCCCCGTCTATACCACAAAGTTTCTGACAGAATTCCTTCTCCGGCTTTCTCTTTTTCACAAAGCCTTTCATAAGTTCGCCCACGATATGTTCTGCATCGGCAGCACTTCCGCCGTTTCCGGCAATTAACAGCTTGCCGCCTTTCCGGTACATATCCCGCAGCAAGCAGTATGACTGATAAATATCCTCTCTGCAGGAACCAAGAGCCGGATACCGTTCTTCCAGTTCATCCAATATCCTGCCGTTATTGATTTTATATTTATGAGCATTTGTATTTCCGGTATCTGCCACAGCTTTTGTATCGGATTCTTCCCTGTCCCGCTCCAGAATATACTCAACCGCCGATAAGAGATTCGCCGTATAATAATCATATTTTACACCGCCCTCATCCCGCAGCTTCTTTCCATAACCGGTGGACACCAGTATGGTCCGGACGCCAAAATTATTGCCGGCCTGAATATCTGCAATATTATCTCCAATCATATAGGAATGTCCTGTATCTACATTAAAATCCTGTGCCGCCTTCTCAAACAGACCGGTATTTGGTTTTCTGCAGTTGCAGATTCGCTTATAAAATCCGATTCCGGCTACCGGATGATGGGGACAAAAATAAAAACCATCGATATGGGCGCCAATCTGTTCCAATTTCTGATTAATGTATTTATGAAGCTTATTCACTTCTTTTTCACTGTAAAATCCTCTTGCCACACCTGCCTGATTGGTTATAACGACCACCTTATATCCGTGGTCATTTAAGAGTTTGATTGCCCGGTCCGAACCTTTGATAAATTCAAAATCCTCCGTCTTAAACAGGTAATTTTTTTCAACATTAATGGTACCGTCCCTGTCCAAAAATACAGTCTTATTCCCTGTTACACCCATATATATTCCTTTCCGCCGCAACGGCTTTTGTATCTAAACGTCAAAGATATACACTCCGTCCGGAATCGTTACGGATACCTTTTCATAGTTCCATCTTGAGTCATCGGTTTTCCATGCAGATGAACCCCGCAGTTCAAAATTCCAGTCTGCCAGCTGTCCGCCTGCTTCCTCCATCTTCGCCGCCACCTTATGTTTTATATTATACGGACAATACATTAACAGATAGCCGCCGCCGCCCGCACCCAGCAGTTTTCCGCCTAATGCCCCTGCCTTGATTGCCGTATCGTATAACTCGTCAATTTGGGGATTGGTTATCTTACTGCTCATCTTTTTCTTACTCTGCCATCCATAGTCCAGTAATCTGCCGAAACTGTGGAGATTGCCTTTCAGCAATTCATCCTTCATGGCGTATGCCAGCGCTTTTACATTGGACATGGCTTCTATGGCATCTGTATTTTTATTCTCATAATTATTGACCTGGTCTTTAATAATGTTTGCCGAAACATGAATATTTCCCGTATAGCATAATAACAGATTATATTCCAGTTCCTGAATGATTTCTTTTCTTATCCGCAGCGGATTTACCACCACATTATTCTTGCCATGAAATTCAATAAAATTAAATCCGCCGAAGGTAGCCGCATACTGGTCCTGAAACCCTCCGGCAATGCCAAGTTCTTCCCGCTCCACTTCATAAGCCAGATTCGCCAGTGCATAACCATCCGGCTCCTCACCTTTCCATTTCGCCATGGCCCGCAGCAGCGCCACCATAACCGTAGAGGAAGTTCCAAGCCCGGAGCCCGGAGGGGCATCACACTGCAGATAAACTTCACACCCCTGCCGGATATTCATTCTCTTTAATGCTGCTTTTACCAGGTCCAGACTTCCGTCATATACATAATTTTCTTTCGCATGATATTTCACTGTCATATCAAAATCCAGAGAGTGAACAATGATTTCATCATTTTCTCTGGGTACAATGGAACAATATGCATACTTATTAATGGTACTTCCCAAGATTGCCCCGCCTTTTTCCACACAGAACGGAGCCACATCGGTTCCGCCTCCGCCGAAACTGATTCGAAGGGGCGCGCGTCCTCTGATTATCATATCTGCCTCTTTTCTCTTATTCGGAATCCGTAAGGTTTAGAATGTCCTGCTGAAATTTAAAATAATCCTCCGGAATACCTATATCAATAAAGTACCCTTCATTCACAATCCCGCTGATAAAGCAGTCCTGTTTCAGAAGTTCCGGAATTACCTCATTTTCCAGCGAAACCTTTCCATCCGGAATATGATCAAATATCCGGGGTGTCATATAATAAATACCGCCGTTTATGGTTCCTGCCATTTTTTCCGGCTTCTTTTTTGAATTGCCCGGCCTCTTTTTCCCCTTTTTTTTCAAATTTGATGTTAACTCCTTTTTCGGTCTGTTTTCTGTCTTTTCGTTAAAGGCCGTCAGTCTCTCACCGTCCAGAACCGCCCTTCCGTAACGTGAAATATCCTCTACCCTGCGCAAAACCAGTGTCATAATGCTGTTATTTTTTTCATTCAGTTCTTTCAGTCTGCCATAGTCAATCTTATAATAAGTATCCCCGTTCAGTACATAAAAGCCCTTTCCATTTATTAACCCGGAAGCATTCTTTATAGCTCCTGCCGTTCCAAGCTGTCCGTCTTCATAGGAATACCGGATATTCATCTGAACCCGGGAGCCGTCGCCAAAATAATCCTCTACCATGGAACCTTTATATCCCACGGCAAAAATTATATCCGTAATCCCGTTTTTCTTTAATTCCTCCAGCACGTATTCCAAGAAAGGTTTTTCATTGACCAGCGCCATGGGCTTCGGCCTGTCATTGACCACGCTTTTCAGTCTGGTTCCAAGACCGCCTGCCAAAATAACCGCCTGCGTACAGCTTTTTTCAGAATTATCTTCCTCCGGTTCTTCTTTATACATATGCATAATGACGGAAGAATTATATTGCAATGCCATAACCGCAAATGCATATACCAGTATTTCAAAATCCTGAACAAACGGAAGGGAAATAAATCCGGTCATTACGATCAGTATCACCGCACTGATAAACAGCCTGCGGGAATTTCTCCTGCTACGGAATTCCCGGATATTATCATACAGGACCTTCACATAGCTTCCGAAATAAACAATGCTTCCAATGATTCCCACTTCATATGTCATAAGGAAATATGCCGACTCCGTCAGATTCGGCTTCTTCATGAATACCAGGGCTCTCGGACCGTTTTCACCCATTCCCATTCCCAGCGGATGCATAAATATATTTTCAACGGAAGCCACCAGTGAATCAATATGTCCGTTAACGGAACTGTCCTTTCCGTTTATGGTGCTGACCACCAGATGAATAATTGCCATGGATATTTCAAAAGAAAGAAAAATTCCATCCAGAATGATAAATACCAGAAGAATCATTCCTGCTATCTTCAACACTAATAACAGCTTCTTTCCGGTCCATGTTATCATATTGAAACTGTATATCATTAATCCTGTACAAACAGCAATCCATGCGGTTCTGGAAAAAGTAACAAGAAGCGCTGCCGCCGTAAAAGCAACGCACACGGAAACAAATACCCGGTTAATATTTAATTTCTTATACATAAACAACGTAACCAGTAATACTATGGCAAGGTACAGACCACAGGTGTTCGGCGCGGCAAAGGTACTGACCAGTCTCTGAAAATTCCCAAGTCTGGCAATGTAAAATTCATCGTTCAGCCTTAGCGGTCCCCACTTTGTAGTTGTTGGATAGCCCAGCTTCATAAGAAATCCGTCGCCTAAAAACTGACACTGTATCAATCCCCAGAGACTTAACACAGCCGTATTTGCCATTATCAGTTTCAGCAGCCTGCGAAAATAACTTTCCGAAAATTCCATACAGCGTACCACAGGAACCAGCAGCAACGGCATGAAATAGATTCTTCCGATGTATGCGGCCTGATATACATTGTTGCTGATACCTATGTATATGAACTCTATTATAATATAAACGATCAAGATCAGTTCAAATACATTGGGTTTATACAAACATTTTGTCTGCCGGTAATCCTGAAAGATTTTTATCAGAAATAGTATAAACAATATGCCAATTATGCCTTCTTTCCAGAACCGAATTCCCGGAACGGTATCACCTATCACATATGTAAACATCGTATGATACGGCAATAACAATAATAATACTGCAAGAAGCCATTTCTGCCATTTTAATACTTTCAACTGTTACACCTCTTCCTTCCGAATCAGACAACCTCTCCAAATTAACCTGTACAGTACATTAACGGCCAATATATCCAGATTCATCAGTGATTCCTTCATAAACAGCCATTTTCTGCTTCTATCCACTCTCTTATAATAAATCCTTCTCTTGATCAGACGTAAATCCTTCCTTGAGAAATCCGGGTTATTTCTCAATAAATGCAGCATTTCTCTGGTGGAAAGAAACATCTTATCATCATTCAGAGAATAATTTGTTCCGGTATATTTATGAACATAAACCATTTCCCGGCAGCTCACCATGACTGCACCCGCATTAAACATCAGAAGCCATAAAAAATAATCATCCGTTCCGTTATTTTTCAGCGGATGCTTCAGCCAGTATTCCGGTATGGAGGATTTTTTGATCAGACATTGTCCCGGAGATACGATAAAATCCCGAATCCATTTGTATACAAAAGGTTTTGTTGCAAAATCCTGTGAAAAGCCGTTTGCGAAGATATCTTCGGTCACTTTCTTTTTTTCAAATGTGCCGTTTCCCAGTGCAATATCCGCCCTGCCGATGCTCTTTGCCAAAGCCCGGAGTGACACACTTGTTAACAGATCATCCTGGTCCAGAAATAAAATATAGTCGCCTGTGGATTCCCAATATCCGTTAATCCTGGATTTATGGATTCCAAAATTCCTGCTGTTTTCGATTACCTTTAACTGAAATCCCCGTACAAGGGAACCGTCATATTCCGGTGTTTCCCAGGGACTGTCATTGACCAGTACAACTTCTACGGAATTTTCCATGCTTTTA
This sequence comes from uncultured Lachnospiraceae bacterium, assembly GCA_910583605.1. Taxonomy (GTDB): domain Bacteria; phylum Bacillota; class Clostridia; order Lachnospirales; family Lachnospiraceae; genus Bovifimicola. The sequence goes on from CAJTXN010000017.1 coordinate 47,222, forward strand.
ATAAATTCTTCTGCTGCCAGACTTATATTCTTCAAATATCCGTTTAAATATTGGTTTCCTTCATAAATCGGTGTGATAATTGATATTTTCATACGAGAATCTCCATTCTGAAGTGGATTTAACCATATAACTTATATAATAAGAACTTAACTTTTACAATACACATAACGCCGAAATAAAAATTGTGTTTTGCACAGATTAATGCCATTTTTCTGGTCAGCGGAATAGCTAAATTCCCGGCTTCCGCAATTGCTTCCGAATACGGCACTGTTCCTGAAATCATTTTCAGTTCCTGAACCTTGTCCCTGTAACCGCGTTTGTTTTTTGGACTAAATACATAATGCATACACAACATCAGATATGAAATGGCAGTAAAATCCAGAAACGCAGACTTTAACTCCTCTTTCATTTCAGTATTCAATACTTCTTTAATATCTTCTTTTATCGCACGCAATGTCTGATTATATCTGTTTAAAAAATCTTCGTTATAACCTCTGACTGCCGAATCGGCTACAAACCTGTAATGATAAAACGGTCTGTCTATATATACCGCATACCGGATTTCCGTATATAAACGAAAATTCAGCTCCGTATCTTCTCCGTTGGTCAGTTCTTCCCTGTACCGTCTGCCTTCAAACAGCTCCCTTTTATATAATTTCATGGTGGTATATCCCATAATTCTCATATCATATATGGGAAATTCCCGGATTGTCCGGTTCCGTTCAACGGAATATACTAATCCGTCTCCATGAAATATTCTGATATCTTCCCGTTTTTTTTCATATTCCCTGCAAAACCGCCAGCCAACCATATCTGCTTTTTTTCGCACTGCCGTCCGGTATGCCGTCTCCAGACAGTCCTTATCCATCCAGTCGTCGGAATCCATAAAACAGATATATTCTCCCTCTGCAGTATCCAGTCCCGTATTTCTTGCAGAAGAGACACCGCCGTTCTCTTTATGAACAGCCCTGATTCTGTCATCCGTTCCGGCTGCCGCTTCCACCGCCTCAAAGGTATCCTTTCCGGAACCGTCATCCACAATTATTATTTCTATATTTTTCAATGTCTGTTCCGTTATGCTTGAGATACATTTTTTTAAATATCGTTCCCTGGTATTGAAAACCGGCACAATAACCGTTACCTTTGGTCTGCTCATACGAATCCTCCATGTCGAAATCCGGCTACCTGTTGGAGAGAAATAATCTCTCGTAGTCACTTACAATCTTATCCCAGCTAAAATGCTCTTTTATTCTTGCTTTTGCTCTCATTCCATACTCTTTCCGTTCTTCTTCCGGCAGATGTTCCAGTCTGTTTAAGATTCCTGACAGGCTTCCCGGTTCCTTTCCCCAGTAAACAGCCCCTTCTTCTCCTACCTCGCGGTTAAATCCTACCTTTACAAGAATATTCATATCCGTGGCAGCCAATGACTCCAAAAGAGAAGGATTTGTTCCGCCTACTTCATGTCCGTGAATATAGCCGTATGCCTGTTCCCTGATTTTCTTCAGCAATTCCTTATCATATACGGTTCCCACAAATTTTATTCTGGAATCCCGGTCAAATCCGGTTTTTCCCTTAAGCTCATTGTAAAACCTGTTATGCTCGATATTGGTTATTAATACAAGATCTTTCGTTGTCCGGCTCTTCATAAACTCCGTTATCATTACTTCATAATTATTTTCAGGAACAAATCTGCCTACTACCAGATAATATCCATTGGAAGCAACCTTCTTATCCCGACACCAGCGAAGAAATTTCTCATTATCATTCTTCAGTACAGAGGCTTCGATTTCAGCTCCATATGCAATATATGTGGTTTTCGGACTGAACTTTTTATAATCTTTCTTAATATATCTTTCAATATTTTTTGAATCACAAATCAGAAGTTCTGCATGTTTCACCATATACTTTTCTGAGATTTTCCAGTATTTTTTTATCAGAAAATTCCACTTGGAGCGTTTCCATTCATGCCCGTCGGGATTTACAAACAGGTGACCGCCTAACAGCTCCAGCTGTTTTTTCAGATATCCGATAAACGGACCAATCCTGCAAGCCAGAACATAGATGATCGGATGCTCGATATGATTCCTTCTGATATATTTCAGACAATACCGGAAAGCCGCCAGATCATAATATACAGCCTTTGCTGCCCCAATCGGCGGAACTTTGATATTAAAGCAATGAGAATTATTATAAGCAAACTCTTCCCTGTTGTCTCCCATGCAGGCAACATGATATTCAATATTTTTATTTGTCTGCTTGGCTGTCAGATTATCGACAAAGGTTTCAAACCCGCCATATTTTGCAGGTATTCCCTTCGAACCTATTATAAAAACATGCTGCATAACAATACCATTTTAACCCTTTGTACTTCCAAGGGCTGTCCTTTCCAAAGTAAATTAACTATTTTGCACCCTTTCTTGCGAAAACAATGCCGATAGTCTTTAAAATGATTTTGATATCAAGAGCAAGACACCAATTATCAATATATTCCAAATCCAGTTTAACAACTTCTTCAAAATCTTCAATATCGTTTCTTCCGCTTACCTGCCACATTCCTGTTATACCCGGTTTGGTACTGAGTCTCCTTTTATGATAACCTTCGTATTTTTTAAATTCATCAACTGTCGGCGGTCTGGTTCCCACAAGACTCATTTCGCCCTTCAGAACATTCCAGAACTGTGGCATTTCATCAATACTTGTCTTACGAATAAATTTTCCGACTTTGGTAATCCTTGGATCATCAGTCATCTTAAACATCAGACCATTCATTTCGTTTTTAGACATCAGTTCCTGTTTTCGTTCTTCTGCATCGGAATACATGGAACGGAATTTATACATATCAAAATAACGTCCGTTCTTTCCCACCCTTCGCTGTTTAAAAAATAACGGACCTTTGGATTCCAGCAGTAACGGAGGCGCCAGAAATATGGTAATAATTCCGGTAAAAGCCAGTCCGATTATAGCGCCGGCAATATCCATTGCTCTCTTTATTATTAACTTATTATAATCAAAAAATGTATTTGCAAAAGTAATGACCGGAATATCTCCCAGCATTGTTACGGTCTTATCAAATCCGTCAAAATTTTCCAATACTTCTATATTCAGATGAACCGTAATGCCCATATTCTCTATCTGCATGATAATATCACGTAAAGACCTTCCGGTATGATACGGTACATTGATAAACACATCATCAATCGGTTCCTTTTTGATATAATCTATCATATCATAAAAATTCGCGACTACGGGAACTCCCCGGATAACCTCACCATGCATTTCCGCATCTATAATCGCAACGGCACGTACCATATTGTTCCATTCATTCTTCTTCAAAAGCCTGTCCAGCATAGACTCCGCCCGGTCCTCAGTGGTAATAATGAACATCTGGGTATTTCCCTTTCGTTTTTTATATACCGCAACCAGATAATACCGGAACATACAATGCCCAAGACACATAAACAGAATGTTAAAAAATACTGTGGAAAAAAATACTCCCCGGGAAATATTGCCGGTTTCTCCTTTAAACACCAACAGAATGGAAGCCACTGCCGCAAACAAAAGATTCATTTTAATGCAATGCATAAACTCGGCAAAAACGCCCCGCTTATTAAATTCTTTATTGACATTAAAAAACAATATTGTACCAAGAAAAGAAAACAATATCAGCCCGATATCATTTAAAACATCTTCCCTTGAAATTACCTGTATGCCTTTATAAACCTTCAGCCACGTATATGTGGCCAGTCCATAACTGATAATCACACTGAGAGTATCTATAATAAAAATAGCTAAATTTCTTACTTTTTCTTTATTTTGATACATGTATGTGTATTTCTGCCTTTCCTCATGTTTCGTATTTATATCTGAAAATTTTATAATTGCTATACCCTCAAATCTTTCAATCATATATAATGAACTATATATATTGAAAGATTTATATACCTTAATTTATACCACATTTATATGTCAACGTAAACACTTTAGAGAAATTTTTTATTTGATATATTGGTTTTTAGTCCTTTGTGTAGTATAATACACTGGTTAAATAAATTTAATTCAGGGCGTTACTGTTACCAACACATACATCAAAACGAAAAGAGGTTCCTTATATAATGAAAAAACCATTTAAGAAACAACTGATCAAGTTTCTCAAAAGCAAAAAACTAGGATTTATTCTTGCTGCCGTCCAGTTTGTGATAACTGCCATGTTGCTGGGAATCCTGATTTACCTCAATATGATTCCTGCAAAATACTTTTTTCCGGTTACCGGCGTATTGCTGCTGCTTATCATTTATATTATTTTTACCCAGCACTCCAAAAAATTCCGGACCTTTGGAAAAATCTTATCTTTAATATTTTCCGTCTTGTTTGCGATTGCCACCGGAATGTTATTCCGCGCCAACGGAGTACTGGATTCCATTACGGGAGCGGACAAGAAGACCGACATCATTTCCGTATATGTCATGGCCTCGGATCCGGCGGAATCCCTTGCCGATGCCGCCACATATAACTTCGGTATATTATCCTCTCTGGACCGGGAAAATACGGATAAAACCATTACGGATATAAACAACGATCTGGGTACTTCCATTACGGTCACTGAATTCAGCGACACCCAGTCTCTTGCTGAAGCCTTATATTCCGGTAATATCCAGTCGATGATCTTAAATGAGGCATTTGTTTCCACTATAGAGGATATTCAAAATGGTGACGGTTCTTATCCTTATATGTATTTTACCACAGATACGAAAAAACTATCCTCAAAAAAAATCATAACGCAGATCGACAGAGATACTTCTACAAATGTTGTAAAAGAACCGTTTATGATTTATCTCAGCGGTATAGACGTGGCCGGTTCCATATCCACTACCAGCCGCAGCGATGTTAATATCATTGCCGTTGTAAATCCTGTAACCTATCAGATCCTGCTTCTGTCAACGCCGAGGGATTATTATGTACCGACCACGGTATCCGGCGGCGTCAGGGATAAATTAACCCATGCCGGCCGGTATGGCGTGGATTGTTCCATGGGAACGCTGGATATGCTATACGACATTAATATCAATTATTATTTCAAAGTGAACTTTACCGGTTTTACGGAAGTAATCGATGCACTGGGAGGTATTACGGTTCATTCGGATTATGATTTTGTCACCACCCACGGCGGTGACCATATTACCGTCGGCGATAATTATCTCAACGGTAAGGAGGCCCTGGGCTTTGCCAGAGAACGATATGCCTTTGCAGACGGCGACCGCCAGCGGGGTCGAAACCAGATGGCGGTCATTACCGCAGTGATCAACAAAATGGCTTCTTCTGCCATCTTAAACAACTACTCCGGACTGATGTCCGGTCTGGAAGGAAGCTTTGAAACCAGTCTGTCCGCCGGAGATATTTCTTCGCTTGTTAAACTTCAGCTGGATAAAATGCCTTCCTGGAATGTGGTGTCCTACAGTGTAAACGGCCCGGGAGATCACCAGACCACCTATTCTGCCCCACGGTTTAAAGCCTGGGTCATGCAGCCCAACGAAACCTATATCCAGAATGCAAAAGTGCTGATTAATCAGGTAATGAGCGGCGAAGTAATCAATACGGATGTATTGCAGGATGCTCCGAATTATTAGAATACAAGCTTCCGATACTAATTACTAAATAAAATATTTTCAAACTAAAAACAGATGTTTTGATAACTGCATTTCACAGGTTTCATAACATCTGTTTTTTTATCATCTTATAATTACAAATGGTTGATTATCTCAAAAAAGCCTTGATTTACGGTCATACACGCAGGATTTCAAGCTGAATTTACTACCAATTTACTACTTTTAAGGAAAAGAGCCTTGCTACAAGCAGCTCTAAAGGCGTGTTTTTTGCCGGGAACGGCTACCCTGCCAGTAAACCAATAATGGACAAGTCGTGGCTGTTATGTGCAGAGAGGAAAAGCTCTTTATCGGAAAATCCGCCCAATCCGGCATCCGGATACCTGTTTTCCGGTTTTCATCAACTCCTTCTTTATTTTGCGTGTGCCGTAATTATTACGGCTGGTTTTAAAAATTTCAGTGATTTCAGTGGAAAGCCCGGTTTCATCGGAACTCTGCTTTGCTTCATAATAATAAGTACTCCGGTTTACCTGTAGAACCCGGCACATTGCTGATACAGAGTATTTGTGGGTGTTTGCTTTCATCACATTTACGTTCGTCCTGATTTTTCACATAGGAGAACACGTCAAAAAAATCCTGCATATCTTGATTTGGCATAGTCTTTTCTGGATTTTCTATATAGTCAATCAAGTCTTTTATGCTCCCTTTGATATGCCATAGGCTTGTTACCGCCATATCAGACTGCCCCCTGTTCCGTCAATTCTTCTACGCTAAACCGTTGTGGGAGAGTTGTTTTCTGTTGTAATTCTAAGATAAAATCCTCAATCTCCTTACAGATTTCAGCGGCGGTTGGATAGTAAGGAACACACTTTTTGAAAGCGTCATGCACTTCATAGAGCTTGTTTAACAGTTCCCAAAACTCGGTTTTAGGCTTTGGCTGCGGGGAGTTTCCCTTGCATAACTGGCGCATAAATTCTGCTGCGGACAGACCGCAAGCGGCGGCGCACTGCTTTAATTTTTCATGTTCTTCCTCGTTCAATCGGACGGTAATCGGGACATTCCGCACGTCCTTTTCTGATTTTTCTCTGTTCATTCTCCTTAATCCTCCAGTCTTAAATTCCTTTCTTCGGCGTAAACAGGGGGCGCTAGACGTCCAGTGGACGTCTGTTCAGCGCGGACCGCAGCGGAGCGGAGACGTCCCCTGAGTGAAGTCCACACGCCTTTAGGCTGTGGATTGTGGCTGACACAATCCGATGCTCGCTATCTCTGTGGACGCGTCGTCACAAGTTCCGTATCGCTCTTTTCCGTGCAGGCACGGAAAATCACTCACTTCACTGCTCCTCCTTCTCCCAAAAGTCTAGCGACTTTTCGGGAACCCTATTTCCTGTGCAGTGGCATTCTTCCATACCTGTCTTACCCGCCGAAAAGAAAATCCTATGTCCTTTCCACCTCCGTTCTGGATTCGGTTTCTCTTGACTTTTGGATAAATGAAAAAAGCCGCTACACTGCACCACGAAGGACAGGAGAGATTTCTCCTGCTCGGATTCGCAATGCTATGTAACGGCTTTGGGATTCAAAACCATGCTGCCATACGCCAGCCGAAAATGGCAGCATACGTTCGGCGGCAGTCAGCCTTGTCCATTGGCTGACATTCTATTCTTCCATCTATGTGCTTATTTCATTTTCAATCTTCAGAATTACTTCCTGCGTTTCTTAAATTTCTCCTTTGCCTACTCATAGGCTTCTTGGATATATGGTTTCAATAAAGGCGGTGAACGGCAGCCAACAGCGGAAACAGCCCTGCGGCACATTCCGATAAAAAACGACAAAAGAAAAACCGCAAAGGCTGTCACCACATAAGGAGATAATTTGAAAACATAATTGGAATACAGCTTATGGGCGATAGCAAAGGCAAAAGCCAGCGTAAAAATAGGAATGCTTTTCTCGCTGGCTTTCTCTATATGAAAATTTAATCACACATTCGTAAAATATAATTTTCTTTGCTACAATGTAGAAAGGTAATGCAAAGTTCAAAATAATACTTAGCGGTTGATAATGTGCTTATTAAAGCAGTCAACAACTAACCAAAAAATAAAATTATGGAGGGTTAGGACTATGGAAAAGACATTATTCGAGCAGATGGGCGGGACATATATAAGGACTGGCGATTATCATTTACCTGCGCTTGACTTACCTGCCGAAAAAGAAAGGCATGTCAGTGTATGGGGGCAGCAATGTCGTCAACTTAAGCCATAGTTACTCCTTCTTACACAACAGAAAAAATTCAAAAAATTTAATAAAAACACTTGACAGGTACGCCGAAAAATGTTGCCCCACAATTAATTATCTTGTTGATTGCGAGGTATCCATATGTTCAAGAAAAACAGCATCTGTAAGCTTATTAAAAATGTTAAAGACCTTATTGCTTCTGCTTCGTTTAAAGAAAAGCACTGTCTCAAAAAAACTGCCTTTACAAGAAACAGAAAGCTTTCATTCCAGGACATAATGTATTTTGTGCTGAGTATGCCGCAAAAGTCACTGACTACAGAACTAGATTTGTTTTTCTGTAAAAAAACTTTTCCATTTCCAAACAGGCTTTTTCAAAAGCGCGCTATAAAATATCACCGCTTGCTTTTGAAGATATTTTTAATTTATCGACCGACCTGTTCCGGTTCACAAACCATCCCAGGACATGGGATGGATACCGTGTATTTGCCGTTGACGGTTCCGAAATTGCCGTTGACCACAACAAAAACAACGAGACTGAATTTGGCTTAAAAGGTGGCAATCAGCACTCTTATCCTTCCACGAGACTGACAGCATTATATGATGTTACGAATGACCTGATTGTGGATGCTGTATTTACGGGAATATCCGTTGGCGAAAGGGAACATGCCAACAAACTTCTCTCATCAGAGGCACTCATAAATGGCAAAGGATACAAAAACTTAATCCTGTTTGACCGTGGCTATCCATCTAGAGAGCTGATATACGAACTTGAGGATAAGGTTTTTTTTACCTGATTCGGTGTACGCATTCCTTTCTCTCATGTGTCAATGAATGCCCTGACGGAGAGCATAGCGTATCAGACATCCACAAAGACAGAACAGTCAGCCTGCGCGTAATAAAAGACACCTCTGGGGAAGAGCCGCATATACTTGTCAGCAATCTTTTTGAAGAACATCAGGATATGCACTACCATCAGTACCTTTACCACAAAAGATGGTCAATAGAGACTAAGTATGGGGAACTTAAAACAAGGGTACGGTTGGAGAATTTTTCCGGGAAAAATCCCCAGGCAATTCGCCAGGAACTGTATGCAGCTTTATTTATATCAAACCTGTCTGCACTGATTAAATCCTCTGCAGAAAATGAAATTCCCATTCAAACTTAAGCAACGACAGTTTGTGAATTGAAAAATTCTATGTTTTTGTGTATAATAGGAAAATTCTATGTTTTTGTGTATAATAGGAAAAAAGTCAAACTGAGAAATCGAAGTTTGAAAGGAGGAACAGACATGGAATTTCCATTTTATGATTCACCCAATACTGCTACGATTATCTGTTGCCATATATTGGAGCGTCAGGCACCTATTCTATATGTATCACATGATGAAGATGACGGAATGTGGCAATTTCTATGCGGGGAAACACATGAAACAGATGAAGCAAAGTTAGTATCTTTAAAATGGGTTTTTGATTTAGATAACTCTGTTAGTACCTTAAAGGATATGCCTTGCGGTTACTATGCAGAAAGGAAAACTCAAGATGACGATTGGATTATCAGAAAGCGATAACTTCCCATTTGTCGAGCAGAACAACACATCATCACAGAGCCAGACGCATAAGACGCAGAGACGAAAGATTTGTGAAAAATCACAGTTATCGGGAGGTCATGGCGAGCGACAAATGGGAAGTTGTACTTGGAAAAATAAAATTATTTGGCCAATAGATAATAATAGGTAAAAATATTTAATATTTAAAATAATTATGATTCAAAAAATAGAAAATTTATTGCTGCCGCGTTTAGTTTCTTTCAAGTTTTTGTTTTAATACAGAACGGACAGGAAGAATAAATAACATACATGCTTGTGCAAGGGGAAGTTATTTTTGCATAAATCCAATGCAGCGTTTCACATTTCAACGGAGC
>CAJTXN010000018.1 GCA_910583605.1 uncultured Lachnospiraceae bacterium
TTTTGAAGGTACAGGGAAAGAACAGGAATCAGGTGACTGGTGTCTGTTCTTTTTTGTTTTATACAGAAAACAGGAAAAGAGGTAGATTATGTATAATAACTATGTATTTGATCTTTATGGAACACTGGTTGATATTAATACCAACGAAGGGAAAAGTTATTTATGGAAAAAACTGCAGGAGTTTTATGCCTTTTACGGAGCTGATTACGAATGGAAAGAATTAAAGAATAAATATGAGTATATTTGTAAAGAGGAAGAGGAAAAAATTAAGAACTGCGATTATCCGGAAATAAAAGTGGAATTTGTTTTTCAAAAATTATTTTCGGACAAAGGCGTACAGGTCAGCATGGAGACAGCGGAAGTCACGGCCCGGTTTTTCAGGATTATTTCCACAAAATATATCAGACTGTATGACGGAGTGGAGGAATTTCTTCAACTTCTGAAAAAGAAAAACAAAAAAGTATATTTGCTGTCAAATGCACAAAAAGTTTTTACCGATAATGAATTCAGAATGTTAAAACTGAACCGGTATTTTGACGGGGTGGTATATTCTTCCGAAGAAGGCTGTAAAAAACCTTCCGGTCAATTTTTTGATGTGGTAATAGAGCGTTACAAATTAAAAAAAAGCGAAACAATTATGATTGGAAATGACTGGATATCAGATATTCGGGGCTCGGCAAATGCGGGATTGGACAGCTTATATATACATTCCAATATATCCCCGGATGATACGGATTTAGATAAAGTGGAAGCAAAATATATAATTCCTGACGGTGATTTTAATAAAATATCCAAATTGATTTTAATATGACATAATTTTCTTTGTATAATTTGCTTAAAATCTCTTTCAAAAATAAAATTATTATGTTACAATATATATCAACCATAAAAATTAAGGAGGACAACATGAAAAAAAGAATTCAAGCTTTATTTATGGCTCTTGTAATGGTTCTTTCTTCTATATTCGTATCTGTATCAGACATACAGGTTGTAGAAGCTGACGAAGGCATAACAGTCAGATTCCATTACCAGAGAACAGATGGGGATTACACAGATTGGAATATGTGGATTTGGGGCGCCGGAGACGGTACAGCAAATGAGTTTACAGGAACTGATGATTTTGGTGCATACTTGGATTATGCAGCCGAAACAGGAACATCTGAACTGGGCTACATTGTCAGATTAGGCGAATGGCTGGAAAAGGATATTGATTCCGATCGTTTTATTGATTTGTCAGCCGTTATATCCGGAAATGTAGAAGTATTTTTGAAATCAGGTGTTGCAGAACCAGAAATTGATTTCAGCGGTGCTGTATTAGGCTGCAAAGTTAAATCTGCAGTAGCAGCTGACAGAACTACTGTAAAAGTGGAACTGACAGCAGAACCGGAAGGAGATTTAAATACAGCATTTAAAGTGCTGAATTCTTCAGAAGAAGAATTGGAAATCGCTTCCGTATCAGCAGACGGATTGTCTGTAGTACTTACAATGGCAGCAGAGTTGGATTATACAAAGGCATATAAGTTAACATTTGATGGAAACGCATATGATATCACTATGCCTGACTATTATTCAACAGAGGAATTTGAGTCAGAATATACTTACGATGGTGATGATTTGGGTGCTGTATGGTCAGCAGCTTCAACAACTTTCAAGGTATGGGCTCCGACGGCAGAAGCAGTTAGTGTGAACCTTTACGAATCAGGAAGAAAAGGTACAAACGATTTAATTAAGTCTGTTGAAATGACATTAGGTGAAAAAGGTGTATGGGAAGTTACCGTTGATGGAGATTTAAACGGAACTTATTATACATATACAGCTAATGTTGGCGGTAGTGTTAATGAAACGATTGATCCATACGCAAGAACAGCCGGAGTTAACGGTGACAGAGGTATGGTAATCGATTTGGATTCTACTGATCCGGAAGGATGGGATGCAGACAAGAATCCAAATTCAGGAAAGACTTATACAGATGCAGTAATTTATGAGTTACATGTAAGAGATTTTTCTTATGATACAAGTTCGGGAATTAAGAATGTTGGTAAGTATCTTGCATTCACAGAGACAGGAACAAAGAACTCAGAAGGAAAATCAACTGGTGTTGATTATCTGAAAGACTTGGGAGTTACACATGTTCATATTTTACCGTCATATGATTATGCGACTGTTAATGAAGCAAGTGATGCAGACCAGTTTAACTGGGGATATGATCCTAAGAACTACAATATACCGGAAGGTTCTTACTCAACAGATCCTTACAATGGTGCAGTAAGAGTTAACGAGTATAAGCAGATGGTTAAGTCATTACATGACAACGGAATCAGTGTAGTAATGGACGTTGTATATAATCATACATACTCTTCTTCTGATTTCAGCTTTAATTTACTGGTACCTGGATATTTCCACAGACCGGGCGGAAACGGTTCAGGATGTGGTAATGATGTTGCATCTGAGCGTGCAATGGTTAAGAAATATATTGTTGAATCAGTTGTATACTGGGCAAAAGAATACCATATCGATGGTTTCAGATTTGACTTGGTTGGATTGATCGATACAGAAACGATTAACGAAATTGTTGAAGAACTTCACGCAATCGATCCTTCTATTCTTTTATACGGTGAAGGATGGTCAATTGCAACTCCTGTGACAAAAGAAGGTTATTCACTTGCAACACAGGGAAGTGCATATTTAACACCGGGATTTGGATATTTTAATGATTCCATGAGAGATGATGTTAAGGGAAGTGTGTTTGGAGAGACAGATGCTGGTTATATTAACGGATATCCGGCTAAAGCAGGTGCTTTACTGGTAAGTCTTATGGGAGGTCCTGTTTGGGCAATTGAACCGACACAGGTAATCAACTATGTATCTTGCCATGACAATCATACATTATTTGATAAGTTACAGTTAACCTGTCCGGATGCATCATTGGCAGAGCTGGTTGCTATGAATAAAATTGCTTCTGCAATTGTTATAACCTCTCAGGGTGTTCCGTTCTTCCAGGCAGGTGAAGAAATACTCAGAACAAAAGAAAAAGCAGATGGAACATTTGATCATAACAGTTATGCGTCACCAAGCAGCTTAAATGCTATCAAGTGGGATGATTTAAATAAGGCAGAATATGCTGATGTACATGATTATTACAAGGGACTGATAGAATTCAGAATGAATCATGCAGCATTGAGAATGTCTTCAAGTTCTGATATCAGCAAATACATGAATGTATTTATGAATGGAAGCAATGATCAGAATGTTATCGCATATGAACTTAGCGGAGAAGCAAACGGTGAAATAGCTGATGGCATTATTGTAGTATTCAATCCGAGTGCAGAAGCTGCAAAGGTTGATTTACCGGAAGGTGAATGGAAGATTTGTGTTAACGGAGAAAAAGCAGGTACAGAAGTTCTTGGTACTGCAACCGGTTCCGTTGATGTTAACGCTGTATCAACTATGATACTTGTAAAAGGTGCTGTGAAGTTATCAGATGATGTTCAGACCGACACTCCGACAACAGATAATACAAACGACACAACAACTCCGGCACCAACAGCTTCCAATGAGTCACCTTCAACAGGCGATTCACCATTATCTACAATTTTATTTGTAGTTCTTGCATTATCAGTAATAAGTGTAATTGCCAGCATTGTGTTGGGAAAGAAAAAGACAAACTAATAAAAAGGTAATGGGTTAAAGTTAAAGGAGATAACTATGAAAAGTAGAGTTAAAGTCATAGTTTTATCATTGGCATTATTGCTGAGTTCTTTGGTCTTAGCAGATGTTAATATGGTTAAGGCATATGCTGATGGTGAAAAAACAATTCGGTTCCATTATACACGTCCGGACAAAGTATATGATGATTGGACGATGTGGATATGGAATGAGAATGAGAATGGAAAAGGCTATGAATTTCAAGTGGCTGAAGACGGTAGCGAAGCAATTTCAGAGTATATCTGCAGTGCAGATACACAGAAAGTTGGCTTTATTGTAAAAGGAGCAAACTGGACAAAGGATGTTGATGAAGACAGAGAACTTGATTTAACTGTACTAACAGGTGATGTTATTGATGTCTATCTTACATCCGGTGTGAAAGAGTATACAACTGAACTTGCGGGAAATAATGAACAGGCTACAAATGCACCGCAGGATGTAGCACCTCCGGCAACAGAGGCACAGCCTTCTGGTGAACAGGCGACAGGATCTGCTTCAAATTCTGCTGATGAAGTAGAATCTGATGATCCAAATGCTGATTATTCGGCATCTACCGGAACGGTAATTGTGGCAGATATAGTAGTATTACTTGTTGTTGCTGCATTGTGCTTTACGGTTTTTGGAAAGAAAAAGGATTCAATTGTATAATTTTCCATATTTTCTAAAAAAGAGAAACAGTTTTCTGTTTCTCTTTTTTTATAAAAAAATATATACTTATTATGTATTGAAATTATGGGATTGATAAGATATTATAGAGGTAATGAATTTGGTAAGTGTATTTACTTATATAATATTAATGGAAAGGAAAAAGGCTGTAATGAATATTAAACAATTATATGTAAGCGACTGGCTTGTGAAATATTCTACAAAAGATTTTGAAGAAATGTTTACCTATGACGCAGATGATTTGGGTATGCGGTTGGAAGGAGAGAATATTGTATTAAAATGCTGGTCCCCGTTTGCGGCACAGATGGAATTAAATATCTATTTATCCGGTGAAGAAAACAGTATAAATGTGGAACGGATTCAAATGGTTCGCAGGGAAAAAGGAATATGGCAGATTGCTTTAGAGGCATCCGGATATTTAAACAAATACTATGATTTTACAATTGTATTTGAGAATATTCCGAAAAATGGTTCAAAAGCCGAAGTTACTGCGTGCGACCCATATGCAAGGGCAGTTGGTGTAAACGGGAAAAAGGCTATGTTTATTGATTTAACGGAAACGAATCCGGAGGGTTGGGATACAGACCGGAATCCGAATCAGTCTATGGCATGGAATGATATGGTAATCTATGAGCTGCATATCAGAGATTTATCGGCTGATTTAAAATCAGGCATAAAAAACAGGGGAAAGTTTTTAGGGCTGATTGAAAATGGTACATATATTACAGACGGAATGGAAAAGTTTAAGACAGGTTTAGACCATATTAAGGATTTGGGAATTACCCATCTTCATCTTCTGCCTTTTTATGATTATGGTTCTATTGATGAAAGCCAATCGTATGATGAGAATAAATATAACTGGGGATATGACCCAGTTAATTATAATGTTCCGGAGGGTTCCTATTCTACAAACCCTTATGATGGAGATGTGAGAATCAGGGAATTAAAGCAGACAATCTGTCAGTTGCATCAAAATGGAATCAGTGTGGTTATGGATGTGGTTTATAATCATACATATAATGAAGAGTTCTGTTTTAACAAGATGGTTCCGGGTTATTTTTACCGCATAGGTGCAGACGGAGTACTATCGAATGGTTCGGAATGCGGAAATGATACTGCATCGGAAAGAAGCATGGTTCGAAAATATATTGTGGATTCGGTTCTGTATTGGGCAAAAGAATACCATATTGACGGATTTCGTTTTGACTTACTGGGACTGCTGGATACGGAAACCATGCAGGAAATCAGGAAGGGACTGGATAATATCAGACCGAATATTCTTATTTATGGGGAAGGCTGGAAACTGCAGACTGTATTGACAAAGAAAAACATGGTTCTGGCAACACAGGAACATGTAAGTGAGATGGACCGGGTTGCAATGTTTAGTGATAATCTCAGAGATGCCATTAAAGGAAGTGTATTTGAAGAAACGGAAAAGGGCTATATTTCCGGAAATCAGGATTGTGTGGAAGCAATAAAAATATCTTTGATGGGATTACCAGAGTGGGCAGATTATCCGGAACAAGTAATTAATTATACTTCCTGTCATGATAATTATACGTTATTTGATAAAATTGCCTTATGTAATAAGGAAATTGACATGGAGGAAAGAATCCGGCAGAATAAGCTGGCAATTGCAATAGTTATGCTGTCTCAGGGAATTCCGCTTCTTCATGCAGGAGAAGAGCTGTTAAGAACAAAGATGAATCAACAGGGGGAATTTGTCAGTGACAGCGTCCGGGATGGAGACGATGTTAATTCCATCAAGTGGGAGACACTGCTGCAACCGGAATATCAAAATGTATACCGGTATTACAAAGGATTGACAGCATTTCGTAAAAACACAAGAGTATTGCATATGACTGACCCGGCAGAAATAAGAAAGGCTTATTTGTTTGCGGAAACAGGAAATGAACTGGTGATCTGCTTTAAAGCAGTCCGGAATGATGAAATAATGATTGTTGTGTTCAATGCAGATGAAAAAACGGTTGAGATAAATTTAAATGCTCTGTTTGTTAAAGAAGAAAAATTGAATGGCATATTTGAAGGGAAGAAATATCAGTGTTATATCAATGAACAGGCAGCAGACTGTAAACCGGTTTCCGCAACGATTTATGATGAAAATGACTGTACCGTTGAGGTTCAGGCACAGTCATGTATGGTTTTAAAGAATATTCAGTTTTGACATCTGCAGGTACTTTCACGAACAATTAATTCCGGCCGAAGGAGAAATTTACTGACAGGAATATTATTAATCAGGCAGTCCAGCAGGGTGAAAGCGCTGCGGCCAAGATTCTGGCGGTCCTGCCGGATGGTAGTAAGCGGGGGTGTCAGATTTGCACAGAACGGCAGGTCATCAAAGCCGATAATACTGATATCTTCGGGAACGCGAAGCCCTCGCTTTGTAACCTCGGATATGGCGCCGGACGCGATTAAGTCGCTGGCACATATAATGGCAGTTGCGCCGTTATCAATAAACTTTGGAACGTGGTACTTGGCACAATCCGGCACATAATATCCATACTCAAACAGAGCAGGATAGATTTTCAGATTTAATTCTTTCATTACGGTTTCAAATGCCTGAGTACGCTCATAGGATACCATACTGTTTTTGGCGCCGTTCAGAAAGGCTATTTTTCGATGGCCAAGCTCAAATAAATGAGTGACAGCCAGATTCAGTCCTTCATAACAATCGGTGCCCACATAACCGACCTTGGGATTGGTCTGGATATAATTGTCAAACAGAACAGTTGGAAATCTGGTTCTGGAAATCTGGACGTTGTAATCGTTATGCATGGAAAATCCGATCAGGAAGGCTCCGCTGTAACGGTTGGTCAGCAGAAACTTATCATACTGGCTTGTACTCTGGGCATTGAGATTAGAGGGAATAATATCCGTCTGCCAGTTGCGAATGGCCGCCGATTGTCTGAATCCCTGTATCAGATCATAGCCAAAAGCATCGCGGTTTTCATAATCCATGTTTTCTATAAAGACACAGACTTTTCGTTCTGCGGTATTATTGATCAGGGTTTTCTTTCTTTTTGGGGTATATCCCAGCTCAATTGCGGTATCCAGTACCATTTGCCTGGTTTCATCACTGATGTCGCTGGCATTATTCAATCCTTTGGAAACGGTACTTACTGCAATTCCCAGGTGGTCAGCAATATCTTTAATCGTTGCCATAATCAGACTCCTTTCCGGATAAAAACATTCGACACTAATATATCAGAAATGTCGAATTATAGCAAGAAAATTTTCGTGGTTTTTCGAAAATTAACGAAAATAAATAAAATTAAGTAAAAAACAATTAAATATCGATTTTAGTTACTTGACGCCATATATACGAAATGGTAAAATGTACTAGTAGTTGGAACTAAATTCGAGGATGAGGTGAAATCATGGCTGACAAGAATCAAACATCAGAGAAAAAGCTCGAACGCGGCGCAGGCTTGTTATTACCAATAAGCAGTCTGCCTTCACCATATGGAATTGGCACGTTGGGCGATGCGGCATATAAGTTTGTCGATTTTTTAGTAAAAGCCGGTCAAAAGTATTGGCAGGTGCTTCCGGTTGGACCAACCAGTTACGGTGACAGTCCATATCAGTCTTTTTCAGCATTTGCAGGGAATCCTTATTTTATTGATTTGGATTATCTGGTAAAGGAAGGATTGATTACAAAAGCACAGATTAAAAAATTCCCTTGGGGGGATAATGAAGAATATATTGATTATGCAACAATTTATGAATCAAGATTTCAAATACTGAGAATCGCATTTGAAAACAGTGAGCATAAAGATTCTTCCGAGTATCGTCAGTTTTTAGAGCAGAACCAGTACTGGCTGGATGATTACAGTTTATATATGGCAGTTAAATTCAGTTTTGAAAGCCGCGGCTGGCAGGAATGGGACAGAGACATTAAGCTTCGTGAGCCGGAAGCGTTAAAGAGATATCAGGATGAACTGGCTGAGGATATTGAGTTTTGGAAATTCTGTCAGTATAAATTTTTTGAACAGTGGAATAATTTAAGAAGCTATGCCAACGAAAGCGGCATTGAAATGATTGGAGATATTCCGATTTATGTTGCTATGGATAGTGCTGATGTTTGGGCGCATAAGGAATTATTTGAATTAGATGAAGATTGTGAGCCGATTAATGTGGCCGGAGTACCACCGGATGCTTTTTCAGCAGATGGACAACTCTGGGGAAATCCTTTATATAGATGGGATAAGATGGAAGAAAGCGGATTTGAATGGTGGAAACAGAGAATGGCAAGCAATTCCAAGCTATACGATTACATTCGAATTGACCATTTTATAGGCGTTGTGAATTATTATTCCATAGAAGCAAGCTGTACAAACGCAAAAGAAGGTGTCTGGAGAATCGGACCGGGTAAGAAACTTACGGATGCCATCGACAGCGCCATTGGAGATGCAAAAATAATTGCAGAAGACCTTGGTATCGTCAGTCAGCCGGTACGGGATCTGTTAGCGGAAACGGGTTATCCGGGAATGAATATTATAGAGTTTGCATTTGACGGAACACCGGAAAATACACATCTTCCGCATAATTATAAACCAAATTCACTGGTATACGGCGGAACCCATGACAATGAAACGGTAGCAGGTTTCTTTATGGGAAAGAAGACAAAAGAACTGAAATATGCATTTAAGTATCTGGGCGTTGACAACAAAGCGGATATACCAAAAGCGGTATTGCGTGCGGCTTACGCCAGTGTGGCAGCTATTGCGGTTTTCCAGGTACAGGATGTTCTGGGACTGGATAATTCTGCCAGAATGAATACGCCGTCGACAGTTGGAAATAACTGGAAGTGGAGAATGAAAAAAGGCAGTCTGACTGTTGCACATGCAAAAGAGTTAAAAGAATTAGCTGAATTCTATGCCAGAATTTAGTTGATAATAATGGTACATATTAATAATATTTTAATATAATTTTTGAGCTTAAAAGCGGATAGGAGAAAAAAAGCAAAATGAGTACATTTAAAGAGAACATTGTAACTATTTTAGACCTTGACTATAATAAGACAATTAAAGATGCTACAACCGTAGAACTTTATAATGCAGTGTCTAAGGCAGCAATGAAGAGCATCTCAAATCAGTGGTCATGGGAAACGAAAAGTAAGAAAGTCTGTTATCTTTCCGCAGAGTTTCTGGTAGGAAGACTGGTATATAATAACCTGATGAATCTGGGATTATTAAATCAGTTAACAGAACTTTTCTGTGAAAATGGCATTGATATCAGAATATTCGAAGATATCGAAGATAATGCATTGGGAAATGGCGGATTAGGACGTCTTGCAGCATGTTTCCTTGACTCGGCAGCAACTCAGAATGTTACATTAAATGGTTATGGTATCAGATATCGTTATGGTATTTTTAAACAGTACTTTGAAAACGGTTTCCAGAAGGAGACTGCTGATAACTGGACAGAGTTTGGTGATCCATGGTCAGTAAGAAGAGAAGAAGATAAGGTAAAAGTTGACTTTAAGGGACAGTCAGTATGGGCAGTTCCGTATGATACACCGGTAATCGGATATGGCGCAGCTAAAATTAATACATTAAGATTATGGCAGGCAGAGCCGATTGAAGAGTTTAATTTTGATTTGTTTAATGAGCAGAAGTATGACAAATCAGTAAAAGAAAAGAATGATGCAGAAGCTATTACGAGTGTATTATATCCGAATGATTCTACCGATGCAGGTAAGAAATTAAGATTAAAACAGCAGTATTTCTTCTCAAGTGCTTCTTTACAGGATGTAATTAAGAAGTATAAAGCTCATTATGGAAATGATTTCTCTCATTTCTCCAAAGAATATGCAATTCAGTTAAATGATACCCATCCGGTTGTATCAATTCCTGAATTATGCCGTTTATTGATTGAACAGGAAGGTTTAACCTTTAATAAAGCATTAAAGATCTGTAAAGAAGTATTTGCATATACTAATCATACCGTTATGTCAGAAGCTCTTGAAAAATGGGGTGTGAAGCTGTTTAAGGCGGTTCTTCCGAATGTGTACAAGTATGTTGTTAAGATTAACAATGTATTATTAAAAGAACTGGAAGAAAAGGGTATTTCAGATGAGGATAAGAAGAAGTACCAGATAATCGATACTCCTTACGGCAATGACTGGGAAGTAATTCATATGGCAAGACTTGCAATTTATGCCAGCCATTCCACCAATGGTGTTGCATGGATTCATACAGAGATTCTTAAGAATGATGCGTTACATGAATGGTATGAGTTATATCCGGAACGCTTCAACAATAAGACCAACGGTATTACACAGAGAAGATGGCTTGCACTGGCTAATATGGAACTTGCAGGATTTATCAACGACAAGATTGGTAACAGCTGGATTACTAACCTGGATGAATTAAAGAAACTGGAGAAGTTTAAGGATGACAAGGCTGTTATCAAACAGTTTGATGATATTAAGAAGATTAAGAAACAGCAGTTGGCTGATTATATCAAAGAGAAGGAAGGAATTGAAATCAATCCGAATTTCATCTTTGATATTCAGGTTAAGAGATTACATGAGTACAAGCGTCAGTTATTAAATGCATTCTCAATTCTTGATATTTATTATGGATTAAAAGATGGAAGAATCAAGGACTTCAATCCGACCGTATTTATCTTTGGTGCCAAAGCAGCTCCGGGATATATGAGAGCAAAAGGTATTATTAAGTTTATTAATGAAATTGCCAAGATGATTGCAAATGATCCGGAAGTAAATGATAAATTACAGGTAGTATTTGTATCAAATTACTGTGTTTCTTATGCAGAAAAGATTACTCCTGCAGCAGATGTTTCTGAGCAGATTTCTACAGCGGGTACAGAAGCTTCCGGTACAGGTAACATGAAATTTATGTTAAACGGTGCTGTTACACTCGGAACTTATGATGGTGCAAACGTAGAAATTGTTGAGCAGGCAGGCGAAGAGAATAACTATATCTTTGGTGACAGAGTAGAAGATATCGAAAGAATTAAAGATACCTACTGTGCAAGAGATTTATATAATTCAAATCCGAGAATTAAGAAAGTAGTAGATACTTTGGTAGACGGTACATTAAGTGATGACGGAACAGGATTATTCCAGGAATTATATACCTCATTACTGGATGGAGCAAGCTGGCATAAAGCAGACCATTATTTCTTATTAGAAGATTTAATGTCATACTGCGATGCAAAATTACAGGTTAATAAAGATTACTCTGATACATTTGCATTCAGACAGAAGTGCTTTATGAATACAGCAAATGCCGGCAAGTTCTCAAGTGACAGAACGATTCTGGATTATGCAAAAGAAATTTGGGAAGCATAAAAAGACTGTTTAAATATTAATGTTTTATAGAGAGTAACATTCTTTGCTACGACGGGCAGGAATGTTACTCTGTTTTTCTTCAATTAACAAAAATACTGGTTAGGGAGGGATTGGATATGAAAACAAAGCAGTATATATATGAGGTAATCGAGAGTCAAGAAAAATTATCAGAAGAAAACAGGGAAAAGTTTAATGTTATTTTGTTAAAGATTCGATTCGCCCGTATTGATGACCGTGACGGCGCTGAGTTTTTGCATCATTGCATGGATTTGTTTTTAGAGGCTGAGAAGAATAATCTTCCGCCGGAAGAAATGCTGGGGACCTGTAATTTTGAGAAGTTTTGTGAGGATTTTATCGGAAAATCCAGAAAAGAATATTCTTTTTTTAAAAGATTATATTGGGAAATCTCTTACATACCTTTAGTATTGTTATTGTATTTAGGGATTTTTGAGATGGGACCGGAAATGATACAATACTGGAGTGAATATGGTTTTACTCCAAAGGTACGGGTAAATACCGGGATGCTGATCAACACTTTAATGGTTCTGATGATTGTGAATCTGATGCTGTCCAAATTTCAGGTATTTTATATAAAATTTAACAGCACAAATAAGACAGAAAATAGAAAGTGTTTTTTTCTGTTATGGTTGTTGCTGGTTTTTTTTGTTTTGGTATCAGTGGTTGTGAAACAGGTTATGTCCGTTTATATGTTTCAAATGAATTATTTTATATTTCTCGGAGTACTGTTGATTCTCTGCATCCTTCAGAATATTATGGAGAAGTAAAATAGCATACGCTTTTTGGTCCGGAATATCCGTTCAGATTGAAACTTTCTTTCGAAAGCATTAGGGTATCCAGGATATCCAGAATATTTCCACTGACAGAACCTCCGGTTACCGGAATATTTTGTTGTTCCGAATCACTGTAATAGGCCAGACGGAACTCTCCGCCAAATTGTCCGGAAAGGGAATCCATCTGAAAATCGGAGAAGTTGACGATTCGAAGACAGGAACCTTTCTGAAATTCCTCGGCGGATTTGGAGCCGCAGGTTATCCGGTATTCAGAAAAAGTGCCCAATGGCTGAACTCCAAGATAATAGGAAAAACGGGAATCGCCGGTTATGGCTGTGATTTGATTGTTCCGGATTAATTCGGTATCCTGTAGTTTTATGCCCTCCAAAGTATAGGGTGCTGAGGCTTTAAGGGTCAGATTTAAAGTATCGGATTTTAAAGGAAGAATCGTTCCTACCGTATAATTGGAGTAGCTTGGATATATCATGGAGGCATCACAGCGTTCTAAAAAGAATTGGAATAATTCGGCAACACAATATCCTTCCAGAATAATTACAGACGGTGCAGCCGAGTTTGGATATTGGATTGCCACAGAGCGGTCTTTTACACTTTTCAGTGTAGAAGCAGCTAATTGTGCCAGCTTTTCAGGAATATCCGTTTCAGGGACAGAAGAACCGCTATCAGAGAAATGGAAATTCTGATAGATTTCCACGTCCTCTTTCTGTTTGGACTGTGCTATAAATTCACCGGAATATACGGTTTGTGTAAAGGATACATTGATACCTGAGGAATTAATAATCCGGTAATCCGTTGTGGTAATGAAAAACTCAGCGGAGTTGATGAAAGTGGTATCGTCCGTATCAACAGAAAATAAAGCCTGGACACATTGTTCCATTGTAACTGTTTTTGTCGGATTATTGTTATGGGAAGATGTACCAGGTATGGAAGAAGCCGGCTTTGGCAGCGGAAAATAAGGGTTTTTGGCATAGGAGGCCGATTCGTAGGTGTTGCGGAGAGCAGACTCTAATTCCTGATGACTCATGGATTTTTGTAATGTACAACTTGCAAATCCCCGCAGTACAGAACCATTTTCCGTTTGTGCCGGAAAATCACGATATAAGGTAACGGTATATTTTGTAATATCCTTTGCACGCTTCATATCAAGATTTTGGCGGATAAAGAATACTTCTTCAGATGTTTCCGTACATTCATTGATTAAGTAGGTAGAAATACCCTGTTCTTCCAGTATATTAATGATTAAATCTATCATATCGAAAAATCCTTTCTTACAATTATTATTATGAAATAGTTACTACAGCTTTGATGGCAGGACCGCCGTCAGAGACTTTTACCCATTCCTTATAGCCTTTACCGCAACAGCCGCAGCCGCTTATATGCAGATCATCAGAAATCATGGATATGGATTTCAGCAGGTCGGGAACATAGCCGGAGAGACATACCGGGGAGAATATTTTTCCGGTCAACTTCCCGTCTTTGATTTCGCGTCCGATATTTACCATGCATTGAATTCCCCAGTTTTTCGGGTCCTCCATTCCGCTTGCGGCATTTTCCAGTAAAATACCGTTTTCAATGGAAGCGATCATATCGTCTAACCGGTCAGATCCTTTTTCGAAATAGGTATTTGTCATTCTTGTATATGCTTTTCGCTCGAATGATTCCCGGCGTCCGTTTCCGGTCGGAGTGGTTTTCAGACGGACAGCACTTAATAAATCACTAATTCCGCTTTTTAATATACCATTTTCGATGATGACGGTATCTCTGGATAAAGTACCCTCGTCATCAAAGAAATAAGAACCGCATTCCATACAGGTATTGGCATTGTCATGCATTGTAACGATTGGCGATGCCACGATTTCTCCGATATACTTTTGGGCAAGCGCCCGGTCTTTTACAAACATATCCATTTCCACACCATGACCAAATGCCTCATGGGCAATCAGACCGGTGACATCCGGCATACAAATGACATCATAGGTTCCGGGAGTGGGAACCACGCTGTCCAACAAATCAATAGCGCACCGGCAGGCGTAGGAAAAGTCGGAATCCATTTCCTCCAGCAATTCGGCGCCTCCTGACAGGGAGAAGGTTTGCAGATAGTATCGTTTTTTTTCGGAAGTTCCCGCAAGAGGCTGCAATATTCCGTTTGACCATAACAGATGCTGCTGCAAATCTTTATCGGCGGATAAGAACATTTTATGTGTGGTCAGATATTGAAAAACACAAACACAATCTAAGATTCGTTCATCATAGTCCATGGCTTTTTGATAAAGAGACCGGAGAGCTTTAAGAATATCATTATCGGATAAATCCGAAGGATTGATTTCGTATTCTGTGGAATAGTTAAAAGATAATCGTTCAACGGTTTGTGCACTGTCAGCGGAGGCATTGGATACCATGTCCGAATTGGCAGTCGCTGCCTGTGTGGAAGAGACGTTTGGGTTTTCTTCAAAGCGGTTAGAAAAACGATGGTCTGTACGGCTGTCGGCAGCAGCATATTTTATCAGAATGGAGGGGATGGTTTCCAGAAATTCTGCAGAAAAATCATTGAAAGAATATTCCAGCAAATTATCGTTGCCTTTAATGGAATAACGAATGACAGCTCCGGTGGAAGTGAACATATTATCTTTAATGGTGGTGCCGCTTTTGGAGTGGCGGTAGTTTCTTCCGCGGGAGGATTCCACTAAGATGCTGACATTTTGAAATATGCCGGCAAGAGTGTTGTATAATTCTGAAAAAAGGGGTTTGATATTGTTGAAAATTGTATTGTCCACGGGTTTACGCATATTTATCTCTATGTGGGTAAGGGTATTCAGGTGGAGGGGTTGCAGAAAATTTTAGGGGGGTGGCTGGCCGGACGCAGATGGGGAAGCCTCCGGGTACAGGCTGGCTCCTCTACAAAAGCCGGAAAGTTCTAAGTGTTCTGCGGAAGGTGTTCGAAGGCGGACGCTACCGGCGGATATTCGGCGTCCATGCCTCAAATCTGCCTTACCCTGACATCGTGTCAGGGTATAGCTGTTTTATTTAGGAAGAACACTAAGAACTTTCCGGCTTTTTCCGAAAGTCGCCAGCCTGTACCCGGAGACTTCCCCCATCTGCGTCCGGCTAGCCATTAAAAAACAATATGCCAACAACGTTTTATCCTGAACAGTTACCCATACATTTTTCCTTTCTATTAAGTTTTGATATAGGTTTTAATAACATTCATAAATTTTTGACTAGATTCGCCTTCCAATCAGCGTTTCTCTCCCATAAAAAACAACGCCAGTGTTCCCGGACCGGAGTGTGCGCCCACGGTAGGGCAGACATAATTAATCATAAAGTTTTCTATGCCAAGACGTTCCCGAATCCGGTCCCGCACATATTCTGCATCGGACAGACAGTCGCCGTGAGAAATAAATACAATATCATTTTTATATCCTTTGCAGGTTTTTTCCATATTGTCTACCAGAGTGTTCAGGGATTTTTTACGGCCGCGGACGTTGCTCAGGGATATCAGACGTCCTTCGTCGTCCACATGAAGAACCGGTTTTACATTGATCATGGTTCCGATGATGGCGGTGGCTTTGGATACCCGGCCGCCGCGATGCAGGTGGTTTAAATCGTCTACTGTAAACTGATGGCAGAAATGCAGTTTGTTTTCTTCCAGCCAGGCAGCATTTTCAGTAATGCTCATTCCCTGTTCACGGTTTTGCACTGCTTTGTAAACCATAAGTCCTTCCCCCATGGAGGCGGCTTTGGAGTCTATGATAATAATTGTCCGGTCCTTGTATTCTTCTTCCAGTTCCCGTCCTACCACGGCAGCGGTGTTATAACTGCTGCTCAGGGCAGAAGAGAATGCGATATGAAGGATATCCTTTCCGGCATCCAGATGTTTTCTGAAACATTGTTCCGTATTTTCCGGATTACATGCCATGGTGGTAGGCATTTTTCCGTTCCGCATCATGTTATAGAATTCCGAGGGATTAATTTTTTTATCATTACCATAGATGACATCATCCATGGAGTAAAAAAGAGTGATAATATCAAGATTATTTTCTTTTATATAACTGTCTGGTAGATCACAGGTTGTATCAGTGGTTATAACGTATGAATTCATATATGGTTCCTCCCGTTTCAATTGCAATATTAAAACTATTATGCCAACATTTTACGGCGATGTCAAACAAATTTCCATATTTTGTTTGCCACATTCTGATTCTTCTATTATAATATAATCTGCAGTAATAATTCAGTCATATAGTGATACCTTTTGAATGATATTTTTGATTAAGGATATCCTATATAAATATAGTATATTTTGATGAATTAAATATGTGTATACAAAATTCATGATGCCATGGGTTTTATTTTTCGGCTTAGGCATAAAAGAAAGGAATATTAATGAATGAATAAAGAAATCATAACAGGTTACAGTTTAGAGGAAGAAAAGTCATTATGTGATATTGATTCCGCAGGATATGTGTTACGTCATAAAAAGTCAGGCGCCCGCGTTATTCTGATTGAAAATGATGATAACAATAAAACCTTTTGTATCGGGTTCCGGACGCCTCCGGCAGATGATACCGGTGTGGCTCATATTATGGAGCACAGTGTTTTATGCGGTTCAAAAAAATTTCCGGTGAAGGACCCTTTTATGGAACTGGTGAAAGGTTCTTTAAATACGTTTTTAAATGCCATGACTTATCCGGATAAAACATTATATCCGGTGGCCAGTACCAATGATAAAGATTTCTTTAATCTGATGGATGTGTATCTGGATTCGGTATTTCATCCGAAGGTATATGACAGGGATCAGATTTTCTGTCAGGAAGGTGTTACATACAGCCTGGAATCCGAAGACGGAGAATTAAAATACAACGGAGTAGTATATAATGAGATGAAAGGGGCATTTTCGTCGCCGGATGATGTACTGGAGCGGGTAATTACCCATTCCCTGTTTCCGGATACCTGTTACGGAGTGGAATCGGGAGGAAACCCTGACTTTATACCGGATTTAACATATGAAAAGTTTTTGGAATTTCATAAAACCTATTATCACCCTTCCAACAGTTACATCTATATTTATGGGGATATGGATATGAACCGGACGCTGGACTGGCTGGACAAAGAGTATTTAAGTGAATTTGAAAATATATCGGTATCTTCCGAAATAGGAGTGCAGAAACCATTTGAAACCATGCGGGAAGTTCGGGAGGCATATTCCATATCGGAATCTGAACCGGAAGAAAATAATACTTATTTATCCTATAATTTTGTTACGGGAGATATTCTGGACAAGGAGCTGTATCTGGCATTTCAGATTCTGGAATATGCCATTGTGTCCATGCCGGGTTCCCCGATAAAGAAAGCGCTGCTGGAAAAAGGCATCGGAAAAGATATTTCTGGAAGGTATAATAATTATATTCTCCAGCCCTATTTTACATTTACGGCGAAAAATGCCAATGAAAAAGACAAGGATGAATTCGTAAGCACAATCCGTTCCGTGCTGCAGGATTTATATGAAAACGGAATTGATAAATCTTCTCTGCTGGCAGCACTGAATAATTATGAATTCCAATACCGGGAAAATGAATTTGGTTCTTATCCAAAGGGACTGATGTTCAGTTTTCAGGTATATGACAGCTGGCTGTATGATGATAAAGAGCCGTTCCGTCATCTGGAACAGAATGAACAGTTTGTAAAATTGCGGGAAATGTTAAATACGGATTATTTTGAACAATTAATTAAGAAGTATTTTTTGGAGAATAATCATTCATCTCTGGTGGTGATAGTGCCGGAAAAGGGACTGACCATAAAGAAAGATGAAGAGCTGAAGGCAAAGCTGGCAGCCGTTAAGGAGAAAATGAGTCCGGAGGAGAGACGGGCATTAGCAGTTAAAACAGAAGAATTGAAAAAATATCAGGAAACACCGTCTACCCGGGAAGAACTGGATACCATTCCGGTTTTAAAAAGAGAGGATTTATCCGATGAAGTAGAACCGTTTTATAATACGGAACTTTCGTTAAATGGTACAACCATAGTTAGACATGACATATTTACCAATGGGATTGCATATTTTAATCTATCCTTTGATATAACCGAACTTCCCTTTGACATGATGCCGTATCTCAGCATTTTAAAAGGAATTTTAGGCTATATGGATACCAAACTCCATACTTACAGTGAACTGAGCAATGAAATAGGTATCCACACCGGAGGTATTTATCTGGAAAATAATCTGTACCGAAGAGTAGATGATTTTGAAAAATACAGATTAAGTGTGGATATAAGAGGTAAGGTATTTTTTGAGAAAATAGATCAGGCACTGGAACTGGTAGAGGAAATGCTATTTCAAACAAAGGTAGAGGATAAAAAACGACTGTATGAAATCATCTGCGAAGGAAAAACCAATCTGCAGGGCTTTCTGCTCAGGGCTTCGGACGCAGCGGCGGCAGTGCGGAATTTATCATATCTTTCCAAGGCAGGCGCAATCAGTGAAAAGATAAAGGGTATTACAAATTATAAATTTATAGAAAAGCTGGAAGCCGATTTTGATTCCTATTATGATGAAACCGTTAAAAATCTTCAAAAACTGATTCATTATGTATTCCGCCGAAGCAATCTGACCATCGGATATACAGCCAATGACCGGGGATATGAATTGTTTGCGGATAAAGTTCAGAACTTGCTGAAGCATTTAGAGGAAAACGAATCCTATGCCGGTATGTTTGCCGGTGAGCCGGAAGAAATACCGGTGGAAAAAAAGAATGAAGGGTTTAAGAATTCCGCGCAGGTTCAATATGTTACCAGAGCAGGAAATTTTGTAAAAAAAGGGTATCCGTATGATGCTTCCCTGCGGGTATTAAAGACCATATTGGGCAGCGAATATCTGTGGAAACATATAAGGGAGCAGGGGGGCGCTTACGGCTGTAACTGCGTTTTCAGTAAATCGGGAGAATCCTATTTTTCTTCTTACCGGGACCCGAATCTGGCAAAGACCAATGATGTATTTCAGCAGGTACCGGAGTATATCCGGAACTTTGATGCTGATGAACGGAACATGACGAAATACATTATCGGAACCATAAGTCCGATGGAAACGCCGCTGACGGCAGTGGGGAAGGGAAACCGTTCCATGTCTGCATACTTCAGCGGAGAAACCGTTGAGAATCTGAAGAAGGAAAAACAGCAGGTATTAAATACCGATCAGGAAAAAATCAGAAGTCTGGCAGATACCGTGCAGGCAGTATTGGAAGATGACAGTATCTGTGTTGTGGGTAATGAAGGCAAAATAGAAGAAGACAGGGCATTGTTTATGAATGTGATAAATCTGTTTGAATAGGCGGAGAAGTATGCAATTACCTGTGTGCGCCGCAGAAGAAAGGAAAGTACAATCAGAAATGAATAATGATAGTTTAATGAATCAGTCCCGGAAGAAATCCGGGTTTGTTACCCTGATCGGGAGACCGAATGTGGGAAAATCCACACTGATGAACCGGATTATAGGGCAGAAGATAGCGATTACCTCCAATAAACCCCAGACCACAAGAAACAGGATTCAGACGGTGTATACCGATGAGCGGGGACAGATTGTGTTTCTGGATACCCCTGGTATTCATAAGGCAAAGAATAAGCTGGGAGAATATATGGTGAATATTGCCGAACGGACACTGAAAGATGCAGATGTGATATTGTGGCTGGTGGAGCCCGCAAACTTCATTGGAGCGGGGGAGCGGCATATTATTGAACAATTGAAAAAAACAAAACTTCCGGTGTTTCTGATCATCAATAAAACGGATACCGTAAAGAAAGAGAAGATTCTGGAATTTATTGAAACCTACAGGCATGAATATGATTTTGCCGAAATCATTCCGGCATCTGCCGTTAAAGGCGATAATGTGGATACCATAATAGAGATGATATTTAAGTATCTGCCTTACGGACCGGAATTTTATGATGAAGATACGGTGACGGATCAGCCAATGCGTCAGATTGTGTCAGAACTGATACGGGAAAAGGCATTAAAATGTCTGGATGATGAAATCCCTCATGGAATCGCGGTTTCCGTAGACCGGATGGAATACCGGAAAGACGGCAGTCTGGTTAATATTGATGCCACCATAATTTGTGAACGGGAGTCCCATAAAGGAATCATTATAGGGAAAGGCGGCGCCATGCTGAAGAAGATAGGCAGTGCGGCCCGCTACGAAATCGAGAAGCTGGTGGAGACTCAGGCGAATCTGAAACTATGGGTAAAGGTTAAGAAGGAATGGAGAGACAGTGATTTTCTTCTGAAGAATTTCGGGTATAATAAAAATGATGTGAAATAAAATCATATGGTAACATAAGAAATAATAAAGGAAATGGATATCGGATAAAATGACAGATCAGGTGGTTTTGCACGGGATGGTATTGTCGGCGGCAGCCGCAGGGGAATACGATAAACGGCTGGTCATACTCACCAGGGAACGGGGAAAGATCGTTGCATTTGCAAAAGGAGCAAGGCGGCCGAAAAGTATGCTGATGGGTGGCAGCAGGCCCTTTGTCTATGGGGAATTTACATTATACGAAGGAAGAGAAGCTTATAATCTGATAAGAACAGATATAGATAATTATTTCAGTGAAATTTCGGAAGATATTGAAGCAACCTGTTATGGCTGCTATTTTCTGGAGCTGGCGGATTATTATACCAGGGAAAATATAGAATCTTCAGAGACCATAAAGTTATTGTATATGACCCTGCGGGCACTGATGAATCAGAAGATATCAAACCGTCTTATAAAATGTATTTTTGAGTTAAAACTTCTGACCATAAACGGTGAATATCCCCAGATGTTTGAATGTGTTTCCTGTGGTGCGGAACTTCCCGTATATTTCAGTGCGGTAAAAGGAGGACTTTTATGTGAAAAGTGTGCAGGAAAAGCAGGAGATGCCGCAATGATGGATACTTCTACCATTTATGCCATGCAGTATACCATAACTGCAGGAATGGAAAAGTTATATACATTTATAGTAAAAGATAAAGTGCTGGAAGAAATGGAATTTATAATGAAGCGGTATTTTAATCTCTATATTGATAAAGAGTTTAAATCATTAGAAATTCTGACTAGTATATTGAAATAAATAATTCAGTAGAGTATAATATCAAAATGTATGTAAATTGGTAAAGGAGGACGATCCATGAATAACTTTAGAAAAACGGCAGGTTTGCTGCTTATGGTACTGGCAGCAGCTTTACTGGCAGCCGGGTGTTCAAAGAAGGATAAAGAGGCATCGGAATCAGATACGAAACGGAATGCCACATTAACCGTTGATGAACAGGAAGCGATTGTTATTACATATACGGAAACATTTGATAAAAGCTATTATAACAAAGAAGAATTAGAGTCAAGGGCAGCGGAAGAGCTGGCTGAGTTTAACAAAACCGCTTCCGGTGACAGCAGTGCGGTCATGGAGTCGCTGAATGTCAAAGACGGAACTGCAGTGATGAAAATCAGATTTACGGATGAAAAGGTTTATGTGGATTATGTAAAGCAATATGTGAAACCGGACAAAGAAACAAAGCTTTTTGTGGGGACATATAAAGATGCAATTTCTGCCGGGCATAAATTTACAGGGAAATTCACCAGTGGTGAAGATTTGTCCACAATGGAAGCAAAGGATTTTAAAGAAACAGACAGTCTTATGGTGGTTTATACCAACGAAGAACAAAAGATACTGGTACCGGGAGATATCATGTATTTTGGAGAAAACGTAACTTTGGAAAAAGGGCTGGCTGTAACGTCGGAAGGAAAAGATAATTATATTATTTATAAACCGGATGTGAATTAACAGAAAAAATTCAGTTTTACGGATAGAAAGGTAAATGGTGTATGATATGGAAA
Organism: uncultured Lachnospiraceae bacterium; assembly: GCA_910583605.1. Taxonomy (GTDB): domain Bacteria; phylum Bacillota; class Clostridia; order Lachnospirales; family Lachnospiraceae; genus Bovifimicola. The sequence continues at coordinate 22,386 of CAJTXN010000018.1, forward strand.
AGACAATGGACAAAATAGTGGCTTTGGCAAAAGCGAGAGGATTTGTTTATCCGGGTTCGGAGATTTACGGCGGACTGGCGAATACATGGGATTACGGAAATCTCGGTGTGGAACTTAAGAACAATGTAAAAAAGGCATGGTGGCAGAAGTTTATTCAGGAGAATCCTTATAATGTAGGCGTGGACTGTGCGATACTGATGAATCCCCAGACATGGGTTGCTTCCGGTCATCTGGGAGGTTTTGCTGATCCTCTTATGGACTGTAAGGAGTGCCATGAGCGCTTCCGTGCAGATAAGCTGATTGAGGACTGGTCTGAGGAAAACGGTTTTGCCGTGGAAGGTTCGGTGGATGCCTGGTCTCAGGAGGAAATGAAGAATTTTATTGAAGAAAAGAATATTGTGTGTCCGTCCTGCGGAAAGCATAATTTTACGGATATCAGACAGTTTAACCTGATGTTTAAAACATTTCAGGGAGTAACGGAAGATGCTAAAAATACGGTATATTTAAGACCGGAAACGGCACAGGGTATCTTTGTGAATTTTAAGAATGTGCAGAGGACTTCCAGAAAGAAAGTTCCGTTCGGTATCGGTCAGATTGGTAAGTCTTTCAGAAATGAGATCACACCAGGTAATTTTACATTCCGGACCAGGGAATTTGAGCAGATGGAACTGGAATTTTTCTGTAAACCGGGAACGGACCTGGATTGGTTTAAGTATTGGAGAGAGTTCTGTATCAACTGGCTGAAAGCCCTTGGCATGAAAGAGGACGAAATGAGGGCCAGAGACCATTCGCCGGAGGAACTGTGTTTTTACAGTAAAGGTACCACGGATATTGAATTCCTGTTCCCGTTTGGCTGGGGAGAACTCTGGGGTATTGCGGACCGGACGGATTATGACCTGACGCAGCATCAGAATACCTCAGGAGAGGATATGGCTTATTTTGATGATGAGTCAAAGGAGAAATATGTTCCATATGTTATTGAACCGTCGTTAGGCGCCGACCGGGTAACGCTTGCGTTTTTATGTTCCGCTTATGATGAAGAGAATATAGGAACCGAAGAGAAACCGGATATGAGAACCGTTCTTCATTTTCATCCTGCGCTGGCTCCGGTTAAGATTGGTGTCCTGCCGTTATCAAAGAAGCTGAATGAAGGGGCTGAGAAAATATTTGCGGAATTGAGCAGATATTATAATTGTGAATTTGATGACAGGGGAAATATCGGTAAGCGATACAGAAGACAGGATGAAATCGGAACTCCGTTCTGTGTGACTTACGATTTTGAATCAGAGACAGACGGATGTGTTACCGTAAGAGACAGGGACTCCATGGAGCAGGAAAGAGTTAAGATTACGGAGTTGAAAGATTATTTTGAATCAAAGTTTGAATTTTAGTGGAAAATTCTGCTTTTATTCAATGAATTTTGAATTGACGAATCCTATTTCAATTGTTATAATGACTAGTGAATGACAAAGTGCGTTCTTTTTGTGCGCGTTTCTGTCCGGTTTTTAAATATAAGGACAATCCTTATACTATAAAAAGATATATTATTAGGAGGAATTACAAAATGGCAAACAAATGGGTATACCTCTTTAGTGAAGGTAATGCTAACATGCGTGAACTTCTTGGCGGTAAAGGTGCTAACTTAGCAGAAATGACCAATATCGGTCTTCCGGTACCACAGGGATTCACAATTACAACGGAAGCTTGTACTCAGTATTATGAAGACGGTCGTGAAATCAATGATGAGATTCAGGGACAGATTAACGAGTACATTGTTAAGATGGAAGAAATCACAGGAAAGAAATTCGGTGATAAGGAGAATCCTCTTTTAGTGTCTGTTCGTTCCGGAGCAAGAGCTTCTATGCCAGGTATGATGGATACCATTCTTAACCTTGGTCTCAATGAGACAGTTGTTAATACTATCGCTGAAAAATCAGGAAATGCTCGCTGGGCATGGGACTGCTATAGAAGATTTATTCAGATGTATTCCGACGTAGTTATGGAAGTCGGCAAGAAATATTTTGAAGAGCTTATCGATAAGATGAAAGCAGACAGAGGCGTTACACAGGACGTAGACCTTACTGCCGATGATTTAAAGGAACTTGCCGGACAGTTCAAGGCTGAATACAAAGCTAAGATTGGTTCTGACTTCCCGGATGATCCGAAGGAGCAGTTAATGGGAGCAGTTAAGGCTGTATTCCGCTCATGGGACAACCCTCGTGCAAACGTATACCGTCGTGACAATGATATTCCATATTCATGGGGAACTGCCGTAAACGTACAGTCAATGGCATTTGGTAACATGGGTGATGACTGTGGTACAGGTGTTGCATTTACAAGAGACCCTGCTACAGGTGAAAAGAAGCTGATGGGTGAATTCCTTACCAATGCACAGGGTGAGGACGTTGTTGCAGGTGTTCGTACCCCGATGCCAATCGCTCAGATGGAAGAGAAGTTCCCGGAAGCATTTGCTCAGTTTAAAGATGTTTGTAAGACTCTTGAAGATCACTATAGAGATATGCAGGATATGGAGTTTACCGTTGAGAATAAGAAACTCTATATGCTTCAGACCAGAAACGGAAAGAGAACCGCACAGGCTGCTCTTAAGATTGCATGTGATTTAGTTGACGAAGGAATGAGAACAGAAGAAGAAGCTGTTGCAATGATCGACCCTCGTAACCTGGATACATTGTTACATCCACAGTTTGATGCTGCTGCATTAAAGGCTGCAACTCCTGTTGGTAAAGGTCTTGGCGCTTCTCCTGGCGCTGCATGCGGTAAAGTTGTATTTACTGCTGATGATGCGGTTGCATGGGCAGAAAGAGGAGAAAAGGTAGTTCTCGTTCGTCTCGAGACTTCACCGGAAGATATTACAGGTATGAAGGCTGCTCAGGGTATCCTTACCGTTCGTGGCGGTATGACATCACATGCAGCAGTTGTTGCCCGTGGTATGGGTACATGCTGTGTATCCGGTTGTGGTGAAATCGCAATGGACGAAGAAAATAAGAAGTTCACATTAGCTGGTAAGGAATATCATGAGGGAGACTGCATCTCTATCGATGGTTCTACCGGTAATATATATGATGGTCTTATCCCGACTGTTGATGCTACTATCGCAGGTGAATTCGGAAGAATCATGGATTGGGCAGACAAGTACAGAAGACTTAAGGTTAGAACAAATGCTGATACACCGGCAGATGCAAAGAAGGCTCGTGAGCTTGGTGCAGAAGGTATCGGTCTTTGCCGTACAGAGCATATGTTCTTTGAAGAAGACAGAATTGCAGCATTCAGAGAGATGATTTGTGCTGACACAGTAGAAGAAAGAGAAGCAGCTCTTGAGAAGATTCTTCCATATCAGCAGGGAGACTTCGAGAAGTTATATGAAGCATTGGAAGGAAATCCTGTTACAATCAGATTCTTAGATCCTCCTCTTCATGAGTTTGTTCCGACAGATGAAGCAGATATTAAGAAGCTTGCAGATGCACAGGGCAAATCCGTAGAAGATATTAAGAACCTTATCAATTCATTACATGAATTTAACCCGATGATGGGTCACAGAGGATGCCGTCTTGCCGTAACTTATCCTGAAATTGCCAAGATGCAGACAAAGGCTGTTATTCGTGCAGCTATCAACGTACAGAAGGCTCATTCTGACTGGAAGGTTAAGCCTGAAATTATGATTCCGCTTATTTGCGAAATCAAAGAGTTAAAGTATGTTAAGAAGGTTGTAGTTGAGACCGCTGACGCAGAAATTGCAGCAGCAGGCATTAACCTTGAATATGAAGTAGGTACCATGATTGAGATTCCTAGAGCAGCTCTTACTGCTGATGAAATCGCATCAGAAGCTGATTTCTTCTGCTTCGGTACAAACGATTTAACTCAGATGACATTTGGTTTCTCAAGAGACGATGCTGGTAAGTTCTTAAATGCATACTATGATGCTAAGATTTTTGAGAACGATCCGTTTGCAAAACTTGACCAGACAGGTGTCGGCAAGTTAATGGAAACAGCAATTAAGCTTGGTAAGCCGGTGAACGACAAGTTACACATCGGTATCTGTGGAGAGCACGGTGGAGATCCGTCTTCTGTAGAGTTCTGTCATAAGATTGGTCTTGATTATGTGTCTTGTTCACCATTCCGTGTACCGATTGCAAGACTGGCAGCAGCTCAGGCAGCTATACAAAGTAAGTAGGAGTTCTATTTCCTTTGAATTATCGCTATCTTTCGAGCAGGCGGTAGCTTAGACAGTATGTAAGGATAATCAATGGAGAGAAACAAAAGTAACCGTTTATATCGATCTTGATTAGAGAATTAATTATGATAAGCGTATCATTAGAAATAGTGGTACGCTTATTGATTATTAGAGAATAACATGAATTAATAAAAAAAGTCATTATATGATAAATAATAGATACAGAAATTAAGAACTTAAGATATAACAATTGAAAAATGATTAATTTATTAAATTACATAGAAAAAGAGGAAAAATAAAAAAATACAATAGAATAGAAAATTATAAACAATTTAGATAAAGCTAATGTTAATATACTATAGATGAGGAGAAAAGGATAAAAATCAATAATCCACAGTGCGTGGTTTTATGTAATTATGATATTAATAAGAAAGGAACCGATAATAATTAATTTGATAATTATCATTTGAGGTAAGTAAAATGAACTTGAAGAGCAAAAAAATGATTAATATATGGCATAAGAGATTGACAATTATAATAGTAGCAATAACTTTCTTGACGTTTGTAGTATTTCAGAATCAAACTATTTATGCGAAAGATATAAATGATTATGAAGATACTAGTATATCAGTATTAACTAATTCTACTATACCATTATATAATAATGAAAATGATATAATCGCATATTATTATGAGCTAAGTAATGGAGGCTATATAATTGTAAATGCAGATGGATCTGCTTTTATAGAATATTCACTAGAAGATTCAAAGATAGACTTGTTAGAAAGTAAAAATTATTATTATAGTGATGTGTTATCATTACATGAAAAATTAGATAGTGCAATTGCCGAAAATTGTATAACAGGTGAGATAGCAGAAGTTGATGATATAGAATTTAATATAAAGAAATCAGGAATTAATAATGTAAAAAGTGCAACAGATTTAGCAATGAATGTGGTTTCTTGCTTATCTGAAGGTGTATTTGAAGAAAAAAAATTAAAGTATAATACAATGACATACAAATATAATCCTGATGGAAGGTGTGGTGCAGTAGCAGGAGCAATACTTTTAAGATATTATAACGATTATGTTAATACAAGATATGTTAGTTCAACTTATGAAACATACGATGGAAAAGCGCTGATAAATTTTTTGGTTAACAATTATTTAGGTACTGGTACTACATATAAAGAACTTAGAAATGGATTGAATAGTTATTTGTCTGACATAAATATTTCATATAGATTTCGCATGTTACAAGGCAAAAATTCATTAGATGTATTTAACAAAATCAGAGAGTATATAAAGAATAACAAACCTGTAATAGTTGGCTTAACTGGGAGTGAAAAATATGGAGACCATTGGGTAGTTGGCACAGGATATTCTATTCTTTATAATAAAACATTTGGTTTCATTAATATAGTAAATGTAAATGATGGTTGGGGAAATAGGGATGTAAGTATAAATATGTATTATGTCGATGGTTGCCAATATATTTATAAATAACATTATTTAATTTATATTGTAATGAGAAACAGGTTTTTATGTAAAAGGAGCGTGTTTAAAAATGAAAAAAAAATTAATATTAATTTTAATAATAATGTTATTTGTGGGGGTGATAATTAGTTTGATAATTAGAAATAATGAGAAGGAAACATATGTTAAAATTTTAAATGATAATGAAAAAATTGATTATTTTGTTATACAGTTTAAAAATGACAGTGTTAAAATAACCGGTGACAGTGAAGTTGCTTCAATATGTGAAATGTTGAACGAAAAAGTAAAAAGGGAGAAAAATTTAGATAATACAAAGGGGTGGATATATGAAATTATAGCTATGGATAGTAATGATAATAAATTAGCAACAATTTTTATTTTAAGTGATACGACGATAAAAATAAATGACAAAACATATAGCTGTAAAAAAATAAATATTTCTAAAATAGATGAATTAACTGGAATACAAAGAGGGTAATTTTATCTATATCAAATAGTTCGCTTCAGAGTGTATATTTATTTGGAAGTGGACTATTTTTGTTTTAGATGATTTTTTGAATTAATTGTAACAATATTAGATGAATTCATAGAAGAAGTGCCAAAGCAAGAGAAAGTTTCAGCCAGAGGTTTGCTATCGGAGTATGCAAATCAAGAATTGCAAAATAATGAGAAAACTCGGATGTTGAAACAGACATTTTTGAGAAACTGATGGGAAGAAAACTTTCAATAATTCAACAAGCAAGGGAAACAAGTGATTACGATGATTTTTATATAGCATCAAAAGAAGAAGCAGAAATGCAATGCCAAAGTGCAGAAGAGATAATTGAGGTGGTAAAGAAATATTTATTACAGAAATATAAAGTGGAAATATAATAAAGGCAAAAGAGAGCTGTTGTATATTTTATTTTAGACATTTTTGAATGGTGATGAGGATATAAATAATGGCAGTGATTTTGTGAGGAATTAAAGTCAGAGCTACAAGATAAAAATCTAAGTATGACACTTGCGGGAGAAAAGTCTGTTGAAGACAGATGAATAAGAGACTAAAAGAAGAGTTTCTTTTTCATTCTTTAAATCGCAAAATAAGAAAGAGGGATGTTATGCAAAGGAAAAATGACAAAAAAGTTTTTTTGAGTTTGATTTTATGGATGTTAATACCGTCAATCTATTTGCTGATTCGGATGAATATGGTTTCCGTTAATCATGTAGATATTAATATTTTAGGACAAATGGAATGGTTTGATTTAATAGATGAGATAATTACGACAGCATTTATTACTCCGTTGTATTATCTTCTTAAAAACAAAGAGCCCAGGAAAAATGGTTTTACATTCATATTGTCATTTGGGGTGTATTTTTTGTTTACAATGATTATTTCTTTGTATATTGGCAATATATCAGCATTTATGAATGCAGAATATGCAGAGAAATATCTTTTGTTGCAGTCAATATCTATGTTGATTGCTTTTATCGGGGTATTTGTGAATTTATTATTTGTAATTTATGCCCGTTATGATTTTATAGTATTGTTTACGGTGATAAAATTACTTTTACTGTCATTATTTGATTATTTACTGATACCTGTATTTAAAGATTTAGGGGCTTCCTATTCTGAAATTATTGTTAATACGTTTATTGCAATCTTATCAATGATTTTTATTCTTAAAAAGAAATATATTACATTTGCTGTTTGTAGCAAAGACTTTTTATGTTCATGGTTAAAAATAGGCTCTTTTTCAGGATTGCAAATATTTTTAGATAATTTTATCTATGCGTTTATTGTATGCCGTATGGTAAATGCGGTTTTTGAATCAGGAAATTATTGGATAGCAAATAATTTTATATGGGGGTGGTTATTAGTACCGATTACTTGTCTGGTACAAATCATACAAAAGAATTCATTGAAAAGTATTTCATTCCGTAATGTTTGGAAATATGTTTGTGTAATTGTATCTGTGTGGGGGATTACAATACCTTTTTGGAGATTTTTTATACATAACGTAATGGGAGTTAATAATGATAAAGATATTTTAAATATACTATATATTTTAGTGCCATATTATGTATGCTATATCGTTGCGGCTATGATAGATGCGTGGTTTGTTTCCAAAGGGAAAACTATATATACATTTATTAATTCTGTTATTGTCAATATTGTATATTATGGAATTATGTATGCTTTATTTAAAAGAGATACATTTGTTTTAAATATTCGTTTTATCATCCATCTTTTTGGATTGGGTATGGTGGTTCATATGTTAATTTCAATACTATTATATTGTAATGAGATTTGTAAGAATCCCGATATAAATGGAGGAAAAGGAAGTGAATATCCGGAACTCCCTGAGAATCGATGAAAAACGAATAAAGATATAGCAGTTCACATTACTCAATTTGTGAAAGATAATAGGAATACAAAGGATTTGTAGATTTGAAGCACTTTCAATAAGTTGCTGCTTTGGATAAATGATAATCAAAGTGAGGCAGAAAAATTATGCAAGCCTCTTTATAAGGGAATCCAAGCATGATACAAGCACATATGAGTATGTGAGACAGATTTTGGAGAGAGCGCAGAAGAATATCCTTGCATACTTGGAGGGGCAGGAGGATTATACACTTTCTGATAAACAGAAAATTGCTGACACGATTTTTGTTGTTAGAAAGAATGGGAAATAGATATATGTGTTGGCAAGTCCATCTGACGGCGGGGAAGTCAGGATTTATTACCGGGTGGAAATGGATATTTTAGACTATTCTATGGATTGGGAACTTATTAAAACAGATAAGTTTACAGGAACACATCTTTAGGGAACAGCATATGGAATTTATACTGACAGCGGATGAACAAATAAGGCTGATACAATGAAAACTGACAAGAATGGTTAAAAAAACTTGTCGCAAAACTATTGACAAAACATATAACTGGCTTGGTAATGATAATGCAGTAATTGAACTGGTGGATAATACTAATGGACATATACATTATACAATGTCAAAGGTGGATAATGAGACATGGAGTGTCAGTGTATCTGAAACAGCATATAATATTACATTCAACCGATTGAATCCTGATGATAATTCACAGTGGACAAGATATTAATCTTTCAAATGCAAATGAAACAAAATGTAAACCGAAACTTGTTAATATTGAAGTACAAGAAAATGTATATGCATATGTAATTGGATTTGAGGATGAGGGAGCAACAGATTTGAGATTTTGGAGAGGAGATAGCAATACGTTATGGAATTGTTCTGTAGTGTTGAATTATGAAGATTATGCCAATGTATTAAATTGTATTAAAATGTATTAAAATTAATAGCTGGGATAATATAGGTGTCATATCTGTAACGGAATATGATATGGATACTGAGGTTGATAGTGATGGAGATGAAATTGAATTAAATTTCAGTCCGTTGTTGGTTGACACAGATTATAACGGAATCTGGGACTGTGATGAAAGAATCTTTCAGAATTTAGAGGTCAACATAGGTAATCAGGAAAGAAATGAGGTTTCCAGTGTATCCGTTGAATTTGAATGTACAGGGTACATTAACAGTACAACATCAATTGAAGATTTATATGGAAAAGATATATATGTCTCAGATACAGTAGGATTAGTTGGTGTACCGATTGATATAAACAGTACTTCTGCATTTGATAGTGCAGTTATAAAATTCTACATGGATTCATCATGTACATTGGAAATACTGGATAATTTATTGATTTTATGGTATGATGAGGAAAATGACAGATTTGTAGAACAGGAAACTACGTGTTACAGAAAATTAGCATCCAAAAATTATGTAAAAGCACAAAAAAGAGATGACCAAACAGGTATTGTATTGTTTGCTTCAACTGCCAGTGTAGCTTGTGGATTGACAAATTCGAGAGCTGATTCAGAAAAGATGATATTGCTGGTTAGTGATGGAGAATCGATCATAAACAGTACAACATTGAATGCAGCCATATCAAATGACATTAAAATAAATACTGTCTATATTGGCGGACAAAATAATAATGAGTTATTAAGAAGTATAGCTGAGCAGACAGGAGGACAATATTTTAAGGCTGTTACGGCAGATGAATTAATAGACATTTACAGTGAAATTATAGTTGACCAAAGGATTGACAGTACCGACAGTGATGGAGATGGAATACCGGATATTTTTGAAATTTGATGAAGATGGACATACGGTTTGGATGATGTGGGGGAAATATTGATGAAACAAGTAATGGTAATAATCATATTAACAATATGTATATTAATGAATTCGGGCTGTACATCTGCTGAATTAATTAAAAATAATATTGATAATCAACAGACAGCAAATGATATAAGCGACAAGGTTATTAAGTGCATTAATGATGATGATTTAGAAGAATTGAAAAAGTTATTTTGTGAGCAAGATCAAAGTCAAGGTGCTTTTGATAATGATGTGAAATATTTATTTGATTGTATTGATGGAAAAATAATATCATATGATATAAATTATCGAGGTGAAGAATCTCTTTCCGTAGGAGAAGATGGTAAAATTGAGAGACAGAGAGATGGGATTAGAATAGAGAATATTGTTGTTAACAACTCAGAAGAGAAATATGTAATAAGGATTTATAGATGTACTATAAACATGGAAGATAGAACAGAAGAAGGAATAACTTCTATTGAATTGAGAGATTCTGATAATAAAAATATTATCGCAACTGTGGGTTGTAATTAATGCTTGAATTGATTAAAATAAAACTTTCTATTTAATTATCCGAATTTTCATAAATTTTAGATTGTCTCGTGTATCATTAACGTTAAAAGTTAAACTACTAAGTTGGTTATTAATGATATGCGAGACTAATTTTTAATTAGATATTTCAAATGATTTCTAGACTATAGTCTTAAGCTATTTGACAATCTTTAGTTTCTTTTCTGGATTACAAATAATTTTATCTATGGCTTTATTGTATGCCGTATGGTAAATGCAGTTTTTAAATCAGGAAATTATTGAATAGATTACAATGTCTTTTTGGAGATTTTTTATACATAACATAATGGGAGTTGACAATGATAACGATATTTTAAATATACAGTATATTTTAGTGCCATATTATGTATGCTTTATTTAAAAAGAATCCCAATATAAATGGAGAAAAAGGAAGTGAAAAGGCTTGTGAAGCAGATAGATATTTATTATATATACATGGAAAGGATATAAAATATTTATGTTAAAAAATCGTAATTAGATTACAATTACTCAATATACAGTATGTAATAACAGGGCAATGCAATACTTACGACCACATCAAATGGTTTGTAATTGCCGGTCTGGAATAAAAATGAGAAAGGTGTATATTGAGATTAATTATGGAAAGAACAATGGCAAAATGGGAAACAGGAAAACGCTTGAAGAAACTGAGAGAAGCATTGGGATATACCCAGGAAGAGATGGCTGAGCTGCTGGATGTATCTGTTACACTGTACAAAAAGATGGAAAACGGAAGTTATAATATATCAGTTCGGACAATGCGCCGGCTGAAGAAAGTTACCGGTGTCTCAATTGACCATTTAATGTTTGGGGAACAGAAAACATTTGATGATATTTGGACGCTGCTGCAAAGTTCGGATAATGAAATCAAAATGAAGCTTTTGTTACGTTTGATTGTTTATTTTGGAATAGATAGTCGGGAATGTTATATAGAAAGAAAGTGTGAAGAAAAATATTCGATGATTCTGGATGAGTGGGTACAGGATATGCTTGAATAAAAATATATTATATTGAAATTTTTACCGATTTAAACTTTTTCTTGCAAACCGGCCGTATAATTGATAGAATAAACAAGAAAATTGCAGACAGGCTGTTAATGAAAGGGAATGAATGTATGAAAAAAAAATACATAAGCACGATAATTTTTTCCTTCATTATTATAATATTTGTTATATTATATTCACAGGTAGGGAAAGCATCCGGAAATTTATCAGATTTAGAGAGCGAGAAAAACGCAAATGAACAGAGTCAGTCCATGTATGAGGAGCAGGCTTCCAATCTGCAGGAATCCAAAACGGCATTAGAAAATCTTGTGTCAGGTCTGAATTCCGAGCTGGCGGTTATTAATGAAAAATTGTCAGGCATCCGGACCCGGATATCGGAAAAAGAGTCGGAGCTGTTACAGACGCAGCAGGAACTGAATGAGGCAAAAGAAAAGGAATCCGAACAGTACCGGGATATGAAAAAGCGAATCCAGTATATGTTTGAAATGGGAGATACTTCCTATATAGAGATATTGTTATCCAAGGGAAGCATTGCAGATAATCTTAACCGGGCAGAGTTTGTTTCGGAACTGGTAAAATATGACAGGCGCATGCTGGAGGAATATAAGAATACGAAGCAGTCTATAACCGAAAAGGAGTCAAAATGTCTGTCAGATCAGGCAGAACTGGAAAAATTACAGAGTGAAGCACAGGAACAGCAGATGCTGATTTCGGCAAAAATCTCAGATACCAATGAGCGAATCAAAGCATATGCGGCGGACATTGCGGAAGCGGAACGAGCGGCACTGGAGTATGAGAAACAGGTGGAAAGAAATCAGCAGGCCATTGATGATGAGTCCAGACGGATTGAGGAGTCCAGTATCTTAGAGGCAGAAAGTATTGAACGGGCCAGAAAGGAACAGGAACGTAGAGAACGGGAGAGCAGAGAGCAGGCAAGCAGAGAACAGGCCAGCAGGGAACAGAACCAGACCAGAGAGACGGTTACCGATGAAAACGGAAATATAGTGACAGAAGAGACGACGGAGCCTTATGAGGAAACCACAAGCCCATACGAAAATAATTATGTTGCAGGTGAAAACGATCTGGATATGCTGGCAGCTTTGATAGAGTGTGAGGCTGGAGACCAGAGTTATTACGGAATGCTGTGCGTGGGTGCAGTGGTAATGAACCGGATTAACAGCTCCAGATTTCCGAATACATTATATGAAGTAATTTATCAGCCGTATCAGTTTACGCCGGTGACGGTCAGCAATCGTTTTTCACTGGTACTTGCCAGAGGAGCCAACGAAACCTGTTACAGTGCGGCAAGAGAAGTTTTGGAAGGCGGAAAGATTGTGGGAAGCTGGTTATTTTTCCGGATGAATGATGGCTCCAGAGAGGGAGAAATCATTGGAGATCATGTTTTTTACTGATGATTCATCAGGAAAATATTTGAACAGAGCATTTCTTTGTTAAAAAAAAGGTTGAAATATGGGTGTATATACTGTATAATCTTTACAATTTGAGAAAAATTAAGAATACACACATTCCATACAGAAAGGACGTTACAGAATGAAAGCTTTTCTAATACTTGAAGATGGTACTGTATTTGTGGGAACCTCTATTGGTTCACAGAGAGAAATCATCAGTGAAATCGTATTTAATACCTCTATGACAGGGTATTTAGAGGTACTTACCGATCCGTCTTATGCGGGACAGGCAGTGGTTATGACATATCCTTTAATTGGAAATTACGGAATCTGTCATGCAGATAAGGAATCTTTGAAACCGTGGCCGGATGGATATATTGTAAGGGAATTATCCAGACTTCCGAGTAATTTCAGAAGTGAAGATACCATTCAGCATTTTCTGGAGGAAAATGACATACCGGGTATTGCAGGAATTGATACCAGAGCCCTGACCAAGATTCTGAGGGAAAAGGGAACCATGAACGGTATGATCACCACAAATGAAAACTATGATTTGGATAAAGTTCTTCCGGCATTAAAAGAATATAAGCCGGTAGGTGTGGTAAAAAAAGTAACCTGCACGGAAACCTCTGTTCTGAAAGGAGAAGGCTATAAGGTGGCGCTGATGGATTTTGGTGCAAAAAATAATATAGCAAAATCTCTGAATGAGCGTGGCTGTGATGTGACGATTTATCCGGCATTTACACCGGCAGAAGAAATACTGGCATCGAAACCGGACGGAATTATGCTTTCAAACGGACCGGGAGATCCAAAGGAATGTGTATCAATTATAGAAGAGCTTAAAAAGTTATATGCATCGGATGTACCGATTTTTGCCATCTGTCTCGGCCACCAGCTTATGGCTTTGGCAACAGGGGCAGATACCCATAAGATGAAGTACGGGCATAGAGGCGGAAATCATCCGGTTAAAGATTTAAAGAGCGGAAAGGTGTATATATCATCACAGAACCATGGTTATGTGGTTGACAGTGAGACCATTCAACCGGATATTGCAGAGGTTGGTTTTGTCAATGTCAATGATAAGACTGTGGAAGGACTGCGGTACAAGAATAAAGATATATTTACCGTACAGTTCCATCCGGAAGCCTGCCCGGGTCCTCAGGATTCCAGCTTACTGTTTAATGAATTTTTAGATATGATGGGAGGAAAAAAGAATGCCTAAGAATCCGAATATTAAAAAAGTATTAGTAATTGGTTCCGGTCCGATCGTTATCGGACAGGCGGCAGAGTTTGACTATGCCGGAACACAGGCATGTCGTTCCCTGAAGGAAGAAGGCATTGAGGTTGTTCTTGTAAACTCCAATCCTGCCACCATCATGACAGATAAAGATATTGCGGATAAGGTTTATATAGAACCGTTGACCGTTAAAGTTCTGGAAAAGCTGATAGAGATTGAAAAACCGGACAGTGTGCTTCCGACACTGGGCGGACAGGCAGCATTGAATCTTGCCATGGAGCTGGATGAGACCGGTTTCTTACAGGCACATAATGTAAAATTAATTGGAACCACACCGGAGACCATCAAGAAAGCAGAGGACCGTCAGGAATTTAAGGATACCATGGAGAAAATCGGTGAGCCGTGTGCGCCGTCCAAGGTAGTGGAATCCGTGGAAGAAGGTATTGCATTTACCAACCGGATCGGATATCCGGTGGTGCTTCGTCCTGCTTATACATTGGGCGGAAGCGGCGGCGGAATTGCCCATAATTTGGACGAGCTGGTGGATATTCTGTCTAACGGTCTCCGTCTCAGCCGTGTGGGACAGGTTCTTGTGGAACGCTGCATTGCAGGTTGGAAAGAAATTGAATATGAAGTAATGCGGGACGGTGCAGGAAACTGCATCACTGTATGTAATATGGAAAATATTGACCCGGTGGGCGTGCATACCGGTGACAGTATTGTCGTGGCTCCTTCCCAGACTTTGGGAGATAAGGAATATCAGATGCTTCGTACCTCTGCGCTGAACATTATCAGTGAGCTGAATATTACGGGCGGATGTAACGTTCAGTATGCCTTACATCCTACCAGCTTTGAGTATTGCGTGATTGAGGTTAACCCTCGTGTCAGCCGTTCTTCCGCACTGGCCTCTAAAGCAACGGGATATCCGATTGCAAAGGTTGCTGCAAAGATTGCACTGGGCTATACATTGGATGAGATTAAAAATGCCATAACCGGAAAGACATATGCCAGTTTTGAACCGACACTGGATTACTGTGTCGTTAAGATTCCAAGACTTCCGTTTGACAAGTTTATTACCGCCAAAAGAACCCTTACCACACAGATGAAGGCAACCGGAGAAGTTATGAGTATCTGCACAAACTTTGAAGGTGCATTGATGAAAGCTATCCGTTCGCTGGAACAGCATGTGGAAAGTTTACTGGATTACGATTTCTCGGATTTAAATGATGAAGAATTAACCGAACAGCTTGCCATTGTCGATGACCGGAGAATCTGGGTGATTGCGGAAGCATTGAGAAGAAAGTTTGATTATGAAAAGATTCATGATATCACGAGAATTGATATCTGGTTTATAGATAAGATTGCCATTATTGTGGAGATGGAAGAGGCTCTGAGAACGAAAGAACTGACACCGGAATTATTGGCAGAGGCAAAGCGGATTGAATTTCCGGATAAACTGATTGCCGGATTATCAGGAAAAACAGAAGAAGAGATACATGCCATGAGAATGGAATATGGTATCGTTGCGGCATTTAAAATGGTGGATACCTGTGCGGCAGAATTTGAGGCTACCACACCATATTATTATTCCTGCTTTGGAAGTATGAACGAAGTCATTGAGACAAAGCCGGAAAAGAAAATTCTGGTACTGGGTTCCGGTCCGATTCGTATCGGTCAGGGTATCGAGTTTGACTTCTGTTCCGTTCACAGTACATGGGCATTTAAAGAAGAAGGATACGAGACCATTATTGTAAATAATAATCCGGAAACCGTAAGTACGGACTTTGATATTGCGGATAAACTGTATTTTGAACCGTTGACACCGGAGGATGTAAGAAATATCGTAGATTTGGAAAAGCCGGACGGAGCCGTGGTTCAGTTTGGCGGACAGACTGCCATTAAGCTGACGGAAAGCCTTATGAAAATGGGTGTACCGATTCTGGGAACAAAAGCGGAAGATGTGGATGCAGCAGAAGACAGGGAATTGTTTGATGCCATTCTGGAGGAATGTGAGATACCAAGACCGTCAGGAAAGACCGTATTCACTTGTGAAGAAGCTGTTGCCGCAGCAAACGAGCTGGGATATCCGGTACTGGTGAGACCGTCTTATGTATTAGGCGGACAGGGTATGCAGATTGCCACCGATGATAATGAAATCGTGGAATTTATGAATATTATCAATCGGATTGCTCAGGACCATCCGATTTTGGTGGATAAGTACCTGATCGGTAAGGAAATCGAAGTAGATGCCGTATGTGACGGAACCGATATTCTGATTCCGGGTATTATGGAGCATATTGAGCGGGCCGGTGTGCATTCCGGTGACAGTATTTCCGTTTATCCGGCACAGTCTTTAACACAGAAGACCATAGATACTTTGGAAGAATATACCAGAAGACTGGCCCGTTCTCTTCATGTAAAGGGTATGATTAATATACAGTTTATCGTATGCGGAGAAGAAGTATATGTCATCGAGGTGAATCCGCGTTCCAGCCGTACCGTTCCATATATCAGCAAGGTTACGGGAATTCCGATTGTGAAGCTGGCAACCAAGGCGATTGTCGGAAAAACCATCCGGGAACTGGGCTATGAACCGGGCTTACAGAAGAAAGCGGATTATATTGCCATCAAGATGCCGGTATTCTCTTTTGAAAAGATTCGCGGTGCGGAAATCAGCCTTGGACCGGAAATGAAGTCTACAGGTGAATGTCTCGGTATCGCAAGGACATTTGATGAAGCGCTGTATAAAGCTTTCCTTGGAGCAGGTGTCAACCTTCCGAAGCATAAGAAGGTGATTATTACGGTGAATGATGCGGATAAAAAGGATGCCATTTCCATCGGGCAGCGTTTTGAGAAGCTGGGATACGAAGTGTATGCTACCAGAAGTACCGCTAAAGTATTACAGGCAAATGGCGTGAATGCCATTAAGGTTAATAAGCTGTCTCAGGAGTCACCGACAGTCATTGACTTATTGCTGGAGCATAAGATTGATATTGTTGTGGATACTCCGACACAGGGAAGGGATAAGACCAGAGACGGGTTCTTAATCCGCCGTATTTCCATTGAAACCGGTGTAAACTGCTTTACATCACTGGATACGGTAAATGCACTGCTGACCAGTCTGGAAAGCAATGCGGGAGATAATCTGACATTGATTGATATTGCTACGGTAAAGTAGAGATAGAATGTTTGAAATTTTGCAGATATAAAATGAGTGGAATGAAATGGATTCCATGAAACAGGGATAAAAAATACCTATATGCGGAACCTGATGAAAAGGAAAAGTATATGGGTATTTTTTGAAAATATTGTTTGAATGATAAACAGAAAAATTTGTTTATTTCATTGACATTAAAAAAAATGGTAATATATGGATACTTAATTGGGATAATGATTTTACGAGTATAAATAAGTGGATAATGGACAAAAGAAAACAGAAGAATTAATAGAAGTTTATGTGTCACAGGTATACATTTATTATACTTGTGGCATTTTTTGGTTAAGAATAATTAAGATAAGCGATTATGGAGGAAAAGAACATGAGAAAAAAGATTCAAAAAGTACTGGCGTTAGGAATGACATTAACGGCATTGATGAGTAATGTGGTGTATGGGTATAATGGTCAGGAGGCAGCAAATTATGCATTTACACATTATAAAAATACAGAATCAGGTGATTATTATTACTTTAATGGTGCCAATTGTACAAATTTTGTATCTCAATGTGTAAATTTTGGTGGAATTCCAATGAAAGATACAGGCAATCCAAGCGGATTTTATCTAAAAGGTATAAAGGATGCTGTTTTGGATACGGATGATGAAATCAATTATTATTGGTATATGAAAAAGGTTAGTACGCTTACAGGAAAAGTTTACTGGTATACAAGATCATGGGCATGTGTAAAAGAGTTTAGAGAATATCAGGGAATTAGAAATGGAAAAGTTGTACAGTATTCACAAACAGATGATAGTAAAAGAGCATTATGCTCTCAATTAAAAGTAGGTGATGTATTACAATGTGGAAACAAGCATTCTGTAATTATTACGGCTTTAAACGATAAAACTGAGAAAACAATTCGTTATTGTGGACAAACATATTCATCACATAAAACTTTAGATCAATTTTTTAAATATGCAGAAGAAAATACTCCTGGTCAAAAATTATATAGAATTACATATAAATAAACATTAGATATTATAAATATTGTTTTAAATTAGGTTTAAGGTATTGAATAATTTTGTAAGATATTATTATACTTTAAACCTAAATATTATTTGCATAGGAGAAGAATATTGAAAAAGCTTTTTAAAAGAATTATTTTAGTTTTGGTAATTTTAAGTGTGATATCATTTTTGTATTATTATCAAATATATGCCCCCATTAAAATTGAGGGGGTGAAAGTAACTATAATGTCATTGAGCGAATCTGATCTTGATTCGATAAAGTATCATTACAACAATATTTATAATGGAGAATTTGAAGCAGAATATTCTACATTATTGCGTTTAAATGGAAAATTTCCGGAAGGAGATGAAAATGATTTTCGAATAATAAGTATTCGCTTAAAAATTAATAACAGAAGTATATTTTCTCAAAATGATATCCGGGGATATATTACAACCGGAAGTGAAGATTCAAGAATGCTGAGTTGTACGGATAATATGACTACCGATTTTGTTCGGTCATTTAAAAACGGAGAGGCTTGTCCGGTTTTTATGGATCTGTATACCGGCGGACTGACGGATGAGGAAATTGTGGAATATGTACTGCAGCAGGAAATCAAATTATACTACAATAATGCATTGGGAAGCAAAACAGAAATTATCCCGTTAAAGGATATTCAGCCGGTAGAATCAGACATCAGAAAAAACGAATAAAAAATATAACAGGAGAGGAAAATTGCAGAATGCCCGTTATTTCACCGGCAGATTTATCTGCTTTTATCAGGGCAGTATCACTGGCAGAACTGTGACAGGCATGGGTATAACAATGAATCAAAACGTAATAGTTGCAAAAGACATCAGTAAATCTTATCAAAACGGTCCGGATAAAATTTCCGTCATTCAGAATTTAAGTCTGGAAATTGCAGAGAAAGAGATTATAGCTGTCGTAGGCCCTTCCGGTTCGGGAAAGAGTACATTATTAAATATCCTAAGCGGCATTGATACAGTGGATTCCGGCAGTATATTTATGGAGGGGGAAGAGATTACCGCCATGAAAAAGACGCAATTGGCAGATTTGCGGCTAAGCAGGATGGGATTTGTTTTTCAGACCTTTAATCTGCTCCATTCGTTAAATGTGTTTGAGAATATTATATTGCCTTCGGTTGTTAAACATAAAAGCTATGACAGGGAGTATGTGGAGGAGTTGATTCAGGTTTTGAATATTGGTCACAGAACCCATTTTTATCCGGAGCAGTTATCCATTGGGGAACAGCAGCGGGTTGCCATTGCCAGGGCATTGATCAACAAGCCGGGAATCATTTTTGCAGATGAGCCCACGGGAAGTCTGGATTTTGAGAACAGTAAAGCGGTAATGGAATTATTGCGTGAGTGCAGTAAAAAGTTTTCTAATACATTGATTTATGTGACACACGACATGGAAGTTGCCAATATGGCAGACAAAATACTGGAGATTAACAGAGGAAAATACCTATGGAAATAAAAAAAAGTTCTATCCAAATGATTGTGAAAAGCTATCTGCGCAAAAATAAAATATGCAAAGCAATGGCGGCACTTCTTCTGGTATGCGGGCTGCTGGTCATGAGTCTTGCAGGTATGGTCTGTCTGAATATTTCCGTAAAGACTGAAAACAGTAAAGCCATGTATGGGGAATATCAGATTGGATTTGAGGGATTGTCGGCCGAAAAAACAGAGCAGATAAAACAGGAGAAGGATTGTAAATCCTATGTGGTATATTCTGAAAATGCATTTTGGAAGGAATCGGAATTTACCATTATCATTTCTTCGGATGAATCCTATCTTACACTGGGGGCTGTCCAACTGACAGAAGGAACCTTTCCGTCAGACGGAGAAGAAATATTGTGCCAAAGAGAATATATTTATCGAAACGGATTTTCCGATGAAAATTATCTGGGGCAGGAAGTGGAGGTAAACGGTAAAACATATAAAATCTGCGGTTTGATCGAGAACAATCTGACAGGGGATATGTCGGATACGATTATCAATGTCTTTATCCGAAGAATGCGAACGGATGAGACCTCTTTTTCGATGTTAATCAATACCGGTTCCCTGTCGTATAAAAGTAAAATGAATCGCATGATAGAAAAATATAATATCAAAGAGCATTTTGAGAACCGGGCGGCAATTGAGCAGGCTGAGATTAGTAATCAGGGAAAACTGAAGGATACAAACGGTTTTCTGGTGATCATGCTTCTGTGTGTGCTGGTCCTGGTATTGTTTATTACCTATATAATGATGCGGTTTTATTATATGGGACTGCAAAAACAAATGGCAATTTATGAAAAAATAGGAATATCGAAGAAACAAAGAAATACAGGCTATGTGGTGAGTGTTATATTAATACTGACGGTCAGCGGACTGATTGCTTTCACTGGTTCGGCAGGTGTATTATCTTTTTTGATGCAGAGTTATGATGCAGCAGGTAATATGGGGCTTTGCCTGACAGGAGTGGCAATATGCGGTCTGCTGTTTATCATTCTGAATATTGTATCGGCTGTTATTGTTACAAAAAGAGCAGATCAGACCAAAAAGAAAAAAACGCTTGAAAATACTTCTTCCAGATTAGATGGGGATGTAAATGTATATATATATCTGGCAAAAAAGAACCGGAATATGAGCCGTTGGAAGTATATCGTAATGTGTCTGATGGTGATTTTAAGCAGTATAATTTGTGTAACCACGATTTATTTTATGAGATTGATCAGGGAATTGCAGGAAGTACCAAAGGATTATGATTATTTGGTAGAATTTATTCAGTATCAATACGATGCAGAAGTACAGGACGAATATAATGTGAAAAGTTTTGAACAACTGAAGACGGCTGGGGGAATGACGGTTTTTCCTTCCTATGTGTGTTATCGCAGTGTAAAGATTGATAAAGTAGCTATCAGGGGTCGTTTTAAAGAATATCTGTGTGAAAATAGTTCTTATAATAGAATGGAGCTTGAGAAAAACAGTCATTTAAAGTTTGATACACAGGTTGTTTTTATAGGAGTAGAGGAATCAGCTACAAAACTCCTGGGACTGAATCCGCAGACTGTGGAGAACCTGGCAGATAACGAATGTATATTGGTTCGGCAGGTTCGTGCATTTGAAGGGACCGGTTTTGACTGCGGATTTCAGAAAAATGATGAATTTACAGTAAGTGTGAAAAAGGATGGTTTAACGGAAACCGGTGATTTAATATATGAAGATCTGACAGTCAGAGTAAAAGATGAAATAGAAGAACTGGCTTTTGATTTTTATGATGAAGATATATATTATAAGCCGATAGTTCTGGTTAATATAAATACATATAAAAAACTGGCATTGAAGAAGTATCCGATGAGAGTATACATTCAGCCTTTTGATATTACGGAAATGGAGTTATTTTCAATCCTTGGAAGAAATAATAACTATACCGTGAAAAATCTCAGACAGTGGAATGAAAGCGTACAGGAGATTATTAATACATATACAGTAACAAGTATTCTGACAGCGGTATTGTTTATCGGTCTGGTAATTTTAAATACCATAATTATGGTCTGTGTAAATTATCATCAGTTAAAAAATGAGATCACAATGCTGAGAGTCATTGGAATCAGGGATAATAAAGCTTCGCTGGTGCTGACCTATCATATAATAAAAATGGTTTTAATCTGTCTGCCCGCGATATTTGTATGTTCTGTGGGAACAACATTTTTTGTGAATCTGTATATGCGGGGAAGTATAACCGGTTTATATTATAGAATACCATGGGGATTGTTGGGAGGAATACTGGCAGTTGTTTTCCTTTCAATTTTAAGTGTGATTCTGTTTATTACAAGGTTTATCGGCAGGAAGAATATACCAGGCTCTTTAAGGCAATGGAATCAGTAGCGAACGATTGACATTTTTCGCAGTTATGGTACACTATAAACAAGCATATACATATGTATGTGCTTGTAGAAAATGTGTATTGGAGTTTTAGATGAATCAACGAGTTGAAGTTTTAAAAAAGATAGCAAGGATTTGCAGAAAATTAAGAATGCCGGATCGATTGATTACACTGATTTTAGCAGTAGCTTTGGCATTTTTGCATATCATACATTTTATCATGGTTCTGCCGAAACGTATCCTAATGTTCCTGTTTCCAAACCGGAGAGTTGTTCTGACCTACTCGGCATTAATTATGCTTGTAATGGTAACGGTTACCGTAATAATTAAAGTTAATGGACCGGGTCAGGTGGTCTATGGCGAGTCGGCCGGTTCTCACGGACAGAATGATATCAGCCAGCGGGTACCCATTGGCAGCAGCGGGAATATCAGCAATACCCAGGGGGAGCTCCAACAGAATCAGCATACCCCGGGAGAAACGGCTCAGGGACACAGTTCGGGAGAACTTTCAAATAACGGTTCGGATCTCTCACTTCCGGAAGGAGTTGCCAGTGCAGGGGAACTGTGGTATCAGAATGTAGCCACGTCCGGGGAACTGGTGGACGGAAATCTCACAAGGGAACAGATTAACAGAATGAGATTTCTGCTGAAGGTAAACCGGCTGAAAAATTGTATTACCGTATATATACAGGATGAAAACGGTGAGTTTACGATTCCGGTAAAGGCAATGCGTTGCTCTACCGGCGGAGATAATACACCGTTGGGCGTTTATAAAACCACTCACAAATATGAATTCCGAAAACTGTTGTTTGATGTTTACGGTCAGTATGCCACCAGAATTGTCGGACAGATATTATTTCACTCTTCTTCTTATGAATCAGACCGGAAGGACACACTGATTGCAGATGAATTTAACAAACTGGGAGAGCCGGTTTCCCATGGCTGTATTCGTCTTACCGTGGAAGATGCAAAATGGATATATGAATACTGCAGGCTTGGAACAATAGTAGAAATTTATGAGGCTGAAGATCCCGGACCACTGGGAATCCCTGAAGTTATTAAATTGCCGAAAGATGCGGTATGGGACCCTACAGACCCGGCAGAAGAAAATCCGTGGAATGATAAAAAACCGGAAATCATAGCCGATGACACTATTTATGTTATACAGGGACATAAAGTGGATTTACTGGAAAAAGTGACTGCTCTTGATACCTGCGGGAATGATATTACAAAGGATTTAAAGATAACAGGCAGTGTCAACTGTAATGTAACCGGAACATATAAAGTGACATATGCCGTTACGGACTTATTGGGACGTTCTGCAGAGAAAACGATCAGTTATGTCGTGAGGTAATAATCAGAATGGATAGTATAATAGATTTTTTTCATTCAATTTTATTTGTATTTTATGCAGAACCTAATCCTGGCGGTTCCGGTTTGGTTATATATCTGATGATGATGATATCTGCCGTTTTTACGTTTCAGACAATCTATATTATATTGAAAAAGGATTCTGTTCCAGAAACGGTTTTGGTGATGCTCGCTCCGGGAATACTGATTCTTACGGGTGGAATGATGGATGCTTTTGTGTCTGATACTATTTTCTCTGCTCCGCTGAATCAGTTTTTGAAATTTTGGATTTCTCAGAAAACATATGCTTTACCATTATTTTTGTTTGTACTCTTTTATTTTGTTCTGATGACTGTCTGCTATCTGATGATTCGCAGAAAAAGCAGGAAGCGGACAGTATTCATTCATTTATGCGGAATAGAAGGAGTGCTTGCCGTGGGATTGGCAGGAGTTTTAGGATATACCGTCTGGGTGGGCAGGGATTTTCTGCTTCACGCAGACGATTTTTTGGTCAAGCATATTATATATGCGCTTCTGCTTTTATTGTATAAAATGTTTATAGTTTCTTTTGCACTTATATTATCATTAATTACAATGAAAATAAAAATTCCGGAATGGAATGATGAGAAAAATCATAAATGTTTTTTGCTGAAAATACTTTTGCTTTATCAGAACAGCATTGTAAGAATCTGTGTGATTTATTGCGGGGCGATGATTGTTTTTTTACTGGCAGCAGTGGTACCTTCTTTTTATGCCCTCTCTTCTCCAAATGTTAAAGAAGATAAAACTGTTTTGATAGAAATCTCCATTTTGCTGTTGGTGTGCTGCATTGTTGTTCCGGCTCATATCATCTGGCGGATTACGGTTCCATATCGCTATCTGGCGGCAGATTCGGAAGATAAAAACAGTATTCGGAGATTTCTGTACGAATATACCGGTTCAGAGGCAGGGGCAAACGGGGAGCGGGTTGTGGTGACACAAAATTATCTGATTCTGAATCAGGTTATCATGCAGGTTTATAAAATTGCAGATATAAAGAAAATTGCCAGAAAAGCAGACGGCATAAGCATTTCCATTGGTTCAAAGATCGTGGAGGTAAGAGAGCCCGATGCAGAGGAAATAAAGAAATTAAGATATTTACAGGAAATCCGGCGTGTAAGATAGAAATTAATTGACAAATCCCTGAAATATAATTAAAGTATATGGTAATCGGATTATTTCTTTTATAGGAATAATCAAATAAGTAATAGTCACGGAAGGCGGAAGAGAGGAACCATGTTAGACGGAAAAAAGACATTATTTAGCGGAATGCAGGCAACCGGAACGTTAACTCTTGGTAATTATCTGGGAGCATTAAAGAACTGGGTGGATATTGCAGATGAATATATGACATTTTATTGTGTTGTGGATTTACATTCCATTACGGTACGACAGGACCCGGCCGTACTGAGAAAGAGAGCAAGAGATTTGCTTACGCTGTATATTGCGGCCGGACTGGACCCGGAGAAGAATTGTATTTATTACCAGTCCCATGTATCGGGTCATGCAGAATTAAGCTGGATACTGAACTGCTTTACCTATATGGGGGAGCTGAACCGTATGACACAGTTTAAAGATAAGGCGGCAAAACATGCGGACAATATAAATGCCGGATTGTTTACCTATCCGGTACTTATGGCTGCGGATATTCTGCTGTTCCAGTCGGACGTTGTTCCGGTAGGAGCAGACCAGATGCAGCATTTGGAGATTACCAGGGACATTGCACAAAGGTTTAACGGAATCTACGGAGACGTGTTTACTATACCGGAGGCATATCTCGGTAAGACCGGAAAGAAGATTATGAGTCTTCAGGACCCGGCAAAGAAGATGTCTAAATCCGATGAGAATCCAAATGCCAGCATATATCTGATGGATGATCCGGATGCCATTATCCGGAAGTTTAAACGTGCCGTTACGGATTCGGAAGCCTGCGTCAGATATTCGGAAGACCAGCCTGGAATTAAAAATCTGATAGATATTTATTCTTCCGTAACCGGTAAGACCCCGGAAGAAACGGAAAAGGAATTTGACGGTAAAGGATACGGAGAGTTTAAACTGGCAGTGGGAGAATCCGTGGCAGCTCTGTTAAAACCGGTTCAGGATAAATTTAACGAATTGTCAAAGGAAAAGACGTATATTGACGGTATTATTAAGGCAAATGATGAAAAAGCCAATTATTATGCATTAAAAACTTTACGAAAAGTTCAGAAAAAAGTGGGATTTCCTGAGAGAATCCGCTAAAAAGAAAATGAGCCTCTTTCCAATGGAGGCTCGTTTTTTGAACTATTCGGGCAGAATTGCTGCAGGTGGATTGTTGTTTCCGGGATTTGGCCAGCCGGACGCAGAAGCGGAAGCCTTCGGGCACAGACCGGCGCCTCTCCAAAAGCCAGGAAGTTCTAAGTGTTCTGCAGCAGGTATTCTAAGACGGACGCTACCGTCAGCAATTCGGCATCCATGCCTCAACTGCTGACTTTGTCTG
>CAJTXN010000019.1 GCA_910583605.1 uncultured Lachnospiraceae bacterium
GCCGTGTACCGAACGGTACGCACGGTGGTGTGAGAGGACGGCGGTTAGTCACCGCCTCCTACTCGATTATAAAAGATATTCTATTTCCGTTTACCGGTTGATACTGTTTTTCGTGCAAAAACAACTGTTCCTGATGATAATATACATAACATCAGAAGAATGGCAGTCATACTGCCGTTTTCACCGGTTTTAGCGGAACTGTTGGAAGCAGTGGCGGTTTCCGGTGCTTTTGTATCCGGTATGGCAACGGAAGTATCCGTATTTTCTTTCGAACCGGTTGTATCTGCGGTACTTTCGGTTTCGGTGGAATGATCGGCAGTTGTGGTTTCCTGCTCAACGGTGGTTTCTTCCGGCTGTTCCGGTGTCAGAATACGGGAAACTTCATCGGTTACATCAAAAGGAAATCCTTCATTGCCCAGCAGCATCTTATATGCAATCAGGCCTTTCAGAGCATCAACGGTGGCAAACATATTATCTTCTCCGTAATAGGTATATGCTCCCGGTGTAAGGGCGCTTTTAAAATTCAGTAAAGCATTGTAGGAAATGATATTATTTTCATTATTTAAAACGGAATATAAATAAAGTGCTGCGCCCGTAGAATTTGCATTGGAAGCAGTGGAATATTCTCCGTTATCAAACCGGGAACCGCCGTCTTCCATGATCAGAGACTCATTAAACGTTACGGCATCGGCAATGGCATCGGCGATTTCTTTGTTATCGGAAAAATAATTCAGAGCCGGAAGGACTGCTGCATTATTATCGCCTGAGATTCCCCAGTAATCAATTCCGCAGTCGGTCTCCGTCTGTTTGTAATTAAGCATGATGGCATTCCAGAGAAGCGTCTTAACGGCATCGGAATGTTCCATATGGTTTTCATAAGCAAATACGGCAGGTACGATAAAATCATAATAATATGGATTTTCGACTGCAGTATTTAATTCTTCCACTGAAGTATAAGAAGCAAGCAGATGATCAAAAGCATCTGCTATATTGTTTCCGTTAACGTCCAGTGCATTATCGCCATGCAGTGCAAGAATGATTAAATAAGCGGCATACATGGTTATGTTTTCGGAACCGTTGATCAAAAGTCTGCCATTCGTAATATTGGATTCCAGCAGATTACAGTACCGGTCTGCCAGGTCTCCGGAATCAATACCGGAACGAAGGATCAGAATGACTTCCTTGTAATTGTACGGACTGATTTCCGCAGCGTTCAGTGCATTTAAAAGATATTCTGCCGTTGTGGAAGCCTCATGGTTTACATTTGTAAGTTCCGGAGATTCTTCTGCATAAATGCACGAAAAATTTGCAATCATTAATGACAATGTTAATACAACAGTCAGAAAGATTGCGGTTCGTTTGTTTGCTTGTTTTTTCATGTTTCATCCTCCTTAAAATTTGGGCAGAGCCCTTATTCACAGAGGTGAGAGATCCTCACCGATTGCTGTTTCATGCTGACAGATATCCTGACTTATAGCTTATCCTATTGCCCGGCCTTCCCGGTAAATTTCCAGTGGCAGATTCGGGGTTCGTATCTAAATACAGTAGAGTGAGCTGTTACGGATTCTGACCGTATTCCCATATCAGCATGCTTTTTGCTGATTATTATCAGCGTGCT
This sequence comes from uncultured Lachnospiraceae bacterium, assembly GCA_910583605.1. Lineage (GTDB taxonomy): Bacteria > Bacillota > Clostridia > Lachnospirales > Lachnospiraceae > Bovifimicola. Next base: position 1,619 of record CAJTXN010000019.1, read on the forward strand.
TTGTGTTTATATTTTTACACAACATATACTATGATAAAACTTTAGGAGGTTAAAGTCAATAATTTATTTTGTCGGGTCTGATTCAGAGCCTTTGCTGGGAAAAAGGGCAAAACTTTAAATAATACAGTGCAATTAAAGAAAGGGTATGTTATACTAATAATCCATGTAAATAATAATCCGGAATTGCAGGTTTATGTTGCAGATTTCGGAAATCGGAAACATGACAGAGCCTTGATTGCAGAGGCGGATGGAAAAGTGATAGGAGCTGTCTGGACACGTATTATGAATGATTACGGACATATAGATAATCAGACTCCATCACTTGCAATTTCAATATATAAGGAATATCGGGGATTTGGAATTGGTACGGAGCTGATGAAAAATATAATTAGGATTTTAAAAGAAAGCGGATATGAGAAAGTATCTCTTGCTGTACAGAAAAATAATTATGCGGTTAAAATGTACAGAACGGTTGGTTTTGAACTTGCAGATGAGAATGATGAAGAGTATATTATGGTTTGCCGCTTAACAGTAGCTATTTGATTAGTTGCTTTTACAGAAAATCAGGCAGCATTATCAATGTATCGAAATTTGGGATCAGACTGGAGAAAAGGAAGCTCTCATCTGATGGAGAAAGTATTGTAAAATCATACCATGAAAAGAAGGTGCCGGAACATGAAAGGTTTATTGGATATTATGAAATCACAAGGATTAAGGTTTGGACTTGCAGCAGACGAAGACAAAACAGAAATTTTGAAACTTTATTGGGGAATGATTGGTGCAGAGGGATGTACCTGGTCCGAGGAATATCCAAATATGGAATTATTAAACAGAGACATAGAAAATAAAAATCAATTCTGTATGAAAAACGATACAGACAATATTATTGCCGCCATTGTAATTGATGAAGATGAGGAAGTCAGAAAGCTTCCGTTCTGGAATCCGGACTATAAAAAAGCAGGGGAACTGGCAAGACTGGCGGTCAGGCAGGATTATCAGAATCAGGGAATTGCAGTTAAACTGATTCGGGAAACCGCAAAGATCATGAGGGAGCGCGGATACGATGCGATACATTTTCTGGTGAGCAGGAGTAATCCTGCGGCGCTGGCCAGCTATCAGAAACTAAATCTGCATCTGGCAGGAGAAACAGATTTATTTGGCGGAAACTGGTTATGCTATGAAGGACTGATTGGGGATAAAATACTGAATGAACAGGAATTAAGCAGAGGATTTAATGGATTGCCGGAAAAAAAGAAAATTTGATACTTTTTTTTGAAAAAATCAGTTGACTTATTATTAAAATACTATAAAATATTTAATGTATAAAAATACAAAAGCATATGGAAGGAGAACATTTGTGGTTACGAGTAACGGTGGCGGAAGTCGCATCAAAGACACCAGAAATAACAGCGAAAGCAGAGGCAGTGTAAGAAATTCTCAGAACGGAGAAAAACGTGAGAACAGAAAGTACGACAAAAATTCAAAGGATGAGAAAAGGAATTACTCCAAAGAAGGCAGAAGCTTTTCCGGAAGAGGCGGTAATTCCGACGACAGAGGGTATCGAAATGATAATGGTGAGAACAGAGGATATCGGTCGAACAATTTTGAAAACAGAGGGAATCGGACAGAAAGAGATTCGCGTGATGGAAATTCCAGAAGAGAATTCAGTCAGGATGGCAGACAAGGCAACAGAGGCTCATTTAACAGAAATGGAGACTCCAAACCGGGATTCAGAGGAAATGGAAACCGGGATAACGGCAAACCATATAAGAAGAATTTTGGTGGAAATTATTCCCCATATGATAAGGATAAAGATGAAGATGTAAAGTCAAATCAGCGTTCCCGTCAGTCTCAGAACAAGGAGACAAAACAGAAGGAACAGCAGCCGGATAAGTCACAGATTATCAACCGGATTGAAAAAGAAAAGAAGGCAATGCAGAAGAAACAGGCAGACCGTAAGAATAATAAGCCTGCCAGACAGATGGCAAAGCCAAAGAGAACCAATAATATTGATTGGACCAGCATTTATGAAAACGGTGAATATGATGATGATGAAATCGATATGTATTATTAGCAGTGAACAATCTTATTCATTGTGCTGATGATAGAGAATAAGAGAACTTTGCAGTGCAGAGTTCTCTTATTCGCAATTATCTTTGAATTGGGAAAGGAACAGGACATGCTAAGTAATCAGGTGAGAGAGAAAGTAAATGCATATGACCAGCAGCAGATTCTGAGATTCTATGATGAACTGTCGGAAAGTGAAAAAGCAGTATTTGAAGAAGAACTGGAGAATCTGGATTTTTCGCTGCTGGATGTACTGGATAAAAAAAGCGGCGCCGGGCAGGAAGAATGCAATACGGCAATATATGAGCCGCTGGAGGCATTAAAGTTAGATGAAATTATGGATCGGTATACGGAATTTGAAGCTGTCGGCATTGAAGCCGTAAAAAACTGTAAAGTGGGAGCCGTGCTTCTTGCAGGCGGTCAGGGAACCCGGCTGGGATTTGATAAGCCAAAAGGAATGTTTAATATCGGTGAGACCAGAGAACTGTATATTTTTGAATGTCTGATGAATAATCTGATGGATGTGGTGAACCGCTCAGGGGCTTATATTCCGTTGTTTATAATGACAAGTGATAAAAATGATAAAGATACCAGGGAATTTTTTGCACAACATGATTATTTCGGATATGACAGAGATTTTGTATTCTTTTTTATACAGGACATGGCACCAAGTGTAGACTATAACGGAAAGCTGCTATTGGAAGAAAAGTATAAACTCTCTCTGTCACCCAACGGCAACGGCGGCTGGTTTTCTTCCATGGTTCGGGCCGGTCTGCTGGATAAGATTACATCGATGGGTGTGGAATGGCTGAATGTATTTGCGGTTGACAATGTATTGCAGAAGATGGCGGACCCGGTATTTATCGGCGCCACCATTCAGTCCGGCAAACCTTCCGGTTCCAAAGTGGTAAGAAAGGCATTTCCGGAAGAACGGGTAGGCGTGATGTGCAAAGAAAACGGAAAACCTTCCATTGTAGAATATTATGAACTGACGGAGGAAATGAAAAACCGGAAGGATGCCAACGGAGAACCGGCATATAATTACGGAGTGATACTGAACTATCTTCTGAAAGTGGACAGTCTGGTGGCTATATTAAACGAGCAGCTTCCGGTTCATATTGTGGAGAAAAAAATACCGTATCTGGATAAGAATGGAAATAAAATCAATCCGGCAGAACCGAACGGATATAAATTTGAAGAATTAATTCTGGATATGATTCATTTACTGGATGACTGTCTGGTTTTTGAAGTTCTCCGAAACAGGGAATTTGCACCCGTGAAGAACAAAGAAGGCACGGATTCCATTGAGACGGCAAGAACATTATTGAAAGAAAACGGTGTGGAATTATAAAAGGTAAAGGAAAAACAATATGAAAAAAATAATAGATTTGATAACAGAACAATTTATAAATGCATTTTCCGAATGCGGATATGATACGGCATATGCCAAAGTGACCATTTCCAACCGTCCGGATTTATGCGAATATCAATGTAATGGTGCCATGGCGGCAGCAAAGCAGTATAAAAAAGCGCCGATTATGATTGCAAATGATATTGTGGGAAAACTGGAAGGCAATTCCGTATTTCAGATGATAACGGCAGTAAATCCCGGTTTTATTAATTTTAATCTCGATTCCGGCTTTTTAAAGAATTATGTATCGGAAATGGTACAGGAAGAATCTTTGGGCTGTGAACAGACGAAATCGCCGAAAAAAATCATTATTGATTACGGCGGTGCGAATGTGGCAAAACCCCTTCATGTGGGACATCTTCGCTCAGCAGTTATCGGTGAAGCGATTAAGAGAATGAATAGATTTGTTGGAAATGATGTAACAGGAGATGCTCATCTGGGAGACTGGGGCCTGCAGATGGGGCTGATCATTACGGAATTGAAATTGAGAAAGCCAGAGCTGGTTTACTTTGATGAAAACTATGAGGGAGAATATCCGACAGAGGCGCCGTTTACAATGGCGGAACTTGAAGAGATTTACCCATGTGCCAATGCAAAATCCAAGGAAGATGAAACGTTCAAAGAAACTGCCAGACTGGCTACCTTTGAATTGCAGAATGGGAATAAGGGATATCTGGCACTTTGGCAGCATATATTGAATGTATCGATTCCTGATTTAAAGAAGAATTATGATAATCTTAATGTTTCCTTTGAATTGTGGAAAAAGGAAAGCGATGCACAGCCGTATATACCGGACATGGTTCAGAATATGAAGGATCAGGGATATACCAGAATCAGCGAGGGAGCTTTGGTGGTGGACGTAAAAGAAGATACGGACACAAAGGAAATACCGCCGTGTATGATACTGAAATCCAATGGAGCCACATTGTACAACACAACTGATCTGGCTACCATAGTGGAGCGAATGAAACTTTTTCAGCCGGACCATATCGTTTATGTAGTAGACAAGCGTCAGGAGCTTTATTTTGAGCAGGTGTTCCGTTGCGCAAGAAAGACCGGGCTGGTACAGCCGGATACGGAACTGACCTTTCTGGGATTCGGTACAATGAACGGAAAAGACGGAAAGCCGTTTAAAACCAGGGACGGTGGTGTTATGCGTCTGGAAAATCTGATTCGGGAAATCAACGAAGCCGTTTATAATAAGATTATGGAAAACCGATCTGTTTCGGAAGAGGAAGCAAAGGAAACCGCCAAAATCGTCGGCTTATCTGCACTAAAGTATGGAGACCTGTCCAATCAGGCATCCAAGGATTATATTTTTGATGTGGAGCGGTTTACTTCTTTTGAAGGAAACACAGGACCTTATATTTTGTATACCATCGTTCGGATTAAATCTATTCTTGGGAAATACTATGAAAACAATTATGAGATGATTGAACAATCAGAAGTTTGTACCGCAGAATCCGACTTTGAAAAATCTCTGATGCTGACACTGGCAAGATTTAATGATATGATTGAAAATGCAGTGGAAGAATTTGCGCCTCATAAGATATGTGCTTATGTATATGAGCTGGCAAATGAATTTAATAAGTTTTACCATGAAACAAAGATTCTTACGGAAGAAAATCAGGATAAGAAGAAGGGATACATTGCGCTGATTACCCTGACCAAAGCGGTGTTAGAGCAGAGTATCGATATTTTGGGATTTGAAGCACCAGACAGAATGTAACGGATGTTAAACTCAATAATAAAAAAGCCGGAAGAAAAGAATTTACGGTTCTTTTCTTCCGGTTTTTTTCATATACTGAACATTATCTGAAAAAGAGTTATTCCGCAGAAGTGGTTTCCGCAGAATCTTTGGAAGTAGTCTCTTCCTGACTGTCAGTTGTGGAATTTTCAGAACTTGACGGTTCCGTGGTGTTTTCTTCACTTTCAGCGGTATAAGCCTCAAATGCGCTGGATATTTCTTCTGCAGATAAAGCATATGTGGCAATCGTTGCCTCTTCGTCCTCTTTTATCCACTTATCATATACAGAGAATATTATAAAACCAAAAAATAATGCAGTTATTATAAAACCGGCTAATTTCATAAGAAAAGCGTTGCGTTTTTGCTTTGCGATTATTTTTTTACGATTGGCTTTTTCCTTCTTATATTCATCCACTTTTTTCTGACTCATTATTTTTCATATTCCTTTCTTCTTTGTATGTCTGTCATTGCACTTTTAACATTATATAACATATTTAAAAAATAATAAACAATAAAATTTAAGATTTACAAAATTTTCATACGGTTTATAAACATTTATACAATACAAAACGCCCATTTTTTGTGGAAAATAGATAAAAATCAAACAATTTAAGTTGACATTATAGAAAACATGTACTATTATTATTTATATCTATAAAAAAAGAATGGGGATGCACAAAATGGTAAAAAGCTTCGTACAAATATTAAACGTTGGTTTTGGTATTATTAATAATACTCAGCCGGTGGAAGAGAAGAATCCGGAAGTAATCATGGAAATGGTAATGGGACTGGATGATCCTGCAAGGGATATCAGAATCATCGGTTTTAGAACTTATGATATGGATACGGATACCGGAGTTATGAGTAATCAGAGCGGAATCTATTATTTAGAAGGTGAAGAATTTACATATCCAAAGGTCGATCAGGAGATAACTTCCTATATGAAGAATACCGGTATCGAGTATGAAAAAGGTCAGCAGCTGATCAAGGTAAAGAAACCGAATGTAATGGTATATCCGTTTAATGCCAATGATACCATTCTGGATACGGCAGCAGTTCTTATTAAGATGAAGATTCGAAAAGAAGAAGAACGCCGTATAAGACTGGAAGAAGAGATTGTAACCTATAAGAATAATCTTGTACTGGATTTAAAGAAAGTTGCGGAATATGTTGAAAATAACCAGTTCAATACGATTCCTCTTGTAGATGCAGGAGATAATGTGAAGATTCTGAATGTATTAGGTGATAAAGGAAACTTCAATAAGCATATCGAACATATGAGAAATATTCGTGTGGAAATAATGGCTATTGATAAGTTTCTTCGGGAAAACACAATGTAGAAACAGTGACTGTAAAAAAGGAGTTGTTGTAAAACAGCTCTTTTTTATTTAAAAAAGTTACGAAACTTATATTTTTAGGTTATAAGTTTCGCAATTATCTGCTATAAAAGTATCTGTGTAATAAATACTGCCAGCATGGAACACAGTGCCACCACTACGAGACTTTTTTCTTTATGTGCCAACAGCAGCGCTGTCAGTGTTCCGACTATGGCAGTGACAATACCGGTTGTAGATGTAAAGATATCCGGAAAGGTCAGGGAAGCCAGAACGGCATAGGGAACATAATATAAAAAAGATTTAATATAGTCGGAAGTGATTTCTTTGCGAAAGACTGCCATTGGAAGGACACGGGGAAGATATGTTACCAGTGCCATCAGAAAAACAGCGATCAGCGTTTTTTTCATTTATTTGTCCTCCTTCTTATTAACCGGATAGAAATATGCAGCTGCCATGGAGGCGGAAACGGTTGCTATGATTGTGCAGAATCCGTCGGATATAAATTCAAATACAGGTATATACCGGATCAGGCATGTGATTGTAATGGATATCAGGATAACATACAAGATAGGTGCCTGTTTCTTTGCAGGAGGAATGATGATGGCAATGAACATGGCATACAGGGCAATTCCCATTGCTCCTTTTGCAATTTCCGGAAGAATTCCGGAGGTACAGGCCCCCAGAAAGGTTCCTGCCGACCAGCCAAGGTACGGAAAAGTGATCAATCCATACATATAAGAGCCGGAAATATTTTTTGGCTCTACGGAAGCAATGGCAAAGGTTTCGTCAGTGATACCGAAACTGAATAAGAGCCTGTGAAATATGGAAGTACCCGGTTCCATTTTCTGTGACAGAGACAGTGACATAAGCATATATCTCATGTTAATCACAAAGGTTGTCAGGGTGATTTCAATGTATGTACCCCCGGATATGATTAAATTGGTTCCGGCGAACTGTCCGGAACTTGTAAGATTCGTCATGGAAATTAAAACCGCAAGCCAGACCGGAAGTCCCGCACTGACTGCCATAAATCCGAATGTAAAAGAAACCGGAAGATATCCGAGGCCGACGGGCAGTCCTTTTATCAGTCCGTTTTTGTATTGTTGTTTTTTTGTACCGTTCATTGTTCCTATCCTCTGTTAAGACTGTTTTGCATAGCGATTATAGCATTTACTTTTTAGAAACACAAGTAACTTTCACTTGCAAAAAACAAAGCATTCAAGTATTATACTATATAGTATGGTACTATTAGTACAGAAATGAGAATGCGTGTGGAAAATCGATGGAACAGAAATCAATCCTTAGAGGAATATAATAGAATTAAATATGTGGCAGGAATCCTTTATCCGCCGGTTCTGTATGCTTTTCTGCTAATGGCGGTACAGTTTGCAGGAAACATTTACTATGGGTATGTATATGCAACTTCCATTGGAGAGAGAGTCACTTTTAATCAATCCCATGAGTTTTTAGAAAATGTGGAGCGACTGGTGCTGGAACATAATTATCTGCTGACAATGGTGTCTGCAGTTATAGGACTGGCGGTTTTTATGTATATATTTGAAACGGATGCAAAAAGCAGCGGGAAATTTGGATTTATCAGACAGGTAAAAGAGATAAAAACATACAGACTTGGATATCTGATCATTCTTGGATGTGTGGGAAATATAGGACTCAGCCGCCTGCTGTCCCTGTTACCGTTAGACAATATTATCGGCAGTTACAGGGATACGCAGGAGTCTTTATTGGCGGGCAGACTTGTGATTCAGATTTTATCGGTATCTGTTCTGGTTCCGATTACGGAGGAACTGGTTTACCGGGGACTGGTTTGTGAACGGATTCGGCGGCTCTTGGGAGATAAGATTGCAGTTTTTATGTCTGCCGGTATGTTTGCTGTATTTCATTTTAATCTTCTGCAGGGGATTTATGCTTTTATTGCAGGAATTGTGTTGGGATATGTTTATCTGAAATACAATAATATTGTTTATTGCATACTTTTGCATGGAATTGCCAATCTGACCGCCGTTCTGGTGAATTATTTCAGTATTTCTGGTTATATTAATAACCATATTGTACTTTATCTGGTTGTCATGCTGGCAGAGCTGGCTGTAACTGTGATTGTAGCAGAAAGGATATACAAAAGCAAAGATTGATATTGAAATTGCACAGCAAAAATAAATAAAAAAACATTTGATAAATTTCATACAGTGTGTTACATTAGTTTTCGAAGAAATGAGGTAAAAGATGTACGATTGTATAATTGTGGGCGCAGGAATTGCCGGAGCAGTAACAGCCAGAAAACTGGCAGAGCATGATAAAAAAATACTAATACTGGAACAGAGAGACCATATAGGCGGAAATTGCTATGATTATATGGATCATAACGGAATATTAATTCATAAATACGGTCCTCATATATTTCATACCAACAGTGATGAAGTATATGAGTTTTTGTCAGGATTTACAAAGTGGTCGGATTATCATCACGAGGTGCTGGCGTATGTAGACGGAAAATACATACCGGTACCTTTTAATCTGAATACTCTGGATATGATATATGATTCGGAAAAGGCTTCTGCATTGAGGAAGAAGTTAACGGATAAATACGGATATGGCAGCAGGGTTGCCATTCTGGAATTGATGCAGGAAGATGACAAAGAAATCCGAGAAATAGCAGAGTATGTATATCAAAATATATTTTTAAAATATACAATGAAACAGTGGGGGCAGAAGCCGGAACAGATGGACAGCTCCGTAACTGCCAGAGTTCCGGTTTTAATCTCAGAGGATAACGGATATTTTCAGGATAAATATCAGGGAATGCCTCTGGATGGATATACAAAAATGTTTGAGACTATGCTGTCTCATGAGGGAATTGACATTCGTTTATCCACGAATGCCGCAGAGCTGCTGAAGTTTGGCGAAGAGGGCATCTTTTTCGAGGACAGGCCTTATTTTGGGGAAGTAGTATATACCGGACCGATTGATGAACTGTTTGACCGGATATATGGCAGACTGCCGTACCGGACATTACGGTTTGAATATGAGGAATGGAACCGGGAATCCTATCAGCCCGCAGCGGTAGTAAATTATACGGTAAGCGAAGATTTTACAAGAATTACGGAATTTAAGAAACTTACAGGCCGGAAGTCGGAGCGTACCACGATTGTAAAAGAGTATTCCGGTGATTATACGGGAAAACGCAATGAAATACCATATTATGCGATACTGAATGAGAAAAATATTGATTTATATAAAAAATACCTGAATCTGACTGAAAAATATGAGAAGTTGCATATGTTAGGCAGACTGGCGGAATATAAGTATTATAATATTGATGCAATTACACTGGAAGCATTGAAACTGGCTGAACGATTGATTTAGTATATTAGAAAAGAGGATTAGTACATTGAAGATTTTAACCATTGTTGTTCCGTGCTATAATTCTGAAGCATATATGAAAAAATGCATAGATAGTGTACTGACTGGCGGAGAAGATGTAGAAATAATTATTGTGGATGACGGTTCTAAGGATAAAACGGCCCAAATAGCAGATGAATATGCCAGAAATCATAGTTCCGTTATAAAAGCAGTTCACCAGGAAAACGGCGGACACGGAGAAGCAGTTAATACCGGACTTAGGAATGCTTCCGGTATCTTTTTTAAGGTAGTGGACAGTGATGACTGGGTGGATGAAGCTGCCTATAAAAAGGTGTTAAAAGCATTAAAGAGTGCGGTAAAGATGGACTCGGAACTAGACCTGCTGCTGACCAATTTTGTATATGACAAAGTTGGTGTACGCAGGAAAAAGACCATGCGGTACAAACATGCACTGAAAGAACACACGCTGCTTACCTGGAGCGACGGCGTCCGTTTTAATAAATTTCAATACATTCTGATGCATTCCGTCATCTACCGGACACAGATGCTAAGGGACTGCAATCTGGAACTGCCGAAGCATACATTTTATGTTGATAATATTTTTATATTTAAACCGCTGCCATATGTAAGAAAACTTTATTATCTGGATGTGGATTTTTATCATTACTTTATTGGAAGAAATGATCAGTCTGTTAACGAAAAAGTAATGATATCAAGGCTCGACCAGCAGATCCGGGTGAACAAATGCATGATAGATTTCTTTAGTGAAGCGGATATTGAGGACAAGCGTCTATATAAATACATGTTTCAATATCTGGATATGATGATGTGCGTGTCCTCTATTATGGCAATCTTATCCAAAGACAGTGACAAACTGGAGCAGAAAGCGGAGCTTTGGCAATATCTGAAAGAAAAAGATTTGGAATTATATCATGCATTAAGAACCACGGTATTTGGAATCTGGATGAATCTGCCGGGACATAGCGGAAGAATGCTGTCTAAAAGCGGGTATAAGGTGATGCAGAAGGTATTTGGCTTCAATTAGATATGGTACGGTTCAGACGGAAGTTCTAAGCGTTCTGTGTGCAGGTGTTCTAAGACGGACGCTACTGGCGGATATTCGGCATCCTGCCTCAAATCCGCCTTCAACTGACATCGTGTCAGTTGATAGCTGGGTAAAGAGCAGAACACTAATGAGGAGGATGTGTGGCTGATTGTGAGGATATGGTAGAGAACAGCAGAGGCGGAAGCCAATTTTAAATAGCATATATGTCAAACTGTCGTAGTCCTACGGCAGTTTTTATGTTATAATATGACACATATGATAACTTTTTTTCAGGAAGCGAGGGGTACAGGATATGAAGATTTTCCACATTTCGGATTTACACATCGGCAAGCAGCTGCATTACTATAGCCTGAATGAGGAGCAAAGATATATTTTATCCCGGATAGTTGACAAAGCGGAAGAATACCGGCCGGATGTTATTCTGATTGCCGGAGATATTTATGATAAGTCGGTGCCGTCGGGGGAAGCTTATGAGATTTTTGATGAATTTTTAAATAATCTGGCGGATATTCAGCCTTCAATACCGGTGCTGATCATAGCGGGGAACCATGACAATGCGAAACGGCTGAAGTATGCGGGGGCGTTTCTTGAGAAACAGAATATTTATATTTCGGTTTTGCCGCCGCAGGAGAAAAATGAATTTTTAAAAAAGGTAATATTAAAGGATGAATACGGAGAAGTGAATTTTTATTTACTGCCCTTTACCAAACCGGGATATGTAAAACATCTGTTCGGGGATGGAGAAATACAGGATTATAGCAGCGCCTTAAAGGCGTTGATTGAGCGGGAGCAGATTGACTGGTCCAAACGGAATGTATTGCTTGCCCATCAGTTTTTTGTATCCGGCGGACAGGAGCCGGAAAAATGCGGTTCGGAACTGACTTATATATCCGTGGGAGGGATTGACAGTGTGGATGTTGATTGTGTGCGGAAGTTTGATTATGCCGCATTGGGACATATTCATGGGGAACAGGCCATTGGTGAACCGCATATCCGTTACAGCGGAACACCGATGAAATATTCCGTCAGTGAAGAGAACCATATAAAAGGTATTACGATGGCAACGCTGGGAGCGAAAAACAGCGAATTAAAATTTGAAAGAATACCTCTTGTCATGGCGCAGGATGTAAGAAGGATAGAAGGAACGTTAGAAGAAGTCATTGCACAGGCAACGGAAGGAAACAGAAATGATTATGTCAGTATTACGCTGACGGATGAGGAGCGTCTGTACCGGCCGAAAGACCAGCTGGAGGAGCATTATACTCATATATTGGAAGTGCGGCTGGAAAATCGTAATATCCACACCGGATTTAGCAGGACGGAAGAACCGGGGGAACATCTGGAGCCTTTAGCGGCCTTTGCGGAATTTTACCAGATTATGCATGATCAGCCCATCAGTGAAAAAGAAATTAAGATTATGACTGAAATTGTCAGTGAAGTAAAAAATGCACAGGAATAGGGGGCGGCATTAATGAAACCAATATACATAAAAATGAAGGCATTTGGCTCCTATCAGCAGGAAATCATTGATTTTACGGATGTTAACAGGGGACTGTTTCTGATAACGGGAGATACCGGCGCCGGAAAAACAACGATTTTTGATGCAATCACTTATGCATTATACGGAAAAACCAGCGGCGGAAAACGGAACGGAGAGATGATGTGCAGTCAGTTTGCGCCTGCGGGAATGCTGACGGAAGTGGAATTTCGTTTTTTATATAATGATAGTGAATATACGGTTTGCCGAAGACCGGAACAGCCCAAGTGGAAAAAAACGGAAAAAGACGGAACCGGATATTATAAACAATTGAAAACAATGTCACCGGCATTTGTGGAACTGACTTTACCGGACGGTACGGTGTGGCAGGGAAAGAAACGGGAGACGGATAGAAAAATAGAAGAAATCATCGGGTTAAATGTGGAACAGTTTACACAGATTGCCATGCTGGCCCAGGGGGAATTTATGAAACTGCTTCACGCAACATCAGAAGAGCGGAAGGAAATTTTTTCCAGAATTTTTGATACCGGACTTTATGCCCGGATAGAGAAAAAAATCAGTGAACGTGCCAAAGCAGTGAATCAGCGGCTGGATGAAAATAAACAGGACATTCTCAGGGAGCTGGAGAGAATCCGGTGCGTGGAAAACAGCAGTTATCAGCAGGCATGGGATTCTTATGAAAAAAAATTTAGTGAAAGTGATAAAGAAGGTCTGTTAAAGCTGATTTCAGATATCTGTCTGGAGGGCGAAAAGAAAAAAGGTGAGACAGAGGAAACGAAAAAGAAAACGGAAAGTCAGTTGGAGGCTGTGAAAAGAGAACTGCAGTTTGCAGAAATGACTAATGGGATTTTTACTCAATTGGAGGAGACAGAAAAACAGCAACAGGAATTGGAAGCGGAATTGCCCCGGATAAAAGAATCGGAAGAAAAGTTGAAAAAAGGCCAACGGGCAGCTGAGGTTCGGAAAGATTATCAGAATCTGCAGGAAAAAAAAGAGACTTTGGAAAACTGCAAATTCCGGATTACCGAATTGGAGCAGTGGATGGAAAAAAATCTTCCGGAGTTAGAGATATTAAAAGGCCGGGCACGGGAAGCGGCAGAGAAATATGAGAATCAATCGCCTGAACTGCATGGAGCAATTGCGGACTTGCGCGGAAATTTAGAAAGATATGATGAACTGGAGAACCGGAAGGTAAAATATGTGGAAATAAAAACGGAATTTCAGAAGGCACAGAATAAAGTAAAGGAATTGGAACAGAACAGGGAGACATATAAAAGAGAACTGGAAGAATTATCTGCTGCCACGGAGGAAATAAAGAAAAGTACAGAAAACATGGAAGTTCTGGAAGAACGGAAAGAGAAAGAGAGAAACAGGAAGGTAAGATTAGAAGATATCCGCAGTTATTTGTCGGAATTGGAAAGACAGGAAAGGGAATTAAAAGAATCGCAGGATATATATGAAGCTGCATCAAGAGAAGAGGAAACAAAGCAGGCGGAGTATGATGATATATATCATAGATTTATAGAGAGCCAGGCATTTATTCTGCGCTCCGGTTTAAAAGATGGAGAACCTTGTCCGGTATGCGGAAGTATTCATCACGTGATACTGGAAGACAGGAGAATGGAGAAAATAGATTCTGTGGATGAAAAGATGCTGCGGAAAGCAAAAACAGAGCTGGACAGGGCGGCAAAGGACAAGCTTCGTGCAGATAAATGCAGGCAGAAGAATGAGATGGATGTGGAAAATACCGGACGTTTGCTGGAATATGAATATAGGAAGCAGTATGGAACAGAGCTGATTCTTTCCGAAAATACCGCAGAGGAGATTGAATCGGATTATCAGGAAGTGAAAAAGGCTTTAGAGGAACTGGAAAATCGCAGAAAAACAGCGGAGCAAAATATTAAGATACTGGAAGAGAATGAAAAACGATTAAAGGAAATCACTGCCGGATCGGAAAAACTGACAGAGGATTTGAAAGAGCGTCAGGGAGAAATGAACCGGTCTGAGCTGCAGATGGCGGAATGTGGAGCCGGTTTAAACCAGTTAAAAGAGACGTTGCGTTATCCGGATAAGGAACAGGCGGAAAAGATACTGAAGGAAAAGGAAGATGAAATAGCCGGTTTAAAGAAAATGAAAGAAAAGATGGAAAAAGAATTTCAGCAATTTGAACAGACGGTAAATGAAAAGAAAGGAAAGCTGGATTCGGAAAGGGAAAGCTTACTTCGGGATAAGGCAGGATTTTATTCGGCAGAAGATATTTATGAAAAAAATCTCAAAGAACAGGGCTTTGAAAGTACGGAAGCTTTTATAAATGCAGTTCTGTCAGGGGAAGAAGTTCAGAAGCTGAAAGATACCATTCAGAAATTTAAAGACAAAGAATTACTGGTTCATAATAATCTGGAACGGCTGAAACAGGAGGCAGAGGGAAAAGAGAAAATCGATACTTCCGGAAATCAGATTAAACAGCAGGATTTAGAGGACAGGCTGAAGACTTTGGAACGGGAAGAAAAAGAACTTTTTAATATGGATAAAATTAATCAGACGGCATATCAGAATGGAAAGAAACTTTATTCACAGAGGGAAACATGGAAAGAGCAGACGGCAGTCATTGACATTCTGAATAAAACTGCTAACGGCGGAATATCAAAAAAGCGTATGAATTTTCAGACTTATATCCAGAGACGTTATTTCCGCCAGATTATCAAATATGCCAATCAACGGTTATATCCCATGTCCGGCGGTCAGTTTATTCTGCAGTGCAGGGAAATTGAGGATTTGGGAACCCAGGGAACCGTAGGGCTGGATTTGGATGTTTACAGTATTGTCAATGACCGGACACGGGATGTTAAGACGCTGTCCGGCGGGGAATCATTCATGGCGGCCCTTTCCATGGCTCTGGGCATGGCGGATATCATTCAGAATAATCTGGGAAGCATTCATATTGATACCATGTTTATTGACGAAGGTTTTGGAACCTTAAGTGATGAAACACGGAATCAGGCAATTCAGATTTTAAATGAACTGTCCGGAGGAAAGCGGCTGGTAGGAATCATTTCCCATGTCAGCGAACTGAAAGCACAGGTGGAGACAAAGCTTACAGTAACCAAAACAGCTCATGGAAGCAGGGCCCGGTGGGAGTTTATATAAATATTTCAGTTTACTTTTGATAAAAATTTCCAGTCGGGAACGTAAACAATAAAGTACAGTGCGATTGCCATAATGACGGCACCGATAACATCAATACAGGAATGTTGTTTTAAAAATACGGTAGACAGGGTGATTAAAACGGCAAGAATGACGGAGCATGCCTGAATGGGAATGCGGAACCGTTTTCCTTTCAGCCATTCAGATTTCAGGATTCCGATCATAATACCTATGGAATTAAAAACATGAATGCTGGGAAATACATTTGTATTGGTATCGGTCTGATACAGAGAGTAAACGGCACTTGCAAAAACGTTATCTGCGTTTGACAGGTCTGTTCTCAAATCCTGTCCGTTTGGATATATGGTACAGATGATTAAAAAAATCGTCATTCCGGTGAATAAAAACATACATTCCCTGTAATAATCTTTTTTAGAAGAAAAAAACAGGAATATCATTCCGGCTGCAACAAATAAAAACCACATATAGTAAGGAATGATAAAATATTCACAGAATGGAATCACATCATCAATCCAGATATGTATTGGAGTATAATCGGTTACTATGGTATGTTCCAGCCATATGAACCAAGGCATATAGATAAATGCATATAATGCAGTCCAGATGTGGCTGTATTTTTTGAAAAACTGTTTCATTGTATATTATGTCCTGCCTTTCAGAAATATCAGAATATGAAATCATTTGTCTGTTTCAAACGTGGAAATTATAACATAATAATTGTTTTGTATCAATATGATTATCAGTTATAGTTTTTCGGCTGTTGCAGGGCGCATGACTGTAGGATATATTTGTCGCTCTCACTCCGTTGGTCGGACAATTCCGCTGTTTTGTTCGCTTTTAGTGGACAAAACAGCGGAATTGTTCGCCCAAAGTCGCAATTCACTGACAAATATATCCTACAGTCATGCGCCCTGCAACAGCCGAAATAGAAATGATATTTTTATTGTATAAAAAATTACTTAAAAAAATGATTGACAAACTATCCCAAAAAAGGTATACTATCCTAGCGAGTTCGATAAGAAATGCAGACGGGATCTTAGCTCAGCTGGGAGAGCATCTGCCTTACAAGCAGAGGGTCACAGGTTCGAGCCCTGTAGGTCCCATTGAATTTCATTATTTGACATATATGGCGGAATAGCTCAGTTGGCTAGAGCACACGGTTCATACCCGTGGTGTCATGGGTTCAAATCCCTTTTCCGCTACTTCATAAGACTGGAACTGTGTTCCAGTTTTTTTGTTATAATTTAGCCTGCGCCGGATTCAATAAAGGAGTGGGACAATTGGAAAGGAAAGGTGAATCGATGAGAGTTGGAATGGGATATGATGTTCATAAACTGGCAGAAAACCGGAAGCTTATTCTGGGAGGCGTAGAAATTCCTTTTGAAAAGGGGCTTCTGGGACATTCGGATGCGGATGTACTGCTTCATGCCGTTATGGATGCCCTGCTGGGAGCGGCGGCGCTGGGAGATATCGGAAAACATTTTCCGGACAGCGACAATGCATATAAAGGAATTTCCAGTTTGAAGCTGTTGGAAAAAGTCGGGGAGTTACTGGATGAAAATCTGTTTGTTATAAATAATATCGATGCCACACTGATCGCCCAGCAGCCGAAAATAGCACCCTACAGGGAACAGATGGTTAATAATATTGCGGCTGCACTTAAGATAGAACGTTCACTGGTAAATGTGAAGGCAACAACGGAAGAGGGTCTTGGATTTACCGGTGAAATGAAAGGAATGTCGGCACAGGCCGTCTGCTCGGTCAGCCGGATCACGGAACTCTCTTATGAGGCGGCTTCGGAAGGTTGTCAGGGCTGCGGCGGCTGCAGGAACCGGAATGATTAAGGAAAGACATTGAAACAGAAATGTTCTGACATACGAATGAATGTTATTGCATGGAAAGGAATAATATGAAGCTGCAAATGATTGGATTTATATCGGTTATGTTGTCGATGATACTGCTGATCGTATTTTACATGACGCATAAGCTGAACCAAATCTTAAGATGCTATGGGATAATCGTTAAGAAGTTATATTTGTATATCATTACCGGAATAGTTGGTTTTATCATTGTCATTACCAGGTCTGCCTTTGCGGCCATGGTCCTGTATATGTTTATGATGTTTATCCTTGTGGATGTCTTAAAGATTATATTGTTAAAAGCAGATAAAAAGCGGATACTTTTAACTCCGTTGGTAAAAATTTATTGTCATGGTATGCTGATTGTGGGAATCGGACTGCTGATTGCCCTGTATTCTGTATATAATGCAAAAAATCCTCATGTGACGGAATATCAGGTTACGATTGATAAACATATGGAAGATGATATCAATATTGTTCTATTGTCGGATATCCATGCAGGGACAGCGGTCAAAGAGCATCAGTTTGACATAATGCTGGATAAGGTCAATGAACTGGATGCGGATATCATTTGTCTTGCAGGAGATATTTTTGATGAAAGCAGCGATAAACAAATCATCCGATATGCCTGCGACACTTTTTCAAGAATGCACTCTGTATATGGAGTGTATTACATAACCGGCAACCATGATAAAGGAATCATGGAGGATTTTGAAGAATTGCTTCTTGCTGCAGGGGTAAAAATAATAGATGATTCTGCTGTTTTTATTGATAACAGGTTTTATCTTGTGGGACGTACCGACTTAGGCATGGAAGGAGAGAAAGAACGCACTTCCATGGAACAATTGTTAGAGCAGGTGGATGCTTCTTATCCGGTTATTTTATTGGACCATAGACCAACGGCACTGGAGGAAGCCAGAGGGACCTGTGTGGATTTACAGCTTTCCGGTCATACCCATGCCGGTCAGATATTTCCGGGAAACATTATTGTAGATATTTTTAATGATGTAGGATACGGATTTAAAAACTATCATGGTTTAAATGTAATAGTCAGTTCCGGATACGGTACATGGGGATTTCCAATCCGGGTGGGCAGCCACAGTGAAATCGTGAATGTAATATTGCAAGGAAAGCAGTAATGTGCTAATCTATTAGAATGCAGGATTCCGGAGAAACCGGAATGGAATGGAGGATATTTCATGAAGATTTATAATACAATGACACGCCGAAAGGAAGAATTTATACCGCTGGAAGACGGTAAGGTCAGAATGTATGTGTGTGGTCCGACTGTATATAATCTGATTCATATTGGAAATGCCAGACCGATGATCATATTTGATACGGTCAGAAGATATATGGAATACATCGGTTATGATGTGAATTATGTTACAAATTTTACGGATGTGGATGATAAGATCATTAAAGCGGCAAATGAAGAGGGTGTTTCTCCGGAAGAAATTGCCGGCCGTTATATTGCGGAATGTAAAAAGGATATGGAAGCACTGAATGTAAAAGAAGCCACAAAACACCCGCTGGCAACGGAAGAAATCGATGGTATGATTGCAATGATCGATACCCTGATACAGAAGGGTTTTGCATATAATTCCAATGGGACCGTATATTTTCGTACAAGAAAATTTGCCGAATACGGGAAATTATCTAAGAAGAATATTGATGATCTGGAAGCAGGTCATCGGGAAATCAAGGTGGCAGGAGAAGAGAATAAGGAAGATCCGCTGGATTTTGTTCTGTGGAAGCCAAAAAAAGAGGGAGAACCTTATTGGACCTCTCCATGGAGTGACGGACGTCCGGGCTGGCATATTGAGTGTTCAGTCATGTCTAAGAAGTATCTTGGAGAGCAGATTGACATTCATGCAGGCGGGGAGGATTTGATTTTTCCGCACCATGAGAATGAAATTGCACAAAGTGAAGCGGCCAATGGTAAGGAATTTGCAAAATACTGGATGCACAATGGATTTTTAAATATTGAAAATAAAAAGATGTCTAAATCGGTAGGAAACTTCTTTACCGTTCGGGATATCAGTGAAAAGTATGATCTGCAGGTACTGCGTTTTTTTATGCTGAGTGCCCATTACAGAAGTCCGATTAATTTTAGCGCCGAACTGATGGAAGCAGCGAAAAACGGACTGGACAGAATTCTTACAGCGGTAGAGAATTTAAATCATCTGTCAGAGAATGCTGCTGCAGGGGAACTGACAGGGGCCGAGTCGGAAAATATCGGCAGAATAAATGCTTTGGTGGAAAAATATAAAGCGGCGATGGAGGATGATTTTAATACGGCGGATGCGGTATCGGTTATTTTCGAACTGGTCAAACTGGCAAATACCACGGCCGGGGAATCTTCCTCAAAAGAATATATTGAAGAACTAAAAAAGCAGATCGTTTCTTTGTCAGATGTGCTTGGAATCATTGCCGAAAAGGAAAAAGAGATATTGGACAGTGAGATTGAAACGCTGATTGCAGAACGCCAGAATGCCAGAAAAGAAAAGAATTTTGCAAGAGCGGATGAAATCAGGGCGGAACTTTTGGAACGGGGAATTATACTGGAAGATACAAGAGAAGGTGTAAAATGGAAGAGAGTTTAGACCTATATTCTATTATAAAGGAAAAATACCAAATTCATGATATTGATCTGAAAACATATTCGCCTCTGACTCTGGCATATATCGGAGATGCCATATATGAGATTATCATCCGGACAAAGCTGGTTACGGAGGCAAATACCCAGGTCAGCAAACTGCACAAGCGGGCCAGTAATCTGGTAAAGGCCCATACCCAGGCAGAAATGATTACAAGTCTGTTAGAGGAACTGACGGAAAACGAAATGCAGATTTACAAGCGCGGACGCAATGCAAAAACGGCTACCATGGCAAAAAATGCAACGATGAAGGATTATCGGAGCGCTACCGGCTTTGAGGCGGTAATGGGATATTTATATTTGAATCAGCAAAGCGACAGAATGATGGAGCTGATTGAAATGGGAATACAGAATGTGAAGGATATCATTAGCTGAAAGGAGACTGTATGAGGTACAAGGAATTAACCATTGAGGGCAGAAATGCAGTGATTGAGGCATTTCGCTCCGGTAAGACCATAGATAAAGTTTATTTACAGGATGGATGCCATGATGGTCCGTTAAACACCATTTCCAGAGAGGCAAGAAAAAAGGATACTATTGTTCAGTATGTTTCGAAGGAGCGGCTGGACCAGATGTCCCGTACAGGAAAGCATCAGGGAGTGATAGCCATGGCGGCGGCTTATGAGTATGCTGCGGTTGAGGATATTCTTCAGGCTGCAAAGGATAAAGGTGAACCGCCGTTTATAATTATTCTGGATAATATTGAAGATCCTCACAATCTGGGGGCCATTATCCGAACCGCCAATCTTTCCGGCGCCCATGGAATCATCATTCCCAAGCGAAGGGCGGTGGGGCTGACGGCAGCGGTTGCCAGAACCTCTGCAGGAGCCATTCACTATACACCGGTGGCAAAAGTGACCAATATTTCTTCCACCATCGAGGAGCTGAAAAAAGAAGGATTATGGTTTGTCTGTGCGGATATGGACGGAGAAATCATGTATCAGTTGGATTTGAAAGGTCCTATTGGTCTGGTGATTGGAAATGAAGGGGAGGGAGTCAGTCGTCTGGTAAAGGAGAAGTGTGATTTTACGGCGGCTATTCCGATGAAAGGTGATATTGATTCCCTGAATGCATCTGTGGCAGCTGGAGTGCTTGCCTACGAGATTGTCAGACAGCGTATGCTGTAGAAGGAGTTATATGGATTCAAATCTGAGGTATCAGGAACTTCCGGATGAAAAACTGATTGAATTGCTGAATCAGGGGAACAACCGGGTAATGGATATATTATTGGATAAATATAAAAACATGGTTCGGCGGAAAGCCAGAGCCATGTTTTTGGTTGGCGGGGATACGGATGATTTAATTCAGGAAGGAATGATCGGGCTATATAAAGCGATTCGGGATTATGATAAAAACAGGGAAGCTTCCTTTCGGACATTTGCCAATCTATGTGTTGAGAGACAGATTTATACGGCAGTCAATAATTCCAACCGAAAGAAACACGGACCTTTAAACAGTTATGTTTCCATATTTGGAACAGAGTCGGATTCCGGAATTTATGAAGAATATTATGTGGATAATCATTCGGATGAAAACCGCAATCCGGAAGAATTACTGATTGACAGGGAAAATGTCAGACATATTGAACGGGCATTGGAAAAAAGCCTCAGTAAATTTGAATGGGAAGTAATTAAAATGTATATTGACGGAGACGGATACAGAGAGATAGCCAGAAGGATGGATAAAAAGCCGAAAACCATTGATAATGCGCTGCAAAGGATTAAAAACAAGGTAAGCGGAATTCTTGAGGAAATGCGTTGTTTATAGCAGATTTAAAAGTTAACTTTCAGAGGTTTATAGCCGATATAAATAAAGAGATACTTGGTAAGATCTGCTATATGGAGGCGTGCATATGAAAATAACGGAAAATCGTTCAAATCCGTATATAAGTAAAGGTACGGGAAGTAATAAATCCAATAATTCAAAAAAGAAAAAAGAAGGTTTTGTCAGAGTGCATATTGGCTTTAACTCAGCCGGAGAAAAGGCACGTATCGCCAATGCAAAGACAAAATCCCAGGTAACAGCCATAGAGCGTTCTCTCCGGGCTACATTACAAATGGCTGAACGCTATAACAGTGATGAAAATACCATACGGGCGATTAAGAAGACCATTTCTAAAGCGTTCAGAAAGTATAAGGCGTTAGGAAAAGAAGAGCGGATGGAAAACGCCAGAAAAGTGGCGGAAAGTGCAAAAAACAGAGAAGCAGAATACAGAATCGCACGGGAACTGGCCCAGAAACGAAATACAAGAGAGAGGAGAGAGCGGGCCGAAGTTGCAGGTACAGACGGCGCATGCAAATCCCATAACAAATGTAAAGATGAGTATGAAAGAAGTAGGGAAACCAGTATTGACGTTTTGTGCGATGAATTTACTGGGAATTCTCAGGCAGATATTTCGGTGCCGACAGATATCGTAGGAGCAGAAGTGGATATTACTTTGTAAAAAAAACGGAATAGTTTTAGATTTCTACTTGACAAAACAGAAAATTCAAAGTATATTAATAGACGTGTGTGAAACACGCTGATATGGCTCAGTCGGTAGAGCGTCGCCTTGGTAAGGCGGAGGTCACGGGTTCGATTCCCGTTATCAGCTTTTTTATTCTGAGATACGTGTTACTTAAAAACCATGAGAATTGAAGGTAACCAGTTGTAATTGGATTATATGAATGTAATGTTGGAGAGGAAGCTGTTGCTTCCTTTTTTATTATTTTGATATAAAATAAAAAAATATAATTTTGGCTATACAAATATAATTAAAAAACTTATTTTGTATATACGATGTATTGACATTGTATTCGATTTGATGTACAATAGTGACACGAAAGGAGCTGAGAGTATGGCAACAACAAGTGTTACCATTCGTATGGATGAAAATCTTAAAAAACAGGCGGAGGTTCTCTTTGATGAAATGGGTTTGAATATGACAACCGCTATTACAATGTTTACAAAAGCTGTTGTTCGACAGCATAAAATTCCATTTGAAATTTCAGCTGATCCGTTTTATAGTGAAACAAATCAAAATCATTTACGAAAATCAATTGCTGACCTTGAGGCAGGATATGGTCAAAATCACGATTTAATAGAGGTTGAGGATGAATAAAATCTGGCAGGATGAAGCCTGGGAAGACTATGTTTATTGGCAAACCCAGGATCGAAAGACTTTAAAGCGTATTAATCAGCTAATACAGGATATTTCACGTAATGGTTATGATGGGATAGGGAAACCGGAACCGTTAAAAGGAGATTTTTCCGGCTGGTGGAGTAGGCGTATCGATGATGTGAACAGATTAGTATACCGGATAAATAATAAGCAAATTGAAATTGCACAATGTCGTACTCATTATAATGATAAATAAATCTTTCCTCTGAACTAAAATAGATTAGGAGAAAGATTTATTTATCATTTTTTTACAACAGATCCAAAACCGGATTCTACATAATTTTGCATATCTTCTTTTGTTTTCATCTGTCTGGCATTTTCAATTATGGTTTTTTGTTCGGCATCGGATAAGTTTGAGAATTTATTTAATATCTCAAGATGTTTTGCCAGTTCCATGGAAAAACCAATGGGCAGTTCTTCTTCTATCATTTACACCTCCGAAACTTACAGCTCTGCCTGCATATTGTAAATCCTTTAATCACAGTATGTGCATTATTATAAGCAATATTCAGGAATTCTGGGGTTTTATAATAATTGAAAGAATAAAAGCTGCAAAAGAAATACCCAGCAGCGTAAATCCTGTAAATACAAACGGTTTCAGACAGCCGGAGAGAATCTCCCGGACAATCTCCCCCGCAAAAACATAGGAACCGTTTATTTCATTAATGATCTTATCAATGATACTTCCGAATATGGTTGAACAATAGCCGATGATCAGTGTGGGAACAGCAGCGAACAGGGCAGTGATTCCCAGATGATTCAATGGTTTATTTCTATATATTCCATTATAAAACATAAATTGTACGGCAAAGAAAAAAATTACACATAAGCTGAGAAACACTATAAGTAAAGTAATGTTGCTGCTTATCAGTTTCATCATATGATTGTAGGAGCGGTAAGCCGGATTATTATGAACCGTAGCAGATACTTCTGTTAATATTTTTTCTGCTTTATCAATGATTTTATCCGTCAGTTCGTCCAGGTGGGGATAGAGTTTCACTTCTACTGCTGTATTCAGAGTAGTTCGTAATTCGTTGGTATCAATACCGGATAAATCGATTTCTTTATTCAGGTCAGCCTGGGGATATCTTTTGGTTATGGCAGTTTTTATTTCGGAATCGATATCAATACCGTAATTTTGTGAGAAGGCCTGAACAATGGGGTTTCCGGTTATGGTGGTTTCATTTATTTTACCATTGGAGGATTCCAGATTGTGAATAAACTCGTCTACGAGAATACCGGAGGTATTATTACAAAATTCAACCGTGTCTCCTTTAATGGAAGAAAGGTCAATATCATCTTCCGAGAGCAGGGCGGTTCCGGCGGTATTGATTACGGTGGATATATAGTCATCATTCATCAATTCACGAAATGTTTCCGAGGTAAAGCCGTATTGTTCCAGAATAGCATTGGAGTTGCTGATGATTGCATCCGTGACAGAGGAGGATACGGCAGAGTTACCTGCAATCTTTATGGCGCCGTTATTATCAAAGATTCCGATTCTCAGAGATATGACGAGAGTATTGGATAATAAAAAGATAAACAATAAACAGGAACATATAAATCCCAGGAGTGAATGTTTCATATTTTTCATGATTTAAATCCTTTCTGAATTATTATAGAGTAGTAATTTATATGTTGATTATATACGATATTGTAAAAAATGTAAAATACGGAAACTTGGGCCGGGACGGCTTGATTATGATAAAAAATTAATGTATACTATTTATGGTTAATATTAAATGATGTGATGGGAAGTCTTTGGAGAGAGACTATAAAAACTACTACTTTTGTTTTATTCAGAGGTTTACGGATATGGGAATTAAAAAAGATAATATAAAGTTAATTGAAACGGGACGCTGTGAAAAGTGCGGCGGTGTCCTGAAAGATCCCGGACTTGGCATATATGTATGTTCCCGTTGTGGACATGAGACAATGTCGGAATTTGGTAAAATTAAGAAATTTATTGAAGAAAACGGCGCTTCAACAGCAATGCAGATATCACAGGGAACAGGAATTTCGGTCAACCGGATAGAAAAATATCTGAGGGAGGGAAGAATTGAGGTTCCGGAAGGTTCTGATTTTTATATCCCGTGTTTAAAATGTGGAGCCGATATCAGATATGGAAAATACTGTCCGGCCTGTGCGGCACAATTAACCAAACAGCTTCAAAGTGTATTGAGGCCTTCTGAAAT
The DNA here is from genome assembly GCA_910583605.1 of uncultured Lachnospiraceae bacterium. Classification (GTDB taxonomy): domain Bacteria; phylum Bacillota; class Clostridia; order Lachnospirales; family Lachnospiraceae; genus Bovifimicola. The sequence continues at coordinate 27,161 of CAJTXN010000019.1, forward strand.
CGGAGAAGTACCAAAGAAAAATGTAGGTAAAATGCGTTACATAGCCCAGAAGGGGAAAAATTAGTTTTATTTTCTGTTGTGAATTGAGATAAATATTGAGAGAAAGGATAATACAGGCGTCAGTTTGGGAAGTCTGTGGTATACATGGGTATAAGAATGATAAAAGATGATGGTATGGATATCATGAAGAGTCATCGGCTGTATCTGGTTGTGATGACTCTGATAGCAGTCATAATGACAATTGCAAATGTGGTGATTTTTTCATTATTTATATTTGACAGAGGAAGATATCAGGAAGCATCCGGAGACAGTTCCGGTGTTTTGACTGGTTCGGAACAAAAAAAAGACGAAGATAATGAATATGTGAAAGATTCCGACGGAAGAACCGCAGCAGAACTGAAACAGGAAATAAAAAAATCCATGGAAGAAGGTAAAGGAACCATCAGCCTGCTGCGTGAGTTATTTCCGGAAAATGTGGTAGTGTATCAGTCGAATAAATATTTATTTCTGCCGATTTATGATAAACTGGTAAAGAACGATATCCGACAGGAGAATATAAAGGTTTTAGCGGATGGTGAGATTCAATATCAGGAAAACGGAAAAACGGTGTCTGAAAAAGGAATTGATGTTTCCAGATATCAGGGAGAAATAGACTGGGAAAAGGTTGCGGCAGACGGCGTTAAATTTGCTTTTATCCGGGTGGGATTCCGGGGCTATGGCACAGGGGCCATTGTGTTGGATGAGAATTTTGAAGCAAACATAAAAGGGGCCACTGCTGCCGGCATTAAAGTGGGAGTCTACTTCTTTTCTCAGGCGATTAATACAAAAGAAGCAGTGGAAGAAGCGGAATTTGTACTGGAGCATATTAAAGGATATCGGTTGGATTATCCGATTGTATTTGATACGGAAGATATTGTAAATGAAGACAGCAGAACAGAAGGACTGACACCGGAGGAATTAACGGATATTACCATAGCATTCTGCGAGGCAATTAAAGAGGCCGGCCATACGCCTATGATTTATGCAAATTTAAGATGGTTTACCATGTCGCTGGATATGACAAAACTGGAAAAATATGAGAAGTGGTATGCATATTATGATTCACAAATGTATTTTCCGTATAAAATCAGTATTTGGCAGTATACAGAATCCGGTCAGGTGGATGGCATTAATGGAAATGTTGATTTGAATATTAGTATTCATGGAGGTAAAGATGAGAACGAATAGGATAATCAGAAGAGACAGAAGCCAGGCAATGGTTATAAGAGAAAATAAGATTTTATTGGTAAAACATCAGATGTGTGGAAGAGAATTCTTTTGTCTGCCGGGAGGAGGAATTGAGGAAGGTGAAACACCGGAAGAGGCCGCTGTAAGGGAGTTGAAGGAGGAAGGCGGGGTAGAAGGCCGAATTGTCCGCAGACTATCCATACAGTTTAAATCGGATAACCGGGGAGAGGTTCACACTTTTCTGATTCAGATTCCCGGGGATGCGGTTCCTTCCAAAGGGATGGATCCGGAATTACCGCAGGAGGAGCAGACCATCGTATCTGTGGAATGGCTTACTTTAGAGGAAATTGGCGCTGTAGACCAGGCTTATTTATGGGCAGCAGGGCTGAACCGGATTGATTATTTTCATAAATATTTATTAAATATGGAGAATAAACTATATAAATAATTGATAAAATGATTATTTTTTAAAAAGTCCTAGACTATTTTGACGATTTGTGAGAAAATAAACGCATAGTGCGATTTAATAAACAAAAGGTTTATAAAAGAAATTGCACAATTGAGAATTATATACTTGAAAGGAGTCTTACGATGATTTATTCACAAGAAATTCAGAACATGTGCCCGGTTGCTCAGGGTGTTAATCATGGATGTGCGCCTATTCCTGAAGAGGCGAAATGGGTAAAAGCAAAAGAAATTAAAGATATTTCAGGTTTTACACACGGTGTTGGCTGGTGTGCTCCTCAGCAGGGTGCCTGCAAATTAACTTTAAATGTTAAGGAAGGTGTGATTCAGGAAGCATTGGTGGAAACCATCGGATGTTCCGGTATGACACATTCCGCAGCAATGGCCGCTGAGATTTTACCGGGAAGAACGATTCTGGAAGCTTTAAATACGGACCTTGTTTGTGATGCCATCAACACAGCTATGAGAGAGTTATTCTTACAGATTGTTTACGGACGTTCCCAGTCAGCATTCTCAGAAGAAGGACTTGCAATCGGTGCTGGTCTGGAAGATTTGGGTAAAGGACTTCGTTCACAGGTTGGTACTATGTATGGTACACTTGCAAAAGGACCTCGTTATCTGGAAATGGCAGAAGGATATGTTACCGCTATTGCTCTTGATGAAGATGACCTGATCATCGGATATAAATTTGTCAGCCTTGGAAAGATGACAGATTTTATTAAAAAAGGTGATGATCCGAACACAGCATATGAAAAAGCATGTGGACAGTACGGCAGAGTTGATGATGCGGTTAAGTTAATTGATCCTAGAACAGATAAAGAAATTGCGAAATAATAGAGGAGGCAACGATAATGGCTTTATTTGAATCATATGAAAGAAGAATTGATAAAATCAATAGCGTATTAAACAGCTACGGTATCTCTTCGATTGAGGAAGCTGAAAAGATTACAAAAGATGCCGGATTAGACGTATATAATCAGATTAAAGGAATCCAGCCGATCTGTTTTGAAAATGCATGTTGGGCATACATAGTAGGTGCAGCTATCGCTATTAAGAAAGGATGCAGAAGAGCCGCAGATGCAGCAGCAGCCATCGGTGAAGGACTTCAGTCATTCTGTATACCTGGTTCCGTTGCAGATACCCGTAAAGTTGGTCTGGGACATGGTAATTTAGGAAAGATGTTACTGGAAGAAGAGACGGAGTGTTTTTGTTTCCTTGCAGGCCATGAATCATTTGCAGCAGCAGAAGGAGCTATTGGTATTGCGGAGAAAGCAAATAAGGTTCGTAAGAAACCTCTTCGTGTTATCTTAAACGGTCTTGGCAAAGATGCTGCCCAGATTATTTCAAGAATTAACGGATTTACATTTGTTGAAACAGAGTATGATCCGTATACCAACACAGTGAAAGAAGTATTCAGAAAATCTTACTCCACAGGTTTAAGGGCGAAAGTTAACTGTTACGGTGCAAATGATGTCTGTGAAGGCGTTGCTATCATGCATAAGGAAGGTGTTGACGTTTCCATTACCGGTAATTCAACCAATCCTACAAGATTCCAGCATCCGGTTGCAGGTACTTATAAGAAGGAATGTATCGAACAGGGTAAGAAGTATTTCTCTGTAGCATCCGGCGGTGGTACAGGCAGAACCCTTCATCCGGATAATATGGCAGCAGGTCCTGCTTCTTATGGTATGACGGATACTTTGGGACGTATGCATTCCGATGCGCAGTTTGCAGGTTCTTCTTCTGTTCCGGCCCATGTGGAAATGATGGGACTGATCGGTGCAGGAAATAACCCGATGGTTGGTATGACCGTTGCGGTTGCAGTTGCCGTGCAGGAAGCTGCTGATGCTGGCAAGTTCTAATAAAATATAATAATGGATTTGAGCAGTTGATATGATAAGATAAAAATAATAGAGGATTCTTGAAGACTTGGTTTTGAAGAATCCTCTATTATTTTATGTAAGATACTTACATCAAGATTCGTTGATGAAACTGCAGATTATTTTAACAGGTGGTTTTGCTGCTTGCTCTTGTTATAAATAAAGAAAGGGCTGAAAGCTCATATGAGAGCCATCAGCCCAATCATTATCATAGAAAATTGTATTAATAGATATTTATTATACACTCGGTATATAATAATTTTTGTTATAATTTGCTCCAAAATTATTATCCCAGTAGGTATTGCCATTTACTTCATAACTTACACAAAACTGGAAAGAATCCATTTTGTTTTTGTCCAGATTTAAAGTAACTTCCCATAGTTCTATATTTTCCAAAATTTAACATTCTTTCGAAAAGCAAAATTGATAAAGCTGTAAATGGAGATTAATAAATGAAGACAAAAAAAGGAACCTTTGCAGGTTCCCCAAGAAGAAAGTTTATGAAAAAAAGAAAATTGAATTGCTTACATGTATATAATACTTTTTAATTGTGCAGAATCTATGTCCATGAAGTTAAAAAAACGTGATTATTTTGTAATAAAAACCCAAAAAGTAAACATTATTGTTTCATTTAAATAAACTTTTCATAAACTGCAAAATATAGTATGGAAAAAGTTATTTTTTTATTGTATGATGGTGAATGTTAAATATAGAATGAAAGGAATGTACATTTAAAAGCATATTTTTTGCGTACATGGGAATAAATAAATGAAACTGGTATCATGGAATGTGAACGGAATACGAGCCTGTGTTCAGAAGGGTTTTGAAGATACATTTAAAACACTGGATGCGGATATATTCTGTATTCAGGAAAGTAAGATGCAGGCAGGACAGTTGGATTTGAGCCTGGATGGATATTATCAGTATTGGAATTATGCAGAAAAGAAAGGATATTCCGGAACTGCCATTTTTACAAAACAGGAGCCGGTTCAGGTATTCTATGGAATGAATATGGAGGAACATGACAAAGAGGGCAGGGTGATCACTCTTGAGTTTGATACATTTTATATGGTAACGGTATATACACCTAATTCACAAAATGAGCTGGCAAGATTGGACTACAGAATGGAATGGGAAGATGCATTTAGAAACTATTTACTGGTATTGAATCAGAAGAAGCCGGTAATTGTATGCGGGGATATGAATGTAGCGCACAGGGAAATTGATTTGAAGAATCCAAAAACCAACCGGAAAAATGCTGGTTTTACGGATGAAGAAAGAGGAAAATTTACGGAATTATTGAAATCTGGATTTGTGGATACATATCGGTATCTGTATCCCGATACGGAAGGAGTATACTCCTGGTGGTCTTACCGGTTTAGTGCCAGAGCAAAAAATGCAGGATGGCGTATTGATTATTTTCTGGTGTCGGACACTGTAAAAGATAAGATTCAGGAAGCAAAAATTCATATGGAAATTATGGGCTCGGACCATTGTCCGGTAGAGCTGGAAATTAATATATAATAACGGAGTGCGGATGAGGTAATTGTAATGCAGGAAATAGAGGAATTCAGGAAACCGTTGATTGAAGATGTGGAGTTGATTCGAAATTGTTTTATGGCCCAAAGACATATGGCATGTGATTACAGCAGCGGCAATATCATTTTGTGGTCAAAGATTTATAATACCGAGATTGCATATATCAAAGATATGTTAATTGTTAAATTCAACAGGGGAAAAGATACATTTTTTACGTATCCGGCAGGAACCGGAAGTCATATGGAAGCAATACAATGGCTGGAAAAGTATTGTCATACCAAAAGCATTGATTTAAAATTCGGAATCATGGAACCGGAAATGTATGCAGAACTGAATGAAATGTATCCGGGAAGATTTTCAATTGAGTATTCCAGAGACAATGCAGATTATATTTATCCGGTGGAAAAACTGGCGGCTTTGTCGGGAAAAGCATATCATGGGAAGAAAAATCATGTTAATAAATTTATGAAAACACATGAAGATTGGTTCTATGAAAAAATGAGCCATGAAAATACAGAAGAGTGTATCCGTATGGTACAGCAATGGTGCATAGAAAACGGCTGTTGCGATGACAAGGACAAGGCGGCAGAAATCTGTGTCTGTATTGAGGGTATCCGCCGGCGGGAAGAACTGGGACTGACCGGAGGCTTGATCAGAACCGGAGACGGAATCGTAGCGTTGACATTGGGGGAGCCGTTAAATCAGGATACATTTGTCATTCATTTTGAAAAAGCCTTTTCTGGTATACAGGGAGCATATCCGATGATAAACCAGCAGTTTATTTTACATGAGCTTATGGATTATAAATATGTAAACCGGGAAGAAGATATGGGACTGGATGGATTGCGAAAGGCAAAAGAATCTTATAAGCCGGTAATGATGGCTGAAAAGGGATTTGCGGTTTCAGGCTGAAAAGATTCATTTTTTTCTGGTACGGATTTACGCTTGAGAGGTTGTGCATAAGATGAATATAGCGGAATTAAAAGGTTTATGGAAGGAAGTATTCGGAGACAGCGATGAGTATCTGGATATATTTTTTTCCAGGATTTATAAAGAAAACAATACATTGGTACACTGTATAGATGGAAAGCCGGCAGCGGCATTGTACATGATACCATATGAGATTTACATCAATGGGAAATATTATCTGATGCAATATCTTTATGCCCTGGCAACAAAAGCAGAGTACCGTAGAAAAGGAATAATGACGGAATTGATTCATCAGGCCCATAGGATAGGAAAAAAACGCGGATATATATCTTCCGTATTGATTCCTGCCTGTCAGGACCTGTATGCTTATTATCAGCATCTTGGATATAATATAGCATATTATCAGAATAAACTTATACTAAGTAAAACCGAGATTAAAAGATTATGCAGGGAACGGGGGACAGACGGAACGAGGTTTGAAATTAAGGCATTGAATAAAGACTCTTTTCAGAAAATATATGAAAAAAGTATATGGACCGGGAAAAACGGTATTCGGCAATCAGGACTGCTGAATAATTTTTATTTGGAAATGCTGCAGCAGGATGGCGGAACCGCAGTTTCGTTTTTAATTGATAAGAAAAGAACGGATTTATATGCATTGATCGGTTTTGACAAACAACCTTCCGGGAACATCAGAATGATATTATATGAAACGAATGCAAAAAATGATGATGAAAATCTGATGTTAATTTCAGCACTTGCCCGGAATTATGAATTTCAGGAATTGGTGGGAGAAGGGGTGGAGTCAACCGGATTATTGAGCGGAAAAATATATAGAAAAAGATATGCTATGATACATCCGCTTTCTAATATGGATATAGAATGGAATCTCTTGAGTATGAATCGACTACTATTATAGAAGATTAAATAGAAAAGCAGGGATAGAAATAGGACAAAAAAATACTTAAAAAAATGATTGACAAAAGTCGATTACGGTGATATCATATACAAGTCGCTTGTGAGACAGTCAACAAAAAACGATAAAAAAATCAGGAAACTGAGAAAAAAATCAAAAAAACAGTTGACAGAAGCAAAGCGTTATGGTAAACTATCAAAGTTGCTGTTGA
>CAJTXN010000020.1 GCA_910583605.1 uncultured Lachnospiraceae bacterium
ATTTTTTGCATAGAAAAGGAGCTGCGCACTAATCACTTAGTGCGACAGCCCCATTATCACTGCAATATTCTATATTTGGAACACTTTATGACTTTAATTCTTTGAGCATAGCCTGAAGCAGCATGATATGATACTCCTCATCCTTAATAATTCTTGCCAGCACGGCATTAACACAACTGTCTTGTATCATGTTTATATGCATTGTATACTGATTGATCGCCGCTTTTTCAGCTTCTATGCCTGCCGCCAGCATCTTCTCTGCATTTTCCGGAAGAGTCAGATACTCCGGTGTCCACATTTTTGGTCTGACATTCCGGTATTTTGCAGTATAATCAACCGTACCTCCCAACAGAATAATCAGCTCCCCTAATTTCTGCAGATGCATCATTTCTGCAATGGCAATTCCCAAAATCGTACCTGCCATGGAACAATCATTACCGGACAGACGGTTTTCATTATTTATATATTGTGTAATGGCAGATAATTCCGACACTGAGCCGCAATAATCTATACTGAGCAAATTGGCATATGCCTGATTTTTTTCCTGCACCCGAATCGGAGGATACGGTAATGCTGCCATTATCGGTCTTACATTTGCAAAGCTGCAGGTATTGGAAAGAAATTTTTCATTGTTTTCCACTCTTAAATCTTCTCCAACTATATCTTTTATATATAATATATTGGAATATTGATAGAATGTGAAAGAAAATATCTCATTTTAAGATTTGTTTTTTTCATAGATCAGTCTTGCCTGTTCTGCTAAGGCATTTTTCAGACAGACAGGTGAAAGTACATCTACCTGTGTTCCAAATGACAGCAGAAAACCTATCAACCACCCATCTTCCGGCATTCTGGCAGAAGCAATTAAATCCCCATTTTCCTGTCGCTGTACATGCATTTCATCAAACTCATCATAGACACGGTAAGCCATTTCTTTTGGAAAACGAAGCGTAATCTGATTATATTCTCCCTCTGAACTATCAATTGGTTTCGGAAATTTTCGGCGGGAAAAACTCTCGTTCAAAATTTCTAAATCTAAAATGCGATTTAATTTGAATATCCGCCAGTCTTGTTTTTTTGTGCAAAATGCTTTCAAATACCATGCTTTCGCTTTATATGCCAGTTTACATGGCCGGACTATTCTTTCGCTTATAGCCCCGCAGGAACCTGAATAAAAAATTTTAACACTTTTACAATGAATTACTGCCGATTTTAGTAATTCAAATTTTTCATTATCAAATTCTGTATTCCCCCATCTGGAAAAATCCACTTCAAGCCAATTTTCCGAATTGAGATTAAAGATTGCAGAAAGTTTCTGTAATGTTTGACTGTCGCTAATATTCTGCATAGTATTTATGCTTTGTAAGGCTGTAAGAATTTCCTGCTTCTCTTGTTCTGAGAACACCGTTTTATCCAAAACAAAATCATTCATCAAACGGATACCACCATTTCTGCCTGCTTCTGCATAAATGGGGATACCTGCTCCACTCAATGCATCAATATCTCTGTAAATGGTTCTGACCGATACCTCAAACTTTTCTGCTAATTCCGGGGCTGTAGCCTGTCCTTTATCCAGCAGATAGTACACAATCTTAAATAATCTGCTTTCCTGCATCGACATTTCCTCCTTTTGCAATAGAATAGCACATAAATCCTGACACAATATGTCAGGATTTATTATACCTTTTTGCTTCCTCAATATCAATCATTCAAACAATCAGACAGGAGGTAGATAATTATTTTATCTACCTCCTGCCACACCATATTGTGTGTCCGGATTGATACAAATTCTGCTTTGGCGCTATCAGTATTTTTATATATATTATACAATTAACAAATGGTAATTTTACCTGAGTGTGGTATGATATACAGTGTAATTTGGAAATTATTACAATATTTAGGAGGCGTGTGAATATGTGGCTGATTATGTCAGTTATGTCAGCATTTTTTGCAGGAGTGACTTCTATCCTTGCGAAATGCGGTATTAAAAAAACGGACTCTGATGTGGCCATGGCAATACGGACAGTTGTGGTTCTGTTGTTTTCATGGATAATGGTGTTTCTTGTCGGTTCGTATGGACAGATTTCAGGAATTGAACCGAAATCTTTCTTTTTCCTTATCTTGTCAGGGTCTGCAACCGGTGCATCATGGATCTGTTATTTTAAAGCGCTCTCTATGGGTGATATAAATAAGGTAGTTCCCATTGACAAGTCAAGTACAGTTTTATCGGTGCTTCTTGCGATTATCTGTTTTAGTGAAACCGAACATCTTTTGGTAAAGTTATGTTGTACGACAGTGCTTGCCATTGGAATTTTCCTAATGTTGGAAAAGAAGCAGACGGAGAAAAAGGATACCAATGGAAAATGGATGTTTTATGCCGTTCTTTCTGCAATTTTTGCGGCGCTGACTTCAATTCTTGCAAAAGCGGGAATTGCAGGTGTAGAATCCAACCTCGGTACGGCATTGCGGACAGGCGTTGTGCTGTTAATGTCATGGGTTGTCGTCATTCTAAAAGGCAAACAGAAACAGGTCAGGGAAATTGACCGCAGAGAATTATCCTACATATCCCTGTCCGGTCTGGCAACCGGTGCTTCATGGCTCTGCTATTACTATGCAATCCAAAATGGCATTGTTAGTGTGGTCGTTCCAATTGATAAAATGAGCATACTTGTGACAGTATTGTTTTCATTCCTTGTTTTTCACGAAAAATTAAGCTGGAAAGCATTTGCCGGGCTATGTCTGATGGCCGCGGCAACACTGGTAATGGCAATTTGTTGCTAACAGAGGTCCGCTGAAAACAGTATTGCAGACTATGATAAACTGATTTTATTCATAGTAAGCATTTTCGTTCTATTCGTTATTAAATTAATTTTCCAAGCTCGTAGGCTTTTTGAAGTTCAGGCTTCCCCTCAATATCGCCCACACTTCCATTCCCTCCGGCAAGTACATGGCCAAGGTTTTTCCATTTTAAATGTTCCATCAGATGGTCAAAATAAAGAACGACATCTTCAAAACCATACCCTTCCGCTGCCATCAGCAGTGCGGAAGCCCTGCCATGTCCTCTAAGGAGATTCCCATCACCTTCTTCCAACGCAAACAGACGGTCAATAGCCGTCCTGATCTGCCCGCTCATATTCCAGTAATACAACGGCGTGGCAAGCACAATCACATCACATTCTTTTATCACCGGATAAATTTTGTCCATATCATCCCTTTGGACACATGGACATTCTCTGCTGCCATGACCGCCGAAGCAGCCCTTACAGCCATGAATATCCATACTGTCAAGGAAAAACTCCGTAACCGTATTTCCTGCTTCTTCTGCACCTTTCGTAAATTCCGCTGTTAAAGCTGCTGTATTCCCCGCTTTCCTCGGACTTCCATTTAGAATAACAATCTTCTTGCTCATATTTCCCTCCCTAAATCTCCTCAGCTAAAGCCGCTGCCTTTTTGCAGCCATCCGTCCTGTCAATGTCACCAACATTCAAAACACCAGGAATAAGAACCTCACCAACCATCTTCCATTTGTTCAGAGCACACATACGCTCTATAGGAATACGGACTCCATCCATAACCGACAGATCTTCTTCTTCACAACAGGTGATCAGCGCACACTCCTTGCCGGAAATATCTTTACCACCTACAACGAAAGAAAAAATCCGGTCAATGACACCTTTAATCTGCGCCGGGATAGAATACCAGTAGACCGGCATAGTGAACACAATGACATCCGCCTCCAAAATAGCTGGCGCTATCTCATTGAAATCATCATCAAAGGTACAGGCTTTCCCTGTGGAAAAGCAGGTTTCGCATGCACGGCATCCCCCTGCTTTTTTCAAAGCTGCATCAAAACGGATAACGGTATGTCCTTTTTCCCCGGCGGCTTTGATAAATGCATCCGTCATGGCAAAGCTGTTTCCATTTTTACGCGGACTCCCTGTAATAACAACGATTTTTTTACTCATAAGACTATTCCTCCATCATTTTAATACTTTACTGCGGAATTGACTTTCTCTACTACTGATATTATAATTATAGCAAGAATAAAACAGAAAACAAGTACGCACATCCAGGTGCGATACTTACATCAAAGTTATATACTTACCTAAAGGAGAGTGTTAAATATGATCGAACGCTGTATATCGAAAGAACGTTTAAATGACACCGGTTTCAGCTATACCTTGTCACTTATCAACGGAAAATATAAAATGACTATCTTATATACATTAATGGAATTTGGGATTGTTCGATTCAATGAAATGAAAAAATATATTGGGGAGATTTCCTTCAAAACTCTCAGTTCCACTTTGAAAGAACTGGAAGCAGATCAACTTGTTCACCGCGAAGAATATCCGCAGATACCACCAAAAGTCGAATACAGCCTAACTGAACGCGGTAAATCTTTAATACCAATTCTTGATGGAATGTGCGAATGGGGAGATAAAAACAGGCTATAAGGTTGCCTGATGTTAAGGAAGTGATACAATGTCCGCCGTAATCACGGAAGATTTAATCTATGAAATACTTTCAGCCGTTGAAGAAATCCCGGAAGGCCGGGTTGCATCTTACGGCCAGATTGCCAGACTTATCGGCAGGGATAAAAATTCCAGACTCGTAGGAAAAGTTTTGAGTATGTCGGAATACTACGGTAAATATCCCTGCCATCGTGTTGTCAATCATGCCGGAAGACTGGCACCGCATTTCCGGGAACAAAAAAATCTATTACTTATGGAAGGTGTATTATTTAAAAATGATTCACATGTTGATATGAAAAATTTTCAGTGGGATTGTTAAACTGCAGAGGGAACACATTTTCATTTTTCCCTGTTCCCGCACATTTTAACGATTCCCACAACAGCCAGCAAAATACCTGCTCCCGCAAATGCAATCAGGATTATTAATTTTATATTTGCATCCACCACGTTTACATTTGCCACATTGGAACTCCAGCAGGAAAAATCTGCATCCGAAAGAACCATATGCCATTTTCCATCTGTAATATAGTGAATCACGTCATTCACCAGCGAAACTGAAATTCCTGTTATAACCATACTGACTCCGGCTTTTATCCATCCGTTTACTTTCAGATATCGTATGAGCAGAACGATTGCCCATAGGTAAATCATACAAAATGTTGTTATTTTCAGAGATATTTCCCAATATTCATAGGGATTTTTTACATAAAAACCGCAGATTACAATAACTGCATACAGCCATATCGTATCCCAGAATATTACTATCAGTGTTTTACTATGGGCAAGTACGTTCGGCAGATGTATTTTTCTTATTACATAAGGCATAAACAGAACAGATAATCCAAATATGGTAGGTATTACAGCTAAAAGAAACCAGTCTCCACCAGTATATATGCATATTACAAACAATAGTAAAATAAGGGATATCACAAATCCACCTAAGGTCCATAACAGCCTGTTCTCCTGTACAAGCATTGGTAAAACCGTAAGAGATGCTGTTAACAGCAGAGCGGTCAATACAATAAAGAACCAGTCCAGACCGTGTCCAATGGCAAGATTACAGATTAAGCAGACAATCACCGGTATCATCAGTATTCCTGCCATACCGATACCAACAGTAATCGTTTTTCGTCGTTCCCGCTTTGCATGTTCTTTTAATACCCCATTTTTTTCCAAAATCAGCCGGTCATCAACCTTTGTATTCTTCAATTTATCTGCAACCACTCTGCAGTTCTTACATCCTGCCAAATGTTCTTCCACTGCTTTTCTGCTGACATCACTGCACACATCATCCTGATACAATGGCAATAAATCCTGTATCAGTCCGCAGTCATATTCTTTTCTTTCATCCATTCTCTTCTTCCATCCTTTCCTGAATTTTTAATCTTGCACGATGATATGTCACACGAGCCCAGTTTTCCGTTTTTCCAAAGATTTTTCCTATTTTCAAAAAAGACAGTTCTCCAAATATTCTTAATTGAAATACCTCTTTGTATGGCTCTTCCATATTATGCAGAATCTGATGAATTTTTAGTGTCATTTCCTCATCTTCCAGCATCTGCTCCAGGTTTTCATTTTGAGGCAGTTCATCTCTTAATTCTTCCCAGCCGGACTTTTTTCTTAGTTCATCCATACATGTATTCCTGGCAATCGCACATAACCAGGTAAATTCACTGGAAGCTCCTTTAAAACTTTTATCACTTTTTATTGCCTTATAGAATACCTCCTGTGTAATTTCCTCTGCCATATGACGATTTTTCATTATTGTCATTACATAGGAATACACTTCCATAAAATAGGTATTGTATAACTTATCAAAGTCCATGGACATATCCACCTCCTTCCTGCTTTCATAGATTAGACGGAGAATTTTACATTTCGTTACAGAATATTTCAAAATTTTTATTAACAAAATTCAGGTTCGGATTAAAAGGATTTTTCCGGGTTCAACTTCCCTTAAAACCTTTTCTGTCCGAACCTGTTTTTAAAAGGTACTATTTACTATTCATTCTCACACAATCACTGGCAGATTTTCATTGATAATTGCAATGTTATTTAAAACAGCGGCAATTCCTGCTGCTCCACCACTTCTATTTGTGACACGATTAAATTCTCCGGTTCATTTCCTTTCATGTGGTTTACCTTTAAATACTGCATCCCGGTTCTTAAACTGGCGGAAATCAGATTTAGGACATAAATATTATCAAACCGATTGTAAATCGATTCACCGCCAAGCCCGGTCAGACATATTAACTGTGTGTTAGTTTTTTTCGCCATATCCATCAAAGGTTTTAGCAGATGCGAGGCATTCGTCTGGGCAAAAGGATTGTCCATCACCAGTACTTTTCCCTCATTACGGTCTGAAAATAAATCCGTATCATCTTTTCTTATATAATATAACAGGCTGGATAGAATAACAAAGGCAGATAAAAATCCCTCTCCTCCGGAATTTCTCGCCACTTCTGCCCAGGTAATGGGATATTCCCGCTGTTCCTCGATTTTGTACAATTTAATCTGGACATTGCCGATTCCGATTACCGTATCATACAGATTTCTTGTGGTAATCTGTGTGCCGAAATACTCCTGTGCATTCTCATTTTTCTCAAATAACTCAATCCCCTTCTGTGTAATCCCATCAATCATATCCAACAGCCGTATATGATAAAGATTTTCATTTGCTTCCCACTCCGGAAGCTGAATCCTTAACATTTTCAATGAACGTTCCCGAATGGTAATTGTAGAATTCGAATCAATCTTTCCGAGATTCAGATGTACTTCCCTGATATAATCCTCCATCAGTTCCAGAATTTTATCCCTTTCCTTCTCTACTATAGAAATATCCACTTCCAGTTTTTCCATCAGATCATCATAAGACTGTATGGCGGTCTGAAGCTGCTTCTGTACCTGCATGACATCCTCCAGTAGTTCCAGCATTGCCTCTAACGGTTTTCTGTAATAATCCTCTTGAAACTCTTCTTTTCTGATAATCCGGTTCAGTATCTCCTGCAGTCTGTCCTTTGCCTTTCGACGATTTTCTATTGCCTGTTTATAATCCCTTACAAAAATCCCCTTTGATTTCCGCAATTGTTCCTGATTCAGTTTCGAAAAATCTTCTACCCATGAAATCGTCTCCTTCACAATAAAAATATCATATTCTGCCAATGCCGAAAGGTTCTCATCATAACTTTGAAGACGGGTTTTTAAACCTTCCTCCTGATGTATCAAATCCTGTCTATGATACTCCAGTTGATTTTTTACTGCTTCAAAATCTTTATTCCGTATTTCCTCTTTTGGCAACGGCCTTTCTTTATTACATTCAGAAAGTATCCGTTTCATGCAGGTTTCTATACGTTCGGCAATTACGGCAATTATTTTGTCTTCCTCTATCCAGAGTCTGTTTTTTTCTTTTATCCTTTCTTCCATATCTTTCAGCCGGTTTTCCTGATGTATTTCTTCCTGTATGTCGTAACTGATGTCTCTCCATAAATCCGCTTCCAAAGCATACTTTTCACTTAAACGTTTCAGTTCATCCAAAGCTTCCTGATAACGTTTTCCCGCCTTCTGTTCCTGCTCTTCCAACAGTTTAACTTCCTGGGACATTTTTTCGGTTATGGCATTAAATCTTGCTTCCGCTTCCTCAATTGCCAAAGATTCTCCTGATTCCACTTCACAATTTCTGTCAGTTTCAGAAGCTTCATATCCCTGATATCGCAGAAAAGCCTCCCTCTGCTCTTTCTCTGTAATTTTCAAATGTTCTTTTTCATTTTCCAATGTTCTGCTTTGTTCATCCAGCTTATCCATACGCTCCTGTAACAGTCTCTTCTTCTCGCTCAGGCGCTCTTCTTCCTTTTTACTATTTTCCAATGCTCTGCTGTTTTGCTCATACTCTTCGTATGCAGTACAAAGCTGTATATAATCTTCCAGCCTCCGCTGCTGATACACAATTCGCCCTTCTGCTTCCTTTATCTCCTCTTCTAACTTTTCATTCAGCTCCGTCTGTTCCGATAATTCTTTGGTTGTATGCTGCAGATTACCTTCCATCTCCTCTGACCTGTTTTTTAATTCTTCTATCTGCACATCATTGGATTCATATAGTTTCCTGTTTACCTCCTGATTCTTAATCACTTCCTGACGCTGAAAATATTCTTTATATTCATTGTTTCTGATATCAATTGCTTCCTTTTTACAGATAATCTGCTGCTCTTTTTCTGCTACAAGATCTGCAAGCTTTTCCTCATTCAGAAGATTTTCATTAAAATACACATAAAAACTGATTCCCGGTAATCTTAATACACTGCCATTTTCTCTGATGGTTAGTTTATCTAATTGTTCCCGCTTTACAATCGGAATCGGAAATGACGTATAAACATTTCCTGTACTGCCTGATAATTTTTCCAAATCCTGCTCAGAAAAAATAAGCGAATACGGGAGAAACGGCTGCTGGCAAACCATCTCCCGGTTCTTCTCTTCCGAATAACCGTTTTTCTTGAGCCATTCCATACCATAAATAATCGGAATCCCCATATTCTTAAGCTCTTTTTCCAATTCCTCCGGTAATTCCAATGCTTTGCCGCCAGTCAGTTTCTGTAACTCTCGCTGAAGTATATCTTCTTCCTTCTCTAAATTACGTTTATACTCTGCTATTTCCTCTAATTTATGTTCTGAAACCTTCAATATCTTATCTTCATCAAATAGAGAACTTGTATCCAACCCTAAATATTTTAATATTATTCCGCGGACTTCCAGCTCCTTCTCATATTTCGCATGCAATTCTTCCTGCCGGTCTTTCTCCCAAAGAATCCTGTCCAGATTTTTTCGTATTTCCTCCTGACGGCGCTGTAACCTCTTAATATGTTCTTTTCCGTTTTCCTTCTGCTTTATCTTATCATTTCGGCTTCTTTTTTCCTTTTCCAGCTCCTTTTCATAGGAATCTCTCTGTATGTCCAGCATTCCCGGCTCATATTCTCCTAAAATATTCCGCATCAGATGCTCTTGGTAATGCTTATTAAAATACTCCTCCTGCCGGTCAAAAGTCCTGATTCGTTCGTTTAATGCCCCTTTCTCCGAAGCCAGATGCTTCATCTCTTCTTCCAGATTGGAAATCCTTTTTTTATCTGCAAGTATCTCCTCCGTAACCTGATGATATTTTTCCCTGTTGCTTTTCTGTTTTTCCCTGTTGTTTTCCAGTATCTGCTGATAATGAGATTTTAACAGGGAGCCAAGGCGATTTCTCTCCGGTTCCATGTCCGCCTCTTCCTGCCGTGAAACAAAAAGCCTCTGCTTAGCCTCATTATATTCTTTCTCTTCCTTTTCCACTATATCACGCTGTTTCGCACATTCCAACTTATGAAGCTGTGTCATTATTTTATTTTCTTCCTGTTGCATTTCCTCCTGTTCCATCTCAAGCATCATCCGATTGGAAATATGAAAGCCCTGGTCTTCTGTTAATGTATATACTTCACCGGACAATTTTTCATACTCTGTATGTGCAATCTCCAGCCGGATATCTTCTATCTGATTTCGGATATTTTCATATTCCTTGTTTGATAAATCCCGAAGGCGATTCAACTCCATCAGGAAATTTGCAATTTTATTTTCCTGAACATGCAGTTCATCCTCTGCCCGCTCATATACTTCTGCTTTTTCCTGAATCTGAAGTCCTTCTTCTTTAAACAGA
Source organism: uncultured Lachnospiraceae bacterium (assembly GCA_910583605.1). GTDB lineage: Bacteria > Bacillota > Clostridia > Lachnospirales > Lachnospiraceae > Bovifimicola. Next base: position 10,153 of record CAJTXN010000020.1, read on the forward strand.
CGTATCGTATCCCTGCGTTTTATTTTTGACCGGTTATCTTTATACTGCCCCACATATTTTCCCACAATCGACTGAAATTCCGTTATTCTGTTTTTATCCTTATTCAGCTTATTTTCCACGGCATCCAGAAACCACTTCTCCACCAGTCCTTTTTCATCCTTACAATCCGCAAATAACTCCGATAAGCCGGATTCCTTCAGATTTACTTTTTTAATAATTGTTTCCCATTCTTTATAATTAATCTGATATTCCATCAGCTTATCAAAATATTGCCGGGACTGGGCAGAATTTCCCATGTCATAACAAAAAAACTTTAAGGAACGATCCTTCTTATATTCTTCAAATATTTGCCGGCAGACTGTAAACCCTTTCAGAAGAATTTCCTTTTTTCCCTTTTCCACAACAGGCAAATGATGAATATCCACAAGACAGGATTCACGGTATTCACTGATAAAATGAATCATCTCCAGATTCTCTCCGCTGCCTTCATTCATCTCCTGATTTCTCCGCACCATCATTCCGGTAAGCACATAGCCTGCTCCCTTATCCAGCACCCATTCCACCAGTATAAAAGAAGGTTTTGAAGTTGTAAAATAACTTTCAAAGGGACGGTCTTTCGCATCCCGATACCGCTTATGAACAAAGGGTGCGGTCATCATCTGTACCAAAACAGATTTTCCCCCGCCGTTTCGAAGTGATAAAAGCGTACTCTCCCCATTCAGATGAAATGTTTCATCACTAATCCTTATTGCATTGTTATTGTACTTCAGATTAATAAATCTGACCGCATTAATTTTGCTCATGTCTGTTTCCCCCCAGTACTCTTAATACTCTTTGGTAATTATTCTGGTTCAATAAATTCCAGTCCATAAAATTATCCAGTTTCTTTGTGGTTTTTATCATTTCATCCTGTTCCACATATTCAATCAATCCCTGTTTCTGTAAAAAAATCAATATCTGATGAAGAAATCCTTCTTTTGTTGTACGGGCCCGGGAACCTTTTTCATCGGAACGCAGTGCTTCATATGCTTCTAATATATTGGAAAATGCAATGCCTGCAGTTTCTTCCTCTTCTTCATTTACATTGTCTGCTCCTTCTTTCAGCCGTTTGGAAATACAGTTCTGCAATTCTCCTACCTTTATGTATTCTCTGGTTTTACTGCTGCTTCCCTGTCCATCAAAAAACTCCACAAGCAGGGTCAGAATTACAAACTGTGACAGATAGTAATCTTTATCTGTGGCATTTGATTTACATAGAACGTCCCTTAACTGGGCTTTGGAAAACCCCAGAAAATTATTCTCCTCTTTTGGTATCAGGTAAATCACATTTCCATAACGCTCAATATTACTTCCTGCAATCTCCCCCTGGGATTTTACCAGATTCTGCACCTCTTCCTGTTCCGTATACGCCTTATATAACAGCGGTTCATTATCTTCCCTAAGTTCATGGTTTTCCAACAGATAATAAAAAATCTCCTGGCCGGTTCTAATCTCTTCTAATTCATATGCCATACTTTTAATCCTCTCTTATTACACGTATAATTACATTGGAACAGAGAATGCTCTTTCTCTCCCCTTTTTCATTTTGAACATTCTCAAATCTCACTGTTGTTCCATCCTCCACCCGATAGGTTTCAATTTTCATGATTCCCGCATATTCCGGATATACGTCTGTCAGATGTAGTACCATTTCATTCAACTGAAATTCTGGCTGCTGATCCTGAATGTATTCGCTTCTTTCCTTTTTCAGTATTTCGATATCAATTTCCCTGTTCTTAATCAGCTCCACCATTATTTCTTTAAATATTTCCACATTGGGGATTAGCTTATCTTTATCTTCCTCTGAAACCGCTGTCCGGTTCCCAATCTCCTCCAGTGTAATTTCACCATTCACACCTGTCTGTCCCAGCAGGTAATGAAGGCTTGTCTCATAACGCTTTAACTTCTCTTTTCGTATCCGTTCCTGCTCTCTCATCCAGTCTTCGTCATCAAAATCCATTTGTTCTTCCGTTTCTTTTTCCTGATTTTTTCGTACCGGTTTTTGAAGTTCTAATGCTTTGTTTAAATTATAAATTTTCCCGGCCTCCTGATTAAACAAAGGTCTTAAAAAATAATCCAGATTCATCAGTGCCTTCGGATTCTTCAATATCTCATCATACAATTCCGTGCGCAGTGAAAATCGCTTTATCAGCGACATCTGTGCCAGTTCTTCCAGTTCTTTTGTATAAAGGGCCTTCAAATCAAAATGACTGTTTAATATTTTCTGATGTTCGTCTATGGTACGGTTCAAATACCATTCGATTTCCCGCAGGTGATTCAGTTTTTCCTCGTCTTTTTCACTGAGCCTCTTTACATTAATATTTTCTTCTTCCAGTTCTCTCGCCCTGCTCTTTACCATATCGCTGTAATTCTTAAATTTTTGTTTTGTATCACTGATGGTATCCAGATTCTCCAAAAGAATTTCCTCATAATCCCTAACCGAATAGTTTAGGGCATTTCTCCGTATCCGTTCCATTGCTTCTTTAATTTTCTGCATCTGTATCCGCATCAGATTAAACACATTTTTAATTTCATCCACTGCCTTATCATAGCTTTGTTTTTCCAAATGCATCTGAAAAATCATTTCATGTATGGTAAGTTTCAGGTTATTTTCTATTTCCAAAGTTGACAGCAGCAGATTATATCCGTCATCTGTAAGATAGTATGAAGTTCGTTTTATTTCCTGCTCAATATAGACAATTTTATTGGCAACATAACTGATATGCATAATCTGATAAGCATTCTGTTCAAAATTAAATCCGTCAAAGTACATAGCCTTTCCTTCATCGGACAATATCACATTCACAATAAAATCCCCAAGCTGCCTGCAGTCATTATAGGACAAATTCTTTTTTAAATGCTGCATATTGATATTGTCAATATATGCCCCGATATCATCCATTGTACAATTTTCTTCTTTCAGAGACTGCTCCATAATATATAACATAACCGCAAAAATCAGATTCATCTGCTCATCTGATTTGAGAAATCCAAACTGTTTCCAGGTAGTCTTCTGTATACTGTTCTGAATTAACACTGCATACATTCCCACATTTTTCATCCTTTTGGGAAAATGCTTTAAAAATTCGTACTGCATCACAATCTCCAATCCGGGTAACTTATTTCCTTTGATGTATTTTACTGCTTAAAAATCTGTTATATTTAAAATCTCCTGAGGAATATATCTGTCGCTTTCCAAAATATTTTTTATCTGATTTACCTGCTCATCCGAAAAATATCCATAAAAAATATCTCTGATATTACGATTCTGCTGTTCCTTTGTGTCCGGAAGTTGCACAACCTGTTCTGCCTTTGCAAACATTGCCTCATATGCAGGAAGAAAAGGAATGATTTTCCAATGTTCCTGAAACATTTCTGCTAATATTTCATAAATTCTGATTCCTTCATAATCCAAATCCCCAAAATAGTAAATGGTATTTTCCCCATCCTTCATATACGGTTCTATACATAATGAAAAATCCTCAAAGGAGCGTAGAATTCTTTTTCCTGCACCATATATCAGTGTTCCGACACTCTCTCCAAGGATTGTTTTATTTCCATCCAGCAAATGCTTTCTCATACTGTAAAATGTATCTTTATTCTCTAAAATCAGCAGATTCTGCGGCACTTCCCTGGTATGGGAATAATAAGCCAGCGGTTCTGCCGTCTCATATATATTCAGTTCTGCCCTGCTCAGTCCGCAGCGTTTCAAAATGCTGTTTCCATGTTCTTTTGAAAGAAATTTCTCCCGATTCCAAATCTCAAAACTCCGCTCATTCACTGATTCCTGATAGTCAAGCTTACTTCGTCCGTTCCTCAGATATTCATCCAGCATCTGGACCCATCTTCTGTCCTTTTCATAAATATCCGGATGAGATAAATAATAATCTATCTGAATCTTTGGATGGAGCCGATACTTCAATTCCTCTTCCAGTTCGCTGTAATCTTTCTTTTCTTCAAGAATCCAGTATTGCCGGTACAGTGCCGGCTTTTTTCCGTTTGTTCCTGATGTTCCAACCTGCTTTATTTTACCGGTTTTGATAAGATTCATTATGTAATGATATTGCTGGTCATAGGAAAAATTGGAATGAGAATATAAAAGTTCTTCCAGTGTGATACGTTTCAAGGGGAACCTCCGTAAGCAGTTCTTAATTTTCTATTGATATTTTAACACATTTTTAATGTGTTGACAATTCTTAATACATCTAAATGGTGTCATGCTCACAAACACTAAATAGTCATATGTTATAATCATTATCAAAATTACCTTTTAATAATTTATTTTTTCTTGAAATATGATATTACTGTTTTGATAAACGTTTCAAAGTTGGATATTTGCAAAAGCATAAAAACTGAATTTTGCCTTTTCTCTCTTTCAGTAATATAACTTGGTGCCTTAAAAAATAATGAATTAGGCACATATACCATTTTCAAATAAGTGTCTAAATTACCTATATTTACTGAAAAATAAGCTAATAAAAAATTATGGTCATGTGCCGTATATATTAAATCCCTATATTCATCCAAGCCATCACATACATTCTTTCTTGGTAAAGCAACAATTACCTTTCCATATATATCTTAACTCTTTTTGAATTTCCAAAGTCCGTAATTTCCAGAATTCCATATTTTTATAACATTTCCACACATTAAAGAAATACAAAAATAGAATTCCAAAAAAGCAATTGTACACTAATCCAAATTTACTGTTATATTCTTTACTTCCAATATATATCCAGCAACTAATGGTATTAATGAAACCGGAGTCAAACTTTTTAATATACCCAATTTTTCATTTTGTAGCTTAAAGTGAAACAATATCCGTATGTACATACTGGTCAAAAATCGCCTTGATAGCCGCCGCTTCTTCTTTGTTAATCTGAAATTTTTCATCTACAAGTTGATAACCATATGGTGCAAAACCACCGTTCTATTTTCCCTCACGAGCTTTCTGAATACGACCTTCCATTGTCTGGACACGGATATTTTCCCGTTCAATCTCAGCAACTGCTGACAAAACGGAAATCATCAGTTTTCCTGCTTCTTTAGAAGAATATATTCCGTCCTCCACACAAATCAGATTTACGCCAAAATCCTGCATGACCTGCAATGTCGAAAGTCTCTTTGCATTCCAAGTTCTCCATTTGTGCCACAGTCGTGGCACTTTTCCTAAACTCTATCCTTCCAACTCTTTTTCTATTTCTTCAATAGTCGGCAGACTGCTCTGCAATTCTTCCGGCAGAGACTGTGTAATCTGATTTTGCCACTCTGCAACACCAATCGGATTTTGATAACCGGACAATGAATACTCTACCACGGTCTTATCTTTACCTTTAACCAGCAACAACCCAATGGTCGGTTTATCATCCGGGTGGCGCAAAACATCATTCACAACATTCTGATACATATTTAGCTGACTGATAAATCCCGGCTCAAAATCGCAGGCCTTTAGCTCTATCACAACATAACACCTTAATTTTAAGTGATAGAACAGAAGATCAATATAAAAGTCCTGACTGCCAACCTCTAAATGAACCTGTCTGCCTACAAATGCAAATCCCTGTCCCAGTTCAAGCAAAAAACTTTGAATATGTTCCGTCAGCTTCCGTTCTATTTCCACTTCACGTCTTGGCATATCAGTACCCAAAAAATCAAACAAATATGGATCTTTAAATATCTGGTTTGCCATATCAGAATCAAGAGGCGGTAAAGCAACCGGAAAGTTATTAACTGTTTTTCCAGTGCGTTCCATCAATTTGCTTTGAATTTGTAGATCCAGAACAGCACTGCTCCAGCCGTTTTCAATCGTCTTATTCGCATACCAAATTCTACTCTCTTCATTATCCAGCTTGTCCAGCAGCATCCGATTAGTTCTCCATGGAATTTGTGCCACAACCCGTTGCACAATTTCATAATCATGCCAACACTGAGCAAACTTGCGCATATACTTAATATTGCGGGGAGAAAAACCAGACATTTCAGGAAAAGCTGTTTTTAGGTCTTTTGCCATGCGATCAATAACCTTTGTTCCCCATCCCTCTTCCGTCTGTTTTGCTAAAATTGCTTTACCGATATTCCAATAAAGGCATATCATATTTCTTTCTTAATTTCTTCTATAAATTCCAAGTAACTGTCACCCATTTCGGAAAGATTTGAAGCAACCGGAAAAATTACTCCATCATTATCTTTTCCCATGTGCTTTCGATTATCCATGTGTACTCTCCTTTTGTTCCATACCCCCATATGTTTGGACACTTTTCTCACGTCTATTATATTTTGTAGAATCATTATTTGCAAGGAATATCTCTCATCATATTTTTATCTGCTTTATTGCTTTCATCTTCCGTATGATGCTCCTTTGTTATAGCAGGTAAATTTTCTATATCTAAATCTAACGCATACTTTTCAATCAAATTTGCCAACATGTCTGCCAGCCTGCTCCATTCATCAGTCATAAACATTTCCTCCCATGTGAACGCAAAAAAATGGCAGCTACAAACTGTTACGTTCATAACTGCCCTTACAATTCACCCTTTCAACAATCCCTTATTTCCGCTTTACCTGCACAATATAGAGATTATTGATTTGCAAGTTTTCCTTTACATATGCCTTGATTTACTCATAAGCCGCCTTACTCTCCGCAGCCATCAAATCCAGTTCATTCAGATTCAATTTCACCTCAATATGAGGCTCAGTATGCAGTTTTAACAATAATACCTCTTTCCCATAAAAGCATGTACCATAAATAATCTTATATAAACTTATGCCAGTCCCGACATCTTTTTATATAATGTTTTTGCATATCCATCTGTCATTCCACTTATAAAATCTGTTGCAATCAATATCCTACGATATAAAAGTTCTGCTTCATCTGTAAGTCCGTCAACTTCCTTTGCCTTAAAATAGTCATCAATGTAATTTGGTGAAACAAGAGTAATTACCTTTTTATCCTGAGTTGTCATTACCCCATGACTATCAAATCGAACAACTGCAGGCACAAACTTATCCAACAAGAAATTAAGAATAATCTGTGCAGATACTTCAGGTTCCGTAATAATACGCGAATCAAAAACAAATTCACTCATTGCCTTTTTTAACAGTCTCACTGTTAAGCTATGATTATTATCATAGAACAAATCATAATCAAATACTCCCTGTAAAATGCTATCATAACTTTTTGAAAATCTCCAACACACAACATACATCAACCATTTTCTAAGATATGTGCCCCATTGGCTCATCACCTTTGTCTTATCTTTTTCTGTTTTATTGAGAAAATCTAATTTATCAATAATTTCTTTAGTTCGAGCAATATGTTGTTGGGATTCATTATTCTCTGCTCCCAGTGATGTATATGTCTTTCGGAAAAATTCAGCAACGCATCAATATTAACCACACCTGATTTTACAGCATCTTCCAAATCAGCAGTCATATATGCAATATCATCTGCGGCTTCAACTAAATATGTTAGGGGATGACGAATAACTTTCCCCTCTGCATTGATTGTACCCACTTCTTTTGCAATTTGTATAAAAACACTTTCTTCTGCTTGATAACATCCCATTTTATGCCTGATATTAGCTTCCCCTATTTCGTTAGACCTTGTAGGATATTTAATCAAAGTACTAATAATTGAAAACGGCAAATTAATCTCTGATTGATGCCGAGCCTTTGATAAAATTCTCAAAGCTTGAGCATTACCTTCAAAATTCTCCAAATCTGCAATCTGTTTTTTATTCAACATATCAGAAACAGGTTTTTCACCATCAGAATGTGTTAATCTGGTTCTGACAAAATCACTTTTAGACAACGGAAAAACTTGTGTCTTATCCTGTAACCTTCTAAAAGCTGCACTTGAGACTATCCTCTCATAGTCCCTTTCAAATGGACTTATGTAATAATCATTAAATGCTTCCGGAGCTTTATCTTCATCGTTTAATCAAGTCTGTGTTAATAGTTTTTTCCATTCCATAAAATGCTTCCCTCCTATGTTTCTTAAAATATCATATATGCATTTTCAGCAATACAATTTTTATACATCCTTCTCCCCTATAAAACCTTCTAATTCTTCTAAAAATTCATTCCTAATTTAGGTAAATTATTTAAACTCACTGATTCCAATGTTTGTAACTGTTGTACTGCTAATTGACGAAGCAATTCCATTCGCTCCTTCTGATTTTTCCTCTGGTTAATCAATACAGCATTATAACTTTCTAAGTTAGCAAGTACTAATAATTGGTTCAGCGTTGCTACGTCTCTCATATTTCCTTTCACAGTTGGATTTTCATCTTTCCACTGCTTCGCTGTCTTTCCAAACAAAACAACGTTCAACATATCTGCTTCATTAGCATATGTATAAGCCATCTGCGCAGGAGTTAATTCTGGTGGAATCAAATTCTCTTTAATCGCATCTGTATGTATCCTGTAATTTATCTTAGAAATTTCTCTGTTTAAATTCCAATTCAAAGATAATCGACTATTCTCGTCAGTCTTTAATCTTCTATAATCTTTCATAATATACAACTGGAATTCAGGAGAAATCCAAGTTGCAAAAGACATTGCAATATCACTGTGGGCATATGTTCCTCCATAACGTCCTGCCTTTGAAACAATGCCAATTGCATTTGTGTTTTCTATCCACTTCTTAGGTGACATAGTAAACGCATTTGCTCCTGCCTGCTTTTTAAACCCCTCGAATTCGAGGGGGTTAAAATCAGCATTATGAAGATTTTCCCATAATCCCAAAAATTCTATCACATCACGATTTCTCATCCAATTCTGTATAACTGCTGTTGGATCATCACTTTTATATTTAGCTATATCTGTCAATGAAATAAATTCATTTTCAAAATCCTGCGTATAGATACCAATATCTATTCCATTGGCATGAAGTGTATCTTTAACTATTTTTCCCATTTTCCCTCCTGTAATAATACTATTTTTTGCTCCTCCCACATTTCCCGCTATGCCTCAATATAAAATTTAACACAATACAGATAATTTCTGCATACTCTTATATACAAACTCAAAATTTCTGCATCACATGAAATGCCAAACAAGTAACCAAGGAAATGCCAGCATTCTTCTGATACTTCACAGCTCTTCAACCAACAGTTAATATATTTCACAGATTCGTTGATTACACTGGTTTATGCTCACCGCAAGCTGAAGATAGTTCTTTCCATATTAAATCACCCAAAATTGTTTGAGCACATCCTTTATCGCTTCCACCTTTTCTGCTATAGGATTTTTCCTCAACAGTTTCAAATCTGCTAACAGATTAGGACTATCATACATCAACAAACTCGAATCCGTCTCTACTTCTTCTCACTCTCGACAAATTCTACTTTCATTCCAATATGTCTATCTATTTCTTATGTGAAAGCATCACCACACATTCAATACTCTCCGTCCACCCAAACATATCCACCGGCTGCACCCTCATCACCTTATACCCCATCTTCCTCAAATACCCCACATCCCTCGCCAGCGTCTCCGGATTACAAGATATATACACCACCTTATCCGGTCCCAGTTTCACCACCGATTTCAAAAACTTCTCATCACTGCCTGCCCTCGGCGGGTCCATAAACACCACATCAATATGCTCTTTCCGCTCAGCCATGCCAACCATAAATTCCCCGGCATCCGCGCAATAAAAACTAATATTCCGGATTCCATTCAGCTTTGCATTGTGAACCGCATCCCGAACTGCATCCTTATTAACCTCTACTCCAATCACTTCCTTGGCATTTCCCGCTGCTGCCATACCAATGGTTCCAATTCCGCAATAAGCATCAATCACCCTCTCCCTGCCTGACAATCCTGCAAACTCCATCGCCTTACCGTACAAAACTTCTGTCTGTTTCCGGTTGACCTGATAAAAAGATTTCGAAGAAATCCGAAACTTCAGACCGCACAGTTCATCTACAATATATCCTTTTCCATATATCACTTGTTCTTTCTCACCTAATATCATGCTTGTTTTCTTATCATTCACATTAATGATAATGGTGCTTATCTCAGGGTGAATTTTTCTGATAGCTTTCACAAAATTATTCTTGGACGGCAGAATCGGTGAACCAAGTACCAATACCACCATTACTTCTCCGGTTGCCTCTGCACATCGGATTAAGACATGGCGCAACAGGCCATATCCCGTATCCTCGTTATAAGTCTTAATCTTAAATGACTTTAACAGATTCCGAATATCATATATAATCTTATCCGCCTTTTGATTATCAATCAGGCAGCTATCAACATTAATAATCCTATGGCTCTTTGCCTCATAGGTTCCGGAAACAATCGTTCCATTCTTTAACCTTCCAAATGCGGCATGAACCTTATTTCTATAATACCAAGGCTCCTTCATGCCTATAATCTTCTCAACGGTTCCGTAACGTTTCATCAGCTTATTAACAATATTCTGCTTTTCCTCCAACGTCGCCGCATAATCCATTCCAATAAAAGAACACCCGCCGCATTTCTTTGCAACCGGACAAATTATCTGCTGAGACTGTACTTTTTCACTGTTCTTGTTCATTTCACTATTCCTCTATTTGTAATGAAAGCAAAGATACCGATTACCTGCGATATCGACTTTATACATAACCTTTCGCTAAAATTTTACATTAAACACAGTATATAACATTTTTTTAATAATGTAAATATATTTTTCATTTTTTATATTGTTGTAATTTTAGTCAAGTCATTGTAAAATAACACTATTATATACTCTTAAAATAAAACATACAAACGAGGTTTTACATATGCATATTACAATTATCTGTGTCGGAAAAATAAAAGAAAAATATCTCACAATGGCAATTGATGAATACTCCAAACGCCTAAGCAGATATTGCAAACTGGATGTTATAGAAGTAACTGATGAAAAAACAGAAGAAAACGCCTCTGAATCTTTCAATGATATGGTAAAAAGAAAAGAGGGTGAACGAATCCTGAAACAACTCAAAGAGGATTCTTATGTCATTACCCTTGAGATAACCGGAAAAATGCTGACCTCTCCGGAACTGGCTGCTCACATAAGCACCCTTGGTGTCAACGGACGGGGGCATATTACTTTTATAATCGGCGGCTCCCTTGGACTTTCGGAAGCCGTTTCCAAACGGTCAGATTACAAACTGAGTTTTTCCAAAATGACATTCCCCCATCAGCTTATGCGGGTAATTTTACTGGAACAAATATACCGCTCCTTTCGGATTAATTCAAATGAACCATATCATAAGTAATTACTGAACAGCTCTTTTGGGTGATATTCATGAATGACACACCACGGCTCATTCTAATCTGGACACTTTCCTTTTGAAGAAGCTACTTCAATAAATGATATTTCCGTAAAAAAACAGAAAAGGTGGCTATCTGCTTATCATTAAGGATAAAGTAACAAAGGGATTATGATTGCTATTTTAATAAACATAATAGATTAAGGGGGAATATACATGTCAACAAACATTGTTTGTTCAGATACCTATATAGACGCATTTTCTAAATTAGATAAGAAAACACAGAAAAAATCTCTTGAAACTATTCGGCTCATGCAAAGAAGCCTTAGAAGCAACAGCTTAAAAATAGAAAAGCTCAATACAAAACTCGAATTTAAAAGTGTCAGAGTAACACAAGACTTCAGGGCAATCTTTACACAATCCGGAAATACTGTCCTTTTGGTATACATAGCTCATCACGACGAGGCTTATTTATGGGCACGCCGAAGATTACAGGGATTTAATGCCACAAACGTCAAACCGGCTTATGAATATTTTGAACAATCTAAAAGAGAATTTGACCCCATAACAGATGAAGCCATTGGTACATCCGGCAATACGCAGCCTGTTAAACCCTCTGAAACCCGGAGATTTGTGCCGGAAACAAACACACACATCAATGCAACTGGCAGCTCAGTACATAACCAAACTAGTAATGTAACAAACTCCAACCGCACTTCGCAAAGAAATCAAGGTTTATTATTTGACCTGTTTTTAAAACTACTTTTCTTTTTAACTGGTGTTGCAACCGGCATTATTATTATGTACTTTATATAACAAACAGAAAAACCATAGAACCATTAGCAACAGGAGGCATCCATGAACCGACAAGAATTAATCGCCTACTGTCTGACCATGCCGGATACCTATGAAGATTATCCGTTCCATGATGTCAACTGGACAGTCATCCGATGTAAACAAAATAACAAAGTCTTTGCCTGGATATTTGAGCGGCAGGAACATATCTGGATAAACCTGAAAGTAAATCCGGAATGGCGGGACTTCTGGAGAAACTCCTTCTCCTCCATTCTTCCTGCCTACCATCTGAATAAAGAACACTGGAATTCTGTCATTATGGACGGAACCGTACCGGAAGAAACCATAAAACAATTGATTGGCGAAAGCTATGATTTAGTAAAACCAAAACGAGGAAAAAGGAAATGATTTATAAAATTGAACATACACAAACGGTTGCCGGATTGTTCGAGCACTGGCAGGAAACAATCATATGGTCCTGTCTGGACCGGATCATGGGCAGTATTTATGCAGATAATATTCAGAATCCAAAATCCGCAATGGCAGTTTTAGGCGATTTCTGCTTTTTTACAGGAGTCCCCAATCCGGAACTGGTTGCATTTAAGCAAAAAGAAGCTATTCCTGATTTCACCCCGGACTTTATCATTATGATTCCTCAGACGCCCCAATGGTCGGATTTAATTGAGAAATGTTATGGAAGCAATGCGAAAAAAGTGACACGTTATGCAATGAAAAAAGAACCGGATATATTTGACATTGAAAAATTACAGCAGGCAATTTCTTCCCTATCTCCGGAATATTCTCTGAAACTGATAGATAAAGACATTTATCATCTCTGTCAGACGACCGGCTGGAGCCGGGATCTTGTTTCCCAATTTCCGGACCATCCTGCATATCAGCAGCTTGGACTGGGTGTCGCTGCCTTTCATAATGAAACCATGGTTTCCGGCGCTTCTTCCTATTCTCGATATAAAAACGGAATTGAAATCGAAATTGATACCAAAGCAGAATTCCGCCAAAAAGGTCTGGCTTATGCATGCGGTGCCAAACTGATATTAGAATGTCTTTCCCGAAACCTATATCCCAGTTGGGATGCCCAAAATAAGATTTCTGTTGCATTAGCAGAAAAATTAGGGTATCATTATGACCACGAATATACAGCATATGAAGTAAAATAAAATGCCGGAAGATATTAGACCATTTCGGCGGAACGGAGAATAATATGGCAATTTGTCCCAATTGTAAACTGGAATATGAAGACGGCATAACAATATGCACCGACTGTAATTGTCTGTTAGTGGATAAGCTTCCTGATTTTGAATTCAGTATTCCCATGTATTATGATAAAAATGAAGAATACATATCAAAATTAATGGAGTATCTGAACTATTCCAAAATAGATGCGGTAGAACAGCATTATGATAAAGAAAAAGAAAGCTTCTGTATCTATACCGATACTGCCCATGAACAAAACGTAAAACGATTGTTAAATATCTATTTTGACAATGAATTAAAAGAGGAAGCCAAAAATGCACCGGAAACGGAACAACAATCCTCTGCCCCATTGGAAGAAGCCCCTGCCAATTATGTAAAAAAAGCGGATAAATATAAAGAACTCCGTGGTTCTGCCCTGTCGCTTATTCTGGTGGGAGGACTTGGGGATATCTATCTGATTGGAAAATCTTTTGGATTCATTCCCTTCGGCCCTGATTATAATGGAATCACAAATATCCTGTTCCTGATTGTCATGGGAACCTTATTTAATGTATTTCTGATAGGCGGAATCCTGGCATACAGAAATTCCAATACAATTAAAGGCGAAATCGGTGCAGAAGAAAAGATGACCTCTGATATTTTGTCCGAATTTACTGCAAAAACCGCCGAAGAACTGGATTCCAATTACGAAATAACCGAAAACGAGGGAACCCTGTATTTTAACCGTACCGACTATCTGAAGAAACAGATTACCGCCAAATATGGCAATCTGGACGAAGCATATTTAGAAGATTTGATAGAACAGATTTATCAGGCTGTGTTTGAAGCCTGACAAAAGAAATAAAAAATAGGCGATTGTAAAAATTCGGATTGTTCAGTAGAATTTTTCAATCGCCTGCTTTATGTAAAGGAGATTTCAATGGCATACCATGAACTGATTAAAAATTTTGAACGTATCCGGGATTATATGCGGGAATTCTATTTATATGGTTTCAAAAGCCGGGAAGAATATGATAAAAAAAGTGCCCGCTCCTATGATAATGAGCGGCGGCGGATTGAAAGCTATCTGGGAGACTATATGGGATTTCATCAGACCAATGCCGGAAAAAACGTATTTTTATCGATTGACAGCAGAAATTCTTTACATAATCCCCTCTACAAAGCCTTAAAAGCCAAAAGTTTTACGGACGGAGATATCACGCTGCACTTTATTCTGTTTGACATTCTGTACACACCGGACCTTTGGCTTTCCATTGATGAAATCATAGATAAAATTGACACCGAATACCTGTGCGGTTTTTCCAATCCGATTCTCTTTGATAAATCCACCATCCGCAAGAAATTAAAAGAATATGTGGATTTAGGATTACTAACAACGCTGAAACAGGGACGGCAGCTGTTATACAGCCGTACCGGATACCCGGAACTATCTCCTTTCACTGATTTGCTGGAATTCTTCTCGGAAACGGCTCCCTGCGGAGTAATCGGCAGTTTCCTGTTGGATAAAACCGAAAACTCTTCGGAATATTTTTCTTTTAAACATCATTATATTACCCATGCATTAGAAAGTGAAATCCTTTGTCAGTTATTTGAAGCAATCAGCGAAAAACGCTGTGTAACCATCACGAATTATTCCCGTCGTTCCAATTGTCACCGGGAATGGAAAGTGATTCCCCTTAAAATATTTATCAGTGTCCAAAGCGGGCGATGTTATCTCATGTCCTATAATCCGGCACTTCACCGTATGAAATCTTACCGGCTGGACTATATTACCAAAGTACAGCTTCAGGAACTCTCCTATGGATTTGACCGTCTTCAGGAAATTCTCTGTCAGATTCAATCCCATATGTGGGGCATTTCCTGTAGTGTATCCTGTGAGATTTCCAACGGAAACCAAAGAAAAAAAGGATATCGTCTGGAACATGTGGAATTTACCCTTCACATTGAATCCAATGAAGAATACATATATCAGAGATTGGAACGTGAAAAACGATGCGGCACTGTAGAACGTCTGGATGACCATACCTGCCGCTTTACCGCAGATGTCTTTGACACCAGTGAAATGATTCCCTGGATTCGTACATTTATATGCCGTATAACATCCATGGATTTCTCCAACCGCACCATTGAAAATCAATTCCGGCAGGACCTGGAAGAAATGTACCGGCTCTATCATATCGGAGGTGACTGTTAATGCTGTTTCATGAAATATATAGCTGCTACTACAATGCAGTGGCCAAAATACTGTCTTCTGCCGTCAGCGGAACCTTAACGGAAGTCCAAATGAAAGAAATCATTACCCAAAATACATTTTCGGAAAGCTTCCTTACTATTTTGCCGGCACTGGAACAGGAGCGGTGGCAGCTTTTGGACCATTCCCTGCATACCCCGTTAAAACATGCCCCTACGCTTCCGCTTACCACACTGGAACTGCGCTGGCTGAAAGCTGTCAGTCTGGATTCACGTATCCGGCTGTTTCAACGGGAATATAAAATTCTGCAGGAGTTGGCGGCATCCGATATACCACCGTTGTTTACTCCGTCAGATTATGTAATTTTCGATAAATATGAAGACGGAGATTCTTACAGTGAGGAACATTATATCAATATATTCCATACCATTTTAACCGCCCTTCGAACCCACAAAAAAATCAAAGTCTGCTATTTTGGAAAAAAAGGCACACACCGGACCTTTTCCTGCTCCCCTTTCCGGTTAGAATATTCGGAAAAAGATGATAAATTCCGACTACTGATTGACGGATGCCGGTTTACGGATATCATCAATGTAGGCCGCATAGAATCCTGTGAAATTCTTATGGAAGCGGCAGATATACGAAATCATATCTCCAAAAACAATTCCAATCACTTTGTATTGGAACTGGATGACAGGCGGAATGCCCTGGAACGTGTTATGATGCATTTTGCCCATTTTGAAAAAGAAGCAGAACGCCTGTCTGACAATCATTATCGAATCAAAATCCATTATAACCGGGAAGATGAAACCGAATTAGTCATTCGTGTTCTGTCTTTCGGACCCCTCATCAAAGTAATTGAACCGGAATCTTTTATCAATTTAATAAAAGAACGGCTTATCCTGCAGAAAAGTTGCGGACCAAAATAAGAGTTCGCAACTTTTTTTCCGTGATTCTTCCAGCATTTTCCATTACAATATCCCTTGTAAAACAGTTGGTGAATCAATCCCAATGGATTTCACCATAGTGCATCCGGTAATACCAAAGTGTATGCTAAAGCTTTTTACATCGCAGGTTCGAATCCTGCCCGGATTTTCCTTCCGGCCAAGTGGTTTTGGTTTAGGCTTTATGCCATTGTGTTAGGGACACAATCAAAATTAAAACAGCCATTTTCCGGTTACACAATGTCAGATATCAAATGCCCTGCATTTCATATCTGCTTTGAAGTAACAATGCAGCAAATGCCCTGTCCGAAAAGGATACCGTTTTATTCCTTCATAAGCCAGAGCAATGCTTCCGCTTATGCCGCGGTAAAACTAAATTTATCGGCCGCATTTCCTGCATGGAAAAAGGCATCATCAACAGTTTAAAATTACTTATTATACAAGGAGGTTTTACATATGAAAACAATAATCACTGAAAATCAAAGAGGACTTCTCTTTCATAACGGAAGATTTGTAAAATTATTAAATGCCGGTAAATACCATGTCTTTGGTGAAAAACAGATAGAATTGGTATCCCTAAATCAACCGCTTGCTTCCGAAATTGCTTCATTAGATGTACTGCTTAAAAATTCTGCCGTCGCTGCAGATACCACGGTGATTGATGTGCCGGATGAAGAACTGGTACTCCACTTTGTAAACGGCAAATTTACGGAAGCACTGACAGCCGGAACATATGCGTTTTGGTCCGTTTATGATAAACATACCTTTACACGAATCAAAATGACGGAACCGGAATCAGCCGCCGAAGTACCGCAATTTATGTTCACACGGATTCCTACGCACCTGTATACCAAAGTTGAAGTGGCCGAATATATGAAAGCCCGTCTTTACTATAATAAACATCTGGTTCGTCTGCTGGATTCCGGTATCTATTACTTTTGGCAATACAAAACGAAAGTAAATGCCGATTACGTGGATACACGTTTAACCCGGCTTACCATTACCGGTCAGGAAATCCTGTCCAAAGATAAAGTATGCCTTCGAATCAATTTCATCTGCAATTATAAAATAACGGATTACACAAAAGTTTTGACCGAAATTGACGATTATGAGGAACAGTTGCATTTAGCGGCACAACTTGCACTCCGTGAATACATAGGCAGACATACCATTGATGAAATACTGGAAAATAAAGACGAAATCTCTGAACAGGTATTCGAAAAACTGAAACAAAAAGCCAGAGAATTTTATGTAGACATCATGGATGCCGGAATCCGGGATATTATTCTTCCGGGAGAAATCCGTGAAATCATGAATTCCGTACTGATTGCCGAAAAACGGGCCCAGGCCAATGTCATCACCCGCAGAGAAGAGGTAGCCTCTACCCGCTCCCTGTTAAACACCGCAAAACTGATGGAGGAAAACCGGACACTGTACAAATTAAAAGAACTGGAATATCTGGAAAGAATCTGCGAAAATGTGGGAAATATATCGGTGAATGGGAATGCGGATTTGCTGTCACAGCTTAATACGATTATGCGGGGCGGAAATGCTGCCGGTTGATTTATTTTGGCAAAAGGGACGCTGCCGGAGCGGGGGAACGGGGCCGATGGCGTTTCGTGCTTCGAAACAAGAACTTCTAAGGGAATAACGGAAATGTTTCGAAGGCAGACGGAACCGCCCATAATTCGCCCTCCGTGGCTCACTATGGGCTTAAACGGACGTCCATGTCCGTTTATTCCTGGATTTCTCGGTTATTCCCTAAGAAGTTCTAAGTTTCTGCGCAAGGCACGCCATCGGCCCCGTTCCCCCGCTCCGGCAGCTGTTTCCCAGCTGATATGTTGTTTAACCGCAACAAATTTAAACTTATTATATTGATTATAAAGTTAATACAAAAAAGTTTTTTGCTGCCGATGCACAGCCGCCGAAAGGCACCGGAGTTGCCCGGTCTGGGGACATTGCGTAGAAGTTTAGAACTTCTTAAGGAATAACTTCACCCCCCCAGCAATAAGCGGGCATGGACGCCCGGTTAAGCTGCTGTTGAGGCACGGAAGGCGAATCAGCGGCGGTTGCGTCCGCCTTCGATACCCCCCGGTTATTCCTTTAGAAGTTCTTAACTTCGCAGCACCGTCCCCAGGCCGGGCAACTCCGGTGCCTTTCGGCGGCGTCCCTTCGCCAAAAATTTATTTCAAACCATATAAAGGAGGACAACACCATGAATACTATCAACGGAACTTATGCATCCGCAACCGTTTTTACAAATATTATCGAAGACAGCGCCATTTCCCAAATTGAGCAGTTATGCAGCCAGCCCTTTGTGAAAGGCTGCCAGATTCGGATTATGCCGGATGTCCATACCGGAAACGGCTGTGTTATCGGATTTACTGCCAACCTTGGGGATATGGTAATTCCCAACATTGTGGGAGTGGATATCGGATGCGGTATGCTGACGATTGAGCTTGGTAAAGAAACCATTGATTTTAAAAGACTGGATGAGATTATCCGCACTTACATACCAAGCGGAAAACATGTTCATCCCGGAAGAATTGTGCGATTTCCGGAATTACAGGACTTATCCTGCTATCGGGCATTAAAGGATACCAAGCGTATTCAGCGCAGCATCGGTACCTTAGGCGGCGGTAATCATTTTATTGAGGTGGACAAAGATGAGGATGGAAACCAGTATTTAGTGATTCATACCGGAAGCCGGAATCTTGGTAAACAGATTGCGGAATACCATCAGAATATGGCATATGATATTCTTCGCGGAAAAGACACCCTTTTTCAGGAGCAGAATCGTATCATTGCAGAATATAAGGCGGCAGGAAGAAAAAATGAAATTCAGGCAGCGATTAAAGAATTAAAATCTCAGTTTGAAGCAAAAGATATTGATATTCCAAAGGAACTATGCTATCTCACCGGTACATACAGAGAAAATTATCTGGCGGATATGAAAATATGCCAGCGTTTTGCAGCTTTAAACCGATTTACGATTGCGGACATTATTCTGAAACAATTGCGGAACAAAGAGCTGTGGGATTTCCCATATTTTGAGACTGTCCATAACTATATTGACCATGACAGCAATATCGTACGAAAAGGAGCCGTCTCTGCCAAAAAAGGAGAAATGCTCTTAATTCCTATCAACATGCGGGACGGAAGTCTGATTTGCATCGGAAAGGGAAATGAAGACTGGAACTGCTCTGCTCCCCATGGAGCCGGACGGTTGTACAGCCGTTCTGCCGCTAAGGAAAACTTTACAATAGAAGAATTTGAAAAGGCTATGGAGGGTATTTATACTACTTCCGTTCATGCTTCCACTTTAGATGAATGTCCAATGGCATATAAAAACATGGACGATATTGTGAACAATATCACTCCAACCGCAGATATTATAAAAATCATTAAGCCTGTCTACAACTTTAAAGCAGGAGAATAGAAAGAAGGTGCTTCCATTGCAGCAAATCATTCAGGAAAAAATAAGAGAAATTGAAAAACAAGAGCAAGTAAAAATCATTTATGCCATAGAGTCCGGCAGCCGTGCCTGGGGATTTGCCTCTCCCGACAGTGATTATGATGTCCGGTTTATTTATGTCCGTCGACCGGATTTTTACCTGAAATTAGAAAGAACCAGAGATGTAATCGAATGGCAGTTAGATGAAACTTTAGATATTAACGGCTGGGATTTGCAAAAGGCGCTGCGTCTGCTGAAGGCATCCAATCCTACATTATTCGAATGGGCAAATTCTCCGATTGTGTATGGATATACAGAGGAATGGAATATTTTAAAGCCGGTACTGAATCATTATTTTTCTCCCAGGGCCGGATTCCATCACTATCTGAATACTGCAATCAGTAACTACAGAGCTTGCCTGAAGGGAGATATGGTGCGCTTAAAAAAATATTTCTATGTGATTCGTCCCCTTCTTGCCTGCAAATGGATTTTAGACAGAAATTCACCTCCGCCTGTGTTATTTCATACTCTGGCGGAGGCCGAACTGGAGTCGGAATTAAAACCGGTAATCGATGAACTGCTGGATATGAAAATAAATTCACCGGAAGTGAAACTTTGTCCGCGAATTGATATTTTAAACCAATATATTGACAGGAATTTAAAAGAGCTTCCCGATAAAATCCACTCTCTGCCACGGGAAACCCCTGCCGGTTATAACGAATTAAACCGGATGTTCCTGTCAATAATCAACAGTATAGTACAAAATTCCTAAACCACTCCGATATCTGTCTTTGGAATTTCTACTCGGTATACAATGCCCCAAACACTTCCCTGCACAATTCCACACAATACTGGTAGGAGAAACCGGAATCCTGATTCAGGATTTCATTCTCCAATGCCAGTTCCTCCGTATAATCCCGAAGTTTATATGTCGTAATCTGTCCTGATCCGGTTTTTAAATGCGTTACGGTGGGCAAAACCCCATAATCCGTAATAGTCACCAATCCATCCCGATTTCTCTGAATCGTTACTTCTGCCAAAGCTCCCAGCATCCGGTCGCCCACACCGCTTCCATTTTCATTGGTGGCATTGATAAAATTCCCGATAGAATAATATACCAGTGTTCCGCCATTACCGTTTTCCTGCCCAATCCATTCCACAGGCTCTATCACATGGGGATGTGTACCTAATACCAGATTGACGCCCAGAGAGGCAAAATATTCTGCCCATTCCCGCTGATAATCACTGATACTATGTATATATTCCGTTCCCCAATGGGGACATACAATGATAAATTCAGCGGACTCTTTTGCTTTTTCCACATCCGCAGCAACCCGGGCTTTATCCAGAAGATTAACGGCAAAAGGCATATCTGAAGGAAGAGGAATCCCATTGGTTCCATATGTATAATTTAAGATTGCTATACGGATTCCATTGACTTCCTTTACATATACAGCCTCCTGTTCTTCTTTGGATTCCTGAATTCCCAATACTCCGATGTCCGGATGTGCCGTTTTCCAATAGGAGATACAATTCAAAAGACCATTCTTTCCCCGGTCCAAAGCATGATTGGTTGCATGCAGAACCACATCAAACCCAGCTTCCACCAGGGCATCTCCGACTTCATAGGCTCCGTTGAATGATGGATAACCGGATAAACCGATTTCTCTCCCTCCCAATATTACCTCCTGATTCACCAGCGCCAAATCGGCAGATGTTATTTCCTGCTTCAGATTTGCAAACAGATGATTATAATTATAAGTCCCATCCGGCATTGCCCCGCTGTCACTGACTCTCTCATGCAGTAAAATATCGCCTGCCATTATGATTCTGACCTTATCCCCTTGGTTTGCCACCGTATTACCAACGGTTTCTGATAAATCCGATTGATTGGTTCCGGCGGATTCCGATGATTTTGTTATGCTCTCTTCTGATTCTGATGCATTTGATGTTATGGATTCAGCTGCATCCGAGGGGGTATACATGATTACCACATCATTTTCAACACTGACATGGTCTGAATTACCGCATCCCATCAACACCATAAATGTTGTCAGCAGTAAAACCGCTATCCGGAACACTCCTTTAAGATAACATTTCATATCCGTTCTGCCATCTGCCTTTGGTTGTTTCATATGAATCTCTCCTTCTCCCGTATCGGCTTATTTTCAGTATCATTTCAAAATCACATTTTTAGGACTTCCCTTTAGATAACTATCCAGATTTTCCACTACAATATCCAGCAGTCTCTGTCTGGTTTCCAACGGAGCCCAGGCTACGTGAGGCGTAATTACCAGATTTTTGGCTCCGGATAACCGGCAGTTTTCCGGCATAGGTTCTGTCTGCATAACATCCAGCGCCGCCCCGGCAATCCTGCCTTCCTCCAATGCATGATACAATGCTTCTTCATCTATCACACCGCCTCTGGAAGTATTAATAAGATAGGCTGTCGGTTTAAATTTTTCCAGTAAACCGAAACTGATCATCCGTTCCGATTGAACATTCAGAGGACAATGGATGGTTACCACATCGGATTTTGAAACCAGAGTATCCAAATCTGCCGCCCGGATATTTCCTTCCTCATATGCTTTCAAAAATAATGTCCTGCACTTTTTCTCTGCATTGGAAAGGTTTCTGGAAAAAACCAGTAGCTTCATTCGAAATGCCAGGGCAATTTCTGCCACCCTTTGACCAATGCTGCCAAATCCTATAATTCCCAAAGTCTTTCCTGCCATCTCCTGCATGGGAAATGCAAAAGAACAAAAAATATCGCTTTGCTTCCAGCCGCCGGCTGCCGTATACCCGGCATATTCTTTGATTCTCCCATAATAATTTAGTAATAATGCAAATGTATGCTGTGCCACTGCCTCTGTGGAATAACTGCCTGCATTGCATACTGTAATACTATGGTCTTTCGTATAATCCAAATCAATGTTATTATAACCGGTTGCAAATAACCCGATATATTTCAGGTTTTTGGCATCTTTTAATGTCTCTGCATTCATCGGCGTTTTATTGCATAATATTACATCGGCATCTACTACACGGCCGGCAATATCTTCATACTTTGTTAAAGGATAGGTAATTACTTCTCCATACTGCTCCAGTACGGACAAATCCAAATCCCCATTCGTAAGGGTTTTTATATCCGGTAATACAATCTTCATGATTCTCCTCTCTTTCCAAAAAAATTTTAGGCGTTTGCGAAACGCCGCAGCCCGCATAAAATCAGGCCTTTTTCCTTAATA
>CAJTXN010000021.1 GCA_910583605.1 uncultured Lachnospiraceae bacterium
GGATAACTCTGAATTATCCTTTATTCTGAAACCAATCCTTATAAAAAATTCTACCACTTTCGACATAACACGTCAAACATTTTTCATCGACACCTTTCGACATTTCTCTCCCCCCACACACCTCCCACAGCACCATATCATCCCCCCCGCCAGAATCCCATAAACCACTCCCCCAAACCAAACATCCGGAATCCCGGCCATCACATGATACTCCTTAAAATTATCAAACCCTCCAAGCCCCTTACACAGCATCAAATCCTGCATCCCCCTGTTCATATACGAATACAAGAAATACGGTATATACGCCGCTCCAAGCGTGACCACATACGTCACAATATTCCTATGGGACAGCACTGCCACCCACATGACAAACACCCCAAACACCACCGCAAAAAATGCCCGTGTTACCATTGTCAGAAAAATATACTGTACAATCGACATATCCAGATTACTGTTTTCCATAACCATCAGACTTCTGATATCCGCATTCAGATTCCCCAAATCAAATTTCACATACTTTGTTACGAATTCCAGAACCGGAAATAAAAAGCCGATACCGGCGGAAATCGTCAGCACCACCACCAGCCGGTTATAAAACAGCCGGCCTGTCCCATACCTGGAAGACCTTATCATCGGAACCGTTCCGCAGGAATAATCCTCCGTAAACACTGGTGCAATCATAAGAATAAGAATGACAAGCATTATGATATCCATTTTCATATTTTCTATATAATCCTTGATTCCAATATCATAAAAATATTCGGGAGTACCGTCAACCTTGGAATAATATCCGCTTTTTTCCACAATATACTCTACCGTACGAATCCGGTTTTTAGCGGTTTTTATATCTCCGGAAACTTTCCGGTATGCTTCCGCACCTATCTCATTATTTTTATACTGCGCCTCATACAATTCTTCGTCACTGATCAGATTCTGCAGCCGCTCATACTCCTGTTCCATCCAAATCTGCTTTTCCACGGTATATTCCCCCTGCAGCTTCTCCATATAATACCGGTAAACTTTCAGATTAAAGCCTTCAAACATAACCGACCGGGACTGCATGGACAAAAATATCTCCGCAGCAATTCCCACCAGCAGCACAATTAAAATCTTCTTTTTGCAAAACAATTTATAAAATTCTAATTTCAACATCGCTTATTCCGCCTCATCATTAAAATAGTACATATACACATCCTCTAATGTAATGGAATCCTTTTTACTGCTCCATTCCTCGTCTGCAATTAATTTAGCAGCCTGCTCCCGCTCCTCGAACCCTATGATATTTCCCTCTTTAATTAAAATAACATACTTGGCAATGGAATCAATATCCGAAACAATATGCGTAGACAGAATAATGGTTTTATCTTCCGCCAGATTACTCAGCAGATTCCGGAAATTTAACCTCTCTTTGGGGTCCAGGCCCACTGTCGGTTCATCCATGATTAATATCTGAGGGTCGCCAACCAATGTGACCGCAATCCCCAGCCGTTGTTTCATTCCGCCAGAAAATGTCTTCACCTTCTCATTTTTATGTTCTGACAGATGAACCATTTCCAATACCGAATCCACTCTAGAGACAATTTCGGATTTCCGTACCCCCCGCAATACCGCAAAATATTCCAATGTCTTACCTGCCGTAAAATCACCATAATACCCTACCCGCTGGGGCAGATATCCAATATTTTTACGATATTTTTCCTTCAGTTTCCGTATCTCTTTTCCCTCGTAAATAACTGTTCCGGCCGTAGGTTCCAGAATATCCGAAACAATATTCATCAGAGTTGACTTTCCTGCGCCGTTCGGCCCGAGTAAACCGTAAATTCCGGTTTTAAACTGAATATTTATATCATGCAATGCTTCTTTTTTTCCATACCTCTTACTAACACCTTTAAGCTCCAACATCCTTCTATACACCTCGCCTTCTAAATCTCCTGATATACAATGGATAACCGACAGCCACAATCATTCCGGCAAGCACTATATTTACCAAAACCGTAACGCTGAGAACGGAAACTGGATAATTCAGAATATTCAGCGGTTCATATTTCTTTAAATACCCTATACCGTCACCAATCAGAACAAACGGCGAATACATGCGGACAAAAGAATAGAAACTGCCCTGCTGTATCAGCGTTCCCGAATTCGTTACATAACTGCCAGAAAAATAATAACACAGCCCAAATCCGCCAATACCGATTAACGTGTTAATTGCCAGCGGAATAATGTTTTTCTGAAAACAGACGGATATCACGATAAATATACAGATCAGCACCAGATACCCCAACGCCCGCAGTACCGTGACCACAACTACCAGTTCTGCCAGATTCAAATGATAGGGGGAATGAATAAAGAATTCTATATTCTGAATCGCATCCTTCCATTCACTCAGATTACCATATGTAAATGACAGCAGCACCATACTCACAGTCTGCAGCAACGATAACAGAACTGCAAATCCCATGGCGACCGCCAGTTTCACTGCATAAGTACGTCCTCTGCCCCGATAGGAAGAATACACCAGCGTAAACGTCCCCTTTCTGTGTTCAATCAGAAACAGACTGCAGGAAACTATCACCAATAGCACAATATTTACAAAATCCACGATTTCCGATACCGTAAAAATACCTGCAATATCTTCCAGTCTGCTGCCGTCATGTATCACCAGTTCCACATCACGACTGTACATTTTCTCTATTTTTTTATTCACTCTGGCATAATATGTATCCCGGGATTTCTTCAGACGTGCGGCATTTTTCACCACCTGCTCCCGATATGCCTTTACCTGCCTGCAGATATCCGCTTTACTGTACAAATACTGATATTTTTGAAATACCAGAAACTCAGGACTGTTTTCAGGATTAACTTTCACATAATCCCGTTCTTCGAACTCCCTCTGCTTCTCCTCAGTTAAAGCGGTTATAAGGTCCATTCGTTTTTCCGAATAACTTCCCATACAATCTTCATATGAATGTTCTGATTTCATATCCACACTTTTCTCATTCTGTTTCTGACAAATATAGCATTGATAAGAATAATACACCCCATAAAAAAATGTAATTAACAGTCCGGCCAAAAGTATTCTATTCAAATGTTTTTTTATCTCAAACCCCATTACCGTCACCTGTTTACATATTGAATTACTCCAATATGTATTCCTTATAATTTTTTCCGTCCGGGGACATTTCTGCAATGCCTCCCTCAAACCAGGAATACATTTTACCATTCATACATAGAATAGTAGCTGCATCCATATTCTGATATTCCGTATAATCTGCAATAAATTTGCCTTTTATATCATAAATACATTTCTTAGTACCAGAACCTCCATAAATATATCCATTATGCACAGAAAACATTAACATATCATCTGCAAGTTTTTCAGTACTGCCATCTTTCAATGAATATCGATTTAACTCTTCAAATTCATTGGAAAAATAAATATTTTCATTATCATTGTCACAGGCAAATACTTTTCCGTCCCAATCCATCATTTTGGATTCCTTTGTCTCCAAATCAACCTTTACCAGTTTATATAAATCATTGACATAATAATATTGATTTTCATAAATCATTCCCCATGGAAATTTTCCCACATCACTATACCAGTAAAGCACCTCAAAATCCCTGTTTAACAAATAGGCATGCCGATGTCCCTCAACCTTTAAAATATCATCACTGAGCACTCTCACATAAAAAATTGAAGTACTGTCATCCACAGCCAAATCCGCATCCATCTCTTTTGGAACCGGATTGTCAAACACAACTTTACCCGTATCGCAATCCCAAATATATCCTTTGTCTTCGATTCCTCCGTTATTATAATGTGCTTCATTATATGATTTATAAAGCTTACCGCCAAACACAAAGTACTCTCCGTCACTAACAAAAGCTTCACAGGATTCATCTTCATGAGGGCATGATGCAATCTGACAATTTACCGTTAACATTCCATCCTTATCTAATTTCCAATAAGCTTCCGAACCATTATCAAAATACTTATTCTCATCATCGTACAATCCACTCAGACCGTTCAGTCTCTCCGCATTTTTTAATTCTCCTGTTCCGCCAAAATAATTCAGATTTTTCTTTTCCTGCTCATTATTTCCACAGCCTGCAATGAAGGTACCAAGAAAAATCACACCTAAAAACAACCCTGCTGCCCTTTTATTCATTTATCCCAACCTCCGTATTCATTGCTTTTCTTACCATACAAAAATTGTCATTGGTAAAATCAACCGTCACTGCAAATATGGTATGCTTTCCTTTTGTCAGACCCTCCGTTTTTATTTGTTTATCCATATATCCGCCTTCTTTTTTCTCCCACAGCAGATACGGTCTGTCATCAAATCCATTGTACAGCTCACCGTCACACACCAGTATTGTCAGATACTGTCCCGGTTCATAAGCGGTATCTGCCGTATAATGCAATTCACCATTATCACTTTGAATAATATAGTCCATTACCTCGCCGGCATGGTCGGAGATATCCTGTATATTCTTCTGATAAATACTATACAGGTCTTCGGTAAAAATATATCCGCTTCCCGGTTCATAAATTTCTGGCGGAAGTTCTCCGCCTTCTGATACAATCTTTTTCTGACAAGCCAGAATATCATTTTCAAATATGGTTACTTCCTTTTTATCATAAAAAGGTATGGCCATAAATAACAACTGCTTTGGAGTCTGTCCGCTTACGCCATAGGGAGTAAATATCACAGAATGCATGCCTTCCGCTGCATTTTTTATTGTCAGTGTATGCAGCGCTCCATTTTCATCACCATCTAAAGAAAATGGTATCATTTTTCCGTCTAATATAAGCATACATAAAACCGGAATTTCATCATAGGAAGAATCTCCCATACTGGCATAGAGCTTTACACCGATTTCCAAAGGTTCTCCACTGTAAACTATATTCTCCCCCAGATATAAAGCATACTTTTTCTGTCCTGTAGCCGGATTCACAACACATTTATATATGTTTGCTGCAAGCTCCGTAGAATATTGCCTGTCTGCTGACGTCATTTCCTGCTCTGTATCCCGGTTCTCAATGTTTTCCTTTGTCTCACTGCCCCTCGGCTCAGTATTACAGCCGGTACAATTCCAAATTACTGCCAGTAACAGCAAAACATAACAGAATCTTATTTTCATATTTAATACCCATGCATATCACAGGCACCCCTGTGATACTGCCCCAGTAAACAGGTTGAAAAAAGGGCATTTTACATTTTCCTTTCTTTTGATAATTTCTTTCAACCTACCTCCATTTGGAATATCTAAAACTTATATATCATTATTTGAAACAGATTTACAATCCTGCTTTAAGATTAAATAGTACATCATTATTTGTATGTTTAACTAATTATAAATTCTCTTTGTCATACTTCCATATGTATCATCACTCACAGATATCAACGCTGTGCCTTTTCCGCTGGATATGCTGATCGCAGCATCTGCAGATGCTGAAATTTTATATGCATTAACATCGCTTGCTTTCTTCACAACATTCGATGTTGAATTACAATACAAAACGACTTCAATGCTAACATTATCATACTTAAAAGCATCTTTCTGCAAAGCACTGCCTGTCAGCCTGTAAATTGCACCGCCATGTTTTGCGGAAGATAAGGAACAATCCCATGTTTTATTAAATTCCCCACCCGTAGTCGTAAACGATTCCGCCTTTGAAACCATTGTATTCCCCAGTATGCCAATTGCAACTATTGCGGATAATCCTGTTACCCCTAGCACTTTTTTTAATTTCTTCATCCCATCGTCTCTCCTTTTCATATGAAAATTTTTATAATGATGTACTACTTAACTCTCCGCTTTTTCTGATAACCGCTTCACTTATCACATAATGCCGTAATATACAAAAAATACCTCTTTTACAGCAAGACCATTGACCATTGACCATTGACCATTCAAACTATCTTTTGTAAAAGAGGTATTTAATTATTCTTTAAAATTCAATTAATATATAGTTTTTAAAAACCATTTGAAATATTATAACATTTTATTTATAACAATACAATGTATAAACATTATTTTCTTTAATAAAAATACTAACAGTTACAATTCAGCCAAATGCCTGAACCGTAACCGTAACACCCAATCCTGCTTCATCACGGATGCTGTTCTGCATACTCCAAAAATTCTTTCGTCTTTGACCAGTACTTTATTCCCCAGTTTTCAAAATTCCACTCTTCCATATACCCGTTACATTCATAATCGATATAGTAAATCAATCCGTTCTGAACCACAAAATTTGTGGGAAAATAATCAATATTTAGTCCTGCCGGATACAATACTTTGCACATTTCCCTGACCTGCTCCAAATACTCCGGCTTCATTTCCTCCCGCAATACCAGGTCATATATCGTCGGACCGTCTATGTATTCTTTCAAAATCCGCTCATGCTCCATATCAATTGCCAGCATTTTTGGAATCCGTATTCCGGTTTCCATCAACCGCTCATAATCATTTTTTTCTGCCTCTATCTTATTTCCAAACTGATAATAACTGCATGGCTCATGGTGAATCTGCTTTAACACATAGAACTGATTTCCCTCTGAGGCCAGATATGAATATCCTCCCTTCCCCTTTCCTGTTTTTAAACCGCATCCTTGTTCTCAATGCCATGAACAACAGCCATTGCACATATCAAAGAACCGATAAATAATATTATAGGCACAGTTGCATTATCACGCAAGGAAAAATCACCTACCGTTCCGTTCATCACCAGAAACAGCAAAAAGGAAGCAATAATCGCCGCTTTGGAAGATTTCATCAGATTTCCGATAAAAAGTGCGATAAATCCCAGTGTGACCGTAAGGACTGATTTCAGACAGACCTGAACATAAAATGCCCGGCTCATCATATCAAATCCAAGCCGGAAACTCTGTTCCATACTTCCGGACGGCAGATATAACAGAAGATAAATCACTGTTTTTCCTATTGCCAGTGTAGCAAAGCAGAATATCCAGACGGCTGCCATTTCGGAAATAATAATTTGTTTCCGCCGGATGGGATATCCGAACATCAGATTCCGAATCCCGTTTTTTGCCGGCGCTATGACAAACACAGACATCATAACCGCTGTAAATACAAGAAAACAAAGATTTGTAAACATTTCCACCTGTACCATCATCGTATCCATTCCCGGCGCCGAATCCGGTACCCCGGTCTCGGGATCATTGGCAATCCCCAGGTAACATTGGGCAAACAGAAACACGGCCAACACCGCAATAATGGCAAACGCCCCCAGTATATATTTCAAAATATTGTGTTTTTTCCATTCCAATCCGATTAATTTTAACATTTATTTTCCCTCCCCAATCACTTTCAGATAATAATCTTCCAAAGATTCCGATTTAACATGCAGCGCTTTCAATGCAATATTATTCCTGCCAAACAGGGTGGAGATTTGCTCGGTTGGAATATCCGTATTATAAATCCGCAGCCTGTTTTCCTCCATAATTTTAAAATTCTGAATATTCATTTCAGAACTCAGCAGATAAGAGGCCTTCTTAATATCCGGCGTTACCAGCTCAATATATTCCATGCCCAGTTCTGAAATCATATCCATGGAAATCTCTTCACACAATTTCCCTTTCTTAATGATTCCGATGGTATTGGCCATATTCTGAATTTCAGAAAGAATATGACTGGATATCAGAATACTGATTCCATACTGCTGGCTTAACCGAATCAGAAGCTGCCGCATTTGCTTTATTCCTTCCGGGTCAAGACCGTTTGCCGGCTCATCCAGTATCAATAATTCCGGTTTTGTCAGAATGGCTCTTGCAATTCCAAGTCTCTGCTTCATCCCTAACGAAAAGTCTTTTACTTTTTTCGACTTATCCTCGGACAAAGACAATACATCCAGTACCTCTTCAACTCTATTCTTTCTGTAATATCCCAGATACTCACAGTGCAGTCTTAAGTTTGCCTCTGCACTCAGTCCTTCATAAAACACCGGAAATTCAATTATGCTCTGCATTCTCTTTAATACTTCGTAAGAATCGGACTGTAATCTCTGTTCAAATAAAACAATTTCACCGGATGTGGGTTTCCACAAATTCGTTATCATTTTCATCGTAGTAGTTTTACCGGCTCCGTTCGGTCCCAGAAATCCATAGATTCCGCCTTTTTGCACATGCATGTTTAAATCGCTTACCAGTGTTTTTTTTCCGACTTTTTTCGTTAAATTATGAGTTGTCAAAACATACTGCATACTCTGTATTCCTCCTTAAAATTCTTCTTAAAGAATATAAGTAATTGTAAAACTCATAGTCACAGCTCATAAGTTTCAGCGACTTGCGACTTTGGGCGAACAATTTAGATTATTTGTCTGATGAAGGCGAACAAATAATTTAAATTGTCCGACCAACGGAGTGAGAGCGAAACTTATGCGATGTGACTATGAGTTTCACAATTTCCTATCTCTTTAAAGAATAGTCTATCAGGAATATCTTTCAAAACTCTCGAACAATTCTTACAAATTTCTTTCAGATAAAATTTAAAATTCATAAATCCCTGCGCTTAATTTGCAGTGTAAATGTTGTTTTTTTATGCGGGCTGCTGGTTACCGTAATATCGCCATCCAGCCGTTCTGCTATTCCTTTGGCAATGGTCAGTCCCAAACCGTTTCCCTGTATATTTTTATTGCGTGAATCTTCCAGTGTGTACGTCCTGTCAAAT
Organism: uncultured Lachnospiraceae bacterium; assembly: GCA_910583605.1. Classification (GTDB taxonomy): domain Bacteria; phylum Bacillota; class Clostridia; order Lachnospirales; family Lachnospiraceae; genus Bovifimicola. The sequence goes on from CAJTXN010000021.1 coordinate 8,701, forward strand.
ATGTGTGAAAGTTCTGAAGCTTCAATGCCTTTTCCTTTATCGGTCACACCGATATACAATATAGTTTCATCCCACCTTACCTCCAGTCCTAAATATTTCCCCCCGGCCCCATATCTAAGGGCATTGCTGATCAGATTGTTCAGAATCCGTTCCAGCCCTTCCTTACTGGAATAAAGATAAAAGGGTTCCTCCGGAATCCGTACATCCACATCAAAATCCTGTTCCGTTAGGATATCATAATAATCCAATATGATTTCCCTGCACAACTCATTGATATTTATTGTTTCCATGACAAAATCAATATCTCCGGCCTCCAGTTTTGCCAATGTGAAAAATTTATTGATCAGCTCCATTACCTCATTGGCTTTTTTCTGTATCTTAAATAAATTTTCATCCGGCTGTTTTGCCGTCATTATTTCCAGATACCCCAGAATCACCGTCATGGGAGTTTTAATATCATGGGAAACGTTGGATAACATCCGCTTAATCTCCAGCCGGGTTTCCATATAATCCGCCTTCACTTTTAACTGATGTTCCAATAATCCGTTAATCTGTTCAATGAGATATTTCATCTCTTTTTCAGAGGTAAAAGACATTACCTTTTCCGAAGACTCACACCCCATAATCCGGCTGATATCCCGTGCAATTGTCCGTATCTGCCGTTTCCTATTTTTCTCTTTTATACACAATATAAGAATGAGCATTGCCAAAAATAATAATATGATTCTATTTATATCCGGAAACATTTCTCTTTCCTTCCTTTCAACCTCCAAAACAAGCTTCCCCCCACAATACATCCACACTGCTGAAATAAAAGTTCTGTTTTTAAATTCCCAGTTTATAGCCGATTCCCCATACGGTTGCAATGTATTGCGGTTTCTTCGGATTATCCTCCAGCTTACTTCTCAGGCGGCTGATTAATACATTAACGGCATTTTCATCTCCAAAATAATCCTCCCCCCAGACCAGAGTATATAATTGTGCCTTCGTATATACCTTTTTAGGATTTGTCATAAACAGTTTCAATGCTTCAAATTCCTTCGCCGTTAACTCAATGTACTGTCCCCGCTTTTCCAGCAAATGCATTTCCTGATTTAAAACCAAATCTCCAACACTGATGTTCTTCCCCTTCTTTTCATTCTCTCCAACAGAATACTGATTCACCCGCCGGATGTGCGCTTTTATCCTTGCCACCAGTTCTGTCAACGAAAAGGGTTTGGTAATATAATCATCCGCCCCCAGTCCCAATCCAAACGCTTTATCCGAATCGCTATCTTTTGCGGACATAATGATAATCGGCACTACGCTGTTGGTTCTGATTTTTTTCATAACCGTCAGACCATCCATCTGAGGCATCATAATATCCAGCAATACCAGCTCATATTGATTCTTATCTGCCAGTTCACAGGCTTCCTGTCCATTAAAAGCAGATTCCGTTTCAAATCCTTCCGATACCAGATAATCCTTTACCATAGTGTGTAATTCCGTGTCATCTTCAATAATTAATATCATCTGCTTTCACTCCAAAAATAAATCTTTTTTCAGTTCTTTCGTATCCGGATTCGTCCTGACATATTCAAACATTTCTTCTCTCGTCGTTACGAATCCCATATCCACTACTTTTTCAATTAATTTAGGCGTAATAGAAGGATACGTCAGGCTGTCCGGTGAATCCGGCAAAGTCTCCATAAATACAATTTTTTCAATCTCATAATGCAGCTCCGGTTCAAAGCCCCCAATCTCTGCATAATACAACATCCCAAAGCTTTCTTTCCCTGTCTCATTCACCCTGGTCTTCCCTGTCACAGAATAGACTCCGACCGATTTTAAATTATAATCAACTGCCCCTGTTTCCTCATATAATTCACGCTTTGCCGCCTGCCGGACAGTTTCATTTTTTTCCCTTTTCCCACCCGGAACTTCATATGTATTCCTTTCTTTATGCTTACACAAAACCCATTTTCCGTTAAAACGTGAAACAATTACAACAAATTTAATCAGCGAATCTTCTATGAAATCATAAAATTTAACTTCCATCCTCTTATTTCTCCTTCAAATCAGATATTTGTATTTCATTATCCGTTTTTACTCTAAATGTTTCCATTCTCCCAGCAATTTTTTAATAATGCCACGCTGTGCCTGTTCGCTGAACATAAACACCTCATATTCCGTTCCTTTGGCGCTGATCTGCGGCTTTAATGAAATCCCCAGTTCCCGTCCTTTCTCATACAGGGTTTTCTTCCAAATACCTTTTTCATACTCCTCGTCCAGATAACGTTCTGCTTTCAGCTTCCGCATGATTGCCGCTCCGCTGGTTTTCTTCATAACCGAGTCATCTCTCAATTCATTCAGTTGATTCGACAAGGCCGTAATCTGACATTCGGGAACAAAAACTATCTGTTCCGCCATTCCTTCGGTCAGCAGAAACGGTTCTTTCCTGCTCTTCTTTCTGCCTGACTTTTCCTTTCTGTCTGTATCATTTCTTTCCTTCATATCTGCGCCTGATGTATCCTTCATATCCTGCAATTCTTCATAAAATAATTTTTCCCTGTTTCCGCCGGTAAAATCCTGAATAGCCTGCTGAAAACGGGCACCGTATTTTTCATACTTATTCTCGCCGACTCCGCTCACATTCAGCATCTCTTCTTTTGTAAACGGCAATTTCACACACATATCCATCAGAGTTTTATCCGTACAAATGATATACGGCGGCATTCCCGCTTCTTTTGCCAGAGTCAGGCGCAGAACCTTAAGCTGTTCAAACAGTTCCAGTCCTTTGGAATTCAAAATATCCGATGTCCGGTTCCATCCGGATTTTTTCTTTCGAATGGTTTCCGAAGCATTCTCCCTGCCGGCTGCTCCCTGCTCCTCCAAAGACGATTTCGACATTTTAATCTTTACCGTAATTGTTCCCTGCAGGATTTCCATGGCTTCTCTTCTAAGTTTTAATATAGCATATTTATCTTTCGTAACAAACAGATATTCCCGCATGATCAGCTCGTTGATTACCTGCTTTAACTGTTTTTCCGCTGTTCCCTGTTCCAATCCGAAACAGGAAAGGGCATCCAATCCATAGGAAACCAGTTTTGCTTTCTTCTCTCCTCTCAGCGTTCCCACAATTACATTCATCCCGAACCGGCCTCTTGTTTCCCTTATACAGCTTACAATATTTTTACACATATCCGTAACGTCCGTTTCTTCAAATTCCGTCAGACAATTGGAACAGTTTCCGCAACCGCCGGAAGTCTTTTCACCAAAATACCGTAAAATATAAGTTCTCAGACAATCTTTCGTCGTACAGTAATACGCCATCTGCCGCAGGCGTTTCATATCCTGCTCCCGCAAATCCATACTTTCTTCTCCTTCCAAATCCGCCCGGACCTCTTTATTATCAATTAAAAACTGGTTAATCATTACGTCCTGGGGAGAATACAGCAGAATACAGTCCGCTTTTTCCCCATCACGTCCTGCCCTGCCTGCCTCCTGATAATAATTCTCCATACTCTGGGGCATATTGTAATGAATCACATACCGTACATTGGATTTATCAATACCCATTCCAAATGCATTGGTGGCGACAATAATCTGAACCTCATCATAAATAAACGCATCCTGATTAATTTTGCGCTCCTCATTTGAGAGACCTGCATGATACCTGGCAGCGGAAATTCCCTGACTTTCCAATAAGTCAAACACAAGTTCCACATTCTTTCTGGTGGCGCAGTATACAATGCCGCTTTCCCCCTTGTGTTCCCGTATGTATTTCATCAGCGTTTCGTTTTTCTTCTTATTCTCATTTACTTCAAAATACAGGTTTTCACGATTAAATCCTGTAACAAGAACATTGGGCCGCTCCAGCTTCAACACACATAAAATATCTTCCTTCACCTGTTCCGTTGCCGTTGCCGTAAATGCACTGATAACCGGTCTCTTCGGAAGCAGTTCAATCAGTTTTACAATATTCAGATAACTCGGCCGGAAATCCTGTCCCCACTGGGATATACAATGAGCTTCGTCCACGGTAACCATAGAGATATCTACACACATTACAAACTGTTGAAACATAGGGGTTTCCAATCGTTCCGGTGCAACATATATAATTTTGTACTGACCTTGTGATGCATTGGATAAGGCCATGGAAATCTGTTTTTCCGTCAGGGAACTGTTTATGTATGCCGCATGTATCCCTGCTTCATTCAAGGCTCGAACCTGGTCTTTCATCAACGAAATCAACGGTGAAATCACCAGAGTGATTCCCGGTAACATGAGCGCCGGAATCTGATAACACAAAGACTTTCCTGCTCCCGTCGGCATAATTCCCAGAACATCACGTCCCTCTAAAATACTGCCGATTAACATCTCCTGCCCTTCCCGGAATGTTTCATATCCGAAATATTTCTTAAGTACCTCTAATTGATTCATATTAATCCTCCAATGTATTTCAATTTCAATAATTTTATAGTAAACTGTGTGAAAGGTAAAATCAATCACTATTTTTGTCATATACCAGGTGTTTTCCCATACTTAAAACCAGAAATAAAAATATCTGCCGGAACATCTACGCTTTTGATGTTCCGACAGACATTTTCATTTTGACAATCTCTTTTATCTACAAATTAATTTTCTCAATACTCCCATTAGAATATATATCTGCTAACCAAAACGTTGTTCATCAGTTCCCCGCGCTTTCATAAATCCGGATTCCTTTTTGGAATACCAGATATGCCACACTGCAGAACACAATGGCAATCACCCATTCGATTCCAATAACCCCCAGATTACTTCCGCTTCCAAAAAATCCACCGACTCCCAGAAAATAACTGGCCGGCAGATATGCCACAAATGCAAACGGAACAATCCATGTGATTATAAACCGAATGGGTTTTGCATATATCTCCGAAGGATATTTGGCAAAATCCGCCATCTCATATGCGGTCTGTAAAAACGGCCCGCTGCATTTTACCCAGAAAGCCAGCGAAGCAAAAAACAGCTTAATGGATGTATAAATTAAGGCTCCTGCCAAAACCGACAGGATAAAAAAGAAAATATGTACGGCATCAATAATTACAACACCCTTCATCATGGAACGTACAATCAGGATACTTCCCACCAGCAGTTCTCCCAGTGCATCCGGCTGCAGTTTTTCGCTGATGATCTGAAATAAAACATTCATCGGGCGCAGCATATATCGGTCAAAATCACCGTTTATTACCATACGCCATGCTACCATCCAAATATTATCCGTAAATAAATGGTCAATTCCTCTCGGTATCTGTGCAAATCCGTAAATAAAGATCAACTGGTCCAGTGTCCAGCCCTGTAATGTGGGAATCTGCTGAAACACCAGATAGAGAAATGCGATTCCCATGATCTGTGTGAAGAAAAAACCGAATAATCCCATAAGAAAATCAACTTTTGACTGCAGAATAACCTTAAAAAATTGAGAAATCAACACCTTGTATAATCTTAAATAACGTTTTATCATTCTTCCATTTCTTCCTTTCTCCGAATTTAAAGACTCGGATGATTCAGCCTCCCAGTACCACCAGACGCCTTGTAACCTTTTTCCAGATCAGACTTCCCAGTAAATACAGAATGATCACCCATGCCGCCTGCCGTCCCAGAACAAATGCAAGTTCTTTATTATTGTATTTTCCAAGATAAATCATAACCGGAGTATAGACCATGGATGAAAACGGAAGGAAATCAAACACCTTCTGTACCGCTCCCGGAAAAAAACTCAGGGGTATCAGTTCTCCCGTCAGGAATTTTAAAAGCGCTTCCTGTACCATTAACAATCCAAAAATATATGTAGTAAAAAAAGCTATCATTCCGAAACAAAAATCAAACATTACAAAGATAAGGAAACTCATAACACAACTGATCAGATATAACAGAATATTATCAATTTCCGTAACCGGCATCCCCAGATATTTGTGCTTATAGATTTCCAGTCCGATCCAGATAAATACCCCCGGCATCAGAAAACGATATATCATGTTGCCCATTGCCCTTACGACCAGACTCATACGATAATCAATGGGTTTGATCAGATTCATTGCCACATTTCCCTTGACCACATCATCACTGACCCAGTCGGAAATCGAAATGGTTACAATAGAGCTGGTTACATAAACCATAAAAACATAGACCACCATTTCATTTTTCGTCAGTCCGCCCAGTGAACCGCTGTCCGTACTTCCATAGATGGCCATCCACAGAAAATACATAATAAAAGAACTAAACAGACTGATAAACATAAACAGGTAAAATGCACCCTTATATGCCATCTGACGCTTTAATTCATTAGCGGCAAAGGGAAGATAAATTTTTAGTTTCTTTCTCATATTATTATTTCCTTTCACCTATATCTTCTCATCGGTAATTCCGTTATTATAGATTTGTTTTACAATCTCCGCCAGTTCCGTTTCCTGAATCTGAATATCCTGTACTTCCGTTATCTCCATAACCGCATGAATAACCTGAGGCACCTGAATCTTATGCTTATTAAAGGTAATGGACAAAATATTCTTTTCCTGGTCCAGTTCCGTTTTACAGTCTTCTTCCGGCACACCCAGTTTCTCTGCCAGATTCAGATTAAATGTCTCTTTGGAACGTTTTACTTCCATGGAAATCTTCCTTCTGGTTCCATAGGTATCTTTCAGTACGTCCAAAGAACCGTCATATATCTTCCTGCCATTATCAATAATTATGATACGGCTGCACAACTCCTCAATATCACCAATATCGTGAGTGGTCAGAATAACTGTTGTCTGATATTTTTCATTTATTTCTTTTATGGCCGCCCGGATATTATCCTTTACTACCAGGTCCAGCCCGATGGTAGGCTCATCCAGATACAGCACTTTAGGATTATGCAGCAGCGCAGCTCCCAAATCCGCCCTCATTCTTTGTCCCAGGGATAATGTACGCACCGGACGTTCGAAAAACTCCGGAAGGTCCAGTACCTTGTTTAAAAACTCCATCTGCTTTTTATAATCTTCATCGGTTACATTATAAATCTCTTTCAGAATCGTAAAGGATTCACTCAGCGGCAAATCCCACCACAGCTGTGTTCTCTGGCCGAATACAACACCTATATTCTGTGCATTTGCCTTTCGATTCTTACTTGGATCAATACCGTTAATCAGACATTCTCCTTTGGTAGGCGCCAGAATTCCAGTCATCATTTTAATGGTTGTGGATTTACCTGCACCGTTGCTTCCAATGTATCCCACAATTTCTCCGTCATCAATGGTAAAGGATATATCTTCTACCGCTTTTTTAACAATCTTTTCGTTAGAAAAAAGACCTTTCACCGCGCCTCGCAAGCCGGGATATTTCTTTGGAGAAACAAAATCTTTTCCAATATGTTTTACTTCTATCATATAAATCTCCTTCCGCTGTCTGAACCTTTGCTGTATTTCCATGACTTCTTCTGTCATTATGTTTCGCTTCTCATTAGCTTATCACAATCCCTTTCCGTTTGTAAATCCCAATTTTGGTTATAAAAAAACAGGGGGCAGAAAACCCTTCTGCTCTCTGGTTTTTTAAACGGTAATTTTAATGACGAATGGAGAAATATCGTGTTAATATTTCCTTAATATGATTGTATCGTCTGGCATAGGAATTCTCTACCCGGATCAGCTGCAGATTATGGTCCCGGCAGATTTCATTCTTTTTTCTGTCCCGTTCCCGGACAACGGCATCCTCAAAATGCTCCTTTCCGTCCAGCTCGATGGCCAGTACCGGAATCTGCTGTCGGTTCAGCTGCTCATATACTACAAAATCAAATCGCCCGCTGTAAAACAGGTCGCTGTATGTATCATTGTTCTGAAATACCTGTGAGATCGCCACTTCCTTATGGACCACAAACCTGCTTTGGGATAACCACAGATTTTCCAGCGCATGATTCAGATTCTTTAAAAAGGCTTCCTCTGTGGCAGAACTGAAGGGTTTTACCCCTAATGCCCTGGAATTTGCCTTCTTCTGTGTCACCTGAGAATCTCCATTCATTTTTACATACCGGACCAATTCATATAAATCATCATCTCCGTCCTTCTGATGCAGTCTGGCCAGATTTTCGGTATTCGATAATACGATTAATTTATCTTTTGCTCTGGAAGTCGCCACATTAATTAATTCCTTGTTGTTTTTTAACCATTCATAAGTACCTGCCTGTGTCTGCTCCGTGATAGCCGTAGAAAACAGTACCACGTCCTTTTCATCTCCCTGAAATGCGTGCACCGTCCCACAGGTCACATGCCCCAGAGCTTCCCTTCGGACGGCTTCTTCTATTAGTTTTTTCTGATTAACAAAAGGTGTTATTACTCCGATGGTCTTGTCCCGGTTCATTCTGGCAAAATTCAAAATTTCCTCCACCTCTGCCGGAGCCGTATTTTTATAATCCGTCTGACTGTTCTTTACATCGATATACATCAGCGGCTGTTCTTCCCTGCTTCCCGATTGAATCTGCAGTCTGGAATTATAATATTTCTGATTATTAAACTCTATGATTTTCTTATGACACCGGTAATGATAGTGCAGTAAAATCTCATCACTGACAGCATCGCAGGCAAGATATGTTTTGTATATGGAATTTTTCCGGTAATCATATTCCTCCGAAACATTATATCTTTTCCTCAGTTTCTGATTCACCATTTCATCCAGAAGAATTACCGGATTTAACTGTTGCGGGTCTCCCACCAGCATCAGACTTTCCCCGCGGATGATCGGAACCAGCGATACCGCCGTATTACACTGGCTTGCTTCATCCATGATAACCATATCAAACATAGGCTCCGGTTCTCCCAAGCGGTGGGCCGAAATGCAGGTAGTTGCCAGTATCGGGAAAATTCTCTGCAATTTTTTAATATTTTCTCTTTTACCCAGATATTTGTTAAACTCTTCCAATTGAACCTCTTCATCTTCCATCAGGATAATATTTTTTAATTCCTGATTCTTCGGTTCGTCCAGTCTCTTGATATATCTGGCGGATGTGAAAAACAGGTATTTTTTCAGTTCCTCCGTATCATCTTCTAAAAGAGCCAGAGCCTCTTCGTCCGTTATCGTCCCTGCTTCCCGGATTTTATTTTTTACCTGTTCCAACTGTCTTCCGCTTAAATCTGCCTGAAAAGGCAGCATCTGCATAGTTGGCTGACAGGTATTCTCAAATTCCAGCAGCCTGTTCAGAGTTTCTCCCCGCTCTTTCCAGTCCAGTAATTCCTCATAGCGTTTCAGCAGACTGGATAGTTTTTTAATCTTTTCAATCCTGTCCTCCCTTTTTCTGTCCAGCGTCGCCCCGTATATGGTAATACTCCTTGTCAGTTCATATATATCTCTCATATGCAGCAACGCTTCCCTGACCTTTTCGGTATTACCCAGACGAAGAATGGGAAACGGAATCTTCTTTCCCCGATAACTGATTTCCAGCAGTTTTTCAACCACACCGTTAATCGGATGATTATTATAGGAAGCGAACAGTACTGTTTTTTCATTAAAAAATGCCGTCAGAATGGTATTGATTATGGTGTTGGTCTTTCCGGTTCCCGGCGGTCCCTGAATATAGGAAACCGGATATTTCATGGCATTATTGATAGCCAGAAGCTGGTCCAGATTTACCCGTTTATTGATCAGCACAATGGGATAGGCTTTGGTACGAACCGGACGGTTCAGTAAATCCCCGAAAAACGCCCGGACCGGAACCGTAATCTCATTTTTATTGTACATATTAATAATGGCCTCATATTCCTTATGTAAATCCAGAATAATATCCATACCCATTCCTATAATATAGGGCATATCATCCACACCCATGACCTGTCTGTTATGCTTTGTCACACAGTCCTTGATTTTTTCCTGATTCCGTTCAAAGTCTTTCAGCAGCTCATAATCCTCTGCATCCAGATATTTTCGTACACTCTCGGTTACTCCGTTCAGCTTATATTCCGTACAGATTGTAATTTCATCGTCGGGCCGCAATACCCTTTGCTTTACATCCAAATCCAGTTTTCGATAGGCCAGTACATACAAACCTTTTGCGGTATGAATACTGAGCACGTTCATGCCTAATTGCTGTATCCTCAGTTTTCCGCTGTGTGTTTCCTGTTTTTCGGTTTTAAACTGAAAATTTTTTACAATAAATTTAAACTGCTCATCACTTAATTCGTACATTTCTCCCGCTAATTTTTCCCGGTCCAGAAAGCGTACCAGTTCGAAATCAGAATAATAAGGAACGGTATCCATACGGTTGCACATTTCCAGATAATTCAGGATTTTTAAATTGGCTGCATTATCAAACAGACTTTTATATTTATGGGGATTCAGATAAATGTCCTCTACCAGTTTCTGATTTACCGGACAGTATGATCCTTCCACAATATTGGAAAAAATAATGGAATCGATATATATGGTATCAAAAGTACCGGTGGTATATTGTCCCAAATGCAGACCGTCCACGGCAAGCGTCCGCTTTCTCACATCCAGATTCCTGATTCCAATCCAGTATTTAGTAACTTCATCTTTTTTGTTCCGGTACTCTATGCTCAGCCATTTGCCCTCATGTATGGCTCTGAAAATATCACGGTAAATAGTATTCATGTTAAAATCCCTTGTGTTATTTAATATTTATTTATAATTGCTTTTTCTCGTAAAATTTTTAATGTCACATTCTATTACAGATATTTTAACATAAATAAATATTTTTTCAAGCATTCTAATCTTTTCCTTCCGATCCCCGTAGCTTTATCCCGGTATATTTGTTTTCTCCCGGTGGTATAATCTATTAATCTGCCTGATTTGCACTGATAAAATTCTTCTTATAAATTACATATGCCAGTCCCCCCGATATCAGTTCCGTAAAACTAAAGGCCAGCCAGACTCCTTCCGCCTCCATCCATCTGCTGAATATAAATGCTGCCGGTATAATGATCACAACATATCTTAATAACGAAATATATAACGACGGAACTCCTTTTCCCAACCCTTCCAGTGCGCCGGAACAGGTTACGGAAACAGCCGAAACTATAAATCCTAAACTTATCATATGCAGGGCGGTCACGCCGATTCGCATCGTCTCTGTATTGGAAGTAAATAATCCGATTAAAATTTCCGGCATAAGCCATGATAAAACGGTTCCCACTGCCATAACCATCAGGGTCAGATTCAGAGCCGTATGATATATCTTTTTTACACGCCCAGACTCACCCGCTCCGTAATTATATCCGATCAACGGCCGTATTCCCTGGATAATACCGTTTGCCGTCAGATATATAAAGGTCTGCAGCTTATAATAAACCCCTAATACAAGAACATATTTTTCCGAAAATTCCGATAGTATTCCATTTAATGCTGAAATCATCAGAGAAGGCAATGCCATATTAAATGTGGCCGGAATTCCTACCGAATATAATTTTGTAATCACATATTTATCCGGTCGTATACACTCCCGTCTTATTTTCACCGGTATCGGTCTTGCTATATAAAATAACAGGTATACAAAAAGTGAAACACATTGTCCGATTCCGGTTGCATATGCCGCACCTGCAATACCCATGGCCGGAAAAAAGCCGATTCCGAAAATCATCAGCGGGTCCAGAATAATATTAACTATAAAACCGCACATCATACTGAACATGGATATCTTCATTCTTCCCACCGACTGAAAGATTTTTTCAAAGGATATTCCTAATGTAATGACTACCGAAAATACAAACGCCCGATTGGAATATATTAATGCCGATTCTATAATCTCATTGTCTGATGTGAACATTCTTAAAAACCACGGCATTCCGCCAATACAAAGAACCGTCAGCAACACACCGTGTATCGTATTCAATATAATTCCCTGTGTTACCGCCTGATCTGTCCGGTTCCTGTCATCTGCCCCCAAATAAAAGGCCGCGTTTACATTGATTCCAATCCCGAATCCCACCGCAATGGCATTGATCAGGTTTTGTACAGGATATACAAGCGCCAGAGCCGTCATGGCCTCTTCACTTAATTTCGCCACAAAAAAACTGTCAACAATATTATAAAGCGAATTGACAGCCATGGAAATCACCATCGGCAGGGACATGGACAATACTAATGGCAATACCTTCTTTTCACGCATAAATGTCTGATTCATAAATTTCTCTCCTTTTACAACAATAAAAGCCACACAACTACTGATGGTAATTGTGTGGCGAAAAAAGATTTCTCTTGAAAAATCCACTCCTAAAAAGGTTTTATGTTTATAAAATAACATATCCTTATCCGATTGTCAAATAATCCTTTGTCTGTTTATACTGCTTTTTAATAAAAAGCATTCCTGCCAGGTCCGCCAGAAACCAGCCGGCAGGAATGGACCACCAAATTCCCAGAACACCGATTGACGAAACGGAAGACAGCATATAAGCCAATAAAACCCTGGTACCCAAAGAAATTATCGTCAGAACAAGAGACATTTCCGGCTTTTCAATCCCCCGGCAGAATCCGTACAGTAAAAATAAAATTCCGATTCCGCAGTAAAAGCTGCCTTCAATTCTTAAATAATCCGCACCGATTCCTATAATCTCCGTCCGCCTGCCGGTCACAAAAAGCTGCATCAGATAAGGCGCCAGAACAAAAATAACCGCTGATACCATCAGGCAGAACGCCGTGGAAATCTTTACCGCCTGCCGTATGGCTTCCCTGACTCTCTCTTTTTTACCTCCGCCATAATTCTGGGAAATAAAAAGAGAAAATGCATTGCCAAACTCCTGTGCCGGCATATAGGCAATGGAATCTATTTTTACTGCTGCCGCAAAGGCCGACATAACTGCCGCCCCAAAGCTGTTTACCAACCCCTGTATCATCAGAATCCCAAAATTCATTACCGACTGCTGAACACATGCCGCCGTGGAATGACGTATGATTTCCGTCATGATTCCCTTACGCAATATAAAATTCTCCGGTTCCGGACGGAGTTCCGGTTCCCGGACCCATACATAGACCACGATACCAACACCGGATACCGCCTGTGCAATGACCGTCGCCAGGGCTGCACCTCCTACCCCCATGTTCAACGCTACCACAAATAAAAGGTCGAGTCCTATATTCAGTACCGCAGCAATTCCCAGAAAATACAGGGGAACAACGGAATTTCCAATTCCCCGCAGTAAAAAGGCAAAATAATTATAAAGAAATACAAAGAAAATTCCGCAGAAAATAATCCACACATACTCCTTCATTAACCCATAGACCTCTGCCGGAACCTGCAGTACATATAAAATGGTATGAATCCCGGCAAACGCCAGACCGTTTATTACAATCGTGACAGCCGCAATAAACATAAAAGAGGCGGCCATGCAATCCTTCATTTTCTGTCTGTCATTTTTACCAAAACAGACAGAGAAAACAGCGCCGCTTCCCATACACAATCCAATGATAATGGAATTCAAAAAAGTCATCAGCGTGTAGGCGGAACCTACTCCTGCCAGGGCATCCGAGCCCAGATAGCGGCCCACGATCAATGTATCCGCAATATTATAGCATTGCTGCAGAAGGTTTCCCAATATCATGGGGCCGGCAAATAACAGCATTGTTTTGGTTACACTTCCATGTGTTAAATCCTTTTCCATGTCTGCTGCCATTCCTTTCTCTTTATTCCGTATACCCCTGCCTGAAGATTCGAAACCCAGAACACTTCTGCCGCATCAAATCCGGCTGATTTTAAAATCTCCAGATGTTCCGATAATGTAATCGGGAAATATGAAACACCAAAACGATTTATATGTTCCTCACATTCTTCCCGGGTTTTCCCCCGGTGCAACTGAAATGCCTTCCATTTTTCCAAACCAAGCTGCTTTCCTTCTTCACTGAATGGTAAAAAGTTCTCAAATCCAATATAGATTCCATTTTCATTTAAGGATGCATAATATTTTTTCAACGCAAGAATCTTATCCTCCTTCCGAAGATAATGATTCACCATGACTGATGTGATAACATCAAACTCATTGACATACGGCAAGTCCAGGATATTGCAGAGATTAAATTCCGATTTTGTTTCTCCAAACCGTTCTCTTGCTATTTCTATCATTTTGGACGAAGAATCTGCAAATACAAATCTCTTTATATCAAAGCCGGCAAATGCTGCTTCTGCCATTTTACCGGTTCCGCATCCCACATCCATCCAGGAGAGATTATCTGTTTTATATACCTTGAGCAGATTTATAATCTCCCTGTAAAAATCCTGATAATATGGAATCGTCTGCATTATTTTTTTGTCATACTCCGCCGAATCAAATGCGGAACAATTGTCATTTGCCTGATCGGACATATATACCGACTTCCTTTCTTCTACCTGATAAAAACTTCAATTTTCAACCATAGTATAGGGCAAAGCATTGTATTGGTCAACCGGGAAGGGCACGAAACAGACCGGCTGCCTGCAAAACACTGTGGTTTTACAGGCAGCCGGCATTTCTTTTATCACATATTCATTTTATATAAATCTGACAGCTGTACCATACATCTGCAAATAAAAATAAGCAAATCCATTCGTATCCATGTCAATATCCTGACGCATACAGATAATCGCATCAGCGCCAACCATTTCCCCGCGCTTTTTTAATTCTTCCGTAGCTACAAAGAATGCCTTTTCAAAATCGCTCTGTCCAACAGACCATTCTCCATACAAAAATCCCCAGTCCGAACGTTCTTGGGACATTGTTCCTTGTTTTTTCATACTGGCGATTTGGTCCTTATACTTTTTTACCAAAGAACTTAGCGCACTGCCAAACACCCCTTTGTTAGAAACTTGAAAATAAACAGGTCCTAATATTTCATACTCCCTATTAATATCACCTGTGGTAACTAATACATTACTCATATTCTCCTCCTCTGTAGTATTTTTTTTATATATTATACCTGTACATATATGTATTGTCAAGCCGTTTCATAAATAACATCAGGCTCATTTGTTCCTCATACATTTGAAAATATTTTTCGTACCTGCCGCTATTATCATAGAAACCGTACCCGCAAACAGAAATACGGCAGACTCCCATCCCTCACATACTTCAAACAAGATACCATAAAATACGTTTCCAACGGGCTGTGCGCACATGGAGACGGTTAAAATGACTGCTATGACCTTTCCAAGTAAATTCGGAGGAGTTTCCTCCTGAATAAAAGACATCATTTGTACCGTGAAAACAGTTGAAAATACCATAATAACGAAACAACAAAGGGTCATTACCATATAATTTACCAGTCCCGATGAAAAGAGTATCAATGCCGTTCCAATCGGAAACACACAGGCGGCGCAGATAATAATTAAATTTCCCGCTTTTTGTATCCCCAGCTTTTTTGCAAAAATACCGGCTCCGATACCACCGGCCAGACCTCCGGCTGCCAGCGCCCCCTGTGAAAAACCATACAACCGGTTTGCCTGCCCGGCATCTAATTGCAATACCTCTGTCACCATATATGGCAGTCCCACAACAATCATGGATGATAAAAACAAATTGATTCCGCAGGTAACCAGCACACCCTTTCCAAGAACCGGCTTTTCTTTTCTGATAAACCTGATACTTTCAGAAAAGTCATTTTTAATTATCTTCCATGCGCCGGCGCCGGAATCCTGTTTTATATAAGGTATTTTTATAAAAAGTTCCATAACGGAAGACAACAGGAAGCATAGAATGCCAATCCATAAGATAGGTTTTAATCCATATACACTGTACAGAATTCCGCCAAGAACAGGTCCCATTAAATTAGAAAATGAACTTACCGTATTGATGACGGAATTGGCCGCCATAAACTGATCAGGACTTACAAGCGCAGGAATACTTGCCTGTACGGAGGGCTGATATGCACCTGCGATTCCATATAAGATCATCATTGTAGCCGTCATCAAAAGTGTAAGATTTATGTTACCCAGCAGCAGAGAAAAAGCCATAATAACTACCGCCGTAAAAAAATCCAGTATGACCATAATATTTCTTTTATTTACCCGGTCCGCAACAATTCCGCCCAAAGGTGATAAGATGATTGCCGGTATAATCGCAAAAGCCGTTACGGTTCCATAAAGGGAAGAAGAGCCTGTTTGATTCAGTAGATACAATGGCAGCGCAAACCGGATAATGGCATTACCGAACAGGGAAATAATCTGACCGATAACAACCATCGTGTAATCTTTTGAAAATAACTTTTGATTCATATTCTAAACCTCCATTCTTTCGATTCCTTTAGCAAGAAACCGATACATTCCGCCGGCAGCAAATATAGAACATACTCCTGCAGCAAAGGTGGTCATTACAATATGTCCCGGCATACCTGCAATGAAATTCGGGACAATACACACAATCAGCAGCGAACATATAACTGCAGCCATAACTGAACGTTTTATCCAGCCTACCGCAGCAGATATGATTCCAATAGCGGAAGATATGATTCCGGATAACAAACCGGATAACAGCACCTGCAAAATAAAAGAACCCTCTGACGACTCTGGCATAATTCCAAATATTTTCGCTGTAAAATACATGATTCCCAGAACAGAAGTATTACTGATAAACACCGCCCCCGTGGTAATGCACAAAAGAATCATACATTTTACATTCAGGATTTTCTTTCGCCTGACAGGATATGTAAAAAGCATAACTGCATTTTTCCCGCAATACTCATCAACGATCATCCGGCCCCCGGCAACCGCCGAAAAAACACTGAAACAGGCAATTGTCAAGGCTGTGGAAAGTGCGGATAATCCGCTCCACTCAGTGAACAGTTCCCCCTCCTGCGGTGTATAGACCCCCAGAAAGAGAAATAAAATTCCCATTGCCTGCATACTTATGAATATTCCAAACACTGCCCACAGATAAGAAGACAGCCGTATCTTCATCATTTCAATTTTAAACAGATTCATTTAACCTTTCCTCCTCATATAATTTATAACATAATCTTCAAAGTTTTCACCACATTCCGCTGCCTGTTCCGCCACGGAAAATTCCTGTTTTATATAACCGTCGGATAAAATTCCTATACGATCTGCCGTATGACGGATTTCTCCAACCATATGGCTTGACAATAGAATGGACATGCCCCTGGCTGCCAGATTCCGCATAAGTTCTCTCATTTCCGTAATTGCAACAGGGTCCAGCCCGTTCAACGGTTCGTCCAGAATTAACAGTTTCGGAGCATGAATGACTGCTCTGGCTATGCCAAGCCTCTGCCTCATTCCCAGAGAATACCGGGAAACGGGTTTCTTTCCTGCATTTTCAAGACCTGCCATAGCTAAAGTTTCGGGTATATTTCCCTTTTTTCCCATTAATGCAAGGTGCATGGAAAGTATTTCGACCGCATTCAGATGCTCATAGAATACCGGGATTTCAATCATGCTTCCGATTTTGGACAAATACTCCGTATCGTCACCTGATTCTCTGCCCAATACCCTGATGTTCCCCCGGTCAGTCTGCTGCAGCCCAAGTATCATTTTCATCAGCGTGGTTTTTCCGGCACCATTGATTCCTAAAAGTCCGTATATTTCTCCTTCCCTTATTTTAAAACTGCAGTGATTGATTACCTGTGAGTAACCATAACTTTTTTCCACCGAATTTACTTCTAATATTATATTCATTCATTCTCCTTTCAATACCGACGTTCGGTATGTATTTAGTTCTAAATATATCTGCCCCTGAAATAAGGGCAGATTTTTACAACAATACAAACTTAAACTATAGTTTCTGTTATTTATTTTCCCAATAGATGTCCGTCAGTTCCTGCAGCCGTTCTAACAATTCATCATCCACAATATCCAGGCCAAATCCCTGCATCATCTGACGGAATATCATAAATTTCCGAAAAGATTCTTCCGGAGTACTGTCAAATATCATTGGATTCGTCCATATATTTGCAACAAGAATGATCAACTCAGCCAATTCTGCCGGATAATCAGTCTGAATAGAGCCATCTGCAATTCCCTGTTTAATAATGGGCAGAATATAGTGTGGCGCAGCTTCGTCCACCGTTTCACGAAAGATGCTATAGAGCAGTCTCGGATTGTTTCCCAAATCGGGAGCCACTGTAAATATGTCATTCTGAACCGGTCTGGAAATAGATTCTTTAAAAATTGTTCTTAGTTTTTCCTTTCCGCTCAAATCAGTTCGATCACGGATTACTGCCAGCATCTGATTGGATTCTTCCGTCATTCTGTCCGTAACGGCAACCAGAATATCCTCTTTCGACTTAAAATGGTGATAAATAGCTCCTTTACTGAGTCCGCCCAGATTATCAATAATATCCTGAATCGATGTATGCTCATATCCCTTTTCCATAAACAGCCGGAACGCTGCCTCCAAAATCCGGTTGACGGTTTCCTCCGGGTATTTGTTTCTTGCCAATATTTCTGCACCTCCTAACATACTATCGGTATGTTTATGTTATCATACCAACGGTATGTCTGTCAATCTTTAATTATGTTCATAATGTGGTTTCAAATATCCCTCTGCATATCCCCCATATCTTTTAGGACTTTTGTATAATCCAGTAATCATAATATACAGTATTCCGGTAATGACCGATTAACGGCTCTTCTGATTTTATGAATCCCTTTTTCTTTAACGCTTCAATACGCTCAATGGCATAGACCGCAGCTTTGGTAGCAATGACCGAACACCCGAACCAGTCATAGAACGGTTCTGTAATCAATGATAAAATATCACCTATCCATTCTGATCTTTCATAATCCCTTGCTAAATCTAACCTTAAAATCCCACAGTCATTATAGAAATCCTGAGATTTCCTTTGAAACATTTCTATTGTTCCGATTACGGTTCCGGCTTTTTTGTCAACTACCGAAAAACGAACAAATCCCCGGTTCTCGTGATATTCAATTAACCAGTATTTTATTGTGTTCTCCATATCCTCTTTAGTGGCACAATAAAAATTACTGCCATGGCAATTGTCGCTGTTAAAAAAAGGCAATACGAATTTGTCATTATATACACTCATTAAATCATCTGCATCATTTTTTTCAATCAATCTTATTATCAGATTATCATTTTCCAATGTAGGGCATTTTTCATATACATTCATAGTGTTATTCTCCATTCTTTTTATTATAATTTTATATCACTTTTGTATAATTGTCTGTTGCCATTCGTAGCAAAATATGTTATATTTCTTTAAATACTAAAATTCCATCACTTTCATTTTTCTTATAAAATACAAACTAGAAGGAGTATACATAATATGTCTATTGTTGAAACATACTATTTAATTGATTTTGAAAACGTTCACGAAGATGGCTTATCCGGTTCAGAAAAATTAGGAAAACATGACCATGTACATTTATTTTCTACAAAAAATGCTCCCAAAATCAGCATTGAAAAATTAACTAACTTTAATTCTGTAGACTTATCTTTCCACGAAATATCTGTTGGAAGTCAATCATTAGATATGCATCTTGTTTCCTATCTTGGTTACTTAATTGGTATAAATGTTAATAATAAATTTAAATATGTAATAATTAGTAATGATTCTGATTATGACAATATTATTTCCTTTTGGAAAAAACAGAATAATTCTAATGTTACACGTCAAAATAAAATATCTAATCTCTCTGGTACACAAAATCAAGCTAAGCAACGGACATCTTCTACTGATAAAACTAACGGTTCATCCACTAACAATACAGATTTTCTCAAAAAGAAAACTCAGCTTAATTCGAATATACAACGGGCTGTCAGCAGTGCCGGATATTCCGCTCCAATCAGTAGCAGAGTTGCCTCCATTGTTGTAAAACATTATGGGGAAGATAAAGTTTTAAGTAATGTACACAATGAACTTAGAAATAGCTACTCTGACTACTTGAATTTATACAATATAATCAAACCATTAATTACTCAGTTTTTACCATCAAGTACAAAAAATACCGTCAATCCTTCGAATCAAAATGAAATACAACAAACTTTAAGCAAAGCAGGATTTGACAATAATATCATACTTTACATTACAAACGTTATTTCCAAACATCACAATGAAAAGAACATTAAAAATACAATATATAAATCCCTCGTTGCAAAATATGGACAGAATCAAGGACTCAATATATATAACCATATTAAAAAAAAATTATAATATTTATCCATAACTCTTAACCCAGAAGCCCATAACAATATTGTACTTCCTTAAGACGCTTGCCTCCTATGCAGTCCTCTATATATTGGCTGCTTTTCCTGAACCCGGATTTTTCATAAAATCTTCTTGCACGATGATTGTCCTCAAGTACCCACAAAAAAATTTCTTCAAACCCCATATTTTTTAATTCATGAATCACCGCATTCAGTAATAATCTTCCATATCTTTTTCCCATATATTCAGGCAGGAAACCCAGGCTCCTTCCTGAATACTGTCAAGATATTCTTTTGGCACAATACCTTTGTATACATATTTCCAGCTTTCTTCATAGACTTTGCTTATGGCAAGCCTGTCATCTGATTCACGTAAATATCTGATTTCCAAAGAAGCACCTCTTTCATAGATAGTTTGTATTTTTTATCATATTATCAACTGTTTTTTATTTTTGTCGCTTCAATACACTGATAGTTATTGATGAATCTTCATGTATTCTTCTTTCACTTTATCAATGGTTTTTCCGCCAATACCAAAATTCTTATCTGAGACTTCCTTAATTGTTGTTACAAAAAATTCTTGGGGTACTTTCATAATTTCGGAAGATACCTCCGTCAATCGTCTGATCAGTTCTTCTTTTTGCTCATCAGATAATGCTCCGCTCTCAACTGTAATATACGGCATTATTTTTCTCCTTTCAAATTTCTTCGTTTCTGCCCAAAACGGTGCGACCGGACGACCTGCCAGTTCTGCCAGAATAGCCAGCATTACATTTTAGTCTTTTTCTCTATATATTAGCATGAAAACATTTACATTACAATAAAAATATGACAATTCACTGAACGCTGCTGATTGTCATGCAGCTATAATTCCCATACATAATTCAGTGATTTCAAGACTTTCAGACTCCTTTTTGCTATAATATACATTACTCCGCATATATCTTTTCAATCTCCATTTCTATACACTTCCACTTCTCATCAAACACATTATGGTATACATCCTGTTCCATGTTAATTTCCTTAAACCCTACTGCCCTATAGCAGTAATAAGCTGACGGATTATTCTCAA
The DNA here is from genome assembly GCA_910583605.1 of uncultured Lachnospiraceae bacterium. GTDB lineage: Bacteria > Bacillota > Clostridia > Lachnospirales > Lachnospiraceae > Bovifimicola. Next base: position 29,866 of record CAJTXN010000021.1, read on the forward strand.
AAACGCCAAGAGTTACTTTACGAACCTTTAATATCTCAAAGGCAAATTTAAGCGCAAGCATGAGCATCTTTTTTCCGTATCCCCTGCCACGTTTTGAATCGTCTACAATAACAAATCCGAATCGTAAAATCTGCTTCTGTTCATCCGTAAATCTCATAATTAAATGTCCAACAACTCCGCTTTCATCAAATGCCGTCATGGGATAAAAATCATCAGGATTCATGCAATCGCCATTACATTCCATATACTTATTATTCATATCAGCTTCCGTAACCGGAAACATCTCATATCTGTCTGAGCTCCATTTTCTTAAGGCTGTTTCATCATGAATCCAGCCTGTGATTGTTTTTGCATCACAGTTTTTATATGGACGTAACCTTAATTCACCGGACTTATCAGCCGCATTTTTAAGCTTCTTTTCCATAATTTCATAAACCTGTATGACACCGCCTCCACATTCCCAGATACCGTGGTCAATGGTCTTATATCCCAGGTTATAATACATTTTACATGCCGGCAATGAAGCATCAATTTCTGCAGTGTCATATCGCTTTTCAATTTCTGCTTCCAACTGTTTCATAATATATGTTCCAAACCCTTTTCCCTGAAAATCCGGCAATACATATACTCTTGTAATGTGATTTCCTTTTATGGTTCCTGTTCCAATGATTCTATTCTTTTCCAAAAGAACGTAAGTGTTTCCATTTTCAATATCTTCACTGATATTTTGTTCATTATGGAACTTAGAAAACATATTTATAATTTCCGTAAGATAATACTTCGGATATATCTTCTTAATCGTATCTTGTACTATTTTGTATATATCTTTTTTTTCTTCAGGTTTTGCCAATCTGTATTCCATAAAAATTCCTCCTAACAAAAAAACACCGCCAAACAATATTTTCATTGTCTGATGGTGTACCTATACATTACGAATTTGGCCAGCTTTAAATATTTAATCTCGATTAAAATGTTTCTGTGCTTTAAAAGGGATTGTTAGAATTCCGCAAAACTGTATAATTTCCATCAGCAATAGACCCGTAATAAAAGTGATACACGGGCGCGACTGAATCTGTATACTGATGTGGAAATTTATTCATGTTTTGCATTGCTATGATTCCTTTCTAAAATTTTTATATCGATATAATTGTGTTTAATAATACTATTTGATAATGCAGATGTCAATTATTTTTTTAGTTATTAAAATAATCTATAAATATTTTGGGCCTCTTCATCTACCTGTGTTGAGAGCAAAACCATTTTATAACCCTGCTGTTTCATATCTTCTTCCCAAAAAGCAAGCGACTGTGAAGCAAATCCCTTATTTCTATATTTTTCAATTATAAAAATAAAGTTCAAAAATGGAAGATTATTCCATATAACACTATAATGCATTAACCCGATCGGTACATTTTTTTCCCACATGACATAACCTGTTTTTGTATAAACACGTTTATCATACCCGGTATCATTCACATGCTTATCAATACTCATGACAAAAGCCTTATCCTGCTTCTCCATATAACTCACTTTCATATTATTGATCCTCATATTTTTAATATAAATCTCTTTTACAAATTCCAATTTATCTTAGTTGCCCTCTGAAAACCTATAATTTCAAGGCATTTTGCCTGTTCAATGCGCTAATCTTATGATATTGTCAATATTACTTTACATTTTTTTCTCAAGGATGTTCGACCTATGCTACTACCTGTAATAAAGCATAATACTGTTGTCGTTTAACTAGTGGGGGTAAACCTCCATTGGCAGAGCAGATTCTTCTGTTATTCCAATAGATAATGAAATATCTCCAGATGAGAGTTTTTAATTTGTAGTGGTCAAGCTTTTTTGTAACACTTGTGGCTAAAAATTTATGGATTGCTGTCTGGAGCTTATCGGAGCTATCAGTTTTTATCAATGATGCTGTGCACCGCTGCGCGGCCATGTCATTGACAAAATCTGCCACCTCCGATTTGGGATAATCAGGCAATCCATTCAGGAAGTATGCTCCCGCCTCTTTCTATGCTGTCATCCGCGCCTGGTACGGCGTACGGTATCCATTATAACTGTGTGGACGGACATGATTCTACGTGACATAAGCAAATTCCTCTACCGTCTGATAAAGTTCTTCCTCAACCCGAAAATAGTAAAGATTTATATCTTATTTTTTAGTGTGTTAAAGTATCTCTCCATTGGAGCGTTATCATATGGATAATGCCAGACTCTTCCACAATAAATACATCTTCATCTTTCAGAATATTACGATTTACCTTGCTGCTGTTAATGGTGTTCCAAAAATCCTCTATCTGCTTCTTTGAATTTTGAATTCCCTGTATAATAAATCTTTCTTCTGGTAGTGTTTTCTTTTTGTCTTCCTTCACACCAAGAATGATATAACCACCTTTGGTATTGAAAATTTCTGTGATTTCAGAAGAAAGCTCTGAATCGTCAGGCGTTTGTTTTGCTTCGTAATAATAAGTGCTTCTGTTTACCTGTAGGACGCGGC
>CAJTXN010000022.1 GCA_910583605.1 uncultured Lachnospiraceae bacterium
TCAGGAAGGAAAGTATGCAATTTTTTAATAGGGATTTAAGCATACACAAAATAAACATATGAAAAAACATATAAAAGAGTGGGGATATGATATTTTCTTTTTTTTTGATTATCGGAATAATTATAGGTATTTGGATATGAAAAAATATAGACTGTACAAAAGAAATCCGTCAATGGTTTTAAAATCTGGATGAGCATAAGATAGAGGCAACCGTTGAAGGGGATAAGTATACGTTATCATTGGCTGAAAAGAAAGAATTGATAGGCTATCTTCAATCCATAAAAAAAGACGATATCGAATTATTGAAGTCAACAGATTCTCGTCAAAATGGCACTGAGTTTCGCATAGAGATAATAATGGAAGATGAAAAATATGAATTATGGAAATCATTTATTGTAGATGGAGATGCTTTAATAGAATATAAAGGTGAAGATTATTGGATTATCTGTAACGGATTAAAAGAATTTCTACAACAGTTGTATCAAAAAGCAGGGTATTAAGAATTTTTATATAAAAGCAAATTGAAAAAATAGTGTAGAAGAAAATCAGTATGATACATCTAAAGCGGGCACATTAAATAATAAAAGCAGAGCTGTCTTTTTATTACAATGAACAAGGAGTTCAACCATGTTAGAGCGTGTTTGAAAAAATAAATTAGAAATTATTCAATCAAAAATACTTTACAGATAAGCAGTAAATCGGGTTCCTTGTGAAATAAACAAATTTTCAAGTATCTTTCTATAATATTTATCTGTTTTATATAGTTCGGTAATGTTCGAGGAATATATTTTCCATTGCTTGAAAATGTAGGAAAAATCAATGGTTTTCCGGATGTATGCTATTTCATAAAAACAAAAGAATATGGAATAATACACAAATATTCGTGAAGTTCGGTAAAGTAGTAAATTTAAAAGCATTCTAGTAACATAGAATCTGCTATTTTCTTATGTTAATATTGGGGAAATGGCAGATTTTATTTTGCTATAATACCTAGCAATATAATAGAAAATATGTAGGATTTAAGTCATTCAGCATGTTTTTTGGTGTGAATGTTGGGAAAACAGGGGATTGTTATAAGGGGAGTAAGGTATTTTTATGTTCGATAATGTTACAGATAGGGTATAGATAAATATAAGATTATATATATACAAAGTATATCTTTAGATTTTGTTTGGCAATATTAAACCCATATTAGCATAAATAAAAAACTGCATACTAAATATTGAAATCAATAAATTTTTGTGTAATTGTTAAAAAAAGTAAATATATACTCAAAAATTACAGAAGAAAAAATTGGAAACTAAACAAAAGATAATTTCCTTTTATTCAGATGTATTTTTTGAGTTTTTTAATTGCATTTATATACTAAACAGTTGCTTGCCAAAGAAGAGGCAACGGATGAACTTAATGGAATGACCGTAAATGAAATAAATTCCTATTATGGAGAAGACAAGCCGCCTTTATCGGCAAGACCTAACTTGTGTAAGCGGATCAGGGGGGATGTTCTTTGAAGTATATTGAAGAAGGAATTAAAGATGTAATCAGCAACACATATTTTATCACAGAAAGTGGTCTAAAAAAAATGCAATGGAGGAAAAAAGGATGAATAATACGATTAACAAGAGTTTAATGAATGATGTTGCGATTTGTGGCGCAGGAACGAATATAGCCTTTAATTTTGAAAAGTTGGGATATACCACTATCTATATGAATTGAAGATTTAATATCTGCCGGGAATACGATATTGCCCATTCCCTGTTTGATAAATGGGTGAAACAAGCAGAAACCTCCGGTTCATTTCATGAAAAGGACAACCGCCCACCAGAACAGGAAGAAGTGCTCCGGCTTCGGAAAGAAAACCAGCAGCTTAAAATGAATGCAGATCTGAAGGAGCTGAAATTGAAGTTATGGGATTATGTGAACTGGTATAACCATCACAGAATACATTCCGCTTTAGGATATCAGACACCGGTACAATACAGGGAAAACAACCTTAAAAAAGTTGTCTAAAAAAGTGTTGACAATCCAATTGTAAAATTCATTTTAAATAAACACATTAGCTATTGACTCCGACGTTACGTCACAGTTTATAATAGGATTAACACGAGGAGGCAGAGAATATGATGACAGTAAATGAAGTAAGCAAATTGACGGGAGTGAGTATACGCACCCTGCAATATTACGACAAAATCGGTCTTTTACATCCTGCAAAATATACCAGATCGGGCTACAGGTTGTATGATGATATGACACTGGAAAAGTTGCAGCAGATTTTATTATTTCGTGAGTTGGAATTTCCGTTAAAGGATATAAAGGTAATTATGGATAATCCAAATTTTGACCGAAGCAAAGCATTGGAACAACAGATCACTTTGCTTATGTTAAAAAAGGAGCATTTGGAAAATCTGATAGACCTTGCTCGTGGAATAAAAGCGATTGGAGTGAATAAAATGGATTTTAAAGCTTTTGATACAAGTAAGATTGATGAATATGCCGCACAGGCAAAATCATTGTGGGGAAATACTCCCGAATACCGTGAATTTGAAGAAAAAAGTAAGAACCGGACAGCACAGGAAGGTCAAATTATCAGTACACAGATGATGGCGATATTTTATGAGTTTGGAACAATGCTTGAGCTTGCTCCGAATTCAGAGAAGGTTCAGTCACAGGTGAAAAAACTGCAGGATTTTATTACCGGGAACTTCTATAATTGTTCAGATGAAATCTTATACAGTCTTAGCAGTATGTATGCCGGCGGTGGAGATTTCACAGAAAGTATTGACAAGACTGGCGGTAAAGGCACGGCAGAATTTGTTTTTCAGGCTGTTAAGATTTATTGTAATAAATAATTTGATATTATAATAGCGGAGGGTATCTGTCAGAAATGGCAGGTGCTTTCTGGTGCCATATAAGTGTAAAAGATAAAGCATATCATTAGTGCTTTACCCTTTGCACTTATATTTTTATGATAAGGGAGTAATTGGTGTAGAGAGGCGCTTTTTAGATTAACCACATCCGTCATAAAAACAGTCACAGCAGATAAACGGACCGGGACTATTTAAGTATACCTTGACTTTTAAATCTTACTATTGTAATATTTAAAAAGCAAAGGAGGAAGCAGTCATGTCATTAAAAATAACTATATGGTTCCGGAAGGGTTGTTTCATGGCAATGAATTTTATATTGCTGCTTAATATTTCAGGTTGTAATGATGCTGCTCCGGCGAAAACGCAGGATACGGAATCGGTAAGCTGTATTCAGATTTTTCAGGAGCATATGCAGGAGGATGATGAGAGATTGATTGACATCTGCCTGGAACTTTATAAAACAGCTGCGAAGGTAAATAAGATAGCCGATCCGGATACGGTTCGCAGTATTGTAAAACGGTTTGGGGAGAATGGATATCCGGCTGTCGACAGCGGAAATCAGATTAATATGACGGAGGCGGAACAGGTGGTTGATTTTTGTGAAAAGGTAGATGCCGGGGAGGAAGGGAAAATAACGATTATTGAAGTCGGATATTTGGGTGGTTTTATAAAATATGATTTGGAGACAAAAGACGGAAAGGTAGATGTGGTTAGAAGCTGCTTCAAATACGAAAACGAAAAATTGCAAAAAGAAGCTTCAGGAAGCTATCAGGCGGAGCGCTGGAATTATACGGAGGACGGCTATTTAATGTTTTCCGGGACCTGGTTTTCGGAGGATGTATATGTACTTAAACAAAGCAGTGCTGAGGAGCATACGGCGCTCCGGGTACAACCGCTGGATGAAATATACAGGGAATTAAATCGGAAATATCTTTTTCCAATCAGTTACGCGCATAATAATATGTTTCTTGTAGATTGGAGCGAAGATGATTTCGGAGAGTTGAATTTCTATGATATGTATGACATTTTCTATCCGAAGTTAAATGCAGAGATTGTTCCGTATGTTGCAGATGATAATTTAGGAGTTGGCGCTGTCTACCGGATACCGAAGGAGGAATTTGAAAGTGTCATTATGAGTTATTTTCATATAGACAGTGAGACATTACAGTCTAAAACAACTTATTTTTCAGAAGATTCGACCTATGAATATAAGCCCAGAGGATTTTTTGAAGTTGAGTATCCGGAATATCCTTATTCGGAAGTTGCAGGGTATACGGAAAATAAAGACGGAACCATTACACTTTTGGTTCATGCGGTATATCCTTATACAGGAAATTCCAACGAATATGTTCATGAGGTGGTGGTGCGTCCTTTAAAAAATGGAGGAGTACAATATGTATCCAACCGGATTATCCCATCTGAAGATAATCAGGAAAAAACATGGCATACTCCGCGTCTGACGAAAGAAAAATGGGAAGAAATATATGGAAGTAAATGATAGAGATAGAACAAAAAAATCAGAGTTACCGGAAATGGCAGGAAAAAAGGATGATATCATGGTATTTAAGAAAAAATATATTTTACTTGTTATAGTACTAATATTTGTTTGTCTGGCGTGCGTCTGTATCAGAAAAAATGAGATTAAGAAAAGATATTTTCAAGAAGATTCTGAGAAATTCATTTTGTCGGAAGAAAAGAAAAAAGGTTTTGATCTTCCGGTAGACAGGCAGGAAAGGGAAGAAGCGGAAAATGACTGCAAAAGAGTGATGGAGCTTTATAGAAACATTTATGAACAGGCAGACAAAGGGGAAGCCGCCAATGTTGTTCTTTCTGATAAAATCATTCTTGAAATACAGAATAAAGTTAAAGAAACAGGATGTCCGGTTTATACAATGGTATTACATTCCGATATGGAAAATCATAATAAGATGAATAATTTTCTGAAGGAATGTATGGATGGAAAAAGCGGTGTGATTGTTGTATATGAGATTCATTCCGATGGCAGTATAGGAAGAATGAAGTATATTTATGATGAAATGGATATGTATGTTTTAAGTGTAAATGCTGACTGGAATAAAGAAAGTAAACCGGGAATTACATATGTTACTTATAACAGAATTAAAGAATGGCGGTATTCGGATAAAGGATGGTTTTGTTATAAACTATGTGTTCCGGAGTATCCGGAAGTAACGGAAATGGTGGATGGAAGCTGCATGATCAGGATAAAACCGATGACCGGAGAGCTGCGTGAAATGACTGAAAAGTGTGTGATGGGATTAGGATATCAGGGAAATAATCTATTATGTTCGAACTGGGATGCAGCTCATTTGGATCGCCTGGATTACAATGGAATGTATGAATATCTTTATGCGATGAAATATAAAAAGAAGTTTGAGGCGGAGGATTATCCAAATGGCATATCAAAAGAAGAATTTGAAAGTCTGATCATGGAGTATCTGCCGATAACGGCACAAGAGATACAAAAATATGCAGTTTTTGATGAAGATAATCAGACATATGTGTATGCACAGCTGGGATGTTTAAATTATTCTCCGACATTTTTTGGGACTTCTTTGCCGGAAGTTACTGAAGTAAAAGAAAATGAAGACGGGACGGTTACATTAACGGTAGACGCAGTATGTGATACGGTTATATGTGACGATACGGTTATAACCCATGAACTTACGGTACGATTTGCGGAAGACGGAAGTTTCCGGTATCTGGGAAATAACATTTTGAATAATGGAATCAGGAATATACCGGATTATCAATATCGTATCAGCATGAGGCAATCATGAAAAAAATGTTTATGATAAAAAAATTTATATGTTTTTCTGCAAAAGGGAATACTGTTTATTTTCTCAGTATTCCCTTACAATGTAGCAGTTTATTAATAATATTTTATGTTCTAAAAAACTATTGACCTATGATTCTTACATATTGGGCGTTAACATAACCATAAACATAACCATATTTGCATGGATACCATGTGATACCGTCAGATTCAATAGCATTCTCTTTATCAATTTGTATAAAATAGCCCTGTTGTAATGTCATTATAACATTACCGGATACTTCCGGTGTTTCTTTCATTGGAACATTGGCTTCAGTTATTAAAGCTGGTGTAGGATAATTAATATCACTGCGTGGTGAGATATTAGTTATATCACTTTTTGAACCGTCAATAACTTCTTTTGCCTGTACAGGTACGGAAACCTGTAATAATAACATTGCACTCATCATTAGTAATGAAAAAGTTCTCTTAAATTTCATCATTTTAGTAACCTCCTTGATTCCTTATAATTTACTCCTACATTGCATATGTAATTATATACCATTAATCTATATTTGTACAGTATTATAATGACATTTTTGCTGTTTGTTTATGAGAATACTGAATTAAAATATGCTATTAAAATTATATGATGACATGGAAATTGGAAATAAGATATGGTAAAATGGATGTGATACTAATGCAGGTCAGTCCCCAATTATACTGCTTTTAAGTGAGGGATAATAAATATAGTTTGTTATGACGAAAGAACCTGTACAGAAAAATCTTTCTATACAGAGATTTGTATAATTATAACCAATAAAAAAGCGAGGATAAATAATGCATAAAATCTATAAATTTGAAGCAGTTATTGAACCTGTTCCGGACAAGGGCGGAGCTTTCATACGTTTTCCATATGACGTCAGAACAGAATTTGGCAAGGGCAGGGTCAAAGCAGAAATTACCTTTGACGGTGAGCCGTACAGTGGAAGCATTGTAAATATGGGTGTAAAAAACGATGACGGTTCTGTCTGTTATATTATCGGGATACGAAAAGATATTCGTAATAAAATAGGGAAACAGCCGGGGGACATGGTCTGTGTTACGGTAACAGAGGCAGAGCAGTTTAAATAAGTAATATATGATATAATAAAGCAAAAGGAAGAAGGAGAATCTGAAAATGGAAAATGACAAGGAAAAACAACAGAAATTACTGAATGCAATGGTTGAGTATCTTGACTGCCCATGTCAGGTATTTGAGCCAATGTCAAATGACAATCCGATTATGGCGGCTTATCGTGAAGCAAGAGAACGAGGGGAGCGGGAAGGATTTATCCCTGTTCTGGTAACGGTAGATGAAATAGTGTGGGAGAGTCTTGTTATGAATGCGGATACAGACCATGACTGGAATGGGGAATCTGATTTTTCAAAAGAGCGTGTGACAGAATATCGGAAACAAATGCTTCAGAATCCGTTGAAAGATGACAGGGAAGTGATGGCTCAATGGATTGGTGAGCGCAAAAAAGAGGCGGAAGAATATAACATGGATTGGGATACGGAAGTACTGGGGGAAATTGCAGGCGGTGAAGCGATGGACCGGTTTAGCGGTTATTGGGACTATTATACGAGAAAAACATATCCTGTGATACTGGCGGAAATTCCGGTAAAGAATTGCTGGGAGATATTTGCATGGCTGCCCTTCGGCGGCTGGAATGAATGTCCGGATACACCGGAACTGATGGCGGTGACAAAATACTGGTATGGGCAGTACCGGGCGGTACCGGCTGTTATAACCCATGATGTATTGGAATATGAGGTACCGGCTCCGGTAAGTACGGAACAGGCGATGCAGCTGGCGCTGGAGCAGCATGCATGGTGTCCGGATGTGGTAGGGCAGAGTGAAGGCCTCAGCGTGGGTATGATGGCGGATTGTCTGACGAAATCTACCGTGTGGTATTTTTGGTGGGATTGATGAAAGGAGCAGGTGATGGAAGAGTTGAAAAATAAAAATATACCGGAGCAGATTGCTGCATGGAATGAAGAGGAAGAGTATCAGAAAATTGTAGATGTCCTTTTGGCTGTTCCGGAAGAAGAACGTACACCGGAGCTGGTGAGTGAGCTGGCAAGGGCCTATAATAATCTGGCCGGTGAAGAAAACGGTGATGAAAGTATGTACCGCACGGCGATAGAACTGCTTAAGAGTGTAGAAGAGGAATTAAAAGAGGACCATTGCTGGAATTATCGTATGGCATATGCATATTGTTTTCTGGATGAACCATGGGATGCGCTTCCGTATTTTGAAAAAGCATTAGAGGCCAGACCAGGAGATGAGGATACGGAGGAAATGATAGATTTCTGTCTGGGTTCCCTGGCGCTGCCGCGTTTTGAGAAACCGTTTTGTCAAAGAGTCAGAGAGGGCTGGGAATCTTTTCTGGCAGGTGAGGAGGATTTACGCCGAGGCATCGATGAAAAGCGGCAGGGAGATGAAATCGTAGAGCAGTGTAATAAACTATTGAAGCCGGCTTTTTCGGATGTATCTTTTGAGCTGGGATATAACGGCAGGAAACATGAACTGATATTGTCGCCGGAAGGGGACAAGGCAAAGCTGTTCCAACTGGTGTATTTTCAAAAACAAGCTCCTAAGGAGGTATTGGAACACTGGAATATTCTGGTGGGACGACAGCACTCGGGTTCTTTTGGTTTACAGATATTTGGACAGAATGTGTCGGCGGAGGATATTTTTGTCTGGGTGAAACAGCAGGGAGATGATGAATTGGAACTTTCTCTGTATTGTGAAAAACTGCTTTCTTTTTTGAAAGAAGATGAGAATAAGGCATACTGGATGATGTATATTATGCTGGACAATGTAATCGGTGAGATTGCAGCCATGCGGTATATCGGCGGGGTGGAACTGCTGGAGAAGCCTTTGGAAGGAGTAAATTTCAGTCTGGAGAAGTTGCCGGAATATCTCAATCAAAGATTTTCTGAACAGGACGGGGATATCATGGATGCAGAAAAGTATTGTGAACGTTATACGGTCTATGAAACGGAACCCAGTGAGGAAGAGGATGCGGATGTGCGGATGGATATTTATGTGGGCGGTACCAATTGCCCGACATTGATCAATCAATATTGGAATAATGCCGCTGATACCATGAACGCATATCATAAGGACGGTATCGCTGCCGGATTCTTTTATTATCCGCTGACGGGATTTACCGGGGAAGACCGGAGCGGAAAGATACTGGATTTCCGGGATGCTGTTTCGGAGGAGATTCTGGCCGGGGCGGGAGCGGATGCCGTAACCTTTATCGGAGGCGCCAGTGGAATTTATTTCGGATATATTGATTTTATTGCATGGGATTTAAAGGCGGTGCTTGATACGGCAGTGGAGGTATTGAAAGAGAAAGATATAGCATGGGCTGTATTTCATTCCTTCCGCCGGGATGTGAACGGTATAATCTTAAAGTCAGATCAAAATGGTGATTAGTGCAGTGGTTTCAGAGACAATAGCATTTCCGGGAGGCAGAACCGGATAGATAAATAAAAAATCAGTTTTTCAGTATTTTATGATACGAAAAAAACTGATTTTTTTATTGCCAACTGATTCATTTATGTTATAATGTTTAGCGGATAGTATTCCAAAGGAAACTATACCGGAACAGAACTTGTCTGCAAATCCTCAGGATTAGAATGTATACAGTTGGAACTTATATTGGAAAAATGAGATTTCATAATAGCATCACCTTTTAGGAGGTGATAAATTGAACAATATCATGAATCAGATAAAAATAGGATTTGTAGGTGCGGGAAAAGCCGGTTTTACTCTGGGAAAGTATATGACGGAGAGCAATATCCATGTATCCGGATATTACAGCAGAAGGAAAGAATCGGCAATGGAAGCAGCAAAATTTACTTGTACGAAATATTTTGATACAATCGAAGAGATACTGGCATCCAGTGATGCTTTGTTTCTGACGGTTCCGGACGGAGCCTTGGAAACGGTATGGAATTCTCTGAAACAATATCCATTAACAGGCAAGTGTATCTGTCACTGCAGCGGTGCAATGTCATCCGCGGTTTTTTCTGGAATTGACCAAATGGGAGCATTTGGTTACTCTATCCACCCTTTATTTGCAATCCATGACAGATTGCAATCCTATCGGGAAATTTCACAGTCATATTTTACAATTGAAGGTTCAACGGAATATTTGGAATTCTGGCGGCAGTTTTTTGAAACATTGGGAAATCCGGTTCGTCTTATTCAGCCGGGGCAGAAGTTTCTCTATCACAGTGCGGCGGTTTTTGCCAGCAATCTGGTCACGGCCCTGTTTGAAACAGGCATTGGAATTCTGATGAAATGCGGTTTTGACAGAGCCGGCAGTGAAAAGGCTCTGGCTCCGTTGTTCCTGCATAACTGTCAGAATGTGGTGAAAACAGGTACCGCAGAAGCCCTTACCGGACCGGTGGAGCGCGGAGATGCGGAGACGGTTCTTCATCACTTACAGACGCTTTCGGAGGAAGAAAAAGCGATTTATGTCAGCCTTTCGAAAGTTCTGGCCGGAATCGCAGAAGAAAAAAATCCGGGACGGGATTATAGTCGGATATGGAAGATATTGAAGGAAAATTAAGAAAGGATAGTGCAGAAGTCCTGAATGGACAGGAAGAGCTGCATGGGTAGAACGATGAAACAGACGGTTGCAACATTTCGGAAGGCAAAGGAAGAAGGAAAAAAGATTTCCATGCTGACCGCTTATGATTATTCAACGGCAGGATTATTGGATGCCGCAGGCATTAATGGAATCCTGGTGGGAGATTCTTTGGGAAATGTAATGCTTGGCTATGAAGATACGATTTCAGTAACAATGGAAGATATGATTCATCACGGCGCGGCAGTTGCCAGAGGAGTAAAAAACGCATTGGTGGTGATTGATATGCCATTTATGTCTTATCAGACTTCGGTTTATGATGCAATGGTAAATGCAGGGCGTCTGATGAAAGAAGGACGGGCAAATGCCGTTAAGCTGGAAGGCGGCAGGGAGGTTGTACCGCAGATTCAGGCCATTGTTCAGGCGGGAATCCCGGTAATGGCACATTTAGGACTGACACCCCAGTCCATTCATGCGTTTGGCGGATATAAAGTACAGGGGAAGGATGAAGAGGCAGCACGGAAGCTGATAGAAAATGCAAAAGAAGTAGAAGCGGCAGGTGCTTTTGCGGTTGTGCTGGAATGTGTTCCGGCGCCACTGGCAGAGCTGGTGACAAAGCAGATATCCATACCAACAATTGGTATTGGTGCAGGTGGGGGATGTGACGGTCAGATATTGGTTTATCAGGATATGCTGGGATTGTTTTCGGATTTTTCACCTAAATTTGCAAAACGGTATGCCGAACTGGGAACAGCCATGCAGGAAGCGTTTAAAGCATATGTTGAAGATGTGGAACAGGGAAGATTTCCGGCGGAGGAACATTGTTATGGAATGTCCGATGAAGTGATCGGAAAGTTATATTAAGTAAGAGGATTTATTTTATATCAGGAGGAAAGGCATGTTTATCGAACAGACAATTTCGAATGTAAAAAAGCAGATAAAAGAGTGGAGAAACCGGGGATTCCGTGTGGGATTCGTGCCAACCATGGGATATCTCCATGAAGGTCATCTGAGTCTGATTCAGCGGGCCGTTGAGGAAAATGACAAAGTGGTGGTCAGTATATTTGTTAATCCCATTCAGTTCGGACCGAAGGAGGACTTGGAAAGTTATCCCAGGGATTTGGATGCGGATTGTGCATTGTGTGAGAAAACCGGCGCGGCAATGGTATTTTGTCCGGAGGTTTCGGAAATGTATGGAGAGGGATTTTCTGCTTATGTGGATATGAATGGCGTAACGGCAGAGCTTTGCGGAAAGAGTCGTCCGACACATTTCCGGGGAGTCTGTACGGTGGTCTGCAAATTGTTTAATATCGTGACGCCGGACAGGGCTTATTTTGGCGAAAAAGATGCCCAGCAGCTTGCAGTCATCCGCCATATGGTCAGAGATTTAAATATGAATGTTGAAGTGGTAGGCTGCCCAATCATAAGAGAGGAAGACGGCCTTGCCAAAAGTTCGAGAAATACATATTTATCACCGGATGAGCGAAAGGCAGCTTTGGTATTAAGCCGTTCCATTCAGGCGGGAAAAGCAATGATACAGGCAGGAGAGAAAGACGGAAACAGAGTTCTGGAAGAAATGCGCAGGATTCTTTCGGAAGAACCGCTGGCAAAAATTGATTATGTGGAGATGGTACGATGGGATACCATAGAAGTTCATCATCAGGCAGACGTTCCGGTGCTGGTTGCCATAGCCGTATATATCGGAAAAACCAGACTGATTGATAATTTTATATCGGAGTAACAGGTAACAATGATGCGTGGAGACTGCATGATTACAGGAAAGTATATAATATTCAGAAATGAAGAAATGAGGATACTATGAATATAACGATGTTAAAAGGAAAAATCCACAGAGCCACGGTGGTTCAGGCAGAATTAAATTATGTAGGCAGTATTACCATTGATGAGGCCCTGATGGAGGCAGCAGGAATTCTGGAGTATGAACAGGTGCAGATTGTAGATATTGAAAACGGAAACCGGTTTGAGACATATGTCATTGCAGGAGAGCGGGAAAGCGGCATGATCTGTTTAAACGGAGCAGCCGCAAGAATGGTACAGGTGGGAGACCGGGTGATTATTATGTGTTATGCGCAAATGACGCCGGAAGAGGCGAAAACCCATATGCCGAAAGTTGTTTTTGTGGATGAGGATAACCATGTATGCCGTGTTACAAGATATGAAAAGCATGGTCTGTTAACCGATATGGAAGAGGTGTAAGGATGCTGAAAGGAAAAACAGTGATACTGGGAGTGACCGGCAGCATTGCCGCCTATAAGATTGCAGGATTGGCCAGCCGGCTGGTTAAACTGGGGGCCGATGTTCATGTGATCATGACAGAACATGCAATGAATTTTGTGAATCCCATTACATTTGAAACACTGACAAATAATAAATGTCTGGTGGATACTTTTGACCGGAACTTTCAGTTTCATGTGGCCCATGTTTCCCTGGCTCAGAAAGCAGATGTGATGCTGGTGGCGCCGGCCTCCGCCAATATTATTGCAAAAATGGCATACGGAATTGCTGATGATATGCTAAGTACTACGGCGCTGGCAATGAAGGGTCCGGTCATTGTGGCACCGGCCATGAATGTGAATATGTTTAATAATCCAACGGTTCAGGATAATATCCGTCGGTTATATGATTACGGAAAAATCATTATTCCGCCGGAAAACGGCTATCTGGCCTGCGGTACCACCGGAGCCGGTAAGCTGCCTTCGGAAGAAGTGCTTTTAGATTATATTCTCCGGGAAATTGCCTGTGAAAAGGATTTGAAAGGAAGAAAAGTTCTGGTAACGGCAGGTCCTACCAGAGAGGCTTTAGACCCGGTCCGGTTTATAACCAATCATTCCACCGGAAAAATGGGATATGCCATTGCCCGGCAGGCAATGCTTCGGGGAGCAGATGTGACATTGATAAGCGGACCGGTGCATATAGCGCCGCCACCGTTTGTTTCGGTTATTCCCGTGGTAAGCGCCGAAGATATGTTTCAGGCCGTAAGCGAACATCATAAAGAACAGGAAATGATCATTAAAACGGCGGCCGTGGCGGATTATACCCCGTCGGAGGTACAGGAGGAAAAAATCAAGAAATCCGGTGACGGTATTTCCGTAGAACTCAGCCGGACAAAAGACATTCTGGCATGGCTTGGCAGTCAGAAAAGAGAGACCCGGGTTTTATGCGGATTTTCCATGGAAACCCAAAATGTTTTGGAAAATTCCAAAAGAAAACTGGAAAGCAAACAGGCGGATTTAATCGCTGCAAATTGTCTGAGAGACGAGGGGGCCGGGTTTGGAACGGATACCAATCATCTGATTTTAATTCAGAAAGAAGGAATCACAGACTTACCTTTGATGTCTAAGGATGAGGCTGCCAACCATTTATTGGACCATCTGAAGCAAATATGGGAAACAAAGCAAAAATCAAAAATGTAGGGAATAATGGTACTTAGGTTTTTGAAGTCCGCATATCTTAATCTTATAACTGTATTTTCTGATAATATTGGAACAGGAGGATTGAGATTGTATGATGATGAAAAGGATTTCTTTGGAACCGGAGGCTTTAAAAGTATGTGAGGAGAACTCCGTGCCGCCCCTTATTTTTCAGTTACCGCCGTGGAAGGGCAGGGAATTGCTGGAGCAGGCCCAGAGTTCGCCGGTATATATGTATCCGGCAGATATAGACAGTACGACGGTGGATACCGGAGAGTGGGGCTGTATCCGGGTCTTTACCGTACGGCCGGAATCCGGGGACGGCAACGGAAATGTTATTTTCTATATTCATGGAGCCGGCTGGGTATTCGGCAGTTTTCATACCCATGAAAAGCTGGTTCGTGAGCTGGCGGCACGAACGAAATCGGTGGTGGTATTTCCGGAATACTCCCGTTCTCCGGAAGCAAAATATCCGACAGCCATTGAGCAGTGCTATCATGTGCTCTGCAATCTGCCGGAGCTGGCAGAACGGATGTCTTTTTCTTTTAATCCCCGGACGTTAACGGTGGCAGGAGACAGTGTAGGCGGAAATATGGCGATTGCAATGTCTCTGATGGCAAAATTCAGACAGGGGCCGTGTATTCAGAAGCAGCTTTTGTATTATCCGGTGACAAATGCCTGCTTTAATACATGCACTTATTATAAATTTGCAGTGGGTTATTATTTATACCGGGCGGGAATGATGTGGTTCTGGAATCAGTATGCCATGTCTGAACAAAACAGAAATCAGATAACGGCTTCTCCTCTGCGGGCAGATTTCCGCCAGCTTGCCGGTCTGCCGGATACCATGATTTTAAACGGGGAAGCGGATGTATTGAGAGATGAAGGGGAAGCATTTGCCGTAAAACTGCGGGCGGCAGGGGTCAATGTAACGGCTGTGAGATTTCAGGGGATTATACATGATTTTGTGATGTTGAATGCATTGAATCAGACGAAGGCATGCAGGGCGGCGATGGATGTTTCGGTGGCGTGGATAAATGGGAAAAATGAGTTGTAAGATATTTCGAATGAGGATAATGCTGTTATTGATACTCAAATTTATGATTAAAAGATATTAATATTTTTGATAAAGGCAGGAATTTATTTTGCAAATAGACAGAAAATCGGAACGGGGATTAAAGATACTATATAATGCATATTGGGGGAATGGCGGATGGAGAAGTGGTGATGTTTCACAAGAAGATTACCAGATTGCAAAAAAAGAAGGATATATGTTTGATTATCCGAAGCCAGTAAGCCATGAAGAGGTATTGGAAAAACTGAGAATTCTTATTAGGCAAATTGATAAATCAGATGTAGCAAACGCTTTTTTGTACAGTCTTTCCACACATCGGTTAGAGTATCGTTCTGTATTAGGAAGCTATTGGTATGCAGCAGCTATTCCGAAACATACCTGCGTGGGGGCGAAATGTGATATATGTGGTTGGACATCATGGAAGGAATTTCCAAATTCTTATGATTTGGCTCATGGATTGAATGTACTAAATTTTGAACGTTATAAATGGGGAGGCGTCAGGCACACATCTGCGGAGTATGCCTTGTTTGATTTACAACAATTTGTTAAGCTGCCAAAAGTAAAAGCAAGTGATAGAGATAAGGAGTTGTTAAAAGAAATACTTGCATGTGTTTATGAACTGGAATCTCAAAATAAAGCAGGGAAATTGCAGCAGCTCATTACAAGAAAAAAGGTTATAAAATCAAATAAAAGTGAGATTGATGTCCTGCTGGATATACTGGGGATATGCGGAGTATTATCTTCAGAAGCTGCACCTTGTTATATGGATGAATTTCAAGATATGTATCACAGGAATCCGCCGGAGCTGACAAATGACAGGGCATATCCCGTTAATCGGTGGCATGTAGGTGATGGGATTAATGAAAAATGTTGTGGGGATGTGTTTAGGGAGGTGGATATTAGAGAAGGTAATTTAGGTGTTTAAAGAGGAAGGGAAGAATAGTGTACGGGTGATAGATATTATGGGTAATATAGTATCAGAATAAAGAATTAGATTAATTGACAATAAATAGATAATATCATATAATATATATTTTATAAAACAAAATTTGTAATTTAAGGATTGTAAAAAAGATTAAAATGCTATGATATGAATCAAAGTAAAATAATCACATATTTTGTTGATTTTAAATATACATAAGTAATTTTTTGCATTAGATATATGATATGGTGTTTGTTAGTTACTTGAGAAATTTTGTAAGATTAAAGGTAGCAATTAGTCTTTTTGAACAGATACCATAGCATTTAGGATGGGGAACATATCGTTATACTAATACTCGCAATCTAATTTATGGAGAGTGATAAATTAAGATACTATGGCAGTATGCAGAAGATGGCAATTTAAAAAGTATAGGTAATTGGTATAGAAGTGTTGGTGCGCAGGAATGGGGAAGAGTCAGAGTTACTTTTTTAAACAGCATTGAGATTGAGTATCTTGAGTAAAATGACAGAAAACGTAAAAATATGTTTATATTGTGATTGGGGCTGATAAAATGGACAATCTTACTAAGGTACAAAGACGTAAGAATATGCGGAATATCAGGTCCAGTGATACCAGCATTGAGTTGATGTTACGGAAGGAGCTGTGGGCAAGGGGATTCCGGTATAGGAAGAATTATGCCGCACTGCCGGGGAAGCCGGATATTGCGCTGACGAAGTATAAAATAGCGATTTTTTGTGACAGCGAATTTTTTCATGGGAAGGACTGGGAAGTTTTGAAGCCCCGTCTGGAGGCGGGGAACAATCCGGAGTATTGGAAGAAAAAGATATTGAGGAACATGGAGCGGGATGATGAAGTGAATAAGGCTCTCATGTTCATGGGCTGGACAGTGATCCGGTTTTGGGGAAAGGATATTTTGAAGAACTGCGGGGAATGTATACGGGTGATTGAAGAGTGCATTTTTGAGCTGAATGTGCAGGGAGACAGAATGTTTTATGGGACGGATGACGAGTGACGGTAGAAAGTTTCTGGTATGTCTGTTATAATTGCTGTGACAAATGAGGATGGTGAGAGAAAATGCGGTTATTGTATTCTAATATGCTTCCGTTGAAGCTGGGAGACGGACAGACGGCTTTTATAGATTATTTTATGGATGCTGTGCGTGAGGCGGATGAAATAGATATTGCGGTGGGGTATGTGTCGAAGGCGGCTTTAAAAGAGCTGCAGGGGCTGGTTGACGGAGCCGGGATAAAGAGGATTTGTCTGACAATGGGCATGTATTATCATGAGGGTATGCCGGAGGGTACATATAATGTGGCGGCGGCTTTGAATGAGGACTGGACCGGGCGCGGGATTGGTGAAGTGCGTCTGGTGAGGGCGTTTAAATATCATGGGAAGGCGTATGTCTTTTATAAGGATGGGAAGCCGTTTTCTGCTGTGGTTGGTTCTCATAATTTGGGGGCGATCAAGCTGGAGGCATCCAATCTGCGCCAGTATGAATTGTCAGCGGTGACGGAGGAGCCGGAGGAGCTGCAGGAGATTTCGGCCCATGTCAGGGACATTATGTTTCCGAAGTGTTCGGCTAATATAGCTGACCTACGGGATGTACCTTTGATTCGTGAGGTGAACCGGGCGCTGGTGGATCAGGAGTTTGTTTCCAAGGTTACGCCGGAGGAGGTGGACGCTTATAAGAAGAGGATGACGGAGGTTTCCTTTGAGCTTCCGCTGAAGGTGCCGGAGGATGAGAACGATGAGTCTATGAGGGGTTCCAATATCAATGTCTGTTATGCGAGCGGAAGAAAGCGTGTGTGGTGGGAGATTGAGATGGTGGTCAGCAAGTCCATCAGGGACCTGCCGGGTTATCCTCTGCATCAGCAGCCGTTCATGGCGGTTACGGATGACGGTTGGAAGTTCCAGGCCTGGACCTGTGGGCAGAATAACAAGAATCTGTATTCAAAAGATGATTTGAAGATTATGGGGCGCTGGATCAAAGGACGCCTTGTGGCGGCCGGACTGGTGGAGCCGGTGAACCGGGTGGAAAGTGACCAGGACGGGAAAGGGGTTATCACACATAAGATGCTGAATAAATATGGGCGCGATACGATTACGCTCACAAAGACAGATATTGTGACGAAGACGGAGGACGGTACGGAACTGGAAGTATGGATGCTGTCTTTCCTTCCGGAGAGCAGGCATCAGCAGGAGGCAGAAGATGAAATATCTTGAAACGTACTTAAAGAAGATAGAGGGACGAGGGAATAAGCAGTTAGCTGATTCTATCCAGGAAACGGTGGACAATATTGCGCCGAAGTATTTAGAAGGCTTTTCTTTTTGTGAGCATGAAGTAGGGCTTCTTTTTGGAAATGTGCAGTCCGGAAAAACAGGGCAGATGTTCGGCGTGATTTCTGTGGCGGCGGATCTGGGGTTTCCGGTATTTTTGATTTTGACAACAGATAATGTCATACTCCAGCAACAGACGATTGAGCGTGTGAGGGAGGACTTGGAGGGGTTCTGTATATGTGACGAATATGATTCGGAGATTTTTGCGGAGAACTGTCTGATGCGGCCGGCCATCATTGTCTTAAAGAAGAAGGTGAGGACTTTGAAGCAGTGGTCTAATATCCTGGGTTCTACGGGATTTATGAGGGGGAATCCGCTGTTCATTATTGATGATGAGGCAGATGCGGCTTCTTTGAATACGATGATTAACAGAAATAACAAGTCTTCTATAAACAGGTATCTGGACGATATTAAGGCGAGGTCAGCGTGCAGTATTTATCTGCAGGTTACGGGGACGCCGCAGGCGCTGTTGCTGCAGACAATGTCATCAGGGTGGCACCCATATTTTGCGTATTATTTCCAGCCAGGGAACGGGTATCTTGGGGGAGACTTTTTCTTTCCGGCGGAAGGAGCCGGGGAGTGTATTTCTTATATAGATTCTTTGAGCGATCCATTGGAAGAGGCGTTAATGCATCATCTGGTGGTATCGGGAATCATGCTGACGGCAGGGAAAAGGGTATCCAATTTTTTGATTCATCCCAGTGTGCGGAAAGCGGTGCATGGAAAGTACCAGCAGGATGTGCTTAAGGTGCTGGCTGATTTTAAGGGAAGATGCGGGGATGAGGGATTTACTGCACAGGTCAGGCAGCGGTATGAACAGCTGAATCCGGTTAAGGTTGAGAAGAAGCCGTTTGGAGAAGTTCTGGATTTTATACAGAAACTGCTGAAAAATGATGAGATTAAGGTTCTGGTCATGAACGGAAATTCCGGTGTGGGCAGTGATGATTATGCATCGGGCTCTAATGTGATCATTGGCGGGAATACGCTTGGACGGGGCGTTACTTTTGCGGGGCTCCAGACGATTTATTATACCAGGACGGCGAAAAAGCCGCAGGCGGATACGATGTGGCAGCACAGCCGTATGTTCGGCTATGACAGGGATGCCAGGCTTATGAAAGTGTTTATTGACGAGCATTTATATAAGCTGTTTGCGGATATCAATGCAACGAATAATTCTATTATTTCCCAGGTGGAGAGGGGAACGGCGGATGTGAAGATTTATTATCCGGAGGGGTTGAATCCGACAAGGAAGAATGTTCTGGATAATAAGAAGCTGGCTATGATTTCCGGGGGGACAAATTATTATCCGTATTCGCCGGAGAATGATACGATTGATGATATTGACCGGCTTCTGGAAGCATTTGATGAGTCACAGCCCTGCTATCAGGTGAGCCTTCGTCTGATGCAGGAGGTTTTTTCACATATCAAGTCGGAGGATGATTTTAAGGTCAGTGTCTTCCGTTCTATTATTGATATGGTGCTTGCTGAAAAACCGGCAGGCCAGGGGGTTCTGATTGTCAGAAGGAACAGGAACGTGGCAAAGGGCACAGGCGCACTGCTGTCTCCCAATGACTGGCAGCTGGGCGCGTCTGTCACGGATAAGATTGTCCTCACGATGTACCAGATGACAGGAGAAAAAGGCTGGGGCGGAGAGAAAATCTGGGTTCCGAATATCAAACTGCCGGATAAGATGGTTTATTATGATATAACGGATGACAGTGAATAAGGGAGCTGTTGCGTTTGAAAGGAAGGTGTCATGAAATATTCAGAGCTGGCGAGAAGGGTATTGTTTGAACCGCTCCGCACGGGGGCGGACAGGCTGTGTATTTTGTCAGGGTATGCAACGCCGAACATGGCTTCGTGGCTGATAAAGAATTTGAAGGAGTTTAAATCCGGGCCCATTGACATATCTTTGATTGTAGGGATGGTTCCTTTTGACGGACTCAGCATTGCCGTCCATGAGGGATTTAAGGAACTTCAGAAAGAGAAGATGCCCCAGGAAGTGGCGCATTATCAGTGCAGTTATGTGTATGATTCTGCACCGGTACATGCAAAAGTGTATATCTGGCTTAAAGGGGATGAGCCGGTTGTGGCGTTTGCAGGTTCAGCAAATTTTACGCAGAGTGCATTTGGGGAAAAACGCAGAGAATATATGGTAGAGTGTGATGCTTTGGAAGCGTACAGGTATTACTGCAGTGTAGAGAATGATACGATATTCTGCAATCATGCCGAAGTTGAGGAATATGTTGTGCTGTATCCCACGCACAGCGTTTTGGATATGGAGAATAAACCGGTCGGCAGTCTGTCGGGCGAAAATATAGAAAAGATTACGCTTTCCCTGCTTTCGGAAAACGGGGAAGTGGGGACTAAATCGGGGCTGAACTGGGGACAGAGAAACAGGCGGAATAAGAATGAGGCGTATATACCGCTTCCTGCGCCTATGGTTCGGACGGGCTTTTTCCCGTTGAATAAACAGCATTTTACGGTTGTTACGGATGACGGCCATCAGCTTATATTGAGGGTGGAACAACAGGGGAATAAGGCAATTACAACACCACTTAGTAATGCGCAGCTTGGAGAATATTTTAGGAACCGACTGGGGATGGCGAATGGTGCTTATATTTGGAGAAGTGATTTGGAGGCATATGGACGTACAGATGTTACGTTTTATAAGTTGGATGATGAACAGTATTATTTGGATTTTTCAGTATAGTAAAACCGGGGCCGAAGCTCCGGTTTTACTATAAGGTCATTCATTGATGTTTGGTTCAATGCTGGGGTATTCAATGCCGGCGAAACTTTTTAGGATAGCTTCAAAAATTATCTTAGCCCCATCGCATGGAACGGCCATTCCAATCTGCTTTCTGACGCTTTCTTTACTCCCAAAGAATTTATAAGTATCAGGAAAAGTTTGAAGCCGGGCACGTTCCCGGTTTGTTAATGCTCTGGATTCTTTCCAGTGGTAAATGTGCGTTCCGCCGCCGCCGCTTCCAGTGACAGTATATGCTGGTTTTTTAGGGTCCAGCCGTTTGTATATCTGGCTGATTTTTGCACCGTGGACATTCAGTTTCAGTTCGTCTGGCAGATCGGCAGTAAAGGCATTCTGACCGGGAAGGATATGATCCAGCCTTTTAATGACGGTTTTAGACTGTTTTGTCAGTTCGTTATTAAAGGCATCTGCCGGGATGGGCGGCTCTTCTATTGCTTTCCGGCAGGTATTGTCAATGTCTGCATATGGTTTCGGAGAAGGAACATGATATGCAACATCAATATCTTTTCTGATGCCCACTATGATAATCCGGTGGCGGGCTTGGGGGATTCCATATTCCTCAAATTTATATAAATGTGGGACTACGGTATATCCGCCGTGGGTTCCTGCTTTTTTCAGTTCATCTATGATTTTGGTAAAGGCTTTTCCGTCATTGGCGTTTCGGAGCCCGCCTACATTTTCTGCAACAAACCATATAGGGTTATATATGTTTAAAACTTTTACCCCGTAGGAATACAGGGGACCAAAGATGCCGTTCATGCCTTTTTGCTCTCCGACAACACTGTAATCATTACATGGGAATCCGAAAGCTAGGGCATCAATTTCCGGCAGGTTTTCCAGGTTAAATTCACGGATGTCTTTGTGGTAAACGCTTTTTGGATCGTCCTGACAGATGTTGTACCGGTATGTTTCACAGGTGTCTTTATCATAGTCATTTGCCCATTGGTGAACAATCTTATAGTTATCATCTCCAATATCGGCATTAAGGGCTCCCCATGCAATTCCACCAGGGCCGCAAAACAGTTCGCCTAATCTATAAATCATTTGTGTCCTCTCTTTCTTTTTCGTGTTGAAAAATTAAATAGTCAATTTGATTTTGGATTTGCTTTTTTTCTTCTTGGTTTAATTTTTCGATGCCTCTAAAGCAAGTTTCCATATATGTATCCATATCTTCAGGTTCTAGGTATCCGGCTTTCTGAAACAGTTCAATCAGTTTGATATTATAAAATAAAGCTAATTTTTTTAGGGCTTTGGGAGAGGGGGTTCGGGTGATGTTGCATTCTAAGCGGCTTAACTGCGAAGTAGTTATGCCGGTTCTTTTTTCCACATCTCTTGTGCTTAATTTATTTTGTTCTCTTAGTGTTCTCAAATATTGTCCAAGTGTTTCAGTCATATCAGTACATATAATCCAAGGATCTTTATTAGGGAGTTGGATTATACTCCTTTCTCCTAATTCAATTAGGAATATTTGAAGTGGCTATATATAATGGAACGTGAATTCTTTAATCTATTTTCCTTTATTATGAATATTATAGCATAATCGTTGCAATATTGCAACAAAAACAAATATTTGTTGCAATATTGCAGCAATAAATATGGAATATAATGTTAAAGATTTAATTGAAATATCTATGTATATAAATTGTTGTTTTATTCTGCAAACTGTATTTTTAACAAACAACTCCGCAAATCTGGGAATCCCCAAATTCACGGAGTCTATATTTAAAAATACATGAGCAGCGACTTAACGGCCGTAGTCCCAAAGGATTTACATAACGGCATAATGTCAGATAAAATGCTCATCTGTTATCTGTCCGACACCCTATTCCGAACGAAGCGCAATCACCGGATCTTTCTTGGCAGCTACTCTGGACGGAATTAATCCGGCAATAAAAGTAAGCAGCATACTGATGATTACCAGAATGACAGCACCGCCTGCCGGCAGGGAGGCAACGCCTGAAATATCTGCAATAGATTCGATAATAATATTAATTGGAATATTTAGCAGTATGGTTATGATAATTCCCAAAGCACCGGCAACAAAACCGACGATTAAGGTTTCAGCATTAAATACGTGGGAAATATCACGTTTGGAAGCGCCGATGCTTCGTAAGATACCGATTTCTTTTGTTCTTTCCAGTACAGATATGTAGGTGATAATACCAATCATAATAGAAGAAACTACAAGTGATATTGCAACAAAAGCAATCAATACATAACTAATGGCATTGATAACATCGCTGACGGAAGACATCATAAGCCCTACATAATCCGTATACTGGATTACTTTATCCTCCTGTCCGGCAGCTTCCATATCATCATTATATTTTTCAAGGATATCCGTCAGTTTTTCCTTGGATTCAAAATCTTTGGCATAAATGTTGATGGTGGAAGGATTGGATAAATCAGCCGCACCCAGTGTCATAAGATTATTTTCGTATGTGGTATCAGTAAAGGCATTACCGGTAAATACATCAATCTGCGGATTTGCTGTCTGCTGTTTTACAATGGCACTTTCATTTATTTTACCAATCACATAGTTGGTTAATTCATTGGTATAAGCAATGGTTCCGTTAATGGAAGTCACAGATGCATCTTTATTTGGACGGATAATACCGACCACTTTAATATCAATGGAATTCTGAAGCAGATTTTTCATATAATCATTATCTGCGGAACGGTTTGTCCAGGTACCGTTTTCTTCCGTATAAATATCTGTATTTATAATAAGCTTATAATGTTGGGATAATAAATCATCATAAGAATAACTGGCCTGTTCCATTGATATTGTATTATCCGGCAATTCACCCTGCTGCATTTGGGCAAACATTTTCTTGAATTCCGTAAGGTCCAGCATACCTAAAGCGTATAAGGAATATTCGGAAATGGTATTATCCTCGTTTACCACAACTACGACCTCGTCATAATTCTGAGGCATACGGCCGGCTACCACATCATACTGGGAAGAAATAAGGTTTTCATTGTTCAGCATTTCCGTCCAGATATCTGTCTGCATCATGGATGAAATCTGGGAACCCATTTCTTCACTGCCATAGAGCTGCGCCATTACACTGCTAGGATTTACCTGAAAAATACCATTTTCTATATCATTTCGATATACCATCAGGTCTACATCATAACCATATTGAATGTCATTGCACAATTCCAGAACTTTGTTTTCCGGATTATCAAGAAAGGTTTTAAAACCTTTTAAATCATTGACACTGATGGAATTCAACATGGAATCCATCATGGAACTCATCATATTATTGGAATAAATCCGGTCCGGTTCATAAATGATTCCGTCATCCTTTTTATGAGGATTGGTGAAGAAGAAACTTAAATCCATAGTGGTTTTTTCTATCGTAAGCGGATAACTGGAAAGGGTATCCTGTTCCACACTGTCAATATAATTCTGCATACCGCTGGACAGAGAAAGTATCAGTGCGATACCGATGATACCGATACTGCCGGCAAATGCGGTCATAAAAGTTCTGGCTTTCTTGGTCATCAGGTTGTTCAGACTCAGAGAAAGTGCGGTTAACATAGACATGGAAGTCTTTAACTTGTTCTTTTTTTTCTTTTCGGCGACAGCAGTTTTTTCTTTATTTTCCGGTTCGGATTCAGAAGATTTAAAAGGATTACTGTCATCAATGACCGTTCCGTCCAGCAGACGGATGATTCTGGAGGAATATTTTGCTGCAAGTTCCGGATTATGGGTAACCATAATGATCAGTTTATCTTTGGAAATATTTTTTAAGATTTCCATGATCTGAACGCTCGTTTCAGAGTCCAAAGCACCGGTAGGTTCATCTGCCAGTAAGATTTCAGGATTGTTGATCAGGGCGCGGGCAATGGCAACACGCTGCATCTGACCGCCTGACATCTGGTTCGGTTTTTTATTTAACTGGTCGCCCAGTCCCACCTGGTTCAATACGTCAACGGCACGCCGCCTGCGTTCTGTTTTTGAAACGCCGGAAAGGGTCAGGGCCAGTTCTACATTTGACAGGACTGTCTGGTGAGGAATCAGATTGTAGTTCTGAAACACAAAACCAATCTTGTGATTCCGGTAGGCATCCCAATCCTTATCTTTATATTTTTTTGTGGATATCCCGTCAATGGTCAGGTCACCGCTGGTATAGCGGTCCAGTCCGCCGATAATATTCAGCATAGTGGTTTTTCCGCAGCCGGACTGGCCAAGGATAGAAACAAATTCATGTTCCCGGAATTCCAGATTGATTCCTTTCAGAGCATGTACGACTGTATCACCGGACGAATACTCTTTTACAATGTCCTGCAATTTAAGCATATGATTTCCTCTTTTCTTTTTATTACCTTTTTTTGATTTTAGATTATATTGTTTTTATTACCATTTTTGTAGTGACAATTGTCATTTTTTGAAAAAATTTTACAATTTGCCGTTAAATGGATATTTAATCGCTGATAATCATAACAAGAAAGAATTAATTTGTAAATATTGAACAAAAATATTAATTATTTTTATAAAAAGTTAATAAAATGAATGTTGACTATTCCTGTTATTGGAATTATAATTGGCAATGTTAATTATTAACACTGTTAAGTGTTGCATAAAGGTGGTGACATAAAATTGGATTCAGAAACGGGTAGAACTGCCCCGGCTCATATTGACAGAGAACAATTGAAGGCGGAATTGATATTATCCTCTGTCAGAATGAAAAAAATTGTAAAAAATTTATTGTGCGGCGGAATTACTCAAAGAGAATTTTTTGTTTTAGAGGTATTAAATACAAAGGGTTTGAAATACGGAAACGGAATGTATGTATCGGTGCTGGCAGATACGATTCATGTCTCCACGCCCCAGGCCTCCAGAATGTTAAAAAATATGGAAGAAAAGGGGTATATCAGACGTGAAATTGACGAGAAAAATCGCAGAAATACGTTCGTATATGCCACGGAAAAAGGAAAAGAAGCAAGGATTAAAGCGCAGCAGGAGATGGATGCATTTGCTGACCGGGTGATAATTCGTATGGGCGTGGACAATGTAAAAAAATTAATAGAATTATTTAATATGTCAACCGATATTATGGAAGATGAATTAATAAAACGAAAGGATAATCCAAATGTCTAAATTATTTAAGTACTGGAAAAGCCATATAGGGATGATACTGGTCATAATCATGCTTTTGATCGTTCAGGCATACTGTGATCTGGAATTACCTTCCTATACGGCTGATATCGTAGATGTGGGTATTACCGGCGGAGGTATTGAACATATTGCTCCCGAAAAAATCAGCAGGGACACCTTTGATAAAATCTGTCTGTTTCTGACACAGGAGGAAATAGAATTATTCTCTTCCTGCTATGATCTGAACGAGGGAGAGATTTATAGGAGAAATACGGACAGCCGGAAAAAAATCGATGAAATTGATTCTATGATCGGAGTTCCGATTGTACTGATATCCCAGGATGCCGAGTCCCTGCATCAGATGAAACAGGGATATGAAGCAGGTCTGATCAGTAAAGAGGAACTGCTTGCCATGAAAGAACAAATGCAGGAAGGAATGGGAGATTACAGCGACATGCTGATAGAAAGCCAGGCCGTTGCATTTGTAAAGCAGGAATATAAACAAATCGGTGTGGATACTGATAAGATACAGACCGATTATCTGATAAAAAAAGGTCTGATGATGTTAGGATTTGCAGTAGTGGCTATGGCTGCTTCCATATTGGCCGGACTGATTTCCTCATTGGTGGCAGCGAAAGTCGGTATGGATTTAAGAGAAGGCGTGTTTAAAAAAGTAGTATCCTTTTCAAATGCGGAAATGGATAAATTTTCCACAGCATCTCTGATTACCAGAAGTACCAACGATATCCAGCAGGTTCAGATGGTCACTGTAATGATGCTGCGTATGATAATGTATGCGCCGGTTCTGGCAGTGGGCGGTATCATTAAGGTGTTAAGCACCAGAACAGGTCTGGACTGGATTATTGTATTAGCCGTTCTGCTTATCATAGGTGTTGTATTATTATTAATGGCTATTGCCCTGCCAAAGTTTAAGGTCATGCAGACACTGATGGATAAACTGAATCTGGTTTCCAGGGAAATCCTCACCGGTGTACTGGTAATTCGTGCATTCGGCAGGGAAAAACAGGAAGAGGAACGGTTTGACGATGCCAACAAGGATTTAATGAAAACGCAGCTGTTTACCAACCGTGTTATGACTTTCATGATGCCATGCATGATGTTTATCATGAATGGAATAACCGTTCTGATCGTATGGATGGGAGCGAAAGGAATTGATAAGGGAAATCTTCAGGTAGGAGATATGATGGCATTTATTACCTATGCCATGATGATCATCATGTCCTTCCTGATGCTTACCATGGTATCCATTATGCTTCCAAGAGCCGGTGTGGCAGCTTCACGTATAGATGAAGTGATTCAGACAAAAGCCTCAATATCGGATCAGGAGAATACAGCAGAAGCAGATGAAAAATTACAGAATGTTTCAGGTGTCGTAAAATTTGACAATGTATCCTTTAAATATCCGGGAGCAGAGGAAAATGCTTTGGAGGCTCTGAATTTTACAGCCTGTCCGGGAAAGACTACGGCCATTATAGGAAGTACGGGCTGTGGCAAATCCACGCTGATTCATCTGATTCCGAGGTTTTATGATGTGACGGAAGGTAAGATAACCATTGACGGCGTGGATATCCGGGAAATATCACAGCATAAACTGAGAAGTCTGCTGGGATTTGTTCCGCAGAAGGGCGTATTATTTTCCGGAGACATAGAATCCAATATTAAATTCGGCGGGGATTTCATTACCGATGAGGATATGAAACTTGCTGCACAGATTGCACAGGCGACGGAATTCATTGAAGGAAAACCGGATGCTTATGCTTCTGAAATTTCCCAGGGCGGTACCAATGTATCTGGCGGACAGAAGCAGAGACTGTCAATTGCAAGAGCCATAGCAAAGAAGCCGAAAGTGTTCCTGTTTGATGACAGTTTTTCTGCATTGGATTACAAAACCGATGTTGTACTGAGAAAAGCCCTGAATGAAAATATTTCGGATGCCACCGTGATCATAGTGGCACAGCGTATCAGTACCATTCTTCATGCAGACCAGATAATCGTACTGGACGAAGGTAAGATTGCAGGAATGGGTACCCATGAGGAATTACTGAGGAATTGTGAAGCATATCAGGAAATTGCTAAATCCCAGTTATCGGAGGCAGAGCTGAAAGGAGGTCGTGCATAATGAGTGAAGAACAGAAAAGCGGACGTTCCCAACACAGGCCGAAAGGTCCCATGGGCGGGGGACCGGGTGTGCCGGCTGAGAAAGCCAAAGATTTTAAGGGAACCGTAAAGAAATTAGTCGGTGAAATAAACCCTTTTAAGATATCAGTAGTTTTTGTATTAATATTTGCCATTGGCAGTACCATATTCAGTATTGTGGGACCGAAGATACTTGGTAAAGCCACAACGGAACTGAGCAAAGGCTTAATGAGGATGATTGGCGGAACCGGAGGAATTAATTTTGATAAAATCGGAATGATTTTATTGATATTAATTGGTCTGTATGCGGTCAGCGCATTGTTTTCCTTTATTCAGGGCTGGCTGATGACCGGTGTATCCCAAAAGTTATGTTTTAATCTGCGGGATAAGATTTCAAAGAAACTGAACCGGCTGCCGATTAATTATTATGAATCCAGAACGGTAGGAGAAATATTATCCAGAATCACCAATGATGTGGATACTCTTCAGATGAACCTGAATCAGTGTATTACACAGATGATTACCTCAGTGACCACGGTTGTGGGTATCTTAATAATGATGATCAGCATCAGTCCGCTCATGACACTGATTGCTTTGGTGATTCTTCCGGTTTCCGGAATCCTGATCGGTGTTGTTGTGAAACATTCACAAAAATATTTCGTGGCACAGCAGAAATATCTGGGAAGAATAAACGGACAGATAGAAGAAATATACAGCGGCCATAATATTGTGAAATCTTTTAACCGTGAAGAAATCGTACTGGAGGAATTTGACAGAACCAATGATATTTTATTTAAATCCGCATGGAAATCCCAGTTTTTATCCGGCATGATGATGCCGATCATGACATTTGTGGGAAATCTGGGCTATGTGGCAGTTGCGATTGTAGGTGCGTTCCTTGCGGTCAACGGAACCATTCAGATTGGCGATATTCAGTCCTTTATTCAGTATGTTAGGAATTTTACACAACCGATTCAGCAGATTGCCCAGGTATCCAACATGTTCCAGTCCATGGTTGCAGCAGCCGAGCGTGTCTTTGAATTGCTGGACGAAACGGAGGAAGAACTGATTGCCGAGAATCCGGCAAAACCGGAGAAGGTTGAAGGAAACGTATCTTTTGAAAACGTTCATTTCGGATATAATCCGGATAAAATTATCATTAATGATTTCAACTGTAAGGTAGAACCGGGGCAGACTGTTGCCATTGTGGGCCCTACCGGAGCAGGAAAGACGACCATGGTAAAATTATTAATGCGTTTTTATGATGTAAACAGCGGCTCCATTAAAATAGAAGGTCATGATATCCGGGATTTCAACCGGAGTGATTTAAGAGATAATTTTGGAATGGTCCTTCAGGAAACCTGGCTGTTTAAGGGAACCATTATGGAAAATATCCGGTACGGACGAATAGATGCCACGGACGAAGAGGTTATTGCCGCAGCGAAAGCCGCCCATGCCCATCATTTTATCCAGACACTGCCGGAGGGCTATCAAATGGAATTAAATGAGGATGCCAGCAATGTATCCCAGGGACAGAAACAGCTCCTTACGATTGCCAGAGCCATTCTTGCCGATAAGAAGATTCTGATACTGGATGAGGCAACCAGTTCGGTGGATACCAGAACGGAAGCCAGAATCCAGCGGGCAATGGATAATCTCATGCGGGGAAGAACCAGCTTTGTCATCGCCCACAGACTTTCTACGATTAAAGAAGCGGATGTGATTTTGGTTATGAAAGACGGAGATATTATCGAACAGGGCAGTCATGAGGAACTGATTGCCAAAGACGGATTTTATGCTTCGTTGTATAATTCCCAGTTTGAGGATATTGCGTAGAGTTTTTAGAAAACAATTTAATAATCGGTAAATAAATATGTTGACATACAAAATATGACAATGTTAGAATAAAATATAGGATTTATTTACTGAGGATAAACAAAAACTACACTTGTGAAATTCAAAGGAGAAAAGTTGAAAAAACAATTTCAACTTTACGATGAAAGTTGAATGCACAGGTGTAGTTTTTTTGAATTTTAGGAATTGTTGGTGATAAAATGAAATACACATGAAGGGAAAGGTGACGTTATGAGAAAAAGAGCAATATGGATGATATTTTTTGTATGTTTGATATTTGGTGGCAGTAGTGTAAAAGTTAATGGGGATATGAGTAATATAGAAATTAATCAGATGTTTTGTATTAATGCATACTATTCAGAATCAGAAGACAAATGTATAATTTTTCTATATAAAATGGTTGATTATCTCAAAAAAGCCTTGATTTACGGGCATACAAGCAGGA
>CAJTXN010000023.1 GCA_910583605.1 uncultured Lachnospiraceae bacterium
GATATGGTAAGGAAAATTGACAACGGACCTGCCCTGATAGAAAAATGGTTACGCAATAAGAACACAATAGAATTTCTTGGCATATGGGAAGAAATGTATAATGCAGACTTCAATACTGCCGCTTATGAAGAAATCATGTTGGAGGCAGGATTAAACCGCTTTATTATGTCGGTTAAGCAATGGGTATCCCGTACAAATTCAAGAGGGATTGTAGCAAAAGCGGGACGATTAGAAATGCAAATCGGAAATTTATGGCTGCTATGAAACATTGATTAAAAAGGATACAAGGTATGAATAGAATTGAAAAGGTTAGAGAAGTGGTCGATAGTGTATTATTGAGTATGACAGATAACGATGAAAGAAGGTGTGCTTATATACATTTATATGGTGTTGCCCAAGCTGCTGCTCTTATTGCCAAAAAGCGTAAAGAAAACATAGAACTTTCTATTATTGCAGCAATGCTACATGACATATATTCTTACAAAAATATGAACTCAACAGATCATGCGCATAAAGGAGCAATAATGGCAAAAGAGATTTTGAATGAATTAAAAATATTCTCTTGTGAAGAAATTGACTTGATTTATTCAGCTATTTACCACCATAGTGACAAGAAGATTATAAATAAGTCGTTTGACGAAATATTAAAGGATGCAGATGTGATGCAACATATTTTCTATAATCCATTATTTGAAATTAAGGCTCATGAACTGGAAAGATTTAATAATCTAAAAAATGAATTTGGGATGATTTGATAGCAGACAGTTTGTCTGCCTTTCCCAATTAAAATTTGCGGAGGTATCAAATGAAGAAAGTAAAAATTTCTGTTTTGAAAACAGCGTGTTATACGGATTTAATCGAAAAATATGAAAATCCGATACCGTCACATTGTGATATGAAAGTGGGACAGGAATTTGTTGCAAATGGTTGGCAGAAACCAGAAGGATTTTGTGACAGTGCATGGGATAGTATATCCGCATTTGTGATGACACTTGCTCATGGCGGCGAAAATTTTTATGGTGGTTGGATGAAAAATAAAAAGTCTGCTATGATTTCTTGCAATGATGGATTCCGTCCTGTTAGCTTTTTGATTGAAACATTAGATATTGACGTGGAATGATAACTTGCCGTTTGTTTAACCAGCCATTATCACAATCACAATAGAATAGTCACACAACGTTAGAGCGTATAGAATTCTATACGCTCTACTTTTATGTAAAGGAGCAGGTTTATGAGCAAAGACAGCAAAACAGGGCAGAGAATCCACAAACAGCAGACAATCCACTCGCAGAAAGTTACGAGAAGTCGCAGGGTGTTCGTGACTTCCTCTCTCTCATACGCAACTATCAAGGCATTACGGAACTGGACGCAACAATCGTAAACGGACTCATAGACAAGATAGTTGTTTCGGAGCGTGAGAAACTTGCGGACGGAACGGTACAGCAGGAAATCAAGATTTTTAATAAATTCATTGGCTTTGTCGGTGAATTACATATCACACCCACAAAGCGGTGGACAGCGTTAAAGCCTAAGAATTGTACAGTGTGCGGTGTTGAATACGTCCCCCGCTCCGCAATATCGAAGTATTGTCCAGAGTGCAGGGAAAAGATAAGAAAGGCTCAAGGGACAGAAACGAAACGCAGGAGCAGAGAACGAAGCAGGCAGGTATGTATTGAACTGTCCGCAAAAAATGACTGACTGATGTCTGACTGTATGGACATTTTTAAATTATGCCTTGACTTCCCTTATAACTTATGATATCTTATACATATGAATAAATGCTCATATGTATAAAAGATAGATATGGCAGATATCCAGGAAGGATGAAAGGAGGTTAAAACATGGCAGAGAATGAAGTAGAAAAATGTGAATATATCCATATCCATGAGGACATAGTGAATAAGGTAAAAGTTACTTTGCCGGAAGAAGAGATATTATATGATCTGGCAGATTTTTATAAGGTTTTTGCGGATTCTACCAGAATAAAAATATTATATGCATTGTTACAGTCAGAGATGTGCGTATGCGATCTGGCACAGATTTTAAATGCCAGTCAGTCGGCAATCTCCCATCAGCTTCGGATGTTAAAGCAGATGAAACTGGTGAAATTCAGGAGAGAAGGAAAGGCAATATTTTATTCTTTATCCGATGACCATATTGAAACCATATTGAATCAGGGCTTTGAACATATTTCCGAATAAGCCGGAGATTGAAACAAATATAAGAAAGGACAGGTGTTGTTTATGAAAAAAGTATTTAAATTAGAGGAATTAGATTGTGCAAACTGTGCAGCAAAGATGGAGCGGGCAGCGGCTAAAGTCAGCGGAGTGAATGAAGTTCAGATTAATTTTATGTCTCAGAAACTGACACTGGATGCCGATGATGAATCCTTTGAGTCTGTATTGGACGAAGTTGAGAAAGTGATGAAAAAAGTTGAAAAAGATGTATTAATTATAAGATAACGGGTGTTGCGTTCTGTATGCCCGGAAAGGAGGAGAATATGAAAAAACTCCGTAAACGTTTATATAAAATTATATTGGCATTTCTTATTCTTCTAATCGCAGTTTTCCTGCCGTTGGAAGATATGGCAGACCTGGGAAGTGATACCATTGACACCATAAGGCTTTGCATTTTTCTGATATCATATCTGATAGCCGGAGGAGACGTTGTAAAAGAAGCTGCGGAGAATATTCTGCATGGTCAGATATTTGATGAGAATTTTCTCATGACAGTAGCAACGGTGGGAGCATTTTTAGTATCCGACTATCCGGAGGCTGTGGCAGTAATGCTGTTTTATCAGGTAGGAGAGATGTTCCAAAGTTATGCGGTTAATAAATCCCGGAAATCCATTGCCGAATTAATGGATATCCGGCCGGATTATGCAAATATCAAGAATTCGGACGGCAGCCTTACAAAGGTATCACCGGAGGAAATCTCTGTGGGTCAGATTATAGTTGTTAAGCCGGGAGAGAAAATTGCACTGGACGGTGTGGTAACAAGCGGAAGCAGCAGTCTGGATGTTTCGGCGCTGACCGGAGAAAGCCTGCTGCGGGATATTACGGTGGATGATACGGTTATCAGCGGTTCCGTTAACCGGGACGGTGTCATTGAAGTAAAGGTTAATAAGGAATTTGGAGAATCCACGGTATCGAAAATTCTGGATCTGGTTGAAAATGCCACCGACAAAAAAGCGGAGACGGAAAATTTTGTAACCAGATTTGCAAAGTATTATACGCCGATTGTCTGTCTGCTGGCGCTGCTGGTAGCAGTTTTTCCGCCGCTGATACTGGGAGGAGGAGGCGGTGTCTGGTCAAAGTGGGTTTATCGGGCATTATCTTTTCTGGTAATATCCTGTCCGTGTGCATTGGTAATATCTGTTCCGTTAAGCTTTTTCGGCGGTCTCGGCGGCGCTTCTGCCCATGGCGTGCTGATAAAAGGCAGCAATTATCTTGAGGCACTGGGACAATGTGATACGATTGTGTTTGATAAGACCGGAACACTGACAAAAGGTGTATTTAACGTACAGGAAATCATAACCGTAAACGGCTCCGAAGAAGATTTGATAAAATATGCCGCCATCGGGGAGGGCTATTCCAATCATCCGATTGCCCGCTCCGTAAAAGAATATTATTTTCAGCGGTTTCATACGGATTTCCGGCAGCTACAGTCGGAAACGGCCGAAGACGAAATAACGGAAACCGCCGGTTTTGGTACCATTGTAAACCACAGAGGCAGAAGGATTGTTGTGGGAAATGCAAGACTGATGGAGCAGGAGGGAATTTCCTGTCCTGCGGTGAGTAAAAACGGTACGCTTGTATATGTTGCAGTAGATAATTGTTTTGCAGGCTATATTATAATCGCGGATGAATTAAAACACGATACCGGAGCGGCCGTTGCCGAGATGAAACAGCTGGGAATCCGAAAGACGATCATGCTTACCGGAGACAGAGTGGATATTGCGGCCGAAATCGGAAAGGCAGCGGGAATTGATGAAATCCACGCAGAGCTTTTACCGGAAGATAAGGTAAATGAACTGGAAAAGATATTAAAAGAACAAAGTTCCGGAACCCGGACGGCCTATGTTGGAGACGGAATTAATGATGCACCGGTTCTTGCCAGAGCGGATATCGGAATTGCCATGGGCGGCCTGGGCTCCGATGCTGCCATTGAAGCCGCTGATATCGTACTGATGGACGATAATCCGATGGGAATCGGAAAGGCAATCAGAATTGCCAGAAAGACCATAAAAATTGTGAAACAGAATATTATTTTTGCCATTGGTGTAAAGATTCTGGTACTGTTTCTGGCAGTATTTGGAATTGCAAATATGTGGGCGGCTGTTTTTGCCGATGTGGGTGTTGCAGTGATAGCAATTCTAAATGCGCTGAGAGCGCTGCGGATCAGTGAATCCTGAAATAAAAAAGGATATAATCAGTTATAACAAATCTGATTATATCCTTTTTTAATAAAATCCATGTAAGCCTTATACGAATTGATTGGTGTGTTCATCATAACAATAGTTGATGGTACGGAGACGGCCGGTAATATCATTAATGTCTATATTATTGGAAGCACAGAATTCCACCAGATCATCATAATTATCTCTGAGTTGTGTGTTGACATAGCTTAGAAGCATTGCAGGATCTTTGGGTAAATTGTTTAACAGCATTTAAAACTCCTTTCCTAATAGTTTGTTAGAATATTATCTTTTTAGTATACTCTAATTGTTTGGTTTCAGTCAATATAAATTGAAATTTTTGGGGGATGTGGCCGGTAGAACGCGGGTGCGGAAGGCTTCGGGTTGTTTTCCAAAAATATTTGAATTTAGGGAAGTAGTTGGGTTTAATATGTTAGGAATATTTAAGGTTGCTATTTGTTTTTTTGCTGTTTCCAACGAACAGCAGATATTCCGGGTGAAGCCTGTGGGAATGCGACTATGGAGGAAAGGTTAGAACTTCTTCCTGTCCGGAGTGGAGTATTCCCACAGGCTTCACCCGGAATATCTGCGTCCCTTTAGCCAATAAAAATGGAAATAGCCCAATTTCTCCATTGATTTGTTTTCCGCATTTCGGTATAATAGAACCGAAATTGTTTTCTGGAGGTTGCAAGTGGATAAATTTGTGATAACGATTGCCAGAGGTTACGGAAGCGGAGGGAGAACCCTCGGAAAACATCTGGCGGAAAAATTAGGAATTAATTACTATGACAGGGAGATTTTAAATCTGACCGCAGATGCTACAGGTATCAATAAGCAGTTATTTGAACACGTTGATGAGCAATTAAAGAGTAGTTCGCTCTATAAAGTGGCATCCAATGTTTACAGAGGAGAAGTTATCAAGCCTGATTCTGAGGAAAGCATATCCAATGACAGTTTATTTGCCTATCAGGCAAAAGTGATCCGGGAACTGGCAAAGTATGAATCCTTTGTAGTGATTGGCAGATGTGCGGATTACATATTAAAGGATTATAAAAATATTTTGAAACTGTTTGTGCATGCACCGGTGGAAACCTGTGTAAACCGCATGGGGGATTTTTCAAGCCTCAGCAGAGAAGAGTTAAAACAGCTTATTTACCGGACGGATAAGCGCAGGTCGGATTATTATTACTATCATACCGGGCGTATGTGGAATGATGCGAGAAACTATGACCTGTGTATTAACTCGGAAGAACTGAATCTGGAGAAATGTCTGAAACTGGTGGAATCTTATTTGGATATTAAATTTTCAAAAAAATAATAGTTGATAATTATTGAATATATACTATAATAGAAAATGATTCTGAATAAATTATACACCATAGGGATACCTGCATAAAAATAACAAAATATATATAATATTGAATTTACTTATTATTATAGATATGTTACTATATATGTCGGCATTGTTTTTGTCGATATAGTCATGATGACGAAGGAGGATTAACACTATGGTTAAAGCAATTGTTGGCGCATGCTGGGGCGATGAAGGCAAGGGGAAAGTTACTGATATGTTAGCTGAGAAGTCCGACATTATTATCCGGTTTCAGGGAGGAAGTAATGCCGGTCATACAATCATAAATGATTACGGTAAGTTTGCTCTGCATTTACTGCCTTCCGGGGTATTCTATAATCATACGACATCTGTGATCGGAAATGGTGTGGCATTGAATATACCATATCTTGTAAAGGAAATTGAAGAATTGGTAAGCAAGGGTGTTCCAAAGCCGAAGATTCTTGTATCCAACCGGGCGCAGATTCTTATGCCGTATCATATTCTTTTTGACCAGTATGAGGAAGAACGGCTGGGTAAGAAATCATTTGGCTCCACAAAGTCAGGAATTGCACCGTTTTATTCAGATAAATATGCAAAAATAGGCTTTCAGGTATCGGAATTATTTGATGATGTCCTGTTGGAAGAAAAAGTTCAGCGGATTTGTGAGCAGAAAAATGTGTTATTGGAACATATGTATCATAAACCGTTGATCAATCCGGATGAACTACTGGCTACTTTAAAAGAATACAGAGATATGGTAGAGCCGTATGTATGTGATACCGTATCATTCCTGCATCAGGCGATTAAAGAAGGAAAGAATATTTTATTAGAGGGACAGTTAGGTTCACTGAAGGATCCGGATTTTGGAATTTATCCTATGGTTACTTCATCTTCGACTCTGGCGGCCTATGGAGCCATTGGTGCGGGAATTCCGCCGTATGAGATTAAAGATATCATCACTGTAGTAAAAGCTTATTCCAGTGCGGTAGGTGCAGGGGAATTTGTAAGTGAGATATTTGGAGAAGAAGCGGATGAATTAAGAAAACGTGGTGGCGACGGTGGTGAGTTTGGTGCCACAACGGGAAGACCGAGACGTATGGGCTGGTTTGACTGTGTTGCCTCCAGATTCGGCTGTAAAATTCAGGGTGCAACACAGGTGGCACTGACTGTTGTCGATGTTCTAGGATATTTGGATGAGATCAAGGTATGTGTGGGATATGAGATTGACGGTAAAGTGACGAAAGAATTCCCGACAACCGCAGAACTGGCAAAAGCAAAACCGGTATATGAAACACTTCCGGGTTGGAACTGCGAGATCAGGGGAATACAGAAATACGAAGATTTACCGGAAAACTGCAGAAAGTATGTGGAATTTATTGAAAAAGAGATTGAAACACCGATTACCATGGTATCCAATGGTCCTGCAAGACATGAGATTATTTACAGATAATTACTGCACCGAATGGACTGTATTAATAAAACATAGGGAAAGGGTACCGCGGATAAAGCGGTAAAATGGTATTGATATGAATATAAGTGAGTATATTGACTATACGATTTTAAGACCGGATGCTACACGGGAAGATGTCATTCAGGTGATTGAAGAAGCAAAAGAAAAACATTTTGCAACGGTATGTGTGAATCAGTACAGGACAAGAATGTGCGTAGAGATGCTCAGGAATACGGGCGTGAAGGTATGTACGGTTATAGGTTTTCCGTTGGGGGCAGTTACGACGGAAGTGAAAGTGAATGAAACCATATGTGCGATCAAGGCAGGATCCGACGAGATTGATATGGTTATGAATATCGGAGCATTTAAAGACGGTGATTTTGATTACGTCAGGGCTGAAATTGATGAAATACGGAGAGTCTGCGGACCGTATCCTTTGAAGGTCATTATTGAAACCTGTCTGTTATCAAGGGAAGAGATCATAAAAGCCTGTGAAATCGTATTGGAAGCAAAGGCGAAATATGTGAAAACTTCCACCGGATTCAGTACAGGCGGCGCAACTGCTGACGAAGTTATCTTAATGAAGCGTACAGTCAGGGACAAGGCAAAAATTAAGGCATCAGGCGGTATCAACAGTATGGAGAAGGCATTGGAGATGATAGATGCCGGAGCTGAGCGAATTGGAACAAGTACACTTTTCGTCTGATTGTTATAATAATTTTACTATATGAGATTATAAATTATTTTTAATGAATTCTTTATAATTTTATTGCATTTACTGCATTTTCATTTCACAAACCCTCCATTTTATATTCACATTTTGCAGTTATACTAAGTGTGTAGCAAAACAAAATGATAATAAAATGGAGGTTTTTCAATGGACATAATTCGAGAAATTGTAAAGAACATTAATGAAAGAGAATATACAAATATTAAAACAATGATAATGAATGAGAGTGACAGATACATAAGAGACTGCAGTTTTGTAAGGGAGATTATTTTTGATTTCATGGGGGATAAATACGGTATGCCTGCAGTTTTAAACAGACAATCCAATGATGAAGATCCGGAAGAAGAAAAACTGGAATTTCGTATTCGAATGAACCGGTATAATTCCGGTGAACTGGATTTGTATGTAAAATCTATAAACGGTTCCATGGTAAATGAAAGAAAGACAAAATTGACAAAAACAGAAGTAAGTCATATACTGGAGAGAGATTATAAGTGGATGACAGAATCGGATAACGTTATCATAAATCAGCTGGCAATGCAGATGAAGTATAATTATTGTTATCCTATGGTAATCCGGGAATATTTTCAGGAAAATTTTTATAATATGTACAGCAGGGAACTGCTGATACTGGAATCTATGGAATTATATCTTGAAAATGATGTTAAGGAATTTTTTAATGATAATCTGTCACCAATGAAAGAAATAGATTATAATAATATTAAGTTATATTATCAAAAAAAGATTACAATGCCTGCGATTGGTTTTGCCGGCAGTATGAAGTAAAGAACGAAAGGATAAGTTATGAAAAGATTTAAGCAGATTATGGCAGTGACGGCAATTGTAATAATTCTGGGACTTTATCTTACAACGCTGGTTCTTGCCATATTGGGGAATTCCGTATCCCATTCCCTGTTTATGGCTTCTCTGTATGCCACGGTTATTGTTCCTGCTATGTTATATATTTTTTTGTGGATGGCGAAATTACTGCGCAGAGAAGATACAACGAAATAACAAATTTTTTAATGGATTTATTATTGACAAATCAGTTGGATGATGTATAATGATATCAGTTTAATATTTTAATTAGTTAAACCGTTGATGTGGAGATAAAAACATGAAATGCGCTTACAGAGAGTCCGGATGGTGGAAACGGACAGAGATGCAGCCTGTTAAATGGACCACGGAGGGCATAGGGAACGGCGACAGCCAAGTATTCTATGACGTAAGACACACGTTAGTTGTCAGGAATATGTTAGTATTCTGTAAAGTGCATGGATATTTGATTTTATATCGGATATCTGTGAATCAAGGTGGCACCGCGGATAAATTATTCGTCCTTGACAGAGGTATACTCTGTCAGGGACTTTTTTGTGTCTTATAATTTAGATTGAAAGAAATAAAGAGAAAGGAAACGTGCGGCTGCCATAGTATACTTTCAATCATATTCGGAGAAACGGTGGCAGGCACAGGTAGAAATTATGTATACACCGGTTTATGAAGAAGCATTGCAGTATGCAGAATCAGGAAAGTATAAAGTGATTCCGATTAAGAAAGAAATATATTCCGATATGCGGACCCCTATAGAGGTACTTCGGAAATTAAAAAAACTCAGTCACCACTGTTATCTACTGGAAAGTGCAGAGGATAATAAAAAATGGGGGAGATATACATTTCTGGGATTCCATCCTGCATTAGAACTGACCTGTGTCAATGGAAAAATGACTATTAAAAGAAAACATCCGGTTTCCGGAGCGGAAGATGAGATTCAGAATATATTGACAAAACATCCGGGCCGATATATTCAGGAGATTATTGAAGAAAACAGAAGTCCGAAATTGGAAGGGTTTCCGCCTTTTACCGGAGGACTGGTAGGATATTTTTCTTATGATTATATTAAATACAGCGAGCCTTCATTAGAATTGGATGCCGAAGACCAGGAAGGATTTAATGATGTGGATTTAATGTTGTTTAATGATGTAATTGCATTTGATAATTTCCGGCAGAAAATAATAATCATAACCAACATTAAGACCGAAAATATTCAGCAGGAATATGAACAGGGCGTGGAGAGAATCGAAAAGATTTCCAAAATCATATCCGGGGGAGCGCTGGCAGAGATAAAACCGGCGCATGTAACCTCCGAATTCAGAAAGTTATTTGATAAAACGGAATTTTGTGAAATGGTAAAAAAGGCAAAACGCTACATTACGGAAGGTGATATTTTTCAGGTGGTACTGTCCAACCGGTTAGAAGCTGATTTTGAAGGGAGTCTGCTGGACGTATACCGGGTACTGCGGACGTTAAACCCCTCACCGTATATGTTTTATTTTACCAGTGATGACATTGAGATTGCCGGAGCATCGCCGGAAACGCTTGTGAGGCTTCAGGACGGAACACTGCATACATTTCCGCTGGCAGGTACCAGAAAGCGGGGAGAGACGGAGGAAGAGGATAAAAGACTGGAGAAAGAACTGCTGGCCGATGAAAAAGAGCGGGCGGAACATAATATGCTTGTGGATCTGGGAAGAAATGATTTGGGGAAGATCAGTCGTTTCGGAACCGTGGAAGTGGAAAAGTATATGTCAGTGGAGCGGTATTCCCATGTTATGCATATCGGCTCCACGGTGAAAGGTGAAATCCGGGAAGATAAGAGCGCCGTTCATGCAATCGATGCGGTTCTTCCGGCAGGAACCCTGTCCGGCGCACCAAAAATCCGGGCCTGTGAAATCATCAATGAACTGGAAAACAATAAACGGGGAATTTACGGAGGGGCCATCGGATATCTGGATTTTACGGGAAACCTGGATGTTTGTATTGCCATTCGGATTGCATTTAAGAAAAACGGCAGAGTATTTGTGCGTTCCGGTGCGGGAATTGTGGCGGACAGTGTTCCGGAAAATGAATTTGAGGAATGCATCAATAAGGCAAAGGCGGTAATGAAAGCAATTGAGACGGCAGAAGGAGGCATTGAGTAATGATATTGTTAATTGATAATTATGATAGTTTTTCCTACAACCTGTATCAACTGGTGGGCACTATTGAACCGGATATAATGGTTATCCGTAATGATGAATATACAATAGAAGAAATCCGGGCCTTAAATCCGGAACGGATTATTTTATCGCCGGGACCGGGCAGACCAAAGGATGCAGGGGTCTGCATTGAAGCGGCCGGGGTTCTGGGAAAGGAAATTCCGATTCTGGGTGTATGTCTGGGACACCAGTCAGTTTGTGAAGCTTTTGGAGCAACTGTTTCCTATGCAAAAAAACTAATGCATGGAAAAATGTCTATGGTTCAAGCAG
Organism: uncultured Lachnospiraceae bacterium; assembly: GCA_910583605.1. Lineage (GTDB taxonomy): Bacteria > Bacillota > Clostridia > Lachnospirales > Lachnospiraceae > Bovifimicola. The sequence goes on from CAJTXN010000023.1 coordinate 11,236, forward strand.
ACAATAAAAGTAAATTATTCCGCGGCATGGCTTCGGAGATTCCGGTGGCACGGTATCATTCCCTGGCAGCCGTGGCGGATACCATTCCGGAAGAATTACAGATAACGGCGGTAACGGAGGACGGAGAAATAATGGCAGTACAGCACAGGGATTATGAGATATACGGCGTTCAGTTCCATCCGGAATCTATTTTGACACCGGACGGAAAGAAGATGATAGAAAATTTTATCAGTATATAAATATGATTTAATGAAAAGGAGAGAATCGCTATGATTAAAGAAGCAATTTTAAAGTTAACCAATAAACAGGATTTATCCTATGAAGAAGCGGAACAGGTAATGGATGAGATTATGAGCGGAGAGGCTTCGGAGGTACAGAAAAGCGCATATCTGTCCATTCTGATGATGAAGGGCGAGACCATTGATGAAATCTCGGCTTCAGCCATGGGCATGAGAAAACATGCCACCCCGCTCCAGCATAAGATGGATGTTTTGGAAATCGTTGGTACCGGAGGGGATAAATCAAATTCCTTTAATATATCTACGACTGCTTCTCTTGTGATTTCGGCCGCAGGTATACCGGTTGCGAAACACGGTAACAGGGCGGCTTCCAGTAAGAGCGGCGCCGCGGATGTTCTGGAAGCTCTGGGGGTGAATATCTCCACTTCGGTAGAAAACAGTCAGAGGATGCTGGAGGAAATCGGAATCTGTTTCTTATTTGCACAAAAATATCACACCGCCATGAAGTATGTGGGGGCGGTACGAAAAGAGCTGGGAATCCGGACAATATTTAATATTTTGGGACCGCTGGCAAATCCGGCTAACGCCAATATGCAGGTTATGGGAGTTTATGATGAAAAGCTGGTGGAACCCATGGCCAGAGTATTAGTCAAACTGGGAGTAAAGAGCTGCATGGTGGTTTATGGACAGGACGGGCTGGATGAAATTTCAGTCAGTGCACCGACATCTGTATGTGAATATCGGAATGGAACATTTCAATCGTATATAATAGAGCCGGAAAAACTGGGCATTCCGCATTATTGCAAAGAGGAGATTACAGGCGGTACACCGGAAGAAAATGCAGCTATAACCAGAGAGATTTTAAACGGCGGACAGGGGGCTAAGACTGATGCGGTAGTTATCAATGCGGCAGCGGGAATTTATGTGGCAACGCCGGATATTACACTGAAGGAGGCAGTTGACAGGGCAAGAGAGGTTCTGATGTCAGGAATGGCATTGGAAAGACTGAATCGGTTTGTGAATCTGTCAAATCAGGCATGAAAGCCGGAAAATAGTGAATAGCGGGAAATTGAAAATAGTTCAACTTGAAAAATTTCCGCATATGATATATAATTATTCCTCGTAATACTATTGATTGCCGAAACCGGTAATTTGCTAAAATGGAGGTTAACATGGAAGAACAGAGAGAACTGACTTTATTAGAGACTTGGAGAGGAATCGCATATTCGTCTGAGAAGAGTCAGCAGGACAGTAACAGATTCTGGGCTCATTATTTTACACTGGAACAGGGAATTTATGAGAAGATTCTTGCAAATCCTGATGAAGTAGTTACGGGAACAGTGAAGGAACTGGCTGAAAAGTACGGCGTTGAGCTGTTGATTATGGTAGGATTCCTGGATGGAATCAATGAAAGTCTGAAACAGGAAAATCCAATCGAAGAGATGACAGAGGACACTGTTGTTAATCTCGGTTATGATAAAGAACTTTTATATAAGAATATGGTAGAGTGTAAAGCGGAATGGTTATATAATCTGGAAGCCTGGAATGAGCTGATTCCGGAAGACAGAAGAAAAGAATTATATAAAGAGCAGAAGTCTTCACATACTGTTGTAAAAGGAGCAAAAATCGGCCGCAATGACCCATGTCCATGCGGCAGCGGTAAGAAATATAAGCATTGTTGCGGAAGATAAATTTAATAGTGAACGTTTGACAGCCGGGAATTTTCCCGGCTCTTTTTATGACATTGGAACAGGGAGTAAACGGGAATATTTTATTCCCGGAGTCTCTGTTTGGTTTCCAGTTTGTTTTCTTTTGTAAATCCGATTAAGATATCCGGATATCTGTTTTTGAAATAATCAATGACGGCATCAATATCCTCTTTTGTATTCCGGGGAGAATAGATGTGTATATTTTTATGACATATGACGTACAGGGAATATGTCAGGTTGGATTTAATCCAAAGCAGCCGGTGCCATTTTGTGTGTTCATACGCCCATATGATCTTGCTGATTGGAACGATTTCCAGATGAAAAGGGGTAAAAGCAGCCAGATAATGTTTTGTCAGGGAAATATTACCGGAATGAAGAATCACATGGTCGGATAATTCATGGTTTACATGTACCAGACTGCGCTGACCGTTGCTGATTCTGCGAAAATTAATACATGCCGGATAAAGTCCCGGAAATATGAAATAAATAATATTTGCAATCATAAAGCTTAAAATGATCAGTAACAACAATGCAAAAGTGAAAGCCAGATACGTATAAAAAGCTAAATTATATTCAGTTTCGTCGATTACAACAGAAGAGGATACATTTTTAAGGCCTTCAAAAGTCCAGCCGATATCCATGGCAAATGACTGCATTACTTCATCCAGCAGGGAATCGGCAGGTACAAGCCTGGCGGTTATTGTATGATTGCTCAGTGTGGGCGGGATTTCATTCATATCGGATGTATCAATGAGGATAAAGGTACAGGAATTATTTACCAGGCTATAATAATAGGAGCCGTAGATTTTTCCGCGGCGGATACAATCATATCCTGTATAATTAATATTGTTCAGGGTTATTTCCACATATTCATTGCCGGAATCATAGACGGTTGCCGCTGAATTGGCGTAGGTCAGATTCCTCGGATAAAAAATATCAGAAAAAGGGATGTTCAGCAGCAGAAGAATAATAATAGTCAAAGGGACCAGCGAGATACTAAACAATCTTAAGCTGATGTGTCTGATATGGGTATATATAAAGTCTTTTTTCAAAATAGTCTCCATTCCGCCGGAACGATTATCGGATATCGCAACGGTGTTGTTCAAGATAAAAGTTACTGCACTAGATTATAAAATATCCGCCGGGAATAATCAAGGTTGCTTTTGGCAAAAAAATAAGTTATATTAATATGCAGACTATATGGGACAGGAAGAACGGAGGAAAGTATGGAAGCTTATTCGGAATTTGCAGGTGTATATGATATGTTCATGGATAATATTCCGTATCGGGAATGGGGAGAATATCTCATTGATTTGTTGAAAGAGTATGAAATCAATGACGGATTGCTGCTGGATTTGGGCTGCGGTACCGGAACCATGACTGAAATATTGTCGGAAGCCGGTTATGATATGATAGGTGTTGACAATGCAGATGAAATGCTGAATATTGCCATTTCCAAAAGGGAGCAGTCGGGACATGATATTTTATATCTGAATCAGGATATGAGGGAATTTGAATTATATGGAACCGTCCGTGGGATTGTAAGCATTTGCGATTCGATTAATTATATAACAGAGGAAGATGACTTATTACAAGTGTTTAAACTGGTAAATAATTATCTGGATATCGGCGGATTGTTTATTTTTGATTTAAATACGGAATATAAATACCGGCAGATCGGGGATGCCACCATAGCGGAAAACCGTGAGGAAGGAAGCTTTATCTGGGAAAATAATTATTATGAAGAAGACATGATAAATGAATATGATTTGACATTATTTATCCGTGGAGAGGACGGGCGCTATGACAGATATATGGAAAATCATCTGCAGCGGGCATATCCCCTGGACAGGGTGAAAGAATTAATAAAAGAAGCCGGTTTGGAGTTTGTGACGGCATACGATGCATTTACCCGTGAACCGGTAAAAGCGGAAAGTGAACGTGTATATGTGATAGCACGGGAACACCAAAAGGAGGAAAATGGAACATGACAGATTATATTATTCGGGCAACGGCGGCGGACAGTCAGATTCGTGCATTTGCCATTACATCCAGGGAATTGACGGAACATGCCAGACAGGTGCATAATACCAGTCCGGTGGCAACTGCGGCATTGGGAAGACTGCTGACCGGAGCTGCCATGATGGGAAGTATGATGAAAGGAGAGGACAATCTTCTGACGATTATTATGAAAGGGGATGGTCCGATTCAGGGATTGACGGTTACGGCAGATTCCCATGCAAATGTGAAAGGGTATCCGGGAAATCCCAATGTAATCATACCGCCGAATTATCTGGGCAAGCTGGATGTAGGCGCTGCTATCGGATACGGCACTATGACGGTCATTAAAGATTTGGGAATGAAAGAACCCTATTCCAGTCAGGTAGCCCTTACCACCAGTGAGGTGGCAGAAGACCTGACTTACTATTTTGCTTCCTCGGAGCAGGTACCGTCGGCAGTAGCTCTGGGGGTACTGATGGAGAAGGATAATACGGTAAAACAGGCAGGCGGTTTTATTATCCAGCTTATGCCTTTTGCAGATGATTCCGTTGTACGGGGGCTGGAGGAAAAAGTATCCAAAATAACTTCGGTAACACAAATGCTGGAACAGGGATTGACACCAGAGGATATTCTGAATGAGGTATTAGGGGATTTTGGAGTCGAAATACTGGACAGGATTCCGGCACGGTTTGACTGTAACTGTTCGAAACAGAGAGTGGAGAAGGTATTGATTAGTGTGGGAAAACAGGAACTGCAAAACATGATAAATGACGGAAAAGAAATCGAAGTAAATTGTCATTTCTGCAATACAAATTATACATTTGATGTGGAAGAACTGAAGAAATTAACAAAAAAAGCTATCCGGTAGAGGATAGCTTTTTTGTAATCATTTCTGTTAAATAATATAGCTCATTCAAAATAAAAAACCGAAATTTATATATATTGAAAAAGGCACACCATTTACTTACTGATTATAATTTTGTAACGTTTGTAGCCTGAGGTCCTTTTGCTCCGTTTACTACTTCAAATTCAACAGCAGCGCCTTCTTCTAATGACTTGAAGCCGTCCATGTTAAGTCCTGAGTAGTGTACGAATACATCATTTCCCTGCTCATCAGAAATGAATCCGTAACCCTTCTGGTTATTGAACCATTTTACTGTACCTTTGTTCATTGTGATACCTCCAAAAAAAATTAAAAATTGGCAAGCGAAATGCTACCTCAATAAGCATATCATAACTATAATCATTAGTCAAATCATTTTTTTGTCAATATGTAAAATAAATCTTTTATTTTCTGTTTTATTTTGATAAATTTCAACAAAAGAGAGTTCAGGATGTAGATACTTGCAATCAAAATGAAAAAATGATAGTATAATAGAATAATGATTTAGCAATTTAAAGTGTAATAGACAGATGGAGGATTTTTGTGAAGAAATATTTATTGGATATGCATACACATACGGTAGCCAGCGGACATGCCTATAATACGATTAATGAAATGGCGCACGCAGCGGCCCGGACAGGCCTTGAACTGTTGGGAATCACGGAACATTCCCGGACAATGCCGGGGACATGTCATGAGTTTTATTTTCAAAATCTGAAAAATGCCTGCAGAAGGATAGAAGGTGTGGAATTGTGTCTGGGTGTGGAATTAAATATTATCAGCTATAACGGTGATGTGGATATGGAGGAAAGTCTTTTAAGGGAAATGGACGTGGTGATTGCCAGTATTCACAATAATATAGGTTATACTTCAGGAAGCGAGGCAGAAAATACCAATGCCATAGTGGAAGCAATTAAAAATCCGTTGATTAACATTATCGGTCATCCGGATGACAGCCGTGTTCCGCTGAATTATGAAGAGATTGTAGCGGCATCCGGGGAATATGGTACACTGTTGGAAATCAACAATTCCTCTCTGACTCCCGGCAGTTTTCGCACGGACCCGGAAAAGAATGACATAAAAATATTAGAATTATGTAAACAATTTCAGGTTCCCGTTATTATCGGCAGTGATGCCCATGCCGAAGATAAGGTGGGCAGTCATCAATATGCGTTGAAACTCATAGAGCAGACTGGATTTCCGGAGGAACTGCTTTTGAATTACTATCCGGAACGTTTAAAACAATACATTAATAAATATAAAATGAGGTAAAGTATGACGGATAAAATCAGAAATGAAGAGATGAATCATTTATTTGAAGCAGTACTCACATTAAAGGACGAAGAAGAATGTTTTAAGTTTTTTATGGATGTCTGTACCATCAATGAACTGCAGTCCATGGCCCAGAGATATGAGGTTGCAAAAATGCTGAGCGAGAAAAAAACATATTGTGAAATAGCCAGGGCAACGGGGGCATCTACAGCTACTATCAGCAGGGTGAACCGTTCCCTGAACTATGGCAGTGACGGTTATGATATGGTACTTGGAAGATTAAATCAAAAGAAAGATGACTGATTGCAATGAAATCGGTCATCTTTTTCTTATTTTGCATTTTTGTTTTTCTCTTTATCACCGGGTTTTTGCCTGGCTTTTTCTTTGGATTTTTCTTTTCCCTTTTCCGGAGCAGCCGATGACTGTTGTTCGGAACTTAATGAATCCACAATGGTTTCGATCATCTGTTTTTTTACATAGACGTCAAAGCTAAGAGATACGATTAGAGAAAATAACTGAAGAAATTTTTTATCTTCCTCCGGGATATCGGTAAAAGCGGATTTTGATTCTTCAATGTCCTGCTGAATATCCTGCCGGATATCTGATAAATGCTCCTTTATCAAATCGCATACGGTATTATAGATTTCTTCCAGGGATATATTTTTTGAATTTTTAAAATATTTTTCTGAAATCGGTCCTAAAATGGTTTTAATGTCATTGATGGATAGTATATTTTTAAAGTAATAAATAAAAATCAACATAATTATATGCTGTTTAGAATATCTCTTTTTTTCAGGTGACGGGAGCAGTTCATTTTTTGCATAATTGTTGATCATGGTTTTTGTCAGGATTTTATCATCATCAAAGCGTTTTCTGCATTTTAAATGAGTATCCATAAAAGTAGTCACCTGATCCATGTATAAATCAATAGAAGGAATATCTGCTTCTTTGATCAATTCCAGTTTTGATATCATTTCTGCCAATAGTTTTTCAGAATCTGTCATTAAAAAATCGTTCCTTTCCTGTAGTCTTACAGGCAATATGTTTTGCTATTGCTTATTCATACTATTATATAGTACCAAAAACCGGATGACAAGAGGGAAATGCCACAAAGTTTAAAAATCGCACATTAATAAAGAGTATAGTTTAAAAATTAGTCGTGACAATTATGGTTTGATATTGTATAATTGGTACTAAAGTTGGATGACAGAAAATACATTGTCCGTCCGGCAATAATATTGATCAGGAGGAGTTTTGACATGGGTATTATTTCGAGATTTAAAGACATTATGTCAGCAAACATTAATGCATTGCTTGATAAAGCAGAGGATCCTGCAAAGATGATTGACCAGTATTTAAGAGATTTGGAAAGTGATCTTGGAAAGGTCAAGGCAGAGACAGCCGCCGTTATGGCAGAGGAAACAAGAAGCAAACGCGCGCTGGACGAATGTAACGAAGAAATTGCAAAATATCAGAAATATGCAGAAAAGGCAGTGGCAGCCGGTAATGATTCCGATGCGAAGCAGTTCCTTGCAAAGAAAAACCAGCTGGTACAGCAGCAGGCAAGCCTGACCCAGACTTATGAAGTGGCATCGGCGAATGCGGCAAAGATGAGACAGATGCATGATAAACTGGTAAAAGATATTGCAGATCTGAATGCGCGTAAGGATTCCATAAAGGCAAAGATAGCAGTAGCCAAAACACAGGAAAAGATTAATAAAATCGGCTCCAGTGTTGCAGGTGCTAATAACAGTATTTCTGCATTTGACAGAATGGAAGCAAAGGCTAATAATATGTTAGACCGGGCAAATGCCATGTCTGAATTAAATGAGTCGGCAGCAGATTCAGATATTGAAAATCTGGCAGCGAAATATGACTCTTCATCTGCAGAGTCACCGGAACTTGATGATGAACTGGCAGCGTTAAAGGCTCAGATGGGTATGTAATTATCAGGTGCCTGTTTCAGGCACCTTTTCTATATGGCAGAAAGCCCTTCAGACAGGAATTGTATTGCGGCTAAGCGGATTATGCCGTTGGAAATGACCTGCCGCAGGGGAGAATCCTGCACTACAGGATTCTTTTTTGTATGTTAAAAAGAATATTTTAACAAATTTACATAAGTATGTGGGAAAGAAGGGAGTTAAAAAATGGCAGATGATGTATACTATTGCAGTAATTGCGGTGGTGTTATGGTATTTGATATAAATACACAGATGCTGAAGTGTCCGAATTGTGATGCGACAATCCGAATCGTAGGAAATCAGGACAGAATTGTTGAACACAGATTTACACAGGGAGCCATAAACCGTTTGTCGGTTCAGGAGAAGACTTCAGAAACGAAGCAGTGTAAAGGCTGCGGAGCCATGGTGGAGATAGCGAAGGACTGTACAGCTGCACAGTGTCCCTATTGCGGTGCGGATTATGTACTGGCAGATAAACAGGAGGAAGCGGTGGTTCCGGACGGAGTGATTCCTTTTAAAATAGATAAACATGCAGCAGGAGCAACATTTAATAAATGGATTAGTAAGCGGTGGCTTGCACCCGGTACATTGAAGCAATTATATGAGAGCGACCGGATTCAGGGAGTATATATTCCTTATTGGACATTTGATGCAGATATTGTGTGTGATTATTCAGCAGAGGGCGGTAAACACAGAAAAGTTCAGGTCAAGAATTCTGACGGTTCTACCTCCACCAAAACTGAGACGGACTGGTATCATACACATGGACGCGTGAAGAAGTTTTTTGATGATGTTCAGGTAAAAGCAACTAAGAATATGAAGAGTTCTCTTTTAGAGGGGATTGAGCCATACGATACCAAGAATAAACTGGTTTCTTACTCGCCGCAGTATTTATCAGGGTTTGGTGCGGAATGTTATACGATTTCCCTGGAGGATGCCCACAGGGAAGCGAATGTGATTATGGAAAATGAATTAAGAAGTATGGCAAGGCAGGATGTACGCCGGCAGTATGATGAGGTTAGAAATGTAAGAATTGCACCGGATTACAGGGCAGAGACTTTTAAGCATATATTGATTCCGGTGTATGCAACTGCATATACATATAAAAATAAGAATTATACAGTATTGATTAACGGACAGTCCGGAAAAATCAGGGGAGATTATCCGAAGAGTCCGGTGAAGATTGCGGTTATCCTAGCAATTATTATAGCATTGCTTGCAGGTTTCTTCGGTATCCGGGCGGCCATGGGCGAAAAGAAGAACAGGGACACATTGGGCAGCAGCGAAACGGGTGTATATCTGGATTACAGACCGGAATCGGAAACAATTGACAGACAAGATACAGATTTAGTATTGGAAAATTTATTATAATTAAAATGGAGGAATGGATATGGGACTTTTCAGCAGTCAGTTTTCAAATGTTGTAGAATGGCAGGAATCAAGAGACGACATTATGTTCTGGAAATGGAACAATGATGAGATAAAGAAAGGCAGTAAGCTCATCATCCGGCAGGGACAGGATGCCATTTTTATGTATAACGGTAAAGTAGAAGGTATCTTTAAAGACCCGGGAAGCTTCGATATAGAATCTCAGATCATACCGTTTTTATCTACATTAAAAGGATTTAAATTTGGTTTTAACAGCGGGGTAAGAGCAGAGGTATTATTTATCAATACCAAGGAATTTACAATCCGCTGGGGAACAAAAACACCGATTAACATTCAGGCGCCGGGACTTCCGGGAGGGATGCCGATTGGGGCCTTTGGTACCTTTAGCTGTAAAATCGATGATTATCTGGTATTTATTGAGAAGATTGCCGGAGTAAAGAAACAGTATATGGTGGATGAGATAAAGGAACGTGTTACCTCTATGCTGAACCAGCTTCTTATGAAGTGGATAACCAGAGAAGGAAAAGATATGTTTAATCTGCAGGCAAATGCCTATGACATAGCAAAGGGTATCAAAGATGACCTGGACATGGAAATCATTAAACTTGGTATTACCATAACTGCTTTTGCAATTGAAAGCTTTAATTATCCGGAATCCGTAAAGCGGATGCAGGAAAAAGCAGCTTCCCAGAGTATGGTCGGCGACATGAACCGCTATACCCAGATGGCTATGGCTGACAGCATGAGCAGAGGTGGTTCCGGCACAAATGGTATGGCAAATATGGCCGGTCAGATGGCAGGTATGCAGGTAGGCATGATGATGGGACAACAGATGGTAAATTCCATGCAGGGCAATATGAATCAGGCGGCAGCGAATCCGACGGCCCCTCAGAACCAGCAGCCGGCCGGTAATCCCGCGGGAACCGTACCGAATTTCTGTCCGAACTGCGGTACAAAGACATCAGGTTCTAACTTCTGTCCAAATTGTGGTACCAAACTGGCATAATAGAAAGAAAAGGAAATTTGATACATGAGTATTTACGATACACTGAATGATATGCAGCAAAAAGCAGTATTTCATGTGGATGGTCCGCTTTTAATACTGGCGGGTGCCGGCTCCGGCAAGACCAGAGTGTTAACCCACCGGGCAGCATATCTGATTGAAGAAAAAGGGGTAAATCCCTGGAATATTATGGCGATTACCTTTACCAATAAAGCAGCAGGAGAAATGCGGGAACGAATTGACAATATCGTAGGCTTCGGTTCCGAGAGTATATGGGTAAGTACCTTTCATTCCAGCTGTGTGAGAATTTTAAGACGGTATATTGACAAACTGGGATATGACACTAATTTTACAATATATGATACGGATGATTCCAAAACGGTAATGAAGGATATCTGCAAAAAGCTGAATATTGATACCAAATATTTAAAAGAAAAGTCAATCCTTGCCGCCATTTCCAATGCAAAAAATGAAATGACTTCTCCTGAACAGTATATTCTCGAAAATACCGGAGATTATAGTAAAAAACGGATTGGAGAAGCCTATAAAGAATATCAGGACAGACTGAAAAAAAATAATGCACTGGATTTTGATGATTTACTGGTGAAAACAGTGGAATTGTTTTTAAATTGTCCAGAGGTTCTGGATTATTATCAGGAACGCTTTAAATATATTATGGTAGATGAGTATCAGGATACCAACACGGTTCAGTTCCGGTTTGTCAGCCTGCTGGCGGCGAAATACGGAAACCTTTGCGTAGTGGGAGATGATGATCAGTCTATATATAAATTCCGCGGCGCCAATATAGAGAATATCCTGAACTTTGAAAAGGTATTTCCGGATGCCATGGTCATTAAGTTGGAACAGAATTACCGTTCCACTAAAATGATTCTGGATGCAGCAAATGCAGTGATTGCTAACAATAAAAACCGGAAGGATAAGAAGCTTTGGACGGATAAGAGTGAAGGCGGAAAGATTATATTCCGTCAGGTGGACAATGCTCTGGATGAAGCCCAGGTAATTGCTGATGAGATTGATACTCTGGTGCGGAGTGGCAATTATGCCTATAACAGTTGTGCCTGCCTCTACCGGACCAATGCACAGTCCCGTTTGATCGAGGAACGTTTTATCAGAGAAAATATTCCGTATAAAATATTCGGCGGTGTTAATTTCTATCAGAGAAAAGAGATTAAGGATATCATTGCTTATCTGAAAACTGTGGATAACGGTAAGGATGATGTGGCGGTAAAACGAATCATTAATGTTCCGAAGAGAGGTATCGGTCTGACTACCGTGGATAAGGTACAGACCTTTGCAGATGCTAACAATATCAGTTTTTATGAGACGCTGCTGAATCAGAATGCCATGGATATTCTGGGCAGGTCTGCTTCCAAAGTGAAACCGTTTGCGGATTTTATCCAGAGAATGAGGGCGGAAGCGGAATATGTCAGTCTGACGGAACTGGTAGATAAGATACTGGAGGAAACCGGATATCTGCAGGAACTGATTATTGAAAATACGGATGAATCCAAGGCGAGAATTGAGAATATAGATGAATTTATAACGAAGGTGGCAGATTATGTGAATCGGGAAGACGAACCGACGCTGAACGGATTTTTGGAAGAAGTGGCTCTGGTGTCCGATATTGATTCGCTGGATGAAAACAGTGATTATGTGGCGTTAATGACAATTCACAGTGCAAAGGGTCTGGAGTTTCCGAAGGTGTTTTTATGCGGTATGGAGGATGGACTGTTCCCGGGCTATATGTCAATTATGTCAGACGATAAAACGGAAGTGGAGGAAGAACGCCGTTTGTGTTATGTCGCCATAACGAGGGCCATGGAAAGTCTGACTATTACCAGTGCGAAGCAGCGTATGATCCGGGGTGAAACACAATACAATAAAATGTCCCGGTTTGTTCAGGAGATTCCCCGGTTGTTGATGGATGCCAATGTATCGGCAGAGAAGATGGCTTCCAGACAGGGAGTCATTAAACCGTCGGCCGCATCCAATGCAAAACCTATTTTTAATAAAAAACCGTTTGAACCGAAACAGTATACGGTGACGAAGGCGGGAAGCCTTGAGTATGTTGTGGGAGACCGGGTCCGTCATGTGAAATTTGGTGAGGGGCAGGTGACAGCCATCGTGGAAGGCGGCAGAGATTATGAAGTTACCGTAGAGTTTGATAAAGCAGGACCTAAAAAAATGTTTGCTTCGTTTGCTAAATTGAAAAAAGTATAGTAAAATTTAGCAAATAATGTTATACTAATGTATATGGATTAAAAAGCATATACTAATTTAGAAAATAAACATATCCGCATCTGCGGAAGAAAGGTCGTGTAATTATGGAAAAGATTGAAAGCCTGATCAGTGCAACGAAACTGAATGATTTTTTGAAAAGGCAGGAAAAAGCAGAAGATAAGAAGAATAAGGCGGTGTGTGTATTTGCCGTTATTGGAGCAGTTCTTGTTATAGCTGCAGTGATTTACGGCATTTACAAGTATCTGAAGCCGGATTATCTTGAAGATTTCGAGGATGATTATGAAGATGAGGATGAATTCGATGAGGATTTTTTTGAAGATGAATTCGAGTGTTAATTGATATCATGGTTATCATATGAAATATTTAATACTGCCGGAAATAGAGCCTTGGTTTTGCGGAGATTTTATGGTCTGTTCACAGATTTTCACAGAACCACCGAAAGGCTGATATTGACGGCAGTTTTTTTTGAGATTTTATAAATTACATTTAATTGTAAACCATAAATCAGAAATAATAAACGACAGGCAATTGCGGCCATGAGTTTTACGGTTGTCTGATAAAATAAAATAGTGAAAGGCGGAAGTGGTTATGTATGGAAAGAATTCGGTAGGAAAAGATTTGATTTTGCTGCTTATCGGAGTGGGGATGTGTGTCGGAGGTTTGTTTATTTTCTCAAACAATGTTACGGTATCCAGTTTCAGTATGTCCCGTGTCAGCTACTGGGGAATGTTCGGAGGAAGAAGTATGCCGGGCGGTCTGATCGTAATTCCTTTAATTCTGGGTATTGTGTTATGGATTGCGCTGCCAAAAACATTTATAGGAAAACTGGTTACTGTGTTAGGCGCTTTAATCATTATTTTAGGCGTAATGTCATCAGTTACTTTAAGATTTCGCAGCGCCTCTTTATTTGAATACATAATGATGCTCATTTTGATCTTCGGCGGCGGAGCGCTGGCTCTCAGGATTTTATTGCTGCCTGGCGGAAAAGATAAATAGAAGAGGAGTTTTCGGCGTGAAAAAAGGACAGGTTTATATAGGAACAGTTGAGGAGTTTGTATTTCCGAATAAAGGAATTATTTATTATGAAGAGAAGCCGGGGACAGAAGTGTCGCCGGCTGATAATGTATCAGCGGAAACAATGATTCATAAGATTGTTGTAAAAGATGCATTGCCGGGGGAAACCGTAAGATTTCAGTTATCAAAAAAGCGATCGGGAAAATATGAGGGACGTCTGTTAGAGGTTTTATCCAAAGGGGAAATTGAAAATGCGGTTCCGGAGTGTCCGCATTTCGGCACATGCGGAGGCTGTTCATTTCAAACCCTTAGTTATGAGAATCAATTGAAACTGAAAAGCGGTATGGTCCGGTCGATCTTGGATTCCGTTCTGGAGAAACCGTATGAGTTTGAGGGAATTATTGGCAGTCCCAGGGAATGGGGATACAGAAATAAGATGGAGTTTTCGTTTGGAGATGCCTGCAAGGGCGGGGAACTGTCTCTTGGGATGCATAAGAAGGGAAGTTTTTATGATATTGTCACTACGGATAACTGTAAGATTGTCCATGAGGATTATAACCTTATATTGAAAACCGTTTTGGATTATTTTAGGGAGAGAGCCGTTCCTTTTTATCATAAGATGAGTAAGGAAGGATATCTTCGTCATTTACTCCTGCGCAGGGCTGTCAAAACCGGAGAGATGACAATCAGCCTGGTTACCACATCTTCGCTTGATCCGGATTTATCCGATTTGGTTGAATTATTATTAAATCTGAATCTGGAGGGCAGAATTGCAGGAATTCTGCATATTTTTAATGATGGTCTGGCGGATATGGTCCGAAGCGACAGAACGGAAGTATTATATGGCAGTGAGTATTTTTATGAGGAGATTTTGGGATTAAAATTTAAGATTTCCACATTTTCGTTTTTTCAGACAAATTCTCTGGGGGCGGAGAAGTTATATGAAAAAGCCAGAGAGTATGTAGGTGAAACGAAGGACAAGCTGATTTTTGATTTATACAGCGGTACCGGTACCATTGCCCAGATGCTGGCGGCAGTGGCAAAGAAGGTTATCGGTGTTGAAATTGTGGAGGAGGCAGTAGAGGCGGCCAGGGAAAATGCAAAGCTGAACGGTCTGGAGAATTGTGAGTTTATTGCTGGAGATGTGCTGAAGGTTATTGATGAGATTGAGGAAAAACCGGATTTGATCGTACTGGACCCGCCGAGGGACGGGATTCATTCGAAGGCGCTGGAAAAGATTATTAATTACGGGGTGGAGAAGATTGTGTATATTTCCTGTAAGCCGACAAGTCTGGCCAGGGATTTGGAAGTGCTGACGAAACGGGGGTATGAGGTGGTGAGGGGGTGTGCGGTGGATATGTTTCCGGGGACACATCATGTTGAGACGGTAGTAATGCTTTCCAACAAAAAACCCGACAGCGTAATCAACGTAAAAGTCGAGTTTGGCGAGGGTGAGGGAAAAGTGCCGCTTGATAATATTGCCAAGAGAGCCGAAGCGTACAAGCCGAAAGAGCGAGTTACATATAAGATGATTAAGGAATACATAGAAGCGAAGTATGGCTTCAAAGTACATACCGCATATATCGCAGAGGTTAAAAGGGAGTTAGGATTGCCGATGTATGATGCTCCTGATGCGGTAGAGGAATTGAAACAGCCGAGGAAACATCCGACGGCGGAGAAAGCGGAGGCGATAAAGGATGCTTTGAAACACTTTGAGGTTATTTAATGACATAGCTACTTGCTTATGTAAAAGTAAGTGGCTATGGTATAAAAGGAGTTATGAATAGAAAAATGAAAACCATATTTAGTAAGGAAGATATTGAACAATATGCAAAGAAAGCAAAGCAATGTATGGAAAAATGTATAATTGAAATGGGCGGTGATATAGACGAGAATGCCAGAGATGAGTTGAATGTCGATTTGGAGGAAGATGCAGTATATGAAGATAACTGCTTTGAGGGATTTTTTGGGCAAATAAATAGTTGCCGCTTTGGAAATAAACTTTTTGTCGAGATAAAAAAATTGGGAGATTGCGATGGATATTATAAAGATTGGTCTATGAAGACTTATATGCAGACAATGTATGAAATTTGTGATGGTATGGATGATGTTTGGGTAAGCAATTATGAGTATATAGATGACGACCCTGCATTTAGAGCATTTTTTATTGCTTTTTTGTTTGATATAGATGAGTTTAAGTATTATGAAGAAGTATATAAATATTGCCATGATTTTTGTGACCAATTAGAAAATTTGATAAAAAGAAAGCTTAAAGGTTGTTATTGGGATAAAAAGTTTGAAGTAGATGAAATGGCATTTTGTAAATTGTATTTAACGCCGTTTTTTAAGAAAATTGGATTTGAGCAGGTTATATTTAATCATGGGAATAAGGAATTTGGAAAGGATTTCATCTTAGTTACTAAAAATCTTTTTGGCATAAAAGAATATTATGGTGTTCAGGCAAAAGCAGGGAGTTTGAGTGGTACAGCGACTTCAAATATCACAGAAATTACAAATCAAATAAATATGGGATTTAATGTTCCATATAAAATGGTAATTGGAGAAGAAGTGTATATTACCAAAATGTTAGTGGCTATTTCTGGTAATTACACAGATAATGCACAGGCAATCATACAAACTTCTGTTGATAAATATAAATTTGCGAATATTATTTTTTTATCTAAAAAGGAGTTAGAAAATCATCATGTAATGGTAGAATAAAGCGTTTTTACCAATGTAAAATTGCATATTTGAGTATTCCAGCATTTCCGTATATGATGTAGTTAAGAAACGGAGGTGTTGTTTATGAGAGAAAAGAAAAACCATTTATATGTGGACAGCCAAGAACGGAGCATTTTATTACATAGCCTTGTGGAGCTGAAAAACCAGCTCATACAGCAGGGCAGATATACGGACTGCATTGACGAACTGATATTTAAGGTCGTCAACGCTCCCGTCAAGAGAATGAAAATTGAATATGTCTAAGGCACATCACAAAGCCGCTTATTCTTATTGATTTGAACCGCTCCCTGTCAAGTAGACAATTAAAAAAATAAAAAATTTTGCCTGCCAG
>CAJTXN010000024.1 GCA_910583605.1 uncultured Lachnospiraceae bacterium
GAAACATATTATTACGTACTTTCTTGATATGGAAGATTTGGATGAAAGTATAGAACTACTTTTAAAAACAAGTGATATAATCAAAGAGAAGTTTCAAAATGGAATAGATAAAGTTACTTTTGACGATAAAAAAACAATGGATAAAATACCATTTTCTCGATTTTCAATAGCAAAATCTACGTTTAAACAGATAGTCGCAGATGTTTCATATATTGAAGATTTTGAAGTAGAAATGGCGACACGCCAATTAAAACAAAGTATCATAACGTTGTATAATACGCATACAGATACAAAAATGTTATTCAAAAATATTGGAATCGACATTTTAAAAAGTAGAATATTAGATAATCAAACAGTATTTTTAGATGAAAATCAATTACAGATTTTATTTGAGAAAGCTCCATATCTTGTTTCTATGGCAACCGAGGATTTATCAGAACTGTCTCCAGAAGACTTCATTCAGGAATATCAGCAAGGGACTCTATATATGCCTTCTCCAACTATTGAGCCAACTATTGGTGTGATTGATACGTTATTTGATAAACGTGTTTATTTTGGCGAATGGGTAGAGTATCATGATATGATTGATGATAATCTTCCTAAAAATTCAGATGATTATCGTCATGGTACAGCGGTGGATTCTATTATTGTAGATGGCGCAAGATTAAATCCTTGGCTTGATGACGGATGTGGCAGATTTAGGGTACGCCATTTTGGTGTTGCGATAGGTTCAAAATTTTCTTCTTTTACTATTACAAAACAAATAAAAGAGATTATTGCAAATAATAAAGATATAAAGGTTTGGAATATTTCGCTCGGAAGTAATCAAGAAGTTAATGACAATTTTATTTCTGCAGAGGCTGCTATATTAGATAAAATCCAATATGAAAATGATGTTATTTTTGTTGTTGCAGGGACGAATAAGCCTAGCGCTGATATTGAGAAAATAGGTTCGCCTGCTGATTCAATAAACAGTATGGTAGTTAATGCAGTGACTCAAAATGGTTTGTCAACTAAGTATGCAAGAAGAGGATTAGCATTATCCTTTTTTGCAAAACCAGATGTTAGTTATTATGGTGGGAGTGAAGAAAAATATATTAAGGTTTGTGAACCATTAGGAGAAGCAAATGTTGCCGGTACTTCATTTGCAGCTCCTTGGATTGCTCGAAAATTGTCTTACTTGATTGATATTTTGGGATTGAATAGAGAAGTTGCAAAAGCAATGCTTATTGATGCTGCAAGAGACTGGAATGAAAAGCCGACACCAGAAGAGGTTGCCTTATATGGACATGGTATAGTACCTATTAAAATAGATGATATTGTTCATACAAAAGAAGATGAAATTAAATTTCTGGTATATGATGTGAGTGAAAAATGGAATACATATAATTATTATTTTCCAGTTCCAATTAAAGATGACAAATACCCTTATATTGCAAGGGCAACGATGTGCTATTTTCCTATGTGTGATAGAACACAAGGTGTTGATTATACAAATACAGAACTTAATTTACATTTCGGTAGAATCAATAATAAAGGAAAGATAGAGGATATTAAAGGCGATAAACAGAATCAAGATGTAATATTAGATAATGAAAAATATTTTCTTTTGGAGGGCGAAGCAAGAGAAAGATTTAGAAAATGGGATAATGTAAAATATATTGCAGAAAGACCAAAAAACAAAATGATGCCGAAGAAATCTTACGACAATAAAAATTGGGGAATGGAAATAAAAACAAATAACCGCTTAGACCCTAAAGATGGAATGGGGATTCGCTTTGGTGTTGTAGTTACATTAAAAGAAATTAATGGCATCAATAGAATTGATGAATTTATTAAGAATTGTACTCTGAATGGTTGGTTAGTTAATCGAATTGATATTCAGACAAGAGTTGATATTAATAAAAAAGTCAATGAGGATATTGAATTTGAGTAAATATAGTTGATATCTTGTGGGAAAAGGGAGTCACGAGCGGTATTAGTACTGCAAAAATATTACCCATATTTCCGTGGTTTTGTGTGGATATGTTCTAATTTGGTACTCATGTGGAGACGGTAGTATTGATGTCAAGAAAAGATAAATAAGGGCCAGAAAGTGGCGTATTTCCAGGCTTTTTCGGGTATGGTCAACCTTCCGGGAAAGCTCGGTTCTTTTATATGAAAACATATCTACTGTAAAATCGGTCAGAGTGTTTAGGCTGCGGATTAGATGTCGTAGGTTGTGGCACTAGGATAGATGTTATCTAGGGTGCAAACTCAATTTGAGTAAGTGATATGGATATTGTCTAATCAGGCAACTCGACTGTTGGCTGTATGGCAGGCAGTGGATTAGATGTTATGGATGATAAGTATGGCACAGATGTATTTACTGACCCGACTATTAAGGGACGCTTAGGTGTAAATGCGATGAAGGCAAAGAAGCATCTGTATGACCATATCGTTTATGATTCATCTAATGAGCAGGCATTTGCTACTGAACTGGATACAAATACAAACGTAGCAGTATACGTTAAATTACCAGACGGATTTTATATTTCAACTCCGGTTGGCCATTACAATCCTGACTGGGCAATAGCATTCTATGAAGGAACAGTTAAACACATTTACTTTGTTGCAGAGACAAAGGGTTCCATGAATTCAATGCAGCTTCGTTTAATCAAAGAATCAAAGATTCACTGTGCAAGAGAACACTTTAAGGCCATCAGCAATGGTGAAGTTGTTTACGATGTTGTTGATAGCTATAAGACTCTCCTTGATATGGTGACGAAGTAAGGAGGGCTGTTTATGCCAACAACGATAGAAGTTAACAAACAAAGTGTGGAGGCATTACTTGGTAGTGGAATAGCAAAACCATTTGTTATTCCAGAATACCAGCGTCCTTATGCGTGGACAGATGAACAAGTAGAAACGTTGTTTGAAGATTTATGGGAATTTACAGCTACTAGCGGAGGTACGGAACGTGAAGGTTCGTACTTCCTTGGTAGTGTTGTTGCCTATGAAAATGAAGATGGTGAACAGGAAATTATTGATGGTCAGCAGCGTATCACATCATTATTTTTACTGTTAAGAGCTATCTATACGAAGTTAGTTGTTACTCCTGTAGCAGAACGTACTGCAGAAGCAAATAACTTTATTGGAAAAATCGAGCCTGCTATTTGGCGTACAAACAAATTAACAGGAACTGTAGATTATAAGAATATTCTTCTTACATCACGTGTTGTGAATAATGAAGGTAATGAGATTCTGCGTACCATCCTTGAAACAGGAAAAGCGGATGAGAATGCGAAAGACAACTATTCTAAAAATTATAGACATTTTCAGGAGTTGTTTGACAAGCACTCGACTGAAAATCCATTGATGGTTTATCAGTTTATCTATGCATTATTGAATCAGGCTATTCTTTTACCGATAACTGCGGATACTCAAGATACTGCATTAACGATTTTCTCTACTTTAAATGATAGAGGTTTACCACTTTCTGATGCCGATATCTTTAAGGCAAAGATTTATAAGCAGTTAGAGGCGGACGATAAGAAAGTATTCATCAACCGTTGGAAAGACCTTGATGAACAAGCAACGGAAGCTAATGAAAGTATTCAGCAGCTGTTCTATTATAATATGTTTTATCTTCGTGCCTTAGAACAGGATACAAAGACTACTACACCCGGTGTAAGAAAATATTATGCCGCAAACAAATTTGAACGTCTGTATCAGCCGGGACTGTTAGATAATTTGTTTGTTATTCTTGATTTATGGAAAGTAATCAATAAAGGCGAAGTGCTTGAAGATGAAGCATGGTCTTCAAACATAAAGATTAAACAGACGTTAGATACCCTTACCTCATATCCTAACGAGTTCTGGAAGTATCCAGTTGTAATCTATTATGTTAGTTACCGCAAGGAAGCAGATTTTGAGACTAAGTTTGGTTTATTCTTGAATAAGTTACTAGCTGAGCTAATGACAAAGTATATTCTGGTTCCTACCATCAATGCGGTTAAAACGGATATTTTGAAGTTGAATTCTGCAATTATTGAATCAAGCACACCTAAGTTCGATTTCAAGGAATTAGATGCAAGCCAGCTTGAAGCACATATTCAGAATCCTAATCGTAATGTGGTTCGTATGTTACTGAAGACTCTTGCTTATGAACAGCAGGATACATTACTTCCAAGCAAATGGGAGATTGAACATATCTTCCCTCAGAAGTGGCAGACAAACTATTTCCCTGATGTGCCAGATAGCATTATCAAGGAGAAGATTGAGCATATTGGCAACAAGCTTCCGTTCGAAAAGAAGCTAAACATAGTTGCCGGTAACGGATACTTCGGCAAAAAGAAAAAAGAATATGCTGCTTCGAAGATTGCAATTACAAATGCAATGGGTACATCTGACATTCAGGATTGGGATATGGACTCCATCATGAAAAGGGATATTAGAGTATCAGATTCCATTACTGAGATTCTTAAGAAGTGGAATAATGAATATCTGAATGTTCCTACAGAAACACCAGTTGATGAACCTTCAGCTGAAGACTTAGCTCGCATTGAAGAGTTCAAGAAAAAGGGCTGGATATAAGGAGGTAATGCTATTTGAAACAGAAAAAAGATGAAATTACCATCCGTTCCAGCGCAGCGGAATATCTGACCTATGTTGCATCGATTGGCGACCAGCAGGACAGTATTGAAATGCGCTATGAGGATGAGAATATATGGCTGACACAGAAGATGATGGCTACACTATATGATGTGAATGTTCGTACAATAAATGAGCATATCAAGAAGATTTACTCTGATTCTGAACTTGAGGAAGATGCAACTATCCGGAATTTCCGGATAGTTCAAACCGAGGGTTCTCGTCAGATAACTCGTGATACGAAGCATTATAAAGTTGATAGCAAGTGTTGGTGTGCAAGACCTTCTATGATTTTAAAAACTGGATAGGCTATAATAAACGGGGAAAATTTGTTAAGGCTATATAATATAAAACCAATAAGCAAAAGAGCAACCGATATGACCAAAACAAAACAGAAAAAGCAAGGAAGTACACAAAGTATTAAAGGTAAGAAAAAGTAATATGGAGGTAATGATAAAAAATGATGCAATTTGGAATGCCGACATTAATTGAAAATAGAACATTTGAAGACAATGTTAAGTTGTGTAAAGACTTAGGTCTTAAATTTATTGAACTTAATATGAATTTTCCGGAATATCAAATTGATAAACTTGAATATATAGATTATTTTTTGAATGTAGAAAAAGAAATGCAGGTTTATTATACCATTCATTTGGATGAAAATATGAATGTGGCAGATTTTAATCCGCTCGTGAGAGAGGCATATTTAGAGACAGCAAGAAGAACAATTGAGGTTGCAAAGCAGTTTGTGGAGATAAAAAATCAATATGGAAATGAGAATCAGCCGCTAATTTTAAATATGCATATGCATCATGGAATATATATCACATTGTCTGATAAAAAGGTACAAATGTATGAAAGAGATTTTGATGTTTATATGAACCACTTTAAGACTTTTCGAGAGTTGGTTGAGAAGTGGATTGGTGATTCTGATGTTAAGATTGCCATTGAAAATACGTCTGGATTTAAAGACTATGAAATAAAGGCGATTGAATATTTACTTAAAAGTCCATGCTTTGCTCTGACATGGGATATTGGACATTCAAAGAAAAACGGTATTCTTATGGAATGAAACTCAAAAATTGATCGGAGGTGCAAACAGATATGACCAATCAATCCACAAAAGCCCTAAGCAAATACATCTCCCTGATTCTCCGCCATAAGCCGGAAGTAATCGGCATTTCACTTGACGAACATGGCTGGGCAGATGTGAAATAGCTGATCAGCGGTATAAGCAAAACACAAACCATGACGATGGAACTTCTTGAGCAGATTGTTGCAGAAGATGAAAAACAAAGATATTCATTTAATGAGGACCATACGCGAATCCGAGCCAATCAGGGTCACTCCATTCCGGTGGATGTTGAATTAAAGGAATACGAACCGCCAAAGTATTTGTACCACGGTACCGGTGAGAAATACAGAAAATCCATTGATGAAAATGGACTACAGCCTAAGAGCAGATTATATGTTCATTTATCGGCCGATATAGATACCGCCATTCAGGTGGGCAGCAGGCATGGGAAGCCGGTTGTTTACAAAGTAAGTTCCGGCCGGATGCAGAAAGACGGATATCAGTTTTTTAAATCCGTCAATGGAGTATGGCTGACGAAGGAAGTTCCTGTCACGTATTTTAAAAGAGAAACATTTGATGAAACCTCTGTTTCAGGAGGTAAAATTAGAGAAGAGAACGATATGGATTAAGTGCAGAAAGGATGGAAGAAGAATGAGCAGAGTAAATTTTGGCGCAAAACCATTTATGTACCCGATGCCGGTACTGATCATCGGAACCTATGATGAAAACGGAGTACCTAATGCCATGAATGCCGCATGGGGAATCATTACGGATATGAATGAGATTTCCATCAGCATGTCAAAGCACAAGACAACAGAAAATATTGCTAAAACCGGAGCGTTTACGGTCAGTATTGCTACAGAGGACACGGTAGAAGCCTGTGATTATGTAGGTCTGGAATCTGCCAGCAAAGTACCGGATAAATTTGCAAAAGCGGGATTTCATGCGACAAAGAGCGGGTATGTAAATGCACCCCTTATCGATGAACTTCCTATGGCTTTGGAATGTAAGCTCAGAAGTTTTGAAAATGGAATTCTGGTGGGAGAAATTGTAAATGTAAATGCTGATGAAAGTATCCTTACAGATGGCCGCATCGATCCTGAAAAGTTAAAACCGATTACTTACGATCCGGTCAATCAGGCATACATCGGACTTGGAGAGAAAGTAGGCAATGCGTTTAAAGACGGATGGAAAGGTCGATGAGTTTATTGTATATTGAGCATATTGCCATGTATGTAAATGATTTGGAAACAGCAAAGGACTTTTTTGTTAAATATTTTAATGCAGTTCCCAATCAGAAATACCATAATAAAACCACCGGTTTTTATTCGTATTTTCTTTCCTTTGAGCAGGGAGCAAGACTGGAACTCATGTATAAACCTTCAATGTCTGATGACGAAAAGCATTTGGCAAGAACAGGATATATCCACATAGCCTTCCGACTGGGAAGCAGGGAAGCAGTGGATAACCTGACTGGCAGGCTGCAGACAGACGGCTATGAGGTTGTCAGCGGACCCAGAATAACCGGAGACGGATATTATGAAAGCTGTATCATAGGAATTGAAGGCAATCAGATTGAAATAACGGTGTAGGAAGCAAAAAAGAATAATTAAAGCTTGACTTTTAAATCCTACAATTGTAATATTGAAGAATGGAGACAGAAAAATAAAATTGGTATTAGTATTTTTTGTTTTAAATTCTTACAAGTGTAATACTATAAAGGAATTGGATATAAAAATTTGAAATATTATATGGAAAAATCAAGAATAATAATAGGGAATAACAGAGAATCATAAATAATACCGGAGGTCAATATGAAAATAAACAGCAGACGGAAACAAAAAAAGAAAATGGCAGTATTGATATGGATGACGGCCGTTCTTGCAGGAATCGTTACAACGGGTATGATTATTTATTATAAAAAGGACGGGTTACATCATACATCTGAAAAGACTCCTGTTCAGTCATCTCCAAAGGAACTTTTGATTGAATACATGAATCATATTCCGGAAAGGGAGTGGGAGGAAATGTATGAAATGCTGGATATCGAGGCTTCCGGCAATATCAGTCAGGAGGATTTTATCAAACGAAATTCGGCGATTTACGAAGGAATAGAAATGCAGAATATGATAATCGAGATTCTTGAATATGATGAGAACGAAAAAAACGTAACGTATCAGACGTCATTTGATACGGCTGCAGGAAATATCAGTTTCAAAAACAAGGCATGTTTCAGGAAAGGGGAAGAGGGCTATAAACTGATATGGCTGGATTCTCTGATTTTTCCTGAATTTTTTTCCACGGATAAAGTAAGGGTTTCGGAAATAAAGGCAAAACGGGGGGAAATTCTGGACAGAAACGGACGGGTTCTGGCAGGAACGGGGCTGGCGTCCTCCGTTGGGATTGTTCCGGGAAAACTGGAAAACAGAGAAGAAGCGATTGCAAAGATAGGAGAGCTGTTGGAAATAAAACCGGAAGACATTGAAAAGAAGTTATCGGCAAAATGGGTGAAAGATGATTCCTTTGTGCCGATTCAGACCATCCGGAAAGTGGAGGAAACCCAGCTTATGGCCCCGGAACCGGATGAGGAAGTGTTAAAAGAAAAAGAGCGGCAGGATAAGCTGCTGGCAATATCCGGGGTGATGCTGTCGGATATCGAAGTGCGGAAATATCCTCTGGGTGAAGCAGCATCACATTTAATCGGATATGTGCAGAATGTTACGGCAGAAGACTTAGAAGAGCATGCGGGAGAGGGGTATACGGCGGACAGCGTGATCGGCAGAAGCGGAATGGAAGGTCTGTTTGAAACGGAATTGAAAGGCCGGAACGGATGCAGAATTTATATTGCGGATTCAGACGGAAATGAGAAAAGAGAACTTGCATGCCTGCCGGTGCAGCATGGGCAGAATATACACCTGACCATAGATGCCAGTCTGCAGGCAGGGCTGTATGAACAGTTTCAGGAGGATAAAAGCTGTTCGGCAGCCATGAATCCGTATACCGGTGAGGTACTGGCGCTGGTCAGCACACCGTCTTATGACAATAATGATTTCATTATGGGATTATCCACTGAGAAATGGAATGCAATAAATGAAGATGAAAATAAGCCTATGTATAACCGCTTTCGACAGGTCTGGTGTCCCGGTTCCACATTTAAACCGATCATAGCGGCAGTTGGATTAGAATCAGGAACCGTAGACCCGATGGAGGATTACGGAAATGAAGGTCTGAGCTGGCAAAAAGATGCGTCATGGGGTTCCTATTTTGTAACAACCCTTCATGCATATGAACCTGTTATTTTGGAAAATGCATTGATGTATTCCGATAATATTTATTTTGCCAAAGCGGCACTGAAAATCGGCGCGGATGAAATGAAAAGACTCCTGTCAGGGATGGGATTTGATGAAGAACTGCCTTTTGAAATTAAGATGGCACAGTCCCAATATTCAAATACGGACAATATTGAAACCGAGATACAGTTGGCGGACAGCGGGTACGGACAGGGACAGCTTCTGATAAATCCGTTGCATATGGCATGTATTTATTCGGCCTTCTGCAATGAGGGAAATATAATAAAGCCGTATCTTATTTCTTCTCAGGGCGAATCAGGACAATACTGGATTCCGAATGCCTTTTCTGCAAATACGGCAGGCATTGTACTGGAAGGAATGAAAAAAGTAGTGAATGATTCTAGGGGAACAGGATATTCGGCTCACCGTGAGGATATTTTATTGGCGGGAAAGACCGGAACGGCGGAAATCAAAGCCTCAAAGGAGGATACATCCGGAACGGAATTAGGATGGTTTGCCGTTTTTACGGCTGAGAAAACAGTGGAACGACCAATATTAATAATAAGTATGGTGGAAGATGTGAAAGGAAGGGGAGGCAGCGGTTATGTGATTAAAAAAGACAAAAAAGTTTTGGAACAATGGTTTAGCGGAAATTAGCATAGCAGAGAAAATGTTGAACAGGGGGAAAGGCTGTGTTATAATTCTGGTATTCATTTTGAACCGGAGTTTTATATCATCGGTATATTATTTGGAGGCTGCCATATGAATCATCAGTTTATTCAGAGTGTAATGATTGAATGGGACCAGATCGGGCGAGACAGTTATTTAAGGGATATTGAAGCGGTGGCAGGTCTGGCGAAACTGGAATTTACCAGTCCGATTACATTTTTTGTAGGCGAAAACGGAAGCGGAAAATCTACCATGCTGGAAGCCATTGCTGTAGCTGCGGGATTTAATCCGGAGGGCGGAACGAAAAATTATTGCTTTTCAACATATGACTCCCATTCGGAACTCTGTGAAGCCATGAGGATAGTAAAAGGATACCGCAGACCGGAATGGGGATATTTTCTACGGGCAGAGAGCTTTTATAACGTAGCCACAAAAGAAGAAGAATATGCCGATTCCCGGCATCCGTCCGCAAAACTTCATGAAAAATCCCATGGAGAAAGTTTTCTGGCAATCGCACAGAAATATTTAAGACCCAACGGATTGTATCTGCTGGATGAGCCGGAGGCGGCATTATCTCCCTAGAGACAGTTGACGCTTCTTATGGAAATATACGGGTGTGCCGATAAAAACTCACAATTTATAATAGCCACCCATTCTCCGATTCTGCTGGGTATTCCCGGCGCCGAAATATTATCTTTTGATGACGGAAAAATACATACCTGTGAATACCTGGAGACAGACAGTTATCAGGTAATGGAAATGTTTATTAATAATAGAAAAGAATTATTAAAAAAGCTGATAGGAGTGACAGAATGATGAATACATATAAAGAAATCGACGAAAACAACTGGGAGCGGGCAATGCACGGGAGGACGGTCATGCCGTTGTCAGTTCAGGCAAACCACTCCTTTGTTGACGGGATTCATATCGGAAAGTTTGCCGAAGCGATTCAAAGATATATGAATGAATATTAGAACAGCAGAAAATTAATTAAAAAAATACTGGACACCGCCGGCGGATATGCTGTGCGGTGTCAGTTATTATCCTGCTTTTTTGACAGTAAAATCAAAACTGGGCTGTTCCGTGCAGCCGATTTACAGTTATTGTAAAAACATGGAGGGATTAAAGCAGGATGTGATGGAACAGGTGAACGGATTTGGAGCCGAATTTTTTTAAAATGTTTATTTTACAGCAAAGAGAAGGCATATCTTCTTTCGATGATCTGTATCAGTCCGAAGCAAATCCCAATACTGTGGAGTATATTGCGGGACAATTAAATATCAGCGTATCACAGGGTATTGTAAGTGGTATTTAGATGATTAGATAGTTCATATATATAAGCGTAGTTTCCCCTGGTGGTGGGCGGGCTTTTTTTCTTTTGCCGTCGTGCGGCAGATTGTATTTCTATTCTTTGCCTATATGCTAAACGCAAATTTTGTGGATTTCATAAAGATTTGAAAAATAATGAGCGATACCGCAGTACCGCCCACTAAATTTCTAATATGGAATTTTTATAATGACCTGTGCGCCCTTTGTCTTATCAGAATTTTTTAATATGAGCTGTCCGTTATGCTGCTTAATAATGCTGCTCGTAATATATAGTCCCATACCGAAGTGCATATTTGAGGTTCGGCTCTTATTCCCCATGAAGAATTGTTCCTGTGCATGATGTAGGGCTTCCGGCGTGAAGCCGCTTCCCTCATCTATTATAGAGATTTGTAGAAAGTCGTCCGGCTTTTGCACCTCTACATAGACTGTCCCTTTTGGTGGAGAGTAATCTAACGCATTGCCTATCACATTCATAATTGCCCGTTCCAGTAGTAATTTATCCGCTTTGAAAGTTCCTAAATTTGCCCCTGTTTCCATGTGTAAACAAATTTCTTTTGTAAGGCATAATGAATTTGCCTGCGCTTCAATCTGTTCCATATAATCAGCTATATCAAATTCTTCCAAATTGAGCTGATACCCGGCTACTGTCCGGGATATATCAATCAGCGTCCTAATATAAACGCCCATTTGCCCGGAACTTTCTATAATATACCCCGCATATAACTGCTGTTCGTCGTCAAGCTCTGTTTCGCTTATCAAGTCGATATTTCCTTGAATGACAGTTAAAGGCGTTTTCAAATCGTGAGCAAGTGCCGCTATCTGCTCCTTTTGTAATTGTTCCGCACTCCATTGTTTCTTTAAAGATGATTTCAAGTTATTTTTCATATCAGAGAAAGAACATAACACATCTTCAAATTCTTTGATTTTTGAGTGTCCCACCTCAAAATCAAGATTTTGTTCTGCCACTTTTTCTGTTGCTTCAAAAAGTGGGGAGAGCTGCGCCCGCATATTTTTTGCAAACTTCGCCGTTAATATCACGCAGACCGCGATACAGTTTATCCCCATGAGGATATATAGCAGAATTTCCGGTGAGGGAAAATGATTATAGAACCATTCATTTATAAACTGTGAGCCAATGTAATATTGAAGCACCACATATTCATTTTCACGGGTAACGAATAGATACTGCTTGTTGAGGTTTTCGTTTATCTTTCCAGATAGGGCATACTCCATAGCCCTGTCTAAATCGTCGCCCTCTAAAGACGTTTCCCTCATTTGATAATTCTTATCCAGTATTAGGTACTTGCACCCCATAGGAAGCTGTACATCTGTTAAATCCGGCGTTGCGGCAATAATTGGAACAAGATTTTTTGCGCTGCGTTCTGAATAATCCGCATAAGTAATAAAGCCCATTCTGGTTCCGGCAAGGATAAGGCTAAATGGAATAGCTACCGAAACCATTAGCCCAATCAGCAGCATACATAAAAATTTCCAAAAAGACGCTTTCAATGATGTTGGTTTTTTTATTCCCATTTGTACCCTATCCCCCAAACTGTCGCTATCGGCTGAATATCCAATTTGCTTAATTTCGCCCGGATATTTTTGATATGAGTGGAAATGGTAGAATTATCGCTGTCGCCCTCCAAGCCCAAAACAGCTTCATAAATCTGTTCTTTTGAAAATACCTGTCCTTTATTTCTTGCAAGGTATTCACAAATCAGATATTCACTTTTGGTTAGGGGAACAGGTGTATTATCTACCCGTAGCTCCTTTGCGGACAAATCAATTTTTATCCGTTCAAAGGTAAGGGCGGTATGCCGTTCCCTGTGTTCCCGGCGTAAGTGGGCATTTACCCTTGCCCGCAGCTCCGCAATGCGGAATGGTTTTGTCAGATAGTCGTCTGCCCCCAAGCCAAGCCCGAATGTAATATCATTTTCCATTGTCTTAGCTGTCAAAAAGAGAATAGGGCAGTCCACCAATGAACGGATTTTATTGCAATAAGAAAATCCGTCCATATCCGGCATCATAATATCCAGTATAATCAAATCGTATCTGTTCAGCTTATCAAGCGGAACCTGTGCGGCAGACGTATAGGCAGTAATGAAATGTCCGTCTTTTTGCAGCCCATTTTTCACAAGCTCTAAAATAGGTCGTTCATCATCAACCATAAGGATTGCTGCCATAGTGTCGCCTCCTTTCGTTGCTCTTTTCGTATTATAGCATAATCCGCAAGGGCAGAAAAGCGGTCATTTCTGCTCTGCAATATAGTAGCGGTTATTTATTTTTACCGCAACCGCTTCTGTTTTATCTGTACCGTAAATCTCGTAAACATCTGTGTAAAACCATTGTTCCCGCCTCTGTCCGGCGTTTTTTCCGTTCCAGTCAATCTTGTTCAAATCTTCTTTGGACAAAGGGCGTTTCGTTTCCGTATCGAATGTAACGCTTTCTGCAAGAATATCAATCCAGCTTCCCAATTCATCATTTGATACGGTATCAGAGGTTACTTGATAAATAATCCCGTCACAAAGAAGCTGCGTTGCATTTTCGGGATTGATTTCAAACTTTCCACTCATAGACTGCTCTGTGTCCTTGAAGTCAAAGACCGTATCTGTGTCTTTGATATTTTCTTTTCTAACAGCTTTGTGATACCCTCCGTTTACATCTACAATCAGATAATCGTCAGCGTTGGGGGCTGCGTACACATTCAAGAATGGGATAATATAAGCAGCTTCCGGGGCTTTATCCGCTAAATCTGCCAACGTCCGAAAGGTAGCGGCTTCTATGTTTTCTTGAAGCAATACTTTTCCTGTTTCGTCTACCGCTGCAAGCTGCCGGATATATCCAGTCCATTCCCCAAGCCCGCCATTAGAAACGGTGTCCTCCAAAATCGTATAGTCGTTTCCCTTAAAGGAGAATTGCGTCACATTCTCTGCGTTCAGATAGCATTGCTCTTTATCACTGGAATATTCCTTGATTTTTTCCTGTAAAGAGCAGCCCGCAAGAGAAAAGCATACAACAAAAGCAAATAGCAAGACTATTAACATTTTTCTATTTTTATTCATAATTTTTCCGTCCTTCCCAATGAGAAAACCATAATAAGGTCAGCAGCAAGCCGCCTGTCGTTAATGCTGCAATCCATATTTTTTCCGCTCCATAGTTGAAAATTTGTCGGCTCAAAATATCCTTTACCCAATTCATAGACCATGAAAAGGGAATATACCTCGCTATGCCTTTTAGTTCGATATTGCTATATAAGATACATTGCAAACTTTCAAACACGCCCCAAAACAGGGATAACCCTAATCCAAATTTGAAGCTAAGGAACAAGTGCAGGATGTATATTATCAAATTACAAAATGCAATCCCGGCTGTGGCTCCGGTCAGCATTCCGAGCTGCACTGTATCAGCCATTCCCAAAAGATGTATGCCAACCACAAATAGCAAGAACAGAAAGAACAATGCAAATACTCCCGAACTATAAAGATAAGTTAATTTTGCAAGCATATTTTTGTGTCGGTTCGGTACAGCAAGCAGCGTTTGGAAGTGTGAAGCCTTTTCTTCCAGTGCAACATTCAGGCCGACAATAACGCTTATCAACAATGGAAAAAACGTTGTCGTAATTTCTAATATCATTTTGAGCTTTTTACTATCTGCTGTGCTGCCATACTGGAAATAGTAAGCAAGAAATAACAATGCCCCCATAACAGGCACACAAAAATGAATAGCCCAAAACGGTGTATGCTTCGTTTTTTCCTGTTCAGAACGAACCGCATAAATAAAACCCATTTCCGTCTACCTCCCTTTGGAAAAATCCTTTGTGTCGGCATAGGATAAAATAAGAAACAAGAATATTGACAACACAATGGAAATCATAACGGCTATAGAAAATCCACAATTTCCCGAAAAAGTTCCGTTTATTTCAATTCCCATAAGCGGTTCTGCCAGTTTTGGTGCCCAACAATACGGTACAAACCACCATGCTATTGTATTTCCTAATGCAGTAGCAGCAGATAAAACAATCCCAAGTATTGTATTTAACACAATCGGCACAAACAATCCCGTTTTGCGTGCTAAGTACGGACACAAAGGGATTTGCCAGACAGACGCAAGGATAATCCCGATACTTCCTGCAATGCTGTGTAAAAGAGAATATACTGCCGTTGCCGGAGAAATGATATTACTGATAGAGATAAGCAATGCTAAAAATATCGCTGAAACAAGCAGTTTTTCGATTAAGATAATGCCATTAGCAAATTCAAATTTTGAAAGGTTCACAGGCATAGAAAATACCGAATAGTATTTCCCGGCGTTTTCTTCTTTTCTGTGTGACAAAGAACACAAAATTGCGATTGCTCCCGGAAGCAAGAACGCATACCACCAGTAAAGCGTCATGTACTGATACCCCATAAATCCACCCATAAGCCACGCAAAAATAGCTGTGATTAGTGGAACAATGAAAATCAGTTTGTTCGATATTGTCCTCTTAAATTTCAAATGTTCTGATTTTAGATAGTCCATGCCTTAACCCTCCCTGTGATTGCTTTTTACAACGTCCATAAAAAGCTGTTCCAAATTTTCGTTTGCGTTCAATTTTCCCTCATATCCAAGAACGCCACCCGCGATAATGCCGATATGGTCGGCTATCTGCTGCACTTCTGAAAGAATGTGACTGGACAGGATAACCGTAATACCTTTAGCCGGAAAAGAACGAATAAGCTCTCTAAGTTCTTCAATCCCAATCGGGTCAAGCCCGTTGGTTGGTTCATCAAGTATGAGCAGTTTCGGGTTGTTTAGTAATGCAACCGCAATTCCAAGACGCTGTTTCATACCAAGAGAAAACTGTCCGGCTCCATTCGGTCCCAATAGTGCATAGACGGAATTTCTTTCAATGTTCAGCGATATGTTGTTTACAGCCGTCTGTCCGCTGAAAGATTTGCAGAGGTTTGTTGTTTTCAAAATCATTTCCATAGTCTGTACTGTCCTTTCTTTTGATTATGGGAAAAGAATAGCTGATGTTTTTGAAGATTTCATAAAGAACACAAAATTTTCTCGATTACATTTTATGAATTATTTTGGCTAACTAATAGAACAGTGTAGACATATCCAAGAAGAAAGGTGAACAGTAAAATGTAATAGGGTGAATAATTATGGCAAAAAGACCAGTACCAAAATACAACTTCAAGGCTTTTGGGGCAGCGATAAGGAATTCAAAGGATTTTGTGCTGCCGATAAAGTGGTAGGTAAAGCTGCCGCATTTTTATATATACTGCTGGGTGTGAAGACGGTATATGCACCGGTGATGAGCAGGGGGGCCATAGATACATTGGAACGATATGATATTCAGTCCTTGTATGACTGTTCCGTCGACAAAATCATAAACCGCGCCGGAACAGGAATCTGTCCGATGGAAGAAACCGTTTGGGATATTAGCAGTCCGGAAGAAGCTTTAATAGCAGTAAAAATAAAATTGACAGAGCTTTTGAATTCACAATTCCATTGAAAGACTCAACATTCTTCTTTCATCAGATGTCATATCTTGCAATTTCTGGATAAATGTGTTACACTAATATTAATTATAAGGAATTTTATGACGATAAATAAAGTATAGTAAGTGTAAAAACATGGAAGTTCATATTTTTTAATCAAAGGAGTGATGACTATGAGTACAAATTATAACTCTAACCTGTTCCAAAGTTTTTCATTTAATAGTGGAAGTCAGAATCTTTTCTCAGATTATGCCAGCATAAAGAACGGCAGTTATGCCAGACTTCTGAAGGCTTATTATGGCAGAGGATATGATTCGGATTCGGCGACTGGCAGCACGAAAAGCCGTTCAAGTAATGTTCTTGAAAAACTTCTGGAAGAGCGGAGGAATCCGAAGGTTTCAGAAGAAGTGCAGGAGGCAAATGCGAATCTGACCAGTGGGATTTCGAGCCTGAGAGGTTCTGTATCCACGTTACAGAATGAAAAGACCTATACAGACACGGAGAATGGCCAGACTGCGGCAGACAAGGTAGTTTCTGCAGTGAAAGATTATGTGACGCAGTATAATAATGTTGTGAGTACGGCAAAACAATCCACATTGTCAGGCAAGACATCACATGTGGCAGCTATGATGCGCAGTACCGCTGCGAATGCCGATAAGCTTTCGGAAATGGGCATTACAATCAATAAAAACGGAACGCTTCAGATGAATGAAAGCAAGCTGAAGGCAACAGATATCTCAAAGGTACAGGAGCTGTTTTCAGCCAAAGATATCACAAGCTATGGCTCCACGGTTATGTCGCGTCTTCAGTTTGCGAACGCTGCGGCAGGCGCAAGTACGACGACTACTGATAAGACTAACAACACGCCGGGTTCCGCTGCCGCATCTCTTAAGGCAGACAGCGAATTGCTTGCCTCTGGTAAATTATTTGAAAAGGTAAAGGATAAGGATGGCAATGAGACATATGATATTGACAAAATTCTTGCCACGACAAAGAGTTTTGTAAGCAATTACAACGATATGCTTGATGCGGCCAAATTCAGTTCGAATTCCGGTGTATCAGCAAATCTGTCCCGAATCAGGGAAAAAACGGCGCAAAATGCGGAGGCACTTAAACAGTTTGGCATCAGTGTGGATAAGAATGGCAGAATGACGATTGATGATGAGACATTTAAAGAATCAGATATGTCCGATGTACAGAAATTCTTCAAAGACTATGGTGCTTCTATTGCCAGCAGTGCTTCTCTTGTAAATTATTATATGACTACGCAGGCGAATGCTGCCAGTGGTTATACGGCTACCGGCGCATATAATGTACAGGGAAGTGTACGCTATGCGGATTTCATGTAATCTGTTTTAAGGAAAGACAGGGACATACAGGATGCGAATCAACCAAAGTTTGGTCTGTTGGTTCGCATCCTTTTTTTTGCGGATTGAGGTTGATTTAAATTTACTATTCAAAATAAAACACCTTACTCCTGGTCCGAAACGGCAGGCGATTTCCTTTCGGCAGGAGAAATGCGTGCTCATGCCGTATCGTCATTTTATCTTCAATAAATCCGTCCGTAATGATCAGAATAGGTCCGTCTTTCGGAAAGTCTTCTGCCGATTCCAGCATATCCACTCCGGGCTGGAGAACGGTTCCTCCCCGTCCTTTTACATTGACCCTGCCGGCAATATCTTCCGGTGCAAGATATCCGGCATCATAGGCCCTTGCATCGCAGAAAACAACCCTTGCAAAAGGAACGTCTTTGGCAGCGGCATAGCTGGCAATGGAACCCAGCGCCATGCCGATCTGCTTTGATGACATGGAACCGGAGGTATCTACCACTACACCGAACGTACGGCTGTCTGTGGGAATATCCTGTCGGACATATCTGGGCCGTGGAATGTCTGGGGTAGAACCCTGTCTGCGGCTGGGTCTGCCATAGGTTCGTGTTTTTTCCAAAGGCTGAAAATGACAGTCAAACCAGTTGGCCAGTTCCACATCCCAGGGAATCGGCGGCATGGCAAGAGCGCGGATTTCTTCGATCAGTCCCGCAGGAATAAATCCTCTGTCATTGGAAGTATGATATTCCAGTCCCTGCATCAAAGCATTTTTGCAGAAATCATCCAGGGTTGTACCGGTATGGCTGCTGCCGAAGACCGGAGAACCATTTTCAATGACGTCGCCTTTTCCGTATCCGCGAAAAGTAGAAAGTTTTGAGTACTTTTTTAAGTCCGTCTGTATCCTGTCATAAATGGATTCAGCTGACATTCCTTTCAGGGATTCGTCATACAGCAATCCGTCGGCAGGCATCTGCCCGATCTGCATATCCCGAAGCCAGCCGTTAATAACAAAGTCACAGGCCACATTCCAGAGATAGGAATCCCGCCCCTGACATCTCCGGTGATGCTGCAATCCGGCATGAAGATATTCATGGGCCAGAACGAAACGCCATTCATCAGTGCTGAGATTAAGGGCGGGATTAGCATAAATTTCACCCGCTGTAACATCTATGGCTGCAATCTGGATTTCATTCCGGATACAATAGCGGTAATCCTCAACAATACGAAAGGAAGCGGCAAGCCCGCCCAGCAGCGGATAATGGTCGATAAACCATCCGGCCGCCCGGGTGATATTGGTATCCGGGTGGGCGGAAGCTTTGTCGTGTCCGCCTGCCTTGCTGACGGCATCAGAAACGGAATGTGCAAGAGCATTGGCAAACAGGGAGGTATATCGGTTATTCAGGTTTTTATTATAGACCAGAGGCCGTTCCAGTCCCCTCATGTCCAGTCGCCCGGCACCGGCCGTTCCATACCGCTGGTCCGATTCCGGGGCCTTGTGTTCCATAAGATAATCATAGATTTTAAGTTCATCGGTAAGGCTTCCGGGAAAGGACGTAACCGGGTCCGGACAAATCGGAGTAAAAGAACCGATATCATGGAGAAATTTTGCGATATAAATATTACATGCGGCATTCCAGATATATTTATTGAACGAAGGTGTTTTTATAAGGGTACCATCGGGCTGTTCGGTTGTGTATCCCGGCATACGATCGGCATCGAAATGTCCGAAAGCAAGATGCAGTTCACAGTGTGCAATGGCATATGCCCACTGACTCTCTGTTAAGAAAATATCTTTATTTAGATAAATATATCCGCTGCTGTCCACGTAAGCGGCACAGTCTTTTCCCATTAGGATTTTGTCATGTATGATTATCTGCTTATAAAGCTGAAAAAACAACGGGTGTGATTTTATAATGGATATTCCGTATTGTAGTTTTTCCTCGTTTGGATGAATCTTTTTATGTGGTTTACCGGAAGATTTTTTTGCGGCCATAAGAGTATTACCTGCTTTCCTGAATCCTGCAGATTATACAGGATTCAATTTATTTATATGTATCAGAAGGAACCAGACGGGGAAGGTCTCTGACAATTTCAAACATAAACCATTCGGGAAGAACTTCTCCTTTATCGGCGGATACAACCATCTGGGCAATTTCGTAGTTAATGGCTGATAAATCTTTGATCAGCGCTTTGGCACGATGGGCAAAAAACTGGGAATCCCTGTTCAGTTTCTGCTTGCTTTTCGGCAGGTCGTGTAACAGACGTGCCCGGAATGACTGGGCGAGGAAGTAGAGAACATCCCGTTCCTCCGGTCCGGACGGCCACCGGCTTTCACCTTTGATAATATCGCTGAGCAGATGGGAGTTTTTCAACTGTTTGGTATAGGCGGAGAACATTCCTGCATGAGAGGCGGAAATACAGCCATAGGCTAATATGCGGAGTGTTTCCTCTGAAATTTCCCGTGTGCCGGCTCCGTATTCCTTTAAGGCATCGCTGAGCATATGCCAGGAGCGGGGAGTTGAGTAGGGTTCTTCCGTTTTTGGCGGTTCCGAAAAGAGATGGTCCGGACGTTGCGTAATATAGTCTGTAATCCAGGGATGGATATCAGCCTCGTATGCCCAGCTCAGCCATTGTTTTACATCCGCTTTCAGCTGGACATGAAACATCCGGTTGATCAGGGCGGAGGACATGGTTTTTACAATGGCGCTGTCCTGGGCGCGGTTGCCGGCGCCGATCACAACGCTTCCAGCCGGCAGATGATATTCGCCTACCCTCCGCTCATGAATCAGACTGTAAAATGCTTTCTGCACCTCCTGGGAACAGGCATTCAGTTCATCCAGAAATAATACATAGGGTTCTGTTCTGGCAATCATCTTAGGGGGAAGAAATTCGGACGTTCCGTTCTTGATCTGAGGGATACCAATAATATCTTCGGGAGCAAGCTGGCTGCCCAGTAAAGATACACAGGGAAGTCCTACCGCATCGGCAAACTGTTCTACCAGTGCGGATTTTCCGATGCCCGGCGCACCCCAGATAAAAACCGGACGTACCGGTGCAATATTTAACAATATATCGGATAAATCGGTTTGAGTTACATTAATCGGTAAATTCATTTATATTCCTTTCTATTAGTTTTGCAATTGCCTGAGCAAAAGTTAATAAGAAAATCATTGACTTAAAGTCAACTTCATT
This sequence comes from uncultured Lachnospiraceae bacterium, assembly GCA_910583605.1. GTDB lineage: Bacteria > Bacillota > Clostridia > Lachnospirales > Lachnospiraceae > Bovifimicola. The sequence continues at coordinate 21,002 of CAJTXN010000024.1, forward strand.
TAGTATAATAGCATAAAAGAAAAAAGAAAGGAATATTTTTCAAACACAGGAAATATTGTGCTTGGAAAATCGGGTAATGAATATGACAGCAATACTTTTCAGAATTTTTACGGTTGTACTGTTTTCCGGTATTTTTCTCTATTTTTACTTTAGAAGAATGTTATTATCTTATTTTCCAAAGTTAAAGAATAAGATTGTTTATGGCATTATTTTAGTTATCTCTGCCTGTCTGGCCGTCTGCCGGACAAATAAATGGGGATTCGGGGAATTTTTTGTAGGCCATCTGGTAGCATTTGCCTTAGTGGTGGAAGTGTTTCATCTGATCGTGTTCTATGGTTTTAAGAAAAAAAATCAGATATGGGAGAAGCTGGTCCGGCGCGGGCTGTTTCCGGCAGTATTAATGGCGGCAGTCCTGATTTATGGTTATTTCAACATGACTACCATTGGAAATAAGGAATATACGGTTGCGACCGGGAAAAATATCCGTAGTCAGGGATATGATATTGTACTAATGTCGGATATCCATTTTGGAACTACAATGGATATTAAAAAGTTTCAAAAAATCTGTGATGACATATCTGCCGAAAACACGGATATTGTGGTTTTATGCGGTGATATTACCGATGAAAATACAACAAAACAGGAAATGCAGGAGTTTTTTCAGGCGGCAGGCACTATTCAAAGTGAATTCGGAGTATTATATATATATGGAAATCATGACCGGCAGCCTTACCGGACGGATAAAAAGTTTACGGTACTGGAACTGGATACTGCAATGTCAGAGGCAGGAATCCATGTGCTTTCGGATGAGACCTTCCGGCTGAATGATGAATTTGTTATTGTCGGAAGGGAAGATGAGGGTGGAAGTCTGACCGGAAACAGGGCTTCCATTGACGAATTGATAAAAGGCGTGGATATGGAAGATTTTATATTGGTTCTGGACCATAAGCCGAAGGATGTGGAAGCCTGCGGAGATATAGGCTGTGACCTTCAGCTGTCCGGTCATACCCATGGCGGTCAGGTATGGCCCAAGGGATTGATTAACGGGCTGACCAGGAAGTATTATTACGGTCATGAAACGTATAAAGACTATTCCGTTATCATATCTTCCGGAGCCGGCGGCTGGGGATATCCGTTTCGAACAGGTTCCCGCTCGGAAATCGTAAGAGTACATATTAAACCGGAAACGGATAAATAGTGGAAGGAGAATTTAAATGATTGAGTTCCTGTTAAATCTGGATGGCTCTATATTATTGTGGCTGCAGAACAATTTTCGAAATGAGATACTCACTCCGTTTTTTCTGACAGTAACCCGGCTTGGGGACAAAGGGAGAATATGGATTCTGGTCACGATTATATTGCTCATCTGTAAAAAGACCCGTAACATTGGGATAATGTCAGCTTTTGCACTGATTTTTGCCAGTGTTTTTAACAATGTTATATTAAAAGGCATTTTTGACAGAACCAGACCGTATGATGTGGTAGAAGGACTGACCAGTGTGATCGGAAGCATGAAGAGTTCTTCTTTTCCATCGGGGCATACTTCCAGTTCTTTTGCGGCGGCGATGGTTTTGTTTCACGGACTGCCCCGTCGTTATGGGATTTTATTTATGATACTTGCAGCCCTGATAGCATTTTCCAGAATGTATCTGGGAGTACATTACCCGTCGGATGTGGCGGTGGGGGCCATGACCGGAATTGTCAGCGGCCTGGCGGTGATATTCTTATACGATAAAATAAGCAATATGCCATGGAAAAAAAAGGCGGAATAATCTTAATCAGAAGAGTTATTATTTTCCAAAAACTGACGATATAAATAATAGATTATAATTTACATAAATAATTTATTTTATACAAGAGGATTGGAAAGGTGAGATTATGAAGATAAATGAAAACGGAAGTATTTTTTTAAGTGACGACCCGAGGCTTCAGAGAACTGCAAATCAGGAAGAGAAGGGTAAAGCCAAAGGAGGAAATGTATTTGCCGGAGACTTGAATCTGGTGAAAGACCCGGTGGTACAGAAGAGGGAAGAAGCCAGAAATAAGGCTATGAAGGTTATAACCGATGCTTTCTCCAATGAAAAGAAGGTTGATGAAGACATTAAGTCCAGATATGCTAAAATCCGCGATTATGAAAAACAGAGCAAAGAGATAACGGAAGAGATGGAAGCCGTCGAGACAGAGATGGAGAAACTGCGGGAAGGCTATCAGATTGATAAGGACAGTCAGGAATATAAGGATTTAATGCTGCTGGAAAAGAGAAAAGATGCTGAGGCTGATCCGGAAATCAAGCTTACCGATGAAGAGAAGGAGCGTCTGAATCAGATTGATGAGCAGGGCTTAACAGAGTTTCAGCAACGTTCCATGGAATTATATGAACCGATGAATGAATTGAAGGAAAACCTCAAGGAAGCCAAGAAAGGCATTATTATAGAAAATGCTACGATTCGCGGAATTAAAGAAGAGCGTTTAAAACATCATCCAATGGTAGATGCCACGAAAGAAAAAGAAGACATTCTGGATGCCGCAAAAGATGAAATCTATGGAATGTTAGTGGATGAAGTTAAAGACCATCTGGACAAAGAGATGGAAGAAGAGAAAGAAAAGGCAGAAGAAAAAGCAGAAGAGAAAAAAGAAAAAGAAGAACAGATCGAAGAAATCAAAGAAAGAATCGAAGAACTGGAGAGGCTGGCAAATCCGGAGAAAGCGGAAGAAGAGAAGAAAACTTCGGAACAGGATTCCGATATAGACAGACAGATGAGAAACGTATTGGAAATGGATGCTATCCGCACAGACGTAAAGAAGGAAGTAGAAAACATTGCAGATAAGATGAAACTGGTAGCGGAAGACCTGAAGGGGCTTAAAGTGGATGAGTTATTGTAAGATTTTGTAATCGAACATTAAATATTACATAAATAGCGGTTTTGATATATGGTTGAAGCTGACAGGCGTTGACCATATATTAAAACCGCTATTTATTTATTTGTTTTATTTTATGTTATACTGTTTTTTAGAAAACAGACAGGAAAGGCGGTGCTGATATTGGTTTATAATATGGAGAAACGGAATATAAGGATATACGGTATGATTCTGTTTATTGTATGCTGTTTTCAGTTTAATTCTCTTCCATCCATATCCGACTGTCTGCCGGCACAGACAGAACCGGTACGGGATGGGGAAAGAGGCTGCTTTTGCCGCCATTGTTTTTGCGATGGTGTTATTTCCGTATTTCATTTACCGGATCACCGTTTATCTGTACAGGAGATGTATGATTCCTTTATGGAAGATTATCAATTATATACATCTCTTGGATGGGCAGAAAGAGAAGGCTTCTATTCGAATCTGATTATCAAAAGATATACAGGAGGTAATATGGAACGAATGAAGCTATGTGATAAAGTGAAAATATTATTGATTAATGAAGATACAAATATGCATTGCCTGATAAAAAATCTTCTGAATCCGGAAAATTATAAAATATATGAAGCGGATAACGGAACCATGGGCTTACAGTTAAGTACCAGCTTATGTCCGGATATTGTTTTATTGGATTTGAAATTAAGAGATATAAACGGAATGGAAATCATAAGCTGCATAAGAGAGTGGTCGGATTGTCCGATCATTGTTATATCAGAGTCTGATGCGGCTGCCAGAAAAGTAAAAGCCTTGTATGCCGGAGCAGATGATTATATTGTGAAACCTTTTTATAATCAGGAACTGAAGGCAAGAATCTTTTCCGTTCTGCGCAGAAGAGGAACCGGTGGACATACCCATCCCTATAAAGCAAAAGATTTGGAAATTGACTTTGACAGGCGTCTGGTTACGGTACGAAACCAGAAGATACATTTTCCGCTTATCGAATACCGGATACTGGAGTAGCTGGCCCTGAATGCCGGAAACGTGGTTACATACAAAATGCTGATGCAGAAAATATGGGGACCCTATACCAATGGCAACAGCAGGACACTGCGGGTGAATATGACAAATATCCGGAAAAAGATTGAGAAAATACCTACCTCGCCGGAATATATATTTATCTGTTTGCCGGAAAAGTACTGGAATGGGGAAAGGATATGAAAATAATCGGCAGATTTTTTCACTATTGTATCAGGAAAGGAAATGTCGCCGGTGAAAAATTAAAAGAGATGGCAGCTTTTAGTTGTGGGGTTTTTGGATTTCTGTTTTAGAATATACATATTGACAGGTTTTGATAAATTATGGTAATATTAATTTACTAAATAATGATTTGTAGAATTTTAATTGATAAGATCAAAGGGGTTATACAAAAGATAAGGTGTATAAATATAGAAGAAATGGATTTTTATTAAAATATTTAAAGATTGAATATACCTACATTTGTATAATTTCAGATGCTGATAATGGAATATACAAATGTAGGTTTTATTGTTTTATAATATATTGGTCTTGAAATAATCATTATGAAGTATTTTATAAAAAGCTTTGTTAAAACAACAGATATAGCGAAAGCAATTGGTACAAAGTTTTTAGGTAATTGCGAAACAGGGTTGGCGTTTGATGTTTAGAGAAGGCAGATGCCGGA
>CAJTXN010000025.1 GCA_910583605.1 uncultured Lachnospiraceae bacterium
GGCCAGATAGCTTCCGCGAAAATTCCGCTTACCAGAATGATTTCTCCACAGCTGTACTGGGTCATGACAGGCAATGATTTTTCTCTGGACATCAATAATCCGAAGGAGCCTAAAATCCTTTGTGTGGGCAATAATCCGGACCGACAGAACATCTATTCCGCTGCGCTCGGACTGTATAATTCCAGAATCGTCAAACTGATAAACAAGAAAGGGCAGCTTAAAAGCACGGTCATTATAGATGAGCTTCCTACCATCTATTTCCGAGGGTTGGACAACCTGATAGCAACGGCACGTTCCAACAAGGTGGCGGTCTGTCTGGGATTTCAGGATTTCAGCCAGCTTAACCGTGACTACGGTGAAAAGGAAAGCAAGGTGATTCAAAATACAGTCGGCAACATATTCAGCGGTCAGGTGGTAGGTGAAACAGCCAAGACACTTTCCGAACGCTTTGGAAAAATCCTTCAGAAACGACAGTCCATATCCATCAACCGTCAGGATGTTTCTACATCGATCAATACCCAGCTGGATTCCCTGATTCCTGCATCCAAGATTTCCAACCTCTCACAGGGTACGTTTGTCGGTTCCGTGTCGGATAATTTCGGTGAGAAAATAGACCAGAAGATTTTCCATGCGGAAATTATCGTGGACCATGCCAAAGTAAGTGCGGAAGAAAAGGCTTATAAAAAAATCCCGGTTATCAACACATTCAAGGACAGTGAAGGGAATGACATCATGCTCCAGCAGATACAGCGTAATTATGACCAGATAAAGGCGGATGCCCAGGCTATCATCAACGATGAAATGGAACGTATAAAGAACGACCCGGAACTATGTGAACGGCTGGGAATAGAAAGTGCAGAAGAGGAGAAAAGAAAAGCTGAATAGATACAGAATGACAAATAAATCCTGAATCAGTTTGATTTTCAGGGAACATTCCTTATCTTTGAACTTGAAATAGAACATAACGGCGGATTACGGGATGTTTTCCGTCGATTATATACATAAGTCGCAAGACGTCTCGAACAGGAATCTGACAAATTCATAAACACAGAGGCTATTGCGTGAGGCTTATGCTATACCTTATAGCGTGAGCCCATGCGAGTTTCTGTGTTGGGCTTTGTCAGAGCCTCTGTTCGAAATAAGCATGGGTTTCATGCTTTTATTTTTAATAGCAGAGGTATGGCAAAAGTTCAGATTATTATGCCCGTCACATTGGACGGTTTCCTGCCGGACCAAAATGAGAAACTGATGGAATGGCTCAGGACAGACCGGAACGGCTTCCCTTTTTGGGAAGAGCGGGCTACATTCAACATGTATCCGCATTACGGTATGCTTGATTTGATGAATGCAAAAGAGAGACGAGACAATAACTGTACCTTCTTTATGAAAGTACAGGACGAAAAAAGTGCCGAATATGCTGGTGGAGTATTTCTCTTCCGACTCGCAGATGAACTGGTCATTTACCTGCTTCCAATATCATACAAAAGTGGGAAAAACATAACCGGAAAGATTCAATTCGGACAATGGACTTTGCATGAGTCCAAAACATTCCGAAACAATATATGCAGACTGGTATACCGCCTTAAAGAATAAAGATTACTTCAGATCAAGTTTCTTCATTTTCTTGTACAGGGCTGTACGACTGCAACCGAGTTCCGCTGCTGTCTTGCTGACATTACCATGATTTTTCTCAAGCAGATTTCGTATCCTTTCCTTTTCCTGAATGATACGAATATCCGAATTGTCACTACAATCTACATTGTCCAGTCCCAAGTCACTGATATCCAATAATGCATTATCCGCAACAATTACCGCACGTTTGATCTTTGCGTTCAATTCCCGCACATTACCCGGCCAGTCATATCCCAACATACATGCTTTCGCTTCTTCGGTAAATCCCTCATTCTTGACACGGATTCTACCGGAATGTTCTTTTCTGAAGAATTCGGCAAGCGGAAGAATATCGTCTTTGCAATATTTTAATGGCGGTTGAACAATTTCGAGTTCTGCAAGACGATAATACAAATCCTCACGAAAGCGACCTTCCTCCACCGCTTTTTTCATATCCTCATTTGTAGCAGAAATAATACGTACATCCGTATGTTTCACTTTATCACTTCCTACCGGATTAAATTCCTTTTCCTGAAGGACACGCAGAAGAAGAATCTGCATGGAATACGGCATATTACCGACTTCATCCAGGAATAAGGTTCCTCCATTGGCCGTCTCAAAATGTCCTTTCCTATCAGTAACAGCTCCTGTAAAAGCTCCTTTGACTGCACCGAAAAATTCTGAAGCCTGCAAATCGTTGGGTATGCTTCCACAATTGACAGCAACGAATGGCTTGTCACGCCTGTCACTATAACGATGTATCATCTGGGCTATCACTTCCTTACCGCTTCCGCTCGGACCAAGTATCATAACAGAAAGATCCGACGGTGCCACACGACGAGCCAGTGAAGCGGCTTTTCTGGCAGCTTCACTGGTACGTTCAACAAAAGAACGTTCTTTACGTACAATAACAGGTTGTTTAAGCATACTATGTACTAATTCTATCAGTTGCTCTTGATGAACAGGCTTTTGCAAATAATCCTTAGCACCTAGTTTGATAGCACGGACTGCATCCGTGATACAGGCATAATCTGTCATGACAATAAATGGAACTTCCATCTTAGAACGCATCATCCATTCCAGAAGGCTGATACCGTCACCTTCCGGCAGACGAACGTCTCCCAATACCATATTTACTTCATTTCTTTTTAGAATACAACGTGCGCCAGGTTCATCTATAGCCGTCAATACATCATAACCAGCCTTCTGTAGCCATTTTTCAATCAAGCCACAGAGTATCATATTGTCTTCAACTATCAGTATTTTCATATTTCTTCAGTTCTTTTTTTGTTTCTTCTATTAATATTTTAAGCCACTCCATGATTTGTATTGCATGCTCATGAATAGTTTCATTTTGAATATTACTATCATGCAGTATCCTTTGAAAATCACGTAAGATATTGTCTTTTCCAAGCATTTCCCACACTGGCATCATCCGATGTATTATTTTCCTCATGGTCTCACGGTCGGTTATTCTGTCAGCTGATTCCATCTCCTCCAATTCTTTTTCAGATTCCATAACGACTAGAGAAAGCATGTGACAATGATCATCCGTGTTCTCCAATAAACTGGAAAAATCAAAATCTCCGGAAACTGAAACTTGTGTCCGAGATACAACAGAGGATAAAAAAGCAAGCAGCCCATGGATATTGAACGGCTTATGAATACAACCTGCAAATCCTTCTTTTTCATAGATTCCGGAATTCCCGTCACTACGAGCAGTCATGACAGCAACAGGAATGGTTCTTGAATTACCAATGTCCGAATTGCGAAGCAGTCTTAACAAACCGAATCCGTCAGTATCAGGCATTTGTACATCTGTCAAAACCAAATCATACTCAGAATTTCCGAGAGCAGCCACGACTTCACATACATTCATACAGGTTTTACAAGATATACCTTTGCGCCCAAGCATATCTTCCGCTATTTTCAGTTGTATAGGATCATCGTCCACTACAAGAACATTCTTAGGCAACATGGTTATCAAATTACAGTCCGAATTGTCTTCCTCAACTAACTCATCCGTTTCAGGTAAAGGAAGTTCCAGTCTGAACATACTTCCTTTACCGAGTGTACTTTCCACATCCATTTTTCCTTCCAAAACCTTAATTAATCCTTTGGTAAGGAAAAGTCCCAAACCAAAACCATCAGAATTGACATTCTGTGCGGCACGCTCAAATGGAGCAAATATTCTTTTCAGGGTTTCACTGTCCATACCTATACCAGTATCACTAATTTCAACCTGCAGTTTTCCATCAGAATATTTTGTATAAAAACGGATAGAACCGGACGGTGTAAACTTTATTGCATTTGTCAACAAATTATCAAGAATTTGTTCAAGTTTGTCTGCATCTCCTTTTACTGTCAATATTGAATTTTCATGAGCTGTATAAAGAATAAGGGCCTTAACATTTGCCTTACGGGAAAACTCATCTGAAATCCTCTGCAAGAAATGGTCAAGATGAAATGGGATGTCATTACGTAAATCACCGGCTTCATTTATACGATATGCATCCATCAGATTATTGACAAGATGCAAAATATGGTGACATGAATGACGTATATCGTCCAAATAAATCTCACGTTTCTTCTTTTCACGGGTCTCTGAAACCAAATCTGCACAATTGTGAATATTACCTAATGGCCCACGTATATCATGAGAAACCGTCAAGATTATTTTTTTTCTCATCTCAAGTAGATCACCGTTCTCTCGAATAACTTGTTGTAGTTTGAATTTTATCTTTTCTTCCTTATACAAGTCAGAACGTATTATAATAAATGATATTATCAATAAAACCAAGGCAATAGTTATTATCACAGCAATCAAGTAAAATGAAATCTTTTGAATTTTTGCTATTTCCTTATTGTATTCAATAATTGTATTTTGAATTTCTTTGTCTAAAGAATATATAAAATCATATAATTGTTTATTTAATATTTCATTTTGATATTGTAAACTATCTAATTGACTTTCAATTTGGTGTAAATACTGTTTTCGAATAAAATCTGAATTCCTATTTACATTAGAATAATCTATTGTAAAATAAGGCTCATGAACAGTTTCTGTCTTTCCAAAAAATCCAGCTATACCTTTTTTCTTACGTGTTATCACTCGCGTCTTTAATATCTTTTTGGGGATATGGGTTATTAAAAATATACTATCTGACTTTTCTTTAGATTTAATAATTTCCATAATCTGTACAAGAGAATATTCTTTCTTTTGTAAGAAATTGCATAGAGTATCAATTTGATTTGCATTAATAAAATCCTTACAGTATATTTTTATTTCTTGTAAAGCGCTATCCGTTTCTAAATAATTATTTTGATATTTTATATAATCATCATAATTCCATATGAACACAGATTCACTTATAGAAGCTAACTTTGTAAAATACAAAGGAATATTAGCAGCTTTACTACGAGCAAAATCAATTTGCTCTTTTTTATGTATCAATTCTTGCAGCTTAAATTTCTGATAAATAAAAATTAGAGATATACAAACTATAGTAAAGACAACTATGATGTATCCAAGTAAAACTCTTCCATATAATTTTAAATTACTTATTTTCATAGAATAATATAATACATTTAATTATTACCATTTATTTGTAATCAATACTTCGGTAAATTTTTACCGAAAAATTAAAAGTTAAACAATAAAACCGGCAAAAGTCGGTTCGGAAACACTAAAGAGGTCATTGAAATGTTGTCTAAAACGAATGGTTAAGCATGAAGAAATGTGCTGAAAAAATGTGCTAACCTGCTGATAATAAAGGTAAAGAAGTATTGCATAATTCGCTGGTTTTTAGTAAATTAGAAGTCTCTCAACTCTTCTGATTATGACTAAAGAAACACTCCTTATGCAATACCAATCCGAGTGCCTGTCGGCTCTCAAATCAGTAGCGAATATACAAAAACCTTTTGAAAAAACGTTCATGGACACCATGAAATTATTCATGGCCATCCCGGATCGTATAAACTTCCTCCAATTGGGCAGATATGGCTGTTTCTCAGAACAGACTTATCGTAACCTTTTTGAGCATGAAACTTTCGACTGGTTTGCGTTCAACGGCTCTATCATCAGCAAGCATCTCACAGGCAAAAGAAAAGCCATTGCCATCGACAACCATGAATGCATGACTTTAGGTTCCATTCAGACACCGAATTGTAAGACCTTGGATAATATGGACAAGAACCTCGTTGACTGGTACAGCAGCTATCTTATCAGTAGAAAAGACAAGCTACAGAGCCTGTCCAGAACGGTGGTTGCAGACGCATTCTTTTCCAAGGAAACATTCATAACACCTATGTGTGAGAACGATTTCCATGTCATCAGCCGCTTTCGGAATGACGTAATCCTGTACTATCCGACATTGGAACAGAAAACAGGAAAACGTGGCCATCCCAAGTGGTTTGACGGCAGGATTGACTTTGCCAATTTGGATTTGACCCGGTGCAAGGAATACGAGGTGAACAAGGGAAAGCTATACGGATTGAGGGTATATGCAAAAGCTCTCAAAAGGTATGTTTCCTTAGCCATCTGGTATCCGATGGACGGGAGGACAGACAAGTGGCAGCTTTACTTCTCTACAGACGATTCCATGGATGGACGCGAGGTGCTGGATTATTACAGAACCAGGTTCCAGTTGGAATTTTGCTTTAGAGATGGCAAGCAGCATGCAGGAATCACCAACTGCCAGTCAACCGACTTCAGGAAGTTGGATTTTCACTTCAATGCATCGCTTGCTGCTGTCAACTTGGCCAAAGCGGCATGTAAGAGGCTCGGAATAACCTATTCCATATCCTCCTGCGAGTCTTTCATACACAATGCTTATATGCTTGAACGATTTATTTGCGTGTTCGGGATTAACCCAGACATGCAAGTTATTGACAAACTTTTCAAAGAACTCATTTTATTTACTGCCAGAGCCGCTTAGGCGTGGCGAATTTTTAACGAACTATTGATTATATAGGCAAAAGATTAAACTTTTTTATAGTTTTTTTATTGTCAAGGTGTAACTGATTTAAAACCGTATTATATATTGTCATTTGATTGAAGTGTATTTTGTATTGGATTAATTATATGTCTATGAAAAAAAATTTTTTATTCTTATTTGTATTAAGTCTCTTTTTTCCAAAAAGCATTGTATTTGCTCAAACAACAGAAAAGAGAGCGATTGATTATGTAGATATGTTTGTAGGAACGTCAAATTCTCGTCCTATGCTGGGCCCTTACGCAAGTGTGCCTTATGGAATGGTTCAGCTTGGTCCTGACAATCAAGATACTCATTGGATGGGAGGATACGAGTATTCTATCAATAATGTCAAGGGATTTGCTCATATACATGCATGGATGATGGGAGGATTAATGATTATGCCGTCTGTTCAGGATTTGGTAACCTGGGAGGGGACAACCTCTTCTCCATATAGAGGGGCAAATGCGGGTTATCATTCGCGTATATTGAAGGATACAGAAAAAGGTGAACCTGGTTATTATTCAGTTTTTTTATATGATGCTGACTGTCTGGCGGAAGTTACGGCAACAAATCATTGTGGATTTCATAAATATACCTTTGCTAATGATTATAATGATGCAAGAGTATTGCTGGATTTAAATTATCCAACAGAATATGGGATGAATATTCATGAAGGATATTTCAAAATAGTTTCAGATAATGAAATAGAAGGTTATGCCGATACGCGTTCTGCAGGAGATTATGTTCTTCATTATAATATTCGCTTTAATAAGCCTTTTAAAAGATTTAATGGATGGCATAAAGATTCGGTAGTGAAAGATGTGAAAGAGTGGAAATCTGAAGGTGATTGTGGAGGTTTTGTCGAATTTGATGTTAAGAAAGGAGAATCTATTTTAGTACAAGTATCTCTTTCTTTAGTAGACCAGCAGGGATGCCTGAGAAATTTTGAAGAAGAATTGAAACCGTACAATTGGGACTTTGATGCTGTTCGTAAAGAGGCAAATAATAAATGGAATACCTTACTTTCTAAGATTCAAGTGGAAGGTGATGAGCTTGACAAGGAAAAATTTTACACCAATTTATTCCGTGCGTATGCAAAACAGACTTGGAGTGACGTTGATGGAAGATATAGAGATCCTTTAGAGCGGATTCAAAAAGTAAATCATCCAATGTATGGAGGAGATGCTTTCTGGAATTCTTTTTGGAACTATAATCCTTTGCTTGCGTTAATTTCACCTGATATTTTGAATAATTGGGTATTGACACAGTTGGAGTTGTTTGACAAAACAGGATGGACAAATAACGGTCCAACGGGATTGGAACATACAGGCATTATGGAAGTAACACATGAAATAGCATTGATGGTCGGGGCCTATCAAAAAGGGATACGTAACTATGATGTAAATAAGCTGTGGAATGCGGTGAGACACAATGCTACAGAGCAGGGTGCAGTAGTTGAAAATTCAGGTTGGGCTGGCCAACGCAATCTAAATGTTTATAAGCGTTTGGGATATGTTCCCGTTGAGAAGAGTGCTGCGTGTCAAACTTTGGATTATGCATATACTGATTTTTGTACTGCCCAGTTAGCAAAAGCGCTTGGTAAAAAAAAGGATTATAATTATTTTCTTAGACGTTCTAATAACTGGAAAAATCAGTTTAATGTAGAAACTAAGTGGCAAACTCCTAAAGATTCAATGGGAAATTGGATTCCCAACTATGATATCTTAAGTGGATATAAGTGGATTGAGGGTAATGGCTGGCAATATACTTGGTATGTTCCTCATGATGTGCCAGGACTTATCAAACTGATGGGAAAAGATTTATTTAATGAACGTTTGGAAGAGGGATTTGAAAAATCCGTAAAGCATCGTTTTGCGGCTCATGCTTTTGATAGACATCAGGATGTAGCTTATGAATATTATATTAATCAAGGGAATGAAGGGAATATGCAGGCAGCCTATTTATTTAATTATTCGGGCAAACCATGGTTGACTCAGAAATATACTCGTTCGATATTGGATATTTATTATGGAAACCATCCTTATGATGGCTGGCAAGGTGACGAAGATGAAGGTCAGATGGGGGCATGGTTTGTAATGAGTGCGCTGGGATTGTTTGAGATGAATGGAGGGGTTACAGAAAATCCTGAGTTTGACCTTACTTCTCCTTTATTTTCTAAAGCAGTTATTTATCTGGATTCTATATATGGTGAAGAAAAAATATTTACAATTGTAGCTAAAAACAATTCGAAAGAAAATATTTACATTCAATCGGCAAACCTCAACGGTAAACCTTTAAATAGAACTAAATTAAAATGGTCTGATGTGATAAATGGGGGAAAACTGGTTTTCGAAATGGGTAATCATCCAAATCAAAATTGGGGGAAATAATAAAGATTTTTTAGAATAATAATTTTCTTCCTATTTTAGCAGCTATGGCTTGATAAAAATACTGATTTTAAGTGTTTTGGACCGTAAATAAAATGATCATTTGAAAAGTGTGCCATTAAATGTGTGTTCGGATTTAAGCCAAACACACATTTAAATTGTTTAAATATGTAATATTATGTATGATTGGCCTGCATAAGAATGATTGAATATTTCATTTCTACCTTTTTATAAGCAATTTTGATAAGATTTATTGTTGTAAGTAATATATCAATTGAGAATATATAGATTAAGTAACAATTTTCATGTTTTAAAGATGTTTTAATTGTAAATATTTATCAAACACAACAATATACACAATCTATTTGATATTTTTTTAAAATTTCACAAGTACGCTATGTGATTGTTATTTATATAAACAATTTCACGCACAAACAATACACCAGAATAGTCTGCGGCAAAGCCATCATTCCACTTCCCGTTGTATTCCACTTTCAAAACTGCCTGCAACGGCTTTCCATTTTTACGTTCTTTGGTTGCCTTGTCATATATATCATTCAAAGAGTCTGTTTTATCCACTATCCAATATTCTTCACTACTGCCTTCAGGTTTAAAAGAACGAACTTCATGACCAATGGTCAATGTACCTTTCAATGTATATAATTCATCTTTGGACATTTCACCATTAAGCTGAGAAATCGTCGAACCGGAAAATGAAATGCTGTTTTCATCAAACAAAGGAGCATCCTGGCCTATTTCAATGAAAATAGCCTTGTCCGGATTACTGTCATGTATCTCGAAGTATCGTTTTCCACTGTTACCGACACCCCATCCGTTGCATGGAGCAGGAACAGGTTCTGACTGCATCTTTTCATTGATTATCGTAGCATAATCTCCATCAGGAACCATAATGAATTTTCTGACTCCTTTTTTCATTGACTTTATTTCTTCAAACTTACAAGTCTGACCCTTATCCCAGTTTGAAGAGGTTTCCAATGTTCTGATAACATCATTTATGTCCTTATTGGGTAGATTAAAAACCTGTATAAGTCTATGTGGTGTCTTATCCCCTTTTCTTACCATTGATATACCCGGTAAAGACGGATCAGCTATTAGGCGTATATTTTCATTTTCCTGGACCCAAAGTGTGAGACCGGCACCTGAGAGTTGTTTCCATACGAAACCATCATATGCTTTTCTTGTAGGCTCATTATTCACAGCTTCTGATGTACCATTATCCTTGATAAATACAATATTTCTGTTGTTTCTTTCTACGACAAGCGTATCTATATTACATCTGACAATTTTCATTGTATCAGAGAACTGGATAGCCTGTCCGTTGCCTATACTTTCTCCATTCAATATCAGTTTGTTATCCGATACACTCCACTGATGATAAAGCAAAGTCCTCATGCCTACCGACTCTGCAGAACCGTCTTCTTTTAAGTCCATACCTTGTACATAAGATACTCCCTGTGTAAGAACCTCTATCCAACGGCCAGTCAGATTAATGTTATTATTGGAAGAGCAGGCACATAATGTCAGAACTAAAATTGAAAGAATCTGTTTCATACTATATTATTATTTTTAATCGCGTCTATTTACACAGCAAATGTATCATCTGATCTACCATATATGGTTTCCACTCATCAATCAGATCATTAAACTCTTTATCTGATTCCATAAATATCAGATCCTTGCTCAAAAAAGGGAATGACATAAGCCCATAGAATGTGTTGAACACTATTCTCAAAGGAACCTGTTTTATGTCCCCTTTATCCATGGCAGACTGCAGATATATTGCTATCTGGTTAAGAAACTTATCCATATATACGGGTTTTACTGCCTTTATGAAGTCCTTTGCATTACGGTTTATTTCACGCATTACAAACATAGGCATATATGGATTATTTTTGGCAACTTCAAGATATGTATCAACAACAATCCTTATTTTCTCTGAAAACGGCTTATTATCATCTACGAACACATCCTGTATTTTGGGTATGAATGATTGTATAATAGACAGAAATACAGCCTGGAACATCTTGTCCTTTGTACGATAGTAATAATGCAGAGTCGGACGGTTTATACCCACTCTTGCTGCAATATCACTCATACTTGCACCGTCAAATCCCTTTTCTATAAAGACTTCTTTAGCTACAGCTATAATTTTCTCTTCCAGAATATTATTTTCCATATTTTGAGTTATTATTTTTCAAGTTTATCTACAAACAGCAGCATACGGTTAATTATGTTCACTTCACTGACACCACTGTCAAAATCCAAAGATAATATATTAATATCAGGGACTAAAGTTTTTATTCTCTTTTCTATGCCTTTAGATACAATATGGTTGGCAATACAGCCAAAAGGCTGTAAGCTGATGACATTTTTCACTTCTTTTCTGGCCAATGACAGCATCTCGCCAGGTAAAAGCCAACCTTCACCGAACTGTGCATTCAATGATATAGCCTTACGTGCTTCTTCAGCCTGTTCAAATATATCCTCAAAACATGTAAAATAGCGGAACTTCCAAGCTGCATCATTAAATTTATCTATTTCTCTGCGAATTATTTTATAAATCCATCGATAAACAAAGTCAGGATAATCCTTACCACATATATTTGACTTAACATTTACTTTTATGTTTACAAAGCTTTGCATAAAGAAGTCGGTCAGTACTGGAGGTACTACCTCAATACCGCGTTCTGACAGCCACGACAGTAAATTCCTGTGTGCAAAAGTATTGAATTTCAGATATATTTCTCCGACAATGCCGACTTTAGGACAGTCCTTTTCCATACATATCCTGTTAAAGTCTACTGCGGCAAGAGAAAGATAATTCAGGAGTTCTTTTGAACGGTTTTTACGAATCAGCTCGTCTGCCGCATTCAGATACATGTCCTTAAGTTTTTCTGCTTCACCTTTGTTTCTTTCCCTTACAACGGACGCATAGTAGAATTTGGATATACAGTCACTGTAGAGGACTGCACGGAAAGCAACTGGCAATACTTTAAGCCAGTTTATCCTGAAAGCTGGCTGGTCATTTTTAATTGAATCTGACATGGTAAGTGAAACGACCGGAGTGTTTTCATATCCTGCATCTACCAGGGCTTTTTTGATAATGGCAATATAGTTGCTGGCGCGGCACTGGCCTCCTGTCTGCGTCATGGCTATTACAGAATTGTCCGGATCGTATTTACCACTTTTGAAAGCTTTAATGATGTCTCCAACAACAAGAGTTGCAGGATAACAGATTTCATTGTTGGCATATTTTAGCCCCCATTCACATGACTGACTGTCACTTAAAGGAAGATTCTCAACATCGTAACCTGCCACTTTCATAACAGCCGGTATGAGAGGAGATATAAACGGCGTAAAGAATGGTACAAGGATTTTCCTGTTCCGGTACTCATCGTCATATACCGGTACAGTCTTGAAATCATGATGTACGTGTCCTGTATGTTTGTTTTCTTCTGCCAGACGGATACTCTCAACCAATGAACGGACCCTGAGCTTCATCGAACCTACATTATTGACATCATCCAGTTTCAGAAGAGTGAATACTTTCCCGTTTCTAATGAGAAGATCCCTAACTTCATCAACAAGAAAGGCATCAGGTCCGCAGCCGAATGAAGTAAGTTCGACAAACTGAATCTTTGAATCCTGCGCACATGCCCATTTTGCAGCTCTAAGTATTCTGTTTGGGTATGACCATTGAGGGAGAAAATGAACATCATCCAGGTCTGTTTCTTTATTTCTCACAAAATCATCTGTAATTATGCTTATACCCATATCTGCAAGCATGTCAGACACTTTGTGCTGAATCAGCATATCTGTGTGGTAAGGACGTCCGGCAAGCAGAACCGTCATTCTGTTTTCCTCGAGTGCCTTGTTTAATATTGTCTCATTTCTGGTGATAAGTTCATTTATAAATCTGTCCTGTTCTTGACATGCCTTTTCAAAAGCGGTCTTTACTTTACGTGAATCAACACCAAGGGATTTAAGATATTCTTCGCATTGTTTAAACAGCAGCTTCTTGTCTTTAAAGTTAATGGCCGGGGAATCTATAACAGCACCGGAACCCTGGACACTTTTTATCACTTCAGAATAACCGGTAACAATCGGGCAGTTATAGCTGTTCTGTTCCTTGCCCTGACGCTCGAATATGACAAAAGGCATGAATATCCTGTCAACTTTCTTGTCTATAAGATTCTGTATATGGCTGTGAACAAGCTTTGCAGGGAAACAGATGTTATCAGACATGACCATTCTGGCATTGCATTCATATCTGGTGTAATTGGATACATCCGACAGCACGACCTTGATGTTACATGACTCCAGCAGTGTATGCCAGAACGGATATTCCTCATACATGTTAAGGCAACGCGGAATACCGACTGTAAGAGTTGAATTATCAGCTATTGACTTACGTGAAAAGAGCAGTTCATTCTTTATCTGATACATATTTTCACCACGTTTCATGTTTTTTTCTCCGTTGGTGAAAACCCTCTCACACCGATTGCCCGAATAATAGCGTTTCCCGTTTTCAAAATGATAACAGATAACCGGACACTGGTTGTCGCACCCTTTGCAATTTAAGGTGCGTGAGGTAAATCCGGCCATGCTTACCATGATCTCAAAAGGAATTTCACGGCAGGAATGCTCACGGGCATAAAGGGCACATCCGAATGCACCCATCAGTTCCGGTATATTACATCTTGTAACTTTCATACCGGTATGGATTTCCAAAGCTCTTACAATGGCATCGTTTCTCATTGTACCACCCTGAACAACAAGATGATTTCCCAAAACGGAAGTATCTTTCAGTTTAAGAACTTTATACAGACAGTTCTTCACTACTGAGTAAGCAAGGCCGGCTGAAATATCTTCCACCGTAGCACCTTCACGAAGTACCTGTTTTACTTTTGAGTTCATAAAGACTGTGCATCTGGTTCCAAGATCAGCCGGACAAGTGGAACGGCAGGCAGCCTGTGAGAACTCCGGTGCTGTATAACCAAGCGTCTTGGCAAATGTTTCTATAAAGGAACCGCAACCGGAAGAACATGCCTCATTTATCTCTATTCTGTCTATTACACCATTGTTTATAAAAATGGCTTTCATATCCTGACCGCCAATATCCAGAATAAAGGATACTTCCTTGTCAAAATGGTGTGCACCCATATAGTGTGCAATAGTTTCAACGATACCGTAATCCAATTGGAATGCAGCTTTTATCAGGTCTTCACCATAACCGGTAGAGCAGCTTCCTTTTACGACAAGCTGTGTTCCAGTTTTGCTGCATTCATCAAGCAAGCCTCTAAATCCCTTTTCTACTGTTTCAATAGGTTTTCCTCCATTGTTACTGTAAAATGAATAGATAAGATTTGCATCTTTATCAGTCACAACGATTTTAGTTGTTGTTGATCCTGAGTCTATGCCTATATAGACTTCCTGCTTACCCGGTTTTAGAGTTCCTGTTTTTACAACATTCTTCTGTTTTTCCTCTTTCCACTTATCATATTCTTCAGAGTTTGAAAAAACAGGTTTGAGACCGTCTTTACGTACAGCAGTTTCTTCTGGTTTCTCTAAAGTCGCGATAAGTGAGGACAAAGAAACTATATACTCCTTCTCAACATGAGCAAGTGCTGTTCCCAGAGCCGGAAGCTGTGTTCCGTTTTCCGGTAAGATAATGTCATTGTTATTGACTGACAAATATTCGATAAAAGCCTTTCTAAGAGCAGGAATGAAAGTAAGAGGTCCGCCACAGAAGAGAATCTGAGTCTTTATATCATATCCTCTTGCCAGGGTTACAACCGTCTGCACTGCTACTGCATGGAAAATGGAAGCTGCAATATCCTCACGACTTACATTCTTGGCTATAAGATTTTGTATATCAGTCTTACAGAAAACGCCACAGCGTGAAGCTATCGGATATATATGTGTAGCATTCATTGCCAGTTCATTCATTTCATCCACACTGACACCAAGAATAATAGCCATCTGGTCTATGAAAGCCCCTGTTCCTCCGGCACAGTTGCCGTTCATACGGAGGTCAACAGCTTCTGAATCCTTAAAGAAAACAACTTTGGCATCCTCACCTCCTATGTCTATCATGGATGCTATATGTGGATATTTATTCTGAACAGCCTTTGTTGCTGCAACCACTTCCTGTACAAACGGAATGCCATATTTTTCTGAAAGTCCCATTCCAACCGATCCTGTTATTCTTATAGCAATATCTTCATTATTTACTATAGTTCCCAGTTCTTTAAGCATTAGAATAATCACATCCTTTGCCTTCGCATTATGCCTTTCGTATTTTGAATATATGATACGACCTTCTTTATCTATAGCAACCATTTTTGCAGTTGTTGAACCTACATCTAAACCTAACTTAATCATATATTTATATGTGTTTGACTATTATTCTGATACTATTGTCAGACGCAAATGTAAAAACAATTACATCAATACCAAAGAAATTGGTTATGTAATCTTGTGATTTAACTTTTTACAACATTTAAAAACAGATTTCTTAACGGTGGTTATGTCTTAAATGCGGATTATGATATAAAGTAATGTATTGCTAATGTATACTTATCGCAATAATGACATTCTGTATTCTTTTGTTGTCATTCCCACATTTTTTTTGAAGAATTTACAAAAAAAAGAGGGATTAGGAAAATTTAATTCGTAGGATATTTGCTCTGTTGTTTTATCTGTAGTCTGTAACAAAATCTTTGCTTCAAGAATCGTATAATGGTCAATCCATTCTCTTGGTGTATGACCACTAGTCCTCTTAATTATGTCGCACAAATATTTAGTTGATATATATAGTTTCTGTGCATAAAAATCAAGCTTTTCTCTTTTCTTGAAATTGCTTATAGTAAGCTGTATAAACTGTCTGAAAATCTCTTCATTCCTGTTATGTCTGTTCAAGTCTTTTTCCATGACAAAAATACTTGTGATATAACATATAAAAGCCTGCAGGATGGAACGGATAATTTTATTTTGAAAAGGATAAGGATGTTTATAGTCCAACTGCATTTCAAAGAAGTTATAGTAGTTTTGTATCATACTGCATTCTTTAATTGACAGATTCATACAAGGGTATTTTTGTATATAGAGAAACAGTGGCAAAGTTTCGTCAACCCTTTCTAATGTATCTTCCAGAAAATTTTGTGAGACTATAAGCAACATTCCTTTGATATCATTTGATATCTTTTTATATTGAATTATGTCATTTGACAGTGTTATAATTAATTCTCCAGGATTAATCTGGTGTTCAACCCCGTTTATATCTATAATCATTTCTCCTGAAAAACATACACCTATAGTAGCAGCATTAATTCTTATAGGACAGCTCGACGTAGAAATATTAATTTTATCCAGCCTGTCAATAATAATAAAGTTATCATCAATACAGGATACATCACCTCTGATAACCTGATTAATTGATGTCATTAATTTTGTTGTTCCGTTCATAGTTTTTTTCGCAAAGTTATCCGTTATTATCTTATTTTCAATATGAAACAGAATAATGGAACGCATTTTTTGGATAATAGAACATCTTTTCAATCTTTGCGGATTTTAGAACATCACTCAGGAATAAACGGTTATGCATCATCCACTTTTTATACAGAACTTTGCGGCATAAAAAAACAAATGTCTTATGTCAAAATCAATATTAAGTTTAGTTGCTTTAGCTTTGATAGCTACAATTAGTTCTTGTAAAAAGCAGGTAGAAGAAGCACACCATGCTCCTTTGGTTAAAACTACCACTGCTACAGTCAATAACCTGAGTGAAAATCATAATTATCCTGGTATTGTTAAGCCACAGGACGATTTGTCTATTTCGTTTAGAATAAACGGACAAATTGAAAGTTTATTGGACAAATCAGGAACGGAAGTAAGAAAAGGTGATTTGCTTGCCAAATTGGATTCCCATGATTATGAAGTTAATATGAAAGCTGCATTGGCCGCATACCAGCAGTCGGATAATGAGTTTAATCGTATTAAGCAACTCTATGCGTCCAAAACCATATCACCCAATGATTTTGAGAAGGCCGAAGCTGCACATAAAGTTGTACTTTCTAAATATCAGGCTGCCAAGGATGCTTTAGAATATACCAATATTAGAGCCCCTTTTGATGGCTATATACAAAATATTTACCACCAGAAAGGGGAAATTGTACAAGCCGGCATGCCTGTCATTTCTTTTATTTCAAAGAACACCCTGAAGGTAGAAGTATTCCTGCCTTTCCGAGATTTTGAAAGAATTGACAGCCTTACCGGCAGTTGGCTGGAGATAAATGGCAAACACATAAACTTAGAACTTGGCAGTATCAGTCAACAGGCCAATGCGGCACAACTTTATAAAGCAGAATTTATTATTCAGCCGAAAGATGCAGCAGAGCATAAGATTGTCGCCGGAAAAAACTGTCAGGTAAGACTGACATTCTCTTCACCAGATATTGAGAAAACAGTAAGCATACCACTTTCGGCCATTATGAACTCGAACAACGAAGCATCAGTATGGGTTTTGGAAAAACAGAACATTGCTAAAAAAGTAAATATAAAAATACGGAATATAGACCATGACAAGGTAACAGTATCCGGAATAAATGAAGGACAGCAGGTGGTAATAAGCGGTATTCATTCTATTAAAGAAGGGGAAACCGTAAGCATCATGTCTGCCCCATCTAAAACAAATATAGGAGGAATGTTATGAGAAGTATTTCTGAATATGCATTGACAAACAAGGCTCTGATAAAGTTCTTTATTGCTTTATTGATAGTTGGAGGTGTGTGGGGATTCTACTCCATGAGCAAAATGGAAGATCCGGAGCTGATGGTAAAGCAGGCACTTGTAATGACTGTCTATCCGGGCGCTGATGCCCACAAGGTAGAACTCGAAGTTTCCGACAAACTGGAGAAAGCCATCAGACAAATGGGAGACATTGATTATATAGAGTCGAAATCAATGAATGACCTTTCATTGATAAAAGTAGTTCTGAAAACAACGGTGCCAAGCAAAGATCTGGAACAGAAATGGGATTTGCTGAGAAAGAAAATTGTAGATTGTACATCACAATTGCCTTCCGGTGCTTCTGTACCACAGGTATTAGACGATTTCAGTGCGGTTTATGGTATGTTTTATACCATTACTGCCGATGGCTTTTCTGAGCGTGACATGCTGCATTATTCCCAGTTCATACAGCGTGAGCTGATAAATCTGGAAGGAATACGCAATGTACAGCTTTATGGTACTGCTACACCCACTGTTGAAATAGTTATTGACAAGGACAAAATGGCCCGTCTTGGTATTCTACCGGCAGAGATTATTACAACCCTTCAGGATCAGGATAAAACCGTTTATGCCGGTTATTTCAACAGTGGTGAGGAAAGAATGCGTGTAAATGTGTCAGACACGTTTCACTCCCTGGATGAAATCCGTAATCTGATGATTCACGGGCATGAATCAGATATGTTTCGTCTGAAAGATATAGCTGATGTAAGAGAGGCATATGAAAATCCACAGCGTAATAAGATTGTCTATGACGGCCAAACAGCCTGTGGCATAGCAATAGCTATGGAATCCGGTTATGATATTCTGAAGGTCGGTGAAGTAGTAACCGCGCGTCTGGAAGAATTACAGAAAGAACTGCCGTCAGGCTTTCAATTTCATAAGGTTTTTTATCAGCCAGAGCGTGTAGATGATGCTATCAATAACTTTATTATAAATCTGATAGAGTCAGTGGTAATTGTCATAGTAATCCTGATGATTACAATGGGATTCAGAAGCGGTGTAATTATAGGTACAGGACTTGTAATCACGGTTTTAGGTTCTTTTGTAGGACTTTACTATTTTGACGGTACCATCCAAAGGGTATCTCTTGGTGCATTTATCATTGCCATGGGTATGCTGGTTGATAATGCAATAGTGGTAGTGGATGGTATTCTTGTGGACAGTAAAAGAGGTATGAAAAGGCCTGAATCACTGGTGCATACTGCCAATATCACGGCTCGCCCACTTCTTGGAGCTACTTTGATTGCCATCATTGCTTTCATGCCTATCTCATTGTCTCCCGATATGGCTGGTGAATATGCACGTGACCTGTTTGTAGTATTGGCTGTATCCTTACTGTTGAGTTGGGTGTTGGCCCTTGTACATGTGCCGATACATGCAAACAGCTACTTGAAGCTTGACAATAAGATTTCTTCTGACGAAGTGTTCAATTCACCATTGTATCGTAAATTCCGCAGCATGCTGATGGTATTTCTCAGACACCGTTTTATCACACTCACATGTGTTGTAGCATTGCTGCTCATCAGTATGGCATGCTTCCGGCTGTTGCCACAGACATTCTTTCCAGACCTGACTTACAATCAGATTTACATGGAATATAAACTGCCGGAAGGTTCACGAATTGAAAAAGTGGAAAAGGATCTGACAGAAATAACGGATTTCCTGAAATCTCAAAAAGAAGTAACCCATGTAACCATGTCGTTAGGTGGTACACCTGCACGTTATAACCTTGTACGCTCGGTAGCCGATCCGAGTCTCCGTTACGGTGAACTGATTATTGATTTCAAAGACAATAAGGATATTGATGCCTGTATGAAAAAATGGCAAACTTACCTCAATAATCGTTATCCCGATTCATTTATCCGTTTGAAGAAATATAATATCATGTACATGGAATTCCCGGTTGAACTGCTTATATCTGGTCCAGACCCTCAGGTTTTGAAGAATTTAAGAGATTCAATACAGGATATCATGCGTCAGGAACCTTCAGCAGCATTGGTTACAGACAACTGGGATGATCCTGTGCTTGACATCAATATAAATTATGATCAGCAATTGGGAAGAAGAGCAGGACTGAGCAGGACTGATGCCGGCATGTCATTACTGTCAGCAACCGATGGAATCCCAGTGGGTCGCTTCTACGATGGTAACATCTCGCAGAACATACTGCTCAAAACATCCGGTTATGATCAGCTTGACAATGTACAGCTGTGGAATGTAATGCCCGACATCAACACTCTTACAAACGAATCGCGGGTTAAAGATGTACTTATGAGTGGTGGAGACAAGAAAGATCTTATTACAGGTCTCACTTATGCCAAACCTGTGAATTCAGTAACAGATAGTCTGAGTTATGTGTGGAAAGATCCTGTAGTATATCGTTATAATGCACAACGTTCTATTATGGTACAATGTAACAATGCGCCGGGATACACTGCTGAAAATACACGTCAGGCACTGGAAAAGAAAATCAAAGAGCAGATACATTTTCCCGAAGGATATACCATGAAATGGTTGGGTGAATATAAAGCAAGTAATGATTCAAACAAATACTTGTTCATGAATTTTCCGATAGCCATTATCATGATGTTCGGTATTCTGATTTATTTGTTCCGTGATTTCAAGAAACCTATTATTATTTTCCTATGTCTTCCTTTGGCTTATATCGGCATTGTGTTTGGAATCCTGGTAAGCGGAAAACCGTTCAGCTTTGTAGCCATTGTCGGTGCACTGGGACTTATCGGTATGATGATAAAGAACGGAGTTGTACTAATCGATGAGATTACAGCTCAGATGAATGCAGGAGCAAAACCGGTAGATGCACTTCTTGCTGCATCATCCTCACGCCTTCGCCCCGTTATGATGGCATCCGGGACTACGATACTTGGAATGATACCGCTAACATCCGATGCCATGTTCGGACCAATGGCAGTAGCCATTATGGGAGGTCTGCTTGTGGGTACCATCATCACGCTGATGATTATACCAGTATTTTATGCATTATTCTTTAAAATTAAATGTGACTGATTATGAAAAAGATTATAATTGCCTGTATATTTTCATTCTGTTCTCTTTGGGGATATTCCCAACAACTGACACTGGAAGAGTGCTGTGATATTGCAGCAGCAAATAACAAGCAGGGAAAACTGGCTGATTTTTCTATGCAAAAAGCCCAATTGCAGTTAAAGAACATGAACAGCAATTTCCTTCCAAAGTTATCAGCTGCAGGTGGCTATCTTTATGCCGACAAAAACTTTGGTGCAGAACTGATGCCTTCTGTGGCTGCCGAACTTAATCTGAACAACACCTATACAGGTGGTGTTCAGATAGAACAACCACTGTTTTTAGGCGGAAAACTTTTTGCAGCCAGGAAGATGGCTCAAACCGGATTGTCAATAGCCGGGTTAAATAAGGAAAAAACTGAGTCTGATATACGTTTTGAAACGGAAAAGGCATACTGGAATGTGGTCAAGGCAAAAGAACTGCAGAAAGTATCGCAACAGTTTCTGCAAACTGTAGATGAGCTATACCGTACTGTGGAGAATTATTATAATACAGGGATGGCATCACAGAATGAATTACTGAAGGTAAAAGTAAAAATCAATGAAGCTAAGCTGTCTCTTAAAAGAAGTGAAAATTCTGTGCGTCTGGCTAAAATGAGCCTCTGCCATCTGATGGGTATGCCTATCAGTAAGGATATAGATGTAATAAATAACCTATCTGACATAAAGGTTGTAGATACAAATATCCATTCAGTAGAGAACAGATTGGAATATAAGATACTTTCAGAAAATATCCAACTGAAGAATCAGGAAATAAAAGCTGTAAGAAGTGATTTCCTTCCGCGTGTTGGACTTGTTGCAGGATACAATTACATGAATGGTGTTAAGCTAAATGGTACGAAGCTCATTTCGGATGATGTGTTCGCTGTTATGGTTTCGGTTAAAGTTCCTCTGTTTCATTGGGGAGAAGGTATGCGTAAAGTCAAATCTGCCAAAATAGAAAAGCAGATGGCAATAGTTCAAAGAGATGAATTTACAGAGAAAATGCAATTGGAAGTTTCACAAGCTTTAAATATGCTGGACGAGTCAGAACTGGAAATTATACTTACAGAGTCCGCTTTTAATGAAGCTACAGAAAGCCTTCGTGAAAGTAGAAAGAATTATGAAACAGGGATGGAAACCCTTGTGAACTATATGGACACACAATCTATCTGGCAAAAGTCATGGGCGGAGTTCGTTTCTGCAAAAATTAATTATCAGATAGCTAAAGCTAATTATTTAAAGGTGTCAGGTTGTAAATAAATCATTATTAAGTATTCTCTTAATATAAAGATTAAGGGTATTGAGATTCAATACCCTCTTTTTTGTATATACAATTTTCTTTATGGTAAAAGATGATATGGTAAATTGTAAATCGATTGATTATATTACACAATAGTTCGTTAAAAATTAGCCCATCCTAAGCGGCTCTGGCAGTAAATAAAAT
>CAJTXN010000026.1 GCA_910583605.1 uncultured Lachnospiraceae bacterium
CTATACCGACATATAAGAACTTCTAAAGAGATAATCTAAATTCACCATAAATTTTTGGGATAAAATTGAGGATGCAAAAAAATATGAATTGTATATCCGGTGTGGAGATGAATTTATTAAGGTAAATGAGTCGTATAATGAACAGAGCTGTTTGGATTTAAATCAATTTGAAGATATGGATATTTATGATATTCGAATTATAGCATATCTCAATAATAAAATTCAGAAATCTTTTGTAATGTCGTTTGAGATGTTTGAAAACAATCTTATTTATATGAATCACGATACAGATAATGATGGAATTGAAGATGGATATGAAATTATGGATTTAAACACGAATCCATACAGCAAAGATACAGACAATGATGGATATAGTGATTTTTATGAAGTTAATATTTCAGGAACGAATCCTAAGAGCTATAATGAAGAAGTTTCTATTGATTCAGGCAATTTTGATTATAATAATATGAAATATGATATTTGTGTTGGTGGATTAAATAAAGATGAAGTTAAAATAATAAACCAACTAACAAATAAAGTAAAATATATAGAAAATTGTAATGGAAAGTATATATATTTATATGATGAAAATAATAATTTATTACGTGTTTCGTTTAAGAATCCAAATGGAGAAACATATCATACGTTTTATACTTATGAAAACAATAATTTAAAATCAATAAGAAAAAATAATAATCTATATGAATTTAATTATACTGAAAATAATGATATAGAAGAAATTAAAGTAAATGGTTCTATTATATCTCAGAATAATTATACAAAGAATTCTGAAAGTTTGATTAGCGAAAAAAAATATGGGAACGGACAAACAATAAGTAACCAAAGTATTGTTAGATGGCAAATGCATTAATACATATGAGTATAGTGATGATGGAAAAGTGATAAAAGAAATGTTTGAAGATGGGAGAAGTGTATCCTATAAATATCAGGCTGGAAATATTATTTCCGCGGATATTTATTCTAAAGATTATAAATTAGTTAATAGCGATAATTATACTTACGAGAATGAAACGGAACAATTATCTACATTTAATGGCAAAAAAATTTCCTATGATGAAATAGGAAATCCGGTTCGATATTATAATGGAATGAAATTTAAGTGGGAACTTGGAAATCAGCTTGTTCAAGTTAAAAATAAAAACAAAAATATAAAATATTCTTATAATTCTGAAGGTATAAGGATATCAAAATCGGTTAATGGAGTGAAAACCGAATATTATGTTAATTCAAATAAGATTATAGGGGAAAAACGCTTAGGTGAGCAGATTATCTATATGTATAATTCG
Source organism: uncultured Lachnospiraceae bacterium (assembly GCA_910583605.1). Taxonomy (GTDB): domain Bacteria; phylum Bacillota; class Clostridia; order Lachnospirales; family Lachnospiraceae; genus Bovifimicola. The sequence continues at coordinate 1,308 of CAJTXN010000026.1, forward strand.
GTGGATTGTTTGGTTGGATTTATTTATAGGGATAAAATATTTTATTATGAGAAAAATTTACAAAAAGATATTGTAGGTATATTAGATTCTAATGGCAAAATAATAGCTGAATATGACTATGATTCTTGGGGAAATATAATTCAGATTACGGGTAATAGAAAAATAGCTACATTAAATCCCTATAGATATCGGTCGTATTATTATGATGAAGAAACAGGGTTCTATTATTTGAATTCCCGTTATTATGATTCAAAACTGAGAAAGTTTATTAATATGGACACAGAAATTGTAGTTGATAATTTGATTGATAGTAATTCACTATTTTCTTATTGTGATAATAATCCAATTAATTATGTTGATAATTTAGGAAATGGAAAATCAATTACAACTCCAAAATATAATAGTCTTTATTATTGGAATAAGACTGTACATAAACAATATAATTGCTATGGATTTGCTATAGGAAAGACTGATAAATATGTTAATCCCGGCTTTTATTCGGTTCCAAGGCGTGATATAACATATAGCCCCATACAGAGCAGATATATTCTATTGAATGTAAAAGAGGATTTAAAAACATTGGGATATGCTGCTATTAGTTCTAGTGATACACCTGTATTAAAAGATTATGAAACATTGATTACTTTTCGAAACGATGAAGGTATTGATTATCACTTTATGAGAAGAGTTTATGGCGTTTCGGGATTTTATCATAAACCGGGACAAACCGCAGTTTTAAAATACTTAAAATCTCCATCATCAGGGTATTGGTATAGCGAATATTATGCAGATGGCTGGTATGAAGGCGATTGTTGTTATGATACCGGACAGTATTTTTTGATTATTTATAAAAATTAGGAGAAATAATAATATGAAAAAAAAGTTTACAACCAAAATTATTTTAACATCTATTATAGTGCTTTTGATCATTAGCAATATTATAACTATTTGTTATATTTATTCATTAAAATTAAAAGAAGAAAAGACTGCAATGAATACTTCGGAAATATCCGGAACCCCAAAGCTGGAGGAATCTAAGCTTGAAGTTATCGAGCTGTATGATAATACTACACAGTCCATTGATATGAGTGTAAGTATTTTACAGTATGAAATACAATACAATGGTAAGGCTGATAAAATACTGGTTAGTACGGATAATGGGATTGTGGATCGATACTATTCAGAAAAAAGGGAGGAAATGGAAAACAGCCATTCATATGAAGAAACGTTTGAAATACAAAATGGTGATGTTATACGATGGAATATGGAAGGATGTTCCAGTGATGCACATGTGAAAATTGAAATTTATCAGGGAAATACCATAATAGAAACCAGATATCTTGTATTTCATGACATATCCGGCAATGGAATGAAATACAAATATGGGGGAATCCGGTAAAGCCGGTATAATGACCGCTAATTGCCCGACTTTCATATACCTCATGTGTTTGCCAGTCGGATGGAACATAAATAATTCTAAAGATATATGGACTTGCCTCAGCACATCTCATTTGATACAATATAACCTATAAAGCAATACGGAGGAAATGCATATGAAACGATATATTGGAATAGCATGGTAATGGCTATTGCAGACAAAATAAACAATTGATTGTTATAGCCATTGCGAATCCTAAAGAAATAAATATTAGGAGGGCAACTATGAGCTATATTCGGGCAGAGGACATTCTGCCAAAGGAAGTTTTGGAACTGATTCAGCAGTATGTAGACGGACAGACGATTTATATTCCGAGAAAATCGGAATGTCATAAATCCTGGGGTGCCGGAACGGACACAAAAAAAGATTTGATGATTCGAAACCGGCAGATGTATGCGGAATACCGGTTTGGTGCTACAGTCAGGGAACTGTCGGAAAAGTATTTTCTGACAGAAAAGAGTGTACAGAGAATCATCAGAAACTATAAGAATTAATGAAAGGCTGATATCTTTGAGAGAAATAAGATATCAGCTTTTATATAAATACAGGAGGTCATATATGCTTACACCTTATTATTTTGCATAGCGTAGCTATTGCAAATACAATAAAAACCGTAATAGCTTACGCATAATCCGAAAATATAAAAGGAGATAAAGTGAGCTATATTAATTCAATAAAAATTCTGTATAAATGCTCAGGATGCGGAAAGAAAATGCATTTTGTAAATACGGGAAGATTCCGGGTGAATGCCAATGGAAACAAAGTAGATATCTGGCTGATTTATCGGTGTGCAAAATGTAAGAATTCCTTAAATCTAACCATATATGAAAGAAGGAAACCAAACCATATTCTACAGGAAGAATACCGGCGTTTCTTAGAGAATGATAAAGATTTAGCATTACAATATGGAAATGATAAAGCTTTTTTGAAAAGAAACAGAGTGGAATTTGGCAGATAATAATCCCATAAAACATACTTATCACACCGAATATCTAAATACCCGGTGTGATTTTTTATATTAAATTAATAACTTTTTATTTTCATTTAATTGCAAAATTACCAAAAAGTTGTAGCATTATATGAGAGCCAATTGGAATGGCATCGGTATGATGAAAGGTTGGATAGTGACAGAATATGAGAGATAAATTTATGAGATTTATGTATGGAAGGTATGGAGTAGATGATTTATCAAAGTTTATGCTGATACTGGGAGCAGTTTTCTTATTGATATCAGGATTATTTGGAATTCCGGTTCTATATCTGCTGGCAATTGTTATGATGGCTTATCTGTATTTTAGAATGTTTTCCAGAAATATACAAAAGAGATATTCCGAGAATATGAAATTTCTTGGATATAAGAATCGTGTAAAAGGTTATTTTTCTAAAATTCTTCGGGATATGAAAACCAGAAAGACCCATCATATCTATACCTGTCCCAATTGCAGACAACGAATCAGAATTCCAAAAGGAAAAGGCAGAATTTCTGTTCGGTGTCCGAAATGTTATACGGAATTTATCAAAAAGAGTTAATAAATATCAGGAAAGGGAGAAAAAATTTGTTTGGATATATTACGGTGAACCAGCCGGAAATGAAAATTAAGGAATTTGACATATACCGCTCCTTTTACTGCGGACTCTGTCATTCTCTCAGGGAACAATACGGCAATATCGGGAGAATTACCCTCAGTTATGATATGACTTTTTTAGCAATGGTACTGACCGGTTTATATGAGACGGAAACCAGACACCTGCAGGCCAGATGCCTGACACACCCTGTTAGAAAGCACAGGGCGGTAGTCAATGAATTTTCCGGGTATGCGGCGGATATGAACATTATTTTATCCTATGAAAAATGTCTGGATGACTGGAAGGATGAAAGAAAAATTACAGGGGGTATCGGAACCCTTATGATGAAAGGGAAAAATCGGAAATGTAGAAAACAATATGAGAAAAAAACGGAATTTATTCTGGAAAAATTGAATCAGATTCATATGGCAGAAAAAATAAATGATTTGACCATAGATCTGGCAGCAGGATATTTTGGGGAGATTATGGGGGAAATATTTGTTTACAAAAGGGATGAATGGGAGGAGGATTTAAGAAAAATGGGCTTCTATCTTGGGAAATTCATTTATCTGATGGATGCCTATGAAGATATAGAAGAAGACATCCGCACCGGAAATTATAACCCGTTTAAGGAACTGTATGCAGAAGAAGATTTTGAAGGAACCGTCCATAAGATACTGACAATGATGATGGCAGAGTGCTGCCGTGCATTTGAACGGTTGCCAGTTGTGGAAAATATTGATATAATACGGAATATATTGTATTCTGGAGTATTTGCAAAGTACGATATAATCAGTAGAAAGAGGCGTGAGAAAAATGTTGGATCCCTATAGTGTCCTTGGGTTATCACGAACTGCCTCGGAAGATGAAGTTAAGAAAGCATATCGTGCCCTTAGCAGAAAATATCATCCGGATGCAAACGTGAATAATCCCAACAGAGATAAAGCAGAAGAGAAATTCAAAGAAATTCAGCAGGCATATCAGCAGATCATGCGGGAAAGAGAAATGGGAAGCGGATATGACGGCGGCGGATATTCGGGAAATTACGGAAACGGATTTGCTGGCGGTTTTGGACAAGGTGGTTTCGGCGGCTTCAGCAACAGTCAGGGAGCCTCGGAAGATGAGTATACAATACATATGAGAGCTGCGGCAAATTTCATACGGTCCGGTCATTATAAAGAAGCTATGAATGTACTAAACGGAATCGTCAATAAAACGGCAGGGTGGTATTATCTGAGTGCCATTGCCAATGCAGGTATCGGCAATAATGTGCTTGCCCTGCAGTATGCGAAACAGGCGGCCACTATGGAGCCAAATAACAGGGATTACCAGAATCTGGTGTATCAGATGGAATCCGGCGGAACCTGGTATCAGGGAATGCAGAATCCTTACGGTTCTACCATATATATGGGAAATGACTGCTGTATGAAACTGTGTCTTGCAAATCTGCTCTGCAATCTTTGCTGCTGCGGAGGAGGAAGATTATAAAATGAAGCATGGTTTATATCCGATAACCTCCGGAATAGTATTTCTTTATGCAGCAATCATGTTTTTGATTTATCCTTTATATTATCAGAATTATTATTATGATATCGTAACCTGCCGGTTTTATCTGTTCGTAATAATGACCGGAGTAACGGTATTGCTTTGTCTGGCGGCTTATTTTTTTGAAGGCGGAGGAAGAGATTCCGATGAAAAGAAAGAAATAATAACGGGAGCGGACTGGATTGTTCTGGCATTGTGGGGAACCAATCTGATATCAGCCATGCTCTCGGACCATATACAGACTGCAATTGTGGGTACACCCGGCAGAAGCTCCGGGCTGATTACCCTTACCTGTTATGTGGCCGTATATTTTATGATTACAAGATTCTATACGCCTGCCGTGTGGACCTTCCGGTTTCTGTGTATGTCTTCCATGGCTGCCTCGGTTATAGGCTCCCTGCATTTTCTGGATATTGATTTTCTGGGATTTTATGACGGACTGGGTACCGGGGAAAAGGCAATGTATCTTTCCACCATGGGACACGCCAATGTAGTGGCAAGTTTTTACGGTCTGGTACTTCCTGCGGTTATGGTATTCTATGTAAACTCCGAAAAACGGGGAGACAAAATGTTTTACGGCAGTACGCTGGTAATATCTGCGGCGGGACTGTTTGCTACCGGATGCGAAAGCGGAGCCATTATTGCAGGTGCAATGATTCTGTCAGGTTTTGTGGCAATCATGGATAATCGGAAGATTTACAGAATATTTATGATTTCCCTGCCAGCACTTGCAGTCTGTAAAATCCTTGTAACTGTCAATGAGAGAAAACAGATGCCCAGAACACTGGAGACTTTTCAGAAAATCCTTTCAGATCATACAATGTTTTTGATATTGTTCCTGTTTCTGATCGTCATATCAGCCGTATCTTTTCAGTGGTACCGGAACAGCCGGGGCAGGCGGCGGGAAACCGGAATCGGTGTTTGCAGACCGTATATCCGGGGAATACTGATAACAGCAATCCTTTTTATTATAATATTTGTGGGAGTTATAATATTTTTCAGCACCCTCGGAAAAAATATTCCTCTGGGCAGTCTGGAAAATATGCTGCGTTTTAATGAAAAATTCGGAAGCTACAGGGGTTACATCTGGAGACTGGTAGTAAATGAATATGGGAGACTTCCGTTTATCAATAAATTGTTTGGTGTGGGCTGTGATACGCTACAACCGTTTCTGATGGAATTTCACGGTAACGAGATGTATATTACAACAGGTGCATATTATGATAACGCCCACAACGAATTTCTGCAATATCTGATCACCACGGGAATTTTGGGACTGCTTTGTTATATTGTTATATTGTTTGTTAAACTTCGTCAGGGAATCCGGCATATGATACGGGAAAACAGTATTATAACGGCGGCAGCGGTATTTGGTGTTCTGGGTTATCTCCTGCAGTCTCTGGTAGATATCAATCAGTGTGTAACCACACCGCTGTTTGTACTCATGGTCAGTATGCTTGGGTGCAGGGGAACGGAAAGTGGCAGAACCGTTAATGAAACCGTTTTATTCTGAGAATAAAACGGCAGCAGCATTCAGAAAGAATATTTCAATCCTGAATGCCGCTGCCGTTTTTTGCTTGTAAATAATTTTTATAAAACGGAAGAGACAAATATATCATAAATGGCTTTTAATGCTTTTTCAAAATCGGCATCATTTACACCGATGATAATATTTAACTCACTGGAACCCTGGTCGATCATTTTAACATTGACATGGGCATGGGCCAGTGCGGAAAAGATTCTTCCGGCTGTACCTCTTGTGGATTTCATTCCACGGCCAACCACTGCGATCAGAGCAATATCGGATTCGATTTCGATGGAATCCGGGGATACATTTCTATGAATTCCGGCCAGAACTTCCTGTTCTTTTGCTTCAAATTCAGACTGCTGGACAATAATACTCATGGTATCAATACCGGATGGCATATGTTCAAAAGAAATACCGTTCTTTTCAAAGACCTCCAGTATCTTTCTGCCGAATCCCAGCTCCAGATTCATCATATCTTTTTCAATGCTGACTGCGGTAAATCCCTTCTTTCCGGCGATACCGGTAATGGTATATTCCGGTTTCTTTGAGGTGCTTTCCACAATCATGGTACCGTTGTCTTCCGGTGCATTGGTATTCTTGATGTTGATAGGAATTCCTTCTTTGCGGACCGGGAAAATGGCATCTTCGTGCAACACCGTGGCACCCATATAGGAAAGCTCGCGCAGTTCCTTATAAGTAATGGTGGTGATTACCTTCGGATTATCGATTACCCTCGGGTCCGCCACCAGAAAGCCGGATACATCTGTCCAGTTTTCATATAAATCTGCTTTTACCGCTTTTGCAACGATGGAACCGGTGACATCGGAACCGCCTCTGGAGAAAGTCTTGATGGTATCATTAGGCATGGAGCCGTAGAAACCGGGAACAACGGCACGTTCAATATCTGCCAGACGTTCGGATAGAACCTGATTGGTCCTGTCGGCATCAAAAGCGCCGTTATCATCAAAGAATATAACTTCAGCGGCATCTACAAATTCATATCCCAGAAAATTTGCAAGGACGATACCATTTAAATACTCTCCGCGGGAAGCTGCATAATCTCTTCCGGCCTTACCGATAAAGCAGGCTTCCATAATGCTGAATTCTTCCTCCAGGGAAAGCGAAAGTCCCAGTTCGTTGATGATTTCATAATATCTTTTTTTAATATTTTCTAATAATGGTTTATAGTTTTTACCTTTTGCGGCAGCAGAATAACATTCATATAACATATCCGTGACCTTGGTATCCTCCGAAAATCTTTTTCCCGGAGCAGACGGAACGATATATCTGCGGCTGTCATCGGATTGAATGATGCCGGCAACCTTTCTGAACTGTTCTGCATTGGCAAGGGAACTGCCGCCAAATTTTACAACTTTAATCATGGTACATTTCCTTTCTTATAATTTACATAGTTGCCATTATACACACGAATGGTTTAATTAATCAAGAGTTTTTTGAAAAAAGTTTTATTGAAATTTATAGTTATTTTAGTGGTTTTTTACCATGAAAATGTAGTATAATAGCTTTATACATTATATCAGATTAGGAGGTATTCTATTATGGGACGTTTTACTTTACCAAGAGACTTATATCATGGCAAGGGTTCATTGGAGGAACTGAAGAACCTGAAAGGCAGGAAAGCCATTATCGTTGTGGGCGGCGGCTCCATGAAGCGGTTTGGTTTTCTTGACAAAGCAGTAGGCTATCTGGAAGAAGCAGGCATGGAAGTAAAGCTTTTTGAAAATGTGGAGCCGGACCCAAGTGTGGAAACCGTTATGAAGGGTGCGGAAATGATGCGGGAATTTGAACCGGACTGGATTATCTCAATGGGCGGCGGTTCACCAATCGATGCAGCAAAAGCTATGTGGGCATTTTATGAATATCCGGAAACCACGTTTGAAGATTTAATTGTTCCGTTTAATTTCCCGACACTTCGGACAAAAGCACAATTCTGTGCGATACCTTCTACTTCCGGTACGGCTACCGAAGTTACCGCATTCAGCGTAATAACGGATTATCAGAAGGGAATTAAATATCCTTTGGCTGATTTCAATATTACACCGGATGTTGCAATCGTAGACCCGGCGCTGGCAGAGACCATGCCAAAGAAGCTGACGGCACATACCGGTATGGATGCCCTTACCCATGCGATTGAAGCATATGTCTCAACCCTGCACTGCGATTATACGGATCCGCTTGCACTGCATGCTATCAAGATGATACATGAAGACTTAAAGAAATCCTATGACGGAGATATGGAAGCCAGAGACCGTATGCATAATGCACAGTGTCTGGCGGGAATGGCATTCTCCAATGCCTTGCTTGGAATCGTACACTCCATGGCTCATAAGACGGGTGCTGCTTTTTCCGGCGGACATATTGTTCATGGCTGTGCCAATGCCATGTATCTTCCAAAGGTAATCAAGTATAATTCCAAGAATGAAGAGGCAAAACAGAGATACGGCCAGATTGCTTCCTTTATCGGATTAAAGGGTGATTCGGACGATGCACTGGTAGATGCCCTGATTCAGGAAATTCAGGCAATGAACAAATCACTGGATATTCCAAGCTGCATTAAAGATTACGAAGGCGGAATCATAGATGAGAAGGAATTTATGGATAAGCTGCCGGATGTTGCGGCACTGGCCATATCCGATGCATGTACCGGCTCCAATCCGAGAACTCCGTCACAGGAGGACATGGAAAAGCTGCTGAAGGCATGTTATTATGATGAGGCAATTGACTTTTAGGCGGATGATAAACTAAAAAAATTATAAGACAAGACTGCGGTGAAAGGGTCTTGTCTTATTTTATTATGCAGATATGTGTTGCTTTTGGGTGTTTGGCTGGCCGAACGCAGAAGCGAAAGCCTTCGGGCACAGGCTGGCGACTCTCCAAAAGCCGCCAGCCTGTGCCCGAAGGCTTTCGTTTCTGCTGTTCTTTGCCATATTTGTAAAATTAGTCACTTACCTTTAATTACTGCTAAGAGTAAAATAATCATGGTATTTTTTATAGTAAATTCTGCCAATGCACAGCAGTTATGTCCATCTTCTGTAGTCACATTCGGATCGCCTTCACCGGACATAACTGCGTTTGTTGCCCTGACTTACATCCCAAAAGACGAAGCATTCGGAATGATATTATAGAAATTAAATATGGTTTCACAATCATGCAGGGAAGCAGTGCTTGTGAAACTCTTTATTTTGGGTTATAATGGCAAAGATTACAAATAGATGAAATTTCAAAAGCGGATTACAGAAATTCCTGTAATATAAAGGTACACAAATGAGAATAAAACAGAATCTGAAAACAGTATGGTCAAAATGGAATAATACGGAACGATATGAGGATAACAGGGAATCTTATGCATATGGTCTGAGCAGGTATAAACTGATGTGGCTGTTTATAATCGGCAGCGTAGCAGGCTATATTCTTGAAACGGTATGGTATTGCTGTCGAAGAATTTTTTGCTGCATATTATACAGATGAGAAGCTTGACGGCATATATACGGAAATTCGTATTGTAGATTAGGAAGGAGATTTATCTTATGGAAAAAGTACACACATCCTGCAGTGATGTTGTTGTGACGGAAGAAGAGATGAGTATTAAAGAAACCGTCTCGAAAATCACTTTCAATTATCAGAACTCAGACTTACTGTGTCTGAATAAAACCATGCATCTTCCCAACAGGAATGAGGTCATTGGCATAATAAAAGATTTAAGAAAAATCATTTTTCCCGGATATTTTGAAGATGTCCGTCTAAGCTATTCATATGCGGAATATTATGTGGGAAATATGCTGGTAGATATTCAGGAGCGGTTAAAACAGCAGGTGCTGTTGGCCATTCGTTATGTTGAACAGGAAAAAATGCCGGAGCTGGCCGTTTTAGAGAAGGCAAATGAAATCTGCCGGAACTGGATCACGAAGATTCCTTATATACAGGAAATGCTATTAAAAGATGTGCAGGCAGGATTTGACGGGGACCCGGCGGCAAAAAGCAAAGAAGAAATCATTTTCTGCTATCCGGGATTTTTTGCAATCTATGTATATCGTCTGGCCCATGAACTGTATGTTCAGAACGTACCGTTCATTCCAAGGATAATGACAGAATATGCCCATGGAAAAACAGGAATTGATATCAATTCCGGGGCAGAGATAGGAGAATATTTCTTTATTGACCACGGTACCGGAGTTGTAATCGGCGAAACTACGGTTATTGGCAATAATGTAAAATTATATCAGGGTGTTACGCTGGGGGCCCTTTCTACCCGAAGCGGTCAGCAGCTCCGGGAAGTGAAGCGGCATCCGACCATAGAAGATAATGTGACGATTTATTCGGGAGCGACTATATTAGGGGGAGAAACCGTAATTGGAGAATCTGCGGTAATCGGAGGAAATGCATTTATAACACAGTCCATTCCCGCCAATACCAAAGTTAGTATAAAAAATCCGGAACTCAAAATGAAAGAAGGAAATCAGGATAAAATGAAAATAACAGGCGAGTTTTCGGAGAATCCTGATAAAATATCAAATGAGTCGGGCATTTGGGAAAAATGTAAATAAGAAATACAATACATGGAGATTAGTATGAAATCATTGGTGAAATATTTAAGAAATTATAAAAAAGAAACCGTATTAAGTCCGTTGTTTAAATTACTGGAGGCAACTTTTGAACTGTTTGTGCCTCTGGTAATGGCTTCCATCATTGATAAAGGCATAGGAAACGGAGATAAAGGTTATATTTTTAAAATGTGTCTGGTACTGGTGGTGCTGGGAGTCATCGGACTGGTGTGTTCCATAACTGCACAATTCTTTGCTGCAAAGGCGGCCGTAGGATTTGCTGCAAAACTGCGTCATGCGCTGTATGACCACATACAAAGTCTTTCTTTCAGCGAAATTGATACCCTGGGAACCTCCACACTGATTACCAGAATGACCAGTGATGTGAATCAGGTACAAAACGGTGTGAATCTGACACTGCGTCTGTTGCTGCGTTCACCGTTCATTGTTTTTGGCGCCATGTTAATGGCATTTACCATAGATGTAAAGGCTGCGCTGGTATTTGTTGTGGCAATTCCACTGCTAAGTGTGGTGGTATTTCTGATCATGTATTTCAGTATACCCCTGTATAAAAAGGTACAGAGCGGACTGGACAGGGTACTGATGCTGACCAGGGAAAATCTTACCGGAGCCAGGGTCATCCGGGCATTTAACAAAGAACAGGATGAAATAGAGAGTTTTGAAAAAGAAAACCATGCATTAACAAAATTACAAATGTTTGTAGGACGGATTTCAGCGCTGATGAATCCGGTAACTTATATTATTATCAATGGAGCTATTGCTGCCCTGATTTATATCGGAGCCCTCCGGGTGGACAGCGGAGCCATTACCCAGGGAGAGGTTGTGGCGCTGGTCAATTATATGTCCCAGATTCTTGTGGAACTGGTGAAAATGGCAAACCTGATCATTACCGTAACAAAGGCTCTGGCCTGCGCCAAACGTATTGAGAATGTATTTGATATAGAATCCGGAATAGCGGAAGAGAAACAAACTGCCGATGCGGTTGAGGGAAGTCCTTTTATAGAATTTAAAAATGTTTCTTTTGCTTACAGCGGAGCCGGAGAAAATGCCGTATCAAATATCAGTTTTACGGTGAATCGGGGAGAAACCGTTGGTGTTATCGGAGGTACCGGTTGCGGAAAATCTACAATTGTCAGTCTGATTCCCAGATATTACGACACCACGGAGGGCGAAGTCCTGATTCGCGGAGTGGATGTGAAGCGGATGAAACTTTCGGAACTGCGTCAGATGGTGGGAATGGTCATGCAGAAAGCAGTATTGTTTAAAGGAACCATTCGTGAAAATATGCAATGGGGAAAGAAGGATGCCAGAGATGAAGAAATATACGAGGCGCTGGATATTTCCCAGTCCAGAGAGTTTGTGGAAAATAAGCCGCTAAAATTAGATGAGCCTGTTGAACAGGGAGGAAAAAATCTGTCGGGAGGGCAGAAACAAAGACTGACCATAGCCAGAGCGCTGGTCCGAAAGCCTCAGATATTAATATTGGATGACAGTGCTTCCGCATTGGATTTTGCAACGGATGCCGGATTGCGGAAGGCATTAAAAAATATGAACGAAAAAATGAACCATATGCTTACTACGTTTATCGTATCCCAGAGAACCTCCTCCATTCAGCATGCAGATAAAATTATTGTGCTGGAGGATGGTGAGATGCTGGACATCGGAACCCATGAGGAATTACTGAAACGTTGTGAAACATATAAGGAAATTCACTATTCCCAGATTCCGGAGGAACCGGCAAAGGAAAATACATCTGCAAAGGAGGCGGAATAAATAAATGAAAAATAAAAAGACACAGATGCAGACAATGAAAAAAGTACTTGATTATATTAAAAAATATTCCGTATATGTTGTATTGTCCCTTTTGTTTGCGGTGGCAACGGTGGCATTCACCCTGTATATTCCAATTCTTACCGGAGATGCGGTGGATTTGATTCTGGGAGAAGGTATCGTAGACTTTGAAGGAATCTATAAGATTTTAATTCAGATTATAATCGTTATGCTGTTGACGGCTCTGGCCCAGTGGGTAATGAATATCTGCAACAACAAGATAACCTATGGTGTCATTCGGGATATCCGGGACAAAGCCTTTAAAAAACTGGAAATCGTACCATTAAAATATATTGACGGAAATTCCCATGGGGATATCGTAAGCCGGGTGATTGCAGATGTGGATCAGTTTGCGGATGGTCTGCTGATGGGATTTACACAGTTATTTACCGGCGTGATTACCATTTTCGGTACGCTGTGCTTTATGTTATCCATTAATATTAAAATCACTCTGGTAGTAGTGGTGATTACTCCGGTGTCCCTGTTCGTGGCCAGTTTTATTGCAAAACGCACATATTCCATGTTTCAGAAACAGTCAGAAACCAGAGGAGAACAGACGGCACTGATCGATGAAATGATTGGAAACCAGAAGGTGGTTCAGGCATACGGTCAGGAAGCGGAAGTATTGGAAAAATTCGATAAAATTAATAATGATCTGGAGAAATATTCCCTGCGGGCAGTATTCTTTTCTTCCATTACCAATCCGGCTACCCGTTTTGTAAACAGTCTGGTATATACCGGTGTGGGACTGGCGGGTGCCATTTCTGCCATGCATGGCGGAATCAGCGTGGGACAGCTTTCCTGTTTTTTGAGTTATGCCAATCAGTATACCAAACCTTTTAACGAGATCTCCGGTGTTATTACGGAATTGCAGAATGCACTGGCCTGTGCTGCAAGAATCTTTGAACTCATTGAGGAGGAGCCCCAGATACCGGATGCCGCAGATGCAGCAGTGTTAGAAAATGCTTCGGGAAAAATCAATCTGGAACATGTATGTTTTTCTTACGTTCCGGAGAAAAAGCTGATTGAAGATTTCAATCTGGCTGTAAAGCCGGGACAGCGGGTGGCAATTGTAGGACCAACCGGCTGCGGAAAATCCACGATCATTAATTTGCTGATGCGGTTTTATGACGTGAACAGCGGATCCATTCAGGTGGAAGGAACGGATATCCGGCAAATTACCAGAGACAGTTTAAGAACTTCCTACGGCATGGTACTTCAGGAGACATGGCTGAAGGGAGGAACGATTCGGGAAAATTTGGCAATGGGAAAACCGGAAGCTACAGATGAAGAAATTATTGCAGCAGCAAAGGCATCCCATGCCCACGGTTTTATAAAACGGCTTCCGCAGGGGTATGATACGGTAATCACGGAAGACGGCGGAAATCTGTCCCAGGGACAGAAACAGTTATTATGTATTGCCAGGGTCATGCTGTGTCTGCCGCCTATGCTGATTTTGGATGAAGCCACATCATCCATTGATACCAGAACAGAGCAGAAGATTCAGAGTGCATTTGCTGCCATGATGAAAGGCAGGACCAGCTTTATCGTTGCCCACAGACTTTCTACCATTAAAGAAGCGGACATTATTCTGGTAATGAAAGACGGAAGTATTATTGAACAGGGAAATCATAAAGAATTATTAAAGTGTGGCGGTTTTTATGCAGAACTGTATAACAGTCAGTTTGCAAGATAGAAAGAAACCCGGAAGGAAAGGGAAGTATCGCAGACGGACAGCGATATGCACAGGTGTTACATGGATAATTTATTATATAGTCTCAACGCAGTCATACCTGTTTTTTTAATTATTGTAGTGGGATATGTTTTAAAACGGACTGGTATGCTGAATGATGAATTTGCAAAAACGGCAAACGGTTTTGTCTATAAAATCACGTTGCCGGCCATGCTGCTGAACAATATGATGACATGTGATATCCGTCATACGTTTGACGGCGCCTATGTCTTATATTGCGGGGCAGTGACTTTAACCGGAATATTGGTTGTCTGGGGGATTAGCAGGCTTTTTTTAAAAGATAAATCCATAGTGGGGGAATTTGTTCAGGGTGCATACCGGGGAAGTGCAGCGATTTTGGGTATCGCTCTTGTTCAGAATATAAGCGGAAATACCACGATGGCTCCGTTAATGATGCTGGGTTCCGTGCCGCTATACAATATATTTGCGGTTATCGTGCTGATCTTTGAGAATGGGGAAAAGACGGAAAGCAATCAGAACGGAGCCGGACAGCGGCAGAAAAAGATAGCCGGTTCGGTTAAGGGGATTTGTAAGAATCCCATAATATTAAGCATTTTAGGCGGAATGTTATTGTCTTTTTTTGATGTGGGTTTTCCGGTGATTCTTGATAAGACCATAAGCAGTATCGGATCACTCACGACACCGCTGGCATTGATCGTGATAGGAGTGGGATTTGAGGGAAGAAAAGCGGTTAAAAAAATAAAACCTGCCGTTGCAGCCTCTTTAATTAAACTTGTGATTCAGCCGCTGGTATTTCTTCCAATTGCCGTGTGGTACGGATTTTCGGCAGATAAAATAGCAGCAGCATTGGTAATGCTGGGGGCGCCTACAACGGCAACCAGTTACATAATGTCAAAAAATATGGGACATGAAGGAACGTTATCTTCCAGTATTATAATGCTGACCACATTGTGTTCTGCATTTACCATTACCGGATGGATATTTATATTGAAATCATTAAATGTGATTTGAAAGCTGCGGCGTTTTATTTAAGAAATAGCTGCGGAGTCTGCAGGACAGGGAGGCGAAATTGTGCTGGAAATCAAAGATATACTGGAAATAAGCAAATACCGGGAATATGAACTTGGACGGGAATTGTACGGAAGCCGGCAGGTGCATGATTTAAATGTCATGCCGCTGCTGGATTCCGGACGGTATGAAGTAACTGCAGATATTAAAGAAAGTGATGAACGGAACGGAAAACTTTATCAGGTAAGGTTGTGGATTGATGAAAAGAGTAAGGAGCACAAGATATACAATTATACCTGTACCTGTGAAAAAGACGAAGCTGAGATGTGCAGACATGATGTGGCAGCCGCCTTTTCCTTTGTGAAATTCCGGAAATCCCAGGAACTGAAAAAAGAGGTAATTCCGGTAACGGCACAGCGGCCAACCTCTAAAGATATTCAGGCAGCAATCCGCAAATATTCCGTTACCCCTGATACGATACCCGGCCGAAATCAGGTATTTTTGGATTTAAGCCTTACAAACAATGGAACAAATGGTTTTCTTGTTCAGGCGAAAATAGGAATGACAAAGAAATATATTGTTCGGAATCTGGTGAAACTGGCGCAGGATATGGCGGCAAAGAATCAGGCGGAGTATGGAAAAAACTGCGTGGTGTACCATGACAGGGCATCGTTTGCGGAAGAATCCTTACCAAAGCTGGATTTTTTAATGGAGTTGATTAAAGGGAGCTTTCCGAATTTTGAGGAAATGGTGGTGATTTCCGGCAACTATCGTTTTCTTCCTGTATATCCGTATTTTATGGAGCGGCTGTTTCAGGTTTACATGAATCAGGAGCTTATGATCGATGGCAGACCATATCTGATCTCTGAACAAAATCCGAAGCTGTGTCTGATGATTCAAAATGAGTCGGATATGGGAATTTCATTAGATATGGAAGAAATTCGAATCATAAACGGTGACCGCCATGACTTTATACAGTCTGCCGAAGAAATTTTCCGCTGCAGTGAGGATTTCTCAAAAGACGTTATTCCGTTTGTCCGAACGATGAACAGTATGAAAGAAAAAAGCAGACGTGCAATATATTCCGACCGGAATTTTAATTTTATTAACCGGTCGGATTATCGTGCTTTTTGCGGCGCTGTCATTACCCAGCTGCAAAAACATATCGGTATTGTCTGTGAGGGAATAAATTTAGAAGACTATATGCCCACGGAGCCTAAATTCCATATCTATCTGGATGGTTCCGGCGGAATTCTGACTTTAAAATTAAACGTTTTATATGGAAACGATGTATTTGAGCTGTATGAAATCCGGAAAACAGACGGTGAATACAGGGATATTGCAAAAGAGAGGGAAGTTCTGGAAATTGTCCAAAAGTATTTTAACGTTATTCCGGGAGTAGAAGAAAAACAGTGGCAGATTACGGAAGAAGAAAAGCTGTTTGAATTTTTAAGTGAAGGAATCACGGAATTAAATACTCTGGGAACCGTCTATGCAGCTGATAATTTTAGTGTATTTAAAATAACGGAACCTCCGAAACTGTCAGTCGGTGTAGGACTTCATGGGGATTTGATTGATATCACCGTACATCCGGGGGAAATAAATTTAGATGAGATTTATAATATTCTGGAAGCATATCGTACAAAAAAGAAGTATTATCGTTTAAAAAGCGGAGAGTTTTTCAGACTGGGGGACGGGAATCTCTCTCTGCTGGCAGAAATAAAAAATGGGCTGGGATTTGACCGGGATGCATTTGTAACCGGAACGCTTCATATCCCGAAATATTTTGCAGGATATATAGACGGCGCCATCCGGGATAAATCGGTGGATGATTCGGTCCGGAGAAATAAAGAGTTTAAGAGACTTGTCAGGGATATGAAGGAAATAGCGGATACGGATTATGAGGTTCCGGAAGAACTGAATGCAAAACTGCGGAGTTATCAGAAAACCGGATACCGTTTTCTTTCCATGCTGTCTGAATTTGGATTTGGCGGAATTTTGGCGGATGATATGGGACTGGGAAAAACATTACAGATTATTGCTTTGTTGGAAGCAAAAAAAGAGAGCAGCCTGATCATTTGTCCCGCTTCTCTGGTTTACAACTGGGAAAGCGAAGTAAATCGTTTTGCACCGGATTTATCTGTTCTTGCAGTAGTTGGAGAACAGAAGAAACGGGAAGAGCTGTTAAAAGGTTATGAAAATTATCATATCATTATCACTTCGTATGATCTGCTGAAGCGGGATATTGAGTTATATGAATCCTGCAGGTTCCGGTACTGTATTGCTGATGAGGCTCAGTATATAAAAAATCTGACAACCCGGGTGTCCCGGGCGGTAAAAAGAATCCGGGCGGAATTAAGGTTTGCACTGACCGGAACTCCTATTGAAAACCGGTTAAGTGATTTATACAGTATTTTTGATTTTGTTATGCCGGGATATCTGAAAGATTATGATAGTTTTAAAACGGATTACGAAATACCAATTGTACAGCAGCAGGATGAAACTAAACTGGTAAGATTACAAAGGTTTGTTCATCCGTTTATACTGAGGCGGAAAAAAGAGGAAGTATTAAAAGATTTGCCGCCGAAGATGGAACACGTTATATATGTAAGAATGACCGGAAAACAAAGGGAATTATACAATGCCAGACTAAGTCTGCTTCGTATGGAACTGGCAAAGAAGACAGAGAAGGAATGGAAGGAGGACCGGCTGAAGATACTGGCGGAGCTGACCAGGCTGCGGCAGATTTGCTGCGCTCCGGATATATGTTATGAGAATTATGACGGTGGTTCCGGTAAAATGGACACCTGCATGGAACTGATAGAAGAGGCGGTGGAAGGCGAACACCGGATTCTGGTTTTTTCCCAGTTTGTAACAGTGTTAAATAAGATTGGGCAGAAGCTTAGAACAAGAAATATTCCTTTTTTGTTTCTAAGCGGAAAAAATACCAAGGAAGAGCGGCGCAGAATGGTGGAAGAATTTCAAAAGGAGCAGGTACCGGTTTTTTTAATTTCTTTGAAAGCAGGCGGAACCGGATTGAATCTTACAGCGGCAGATGTGGTGATTCATGTTGACCCGTGGTGGAACGGAGCCATTGAAAATCAGGCAACGGACCGTGCATACCGGATCGGGCAGATTCGGGCTCTGTCAGTTATGAAACTGGTAACAAAAGACAGTATTGAAGAAAAAATTATCCGGCTTCAGGAAAAAAAAGCGGAGCTTGCCGACCGTGTGGTTTCCGGTGAAGGTATGACAAACAATATATTGGACAGGGCGGAATTATTGGAATTACTGGATTTTTAATTCTCGGGAGGGAGAAATAAAGGAATTTCCGGCGGCCGGATACTGAACCATATAAAGCAGAGGATTAATATTTCGGCGGCTGTTATATAAACTCCGGGATTTGCCCTGCACAGGCAGGTTTCATGGGTGATTAAATAATAACTGACCATAAAACTTATGATTACAGCCAGAATAAATATAGAAATATCGACTATAAGAATACTTTTGCCAAAAACACCGGTATAGGTATAAAAGAGGGTTATGATGGATAAAAGGCCGGCAAGAAGACCAAAGAATTTTCCGCAGGGAAGTTTTTGGGCATAATCCGTTAAGGAGTCGTGTATCAGCAGACAGTATTCCAATACGGAGTATAATAGGAAGGGATAGAACAGCAGTTTCAGATGTTCAAAGGTAGACTCGTTTTTTGCAAAAAACAGTCCGATAATTTCCAGTCTGCCGGTCCAGTCATATACAAAATGCGCCAGTGTGCCGGCTGCAATGACAAAGATAATGCCGATGACTTCCAGTTGACGAAGTCTTTTTGTGTCGTTCATTGTAATATCCTTTCAGAAAATAAAGGGGATTCTTTATGTTAGGATATGTGCTCTTATATGGAAATATTCGAAAGAAGCAAAAAATTTTGATGGATTCAAAAATTTGTATAAAAAAAACTTGACAAAAGGTATTTCCGGTGATATCATATTCTAGCTGCTTGAAAAACAGACAACAAAAAGCGATAAAAATCTTAGGGAACTGAGAAAAAAAGTCGAAAAAACAGTTGACAGAAGCAAAGCGTTATGGTAAACTATCAAAGTTGCTGTTGA
>CAJTXN010000027.1 GCA_910583605.1 uncultured Lachnospiraceae bacterium
AATAGGGAATAAATCATATAGAACCGGGTTACCCTATCATTCAAAGAAAAAGTAAAACAGCTAATGGGGGTACCATTAGCTGTGTTGAGGGGAGTATAAATAATTAATAAGGGGTTATAAGGGAAAGGAACATTTGAAGGGTTATTCCTTTCCACACACATATAATAATACATTCTGTCGAAAAATGCAAGCACTTTTTAAAAAATTTTAAAAAATTTTTCGGATTAGGAATAATTCTGTCGAAAAGCTTGTAAAATCAAGGTTTTTTCTATTTTGTTAAAATGTAGCAAATGCAAAAACGCATAAGAACACAGATAATGAAGATAATAATCCTGTAACAAAAAATTATAGGAGGTATTTGAAATGGCAGCAAATAATTCAACAAATAGTAAGAACAGCAAAAACAGTTACAGCAATGCAAGCAATGATGCTTCAACAAATGCAAGAAACAGAGAGATGAATCAGTCATCTAACAGCACAAAAAACAGTGATACAAACAAGAGTGCATCTAACAGCACAAAGAATAGCTCAAAAAACACTTCAAAAAACAGCACTAACAAATACTAATCATTCTTTGAGTTATTAATTATTCTCCTTTAGTTTTCGTGGCTGGTGTATTATTGATTTGAATGTTCAGATCAAAATACATCAGCCATATTTATTATGGACAGTCGGACGAATTATGCATAATCTATAGTAAGAACATACGGAGTGGGAATTAATATGAATATTGATAAAATATCTGTGGATGAACTGAAAGAATTATTAAAAAGTAATGAGAATATAGTTATTATTGATGTAAGAAGCAGACAGGAATTTTTAGAAGAACATATTCCGGGAGCAATTAACCTTGTTTCTGAAGATATTATTAAAAACTCAAAAAGTAGTTTTCAGCAGTATCTGAAAAAAAATAATATTCATTTGGAAGGAAAAAATATTGTTGTCTATTGTGACAGAGGCGGCAGGAGTATGTATTTTACAAAGTATCTGATTGAATGCGGATATTATGCTGTCAGTCTTACCGGCGGATTTCGGGCATACAGCAGACAAAAATTAAAATTAATTTAACAGATATTCCATTGACATTAAGAAATCTTATATATAAGATAGTAATATTAGATTAAGAGTTTTGCTGAATACGAATATTACTTGATGAGTAAGTACAGCGGATGTTGCGTTCGTTGTACTTACCAATGGAGGATACATGAATGAATATAAATTAATTGCTCCCTGCCATTTCGGACTGGAAGCAGTATTAAAAAAAGAGATATATGAGCTGGGATATGATATATTTCAGGTTGAAGACGGAAAGGTTACGTTTCTTGGAGATGAAGAAGCCATATGCAGGGCAAATGTATTTTTGAGAACTACAGAACGGATTATGATCCAGGTGGGCAGATTTCATGCATACAGCTTTGATGAGTTATTTGAAAAGACAAAGGCACTGGACTGGGAACGTTTTATACCGCAGAACGGAAAATTCTGGGTTACAAAAGCAAGTTCCATAAAAAGCAAGCTGTTCAGCAGTTCTGATATTCAGAGAATCATGAAAAAGGCTGTTGTTGAGAAATTAAAATCAGAATATTCTGTGGAATGGTTTAGTGAAGACGGAGCAGAATATCCCATCAGGGTATTTATACATAAGGATGAGGTAATCGTTGCGTTGGATACATCTGGAGAATCTCTGCATCGGAGAGGTTACCGGCGTCTTACATCAAAAGCGCCTATAACCGAAACGCTGGCAGCAGCATTGATCATGCTTACGCCATGGAAGAAGGACAGGATTCTGGTAGATCCTTTCTGCGGCAGTGGAACATTTCCGATTGAAGCAGCGATGATGGCGGCAAATATTGCACCGGGGATGAACCGGGAATTTAAGGCGGAATCCTGGACAAATATTATTCCAAAGAAGTGCTGGTATGAGGCGGTCAATGAGGCAAATGATTTAGTGGAGAACAATATCGAAGTTGATATTCAGGGCTATGATGCTGATGGGGAGATTATTAAAGCAGCAAGAAGGAATGCGGCGGATGCAGGAGTGGCGGAACTGATTCATTTTCAGCAGAGGGAAGTATCGAAATTAAGTCATCCGAAGAAATATGGTTTTATTATAACAAATCCTCCTTATGGTGAACGTCTGGAGGAAAAGAAGGCGTTGTCAGAACTGTATAAAACCATAGGCGAACGATACCGCAGCATGGATTCATGGTCAGCATACATTATTACTTCATATGAAAATGTGGAACAGGATATGCAGATAAAAGCCGATAAAAACAGAAAGATTTATAATGGAATGTTGAAAACATATTTTTATCAGTTTATGGGACCGAAGCCACCGAAAAGAAATCAGTAATTGTTTATTTTATACGTATAAAGGGTAAAAGAATAGATGAAAAAAAAGAAGCGGATACTTATTGCGGCTTTTCTTGTTCTGTTAATCACCGGGCTGTTTTTAATATATAACACTGTTTTGCCGAAGGAATCGGTTGCCAGGAATAAGTCTGTCAGAATGGCTGAGTGCAATTGGAAACCCACGATTGCCAATTCCGTAAATAAATCAGTGATCATTGCCAATGTTGATGCGAAACAGTTAAAATCCAATATTAACGGGATATATATGGAAGAGTCTATGGCCTTAATGTTTCCCTTGGAGACGATTAAGGAAACGTTTGATTGTGCTGTTAATAAATATAATGATAGTATATTAATTGAAAAGGGAAATGTGATTCTGAAATTATTTACGGAAACGGATGCCTATGAATTTAACGGTGAGAGAAAACGAAAAGAGAATTCACTGTTATTAAAGGGAAATCAATATTTTGTTTCTGCAGACATTCTTTGTGCTTCTCTTTCTTATCAATATAATTTTGATCTGAAAACAAATCAGGCTACCATCAGCAGTCTGGATAATGAAGTACGAACCATTCCTTATGCCTATAATTATGAGAATGTGGGTCGGATTTCCAAAGTGAGGAATCAGGGAAATCTGGGAACCTGCTGGGCATTTGCTTCGCTGACGGCATTGGAAACGACATTGATGCCGGAAGAATTACTGGAGTTTTCGGTAGATCATATGACATTGAATAATTCATTCAGCCTTTCTCAGGATGACGGAGGGGATTATACGATGTCAATGGCATATTTGCTGGCATGGCAGGGACCGGTTCTGGAGAAAGATGACCCTTATGGAGACGGGATCACAAACAATCAGCTTCAGGCAGTAAAACATGTGCAGGAGATTCAGATTATTGAGTCAAAGGATTTGGAAACGATTAAAAAAATGATATTTAAATACGGCGGGGTTCAAAGTTCGTTTTATGCTTCGGCGTTAACGGATAAAACCGGCAGCAGCCGATACTATAACAATGAAACCTGTTCATACTGTTATATCGGTTCCGAAAAGCCCAATCATGATATAGTTATAATCGGATGGGATGATAATTACCCGAAAGAGAATTTTAATATGGAGCTGGATGGAAACGGGGCATTTATCTGTAGAAACAGCTGGGGAAGTACGTTTGGGAATAACGGAGATTTTTATATTTCTTATTATGACAGCAATATAGGTGTTCACAATACGGTTTATACAAAAGTGGAACCGGCAAATAATTATGATAATATTTATCAGACGGATTTATGCGGGTATGTGGGACAGCTGGGATATCTGGACGAGAGTGCTTATTTTGCAAATGCGTATACCGCAGAAAATAACGAAACAATAGAAGCTGTGGGGTTTTATGCTACCGGTATTGATACGGAATATAGTATTTATGTATGTGAGAATTTTCAGGACAGCACATCTCTCAGTAAACGTTCCGATCCGATTTTGACTGGAAAGTTTACAAACAGCGGATATTATACGGTGAAACTGGAGCAGCCGTTAGACGTCCGGGCTGGACAGAAATATGCGGTTATTATAAGGATAGTTACACCGAATTCAGAACGTCCGATTGCAGTTGAATTTGCAAATGACAGACAAACAGCAGATGTGGATTTGACGGATGGGGAAGGATATGTCAGTTATAAAGGGATTTCATGGGACAGAACAGAAGAGAGCAATAAGTGTAATGTATGTCTCAAAGTATATACCAATAATACGGGTGTTTCACGATAAAAAGAGATACCGGGGATAAAGAACTCTCTGAAAGGTTATATGTATGAACTATATTGATAATAATAATTATAATAACGATAATTATAACAGAGTACGGCTTTTTTTATACGGTATAATAATTGCAGTTCTGTTTCTGGTCATGATACTTCTGATGTGTACGGGTTTTCATTTTCCGAATCTGTTTTTCGTCCGGTCCTGTCAGGGAAACGCTTTGGAGAAGCCGGGCTATGACAGTGATTTTTCGGGACTTTATAATCAGGATGTAATTGTGGCGGATTTATCCAAGGATGATATCGAAAAATTACTGATACCTCTGCCGGGAGGGGTTCGGGTATCCAATGTGCATATTGAAAATAATCCGATAAAAAAAACTTTTTCCGTCAGTTTTCCGAGAGGTGGGAAAAATTATGATTTTTCTTCGGTTGTGAATAATTCTTCGGCGGTTCATGAAATAGAATATGTGATTAAAGATAATTTGGTAACAATCAATGTAAAGCTTAAGATTTTAGCGGATTATGAGTTTTGCATTGATAATTCCATGCTGTATGTAAAATTTATTTCTCCAAGGGATAAATATCCGGTTATTGTAGTCATAGATGCGGGCCACGGCGGAAATGATGTGGGAGCGGTAGAAAATGGAATCTATGAAAAAGATATTGATTTAGCCATATGTAATCGGTTAAAATATTATCTGGACAGTGAAACTTTTAAAACTTATTATACACGTACCGATGATTCTTATCCAACGGTAGAGGAGCGGGTGGACTTTGTAAATGAATTGAAGCCGGATTTATTTATCAGCGTTCATTCTAACTGGTTTGAAAATAGTATGGTATCCGGTACCAGTGTATTGTATAATAAAAAAGATACAAATCCATTCGGCTCCCAATGGCTTGCAGGAATTCTTGCAAAATCGGTGTCTGACAGTGCAGGTACCGGAAACAGAGGTGCAGTCGTTGGGAATGAAATTCATATAGTTCGAACCAGTAAGGTTCCGGTTGCACTGATAGAGACGGGATTTATGTCCAACCCTTCTGATTTAAGCGTTCTAAGCACCGAAAGCGGACAGGACAGGATTGCGGAGGGGATTCATAAAGGGATTGTTCAGGCTTTGTCTGAAATGGGAAAATATAGCAGATGAATGACGGATATCAATTCAATGATAATAAATATAATGATATTAGAAAGGTAAAATAGAATGAAAACAGAGAACCAGACATATGATAAGATTATTTTTGCAACATCCAATCAGGGTAAGATGGATGAGATTAAGATGATTATGAAGGACAGCAGGATTCCCATAGTCTCATTAAAAGAGGCGGGAATTGAAGCAGATATTGTGGAAAATGGAAGGACATTTGAGGAAAATGCTGTTATTAAGGCGAAAACCATTATGGAGCTGACCGGTTGCTTGACACTGGCAGATGATTCCGGACTGGAGGTTGATTATATTAATAAAGAGCCGGGTGTATATTCTGCCCGTTATATGGGAGAGGATACTTCTTATTCCATCAAGAATCAATCTATCATAGAAAGATTGAAGGAAGCAGAAGGGGAAGAGAGAAGCGCAAGGTTTGTCTGCGTTATAGCTGCCTGCTTTCCGGATGGCAGAACGGTTACTGCAAGAGGAACCATTGAAGGTCGAATTGCTTATGAAGAGCGGGGAACTCATGGGTTTGGATATGACCCGATTTTATATGTTCCGGAATACGATAAGACTACAGGTGAAATGGAACCGGAGTTTAAGAATCAAATCAGCCACAGAGGAAAGGCATTGCGTTTGATGAGAGAAAAATTAGAGGGAGAAATATAGAATGCGCATATTGATCGTAAGTGATACCCACAGACATGAGGAAAATCTTGAAATTGTGCTGCAGAGAGAAAAGAATCTGGATATGCTGATACATTTAGGTGATTCGGAAGGTTCAGAAGACTATATCCGTACCATAGCAGAATGTCCGTGTTATATTGTCAAAGGAAATAATGATTATTTCAGCGATTTGAACCGGGATATTAAGATGACAATCGGAAAATACAGAGTATTACTGACGCATGGCCATCATTATTATGTATCGCTGGGAACGGAAACCATTATTTCCGAAGGCCGGGCACAGGATATGGATATTGTTATGTTTGGTCATACACACAGGCCGCTGGTTGACATCCGGGAGGATATTACGGTTCTGAATCCGGGAAGTTTATCTTATCCGAGACAGGAAGGAAGAATCCCTACATATATTATGATGACCATCGATGATAAGGAAGAGGCACATTATGAAATCCGGTATGTATAGCATATTTTGCCGCTTGGCAGCAGTGATTCCCGGTGGAGACCGTTTCAAGTTTTGTGTAAACATCAAAAACTGATATAAGAATTGTTGGAGGACAATGGACTGTCCGACATAAGGTGGCATAACCGAATCATTTAAAAAAGATATAAAAAAGTACAGAACAAAAGTTCGGTTTTGTCTGTACTTTTTTTGACTTATGTGTTATAATGAAAAACCAAATAATTGGATAATACTATCTGTATTGGTTAGTATTATTTAGTGTTGTTTCATTTCAAAAATACGGTTTTGAGACCTGCATTCGTGTAATTGCTATATTAACGCTTATTCCTTG
Organism: uncultured Lachnospiraceae bacterium; assembly: GCA_910583605.1. GTDB lineage: Bacteria > Bacillota > Clostridia > Lachnospirales > Lachnospiraceae > Bovifimicola. The sequence continues at coordinate 6,737 of CAJTXN010000027.1, forward strand.
GCTTTGCAAATCCATTTTATTCAAATCGAAAAGTGAATTACACGAATTTCGGGCGAATAGACAAACTTTTTGCGTGGTAACAATGAGGAAATGCTCTGCTTGCAGAAGCATTTGACGAATGTCGCGACAACGAGAAAACTTGTTTTCGAGTGTCCGGTCACAAATTGGAGGTTTTCATATGCCAGATAAGAGAGGAAATTCGCAATCCGTTGACAATAGTCAGCAATTTGCTCATAAAAGCAGCCCAAAGGGCGGGCATATTTTTAAACTGCAAGCCCCATACAAGCCCACAGGCGACCAGCCGCAGGCAATCGAGCAGTTGGTGAAAGGATTTAAAGAAGGTAATCAGTTTGAAACTTTATTAGGTGTTACCGGCTCCGGCAAAACTTTCACGATGGCAAATATTATACAACAGTTGAATAAACCAACGCTGGTACTCGCTCACAATAAAACTTTGGCAGCACAGCTTTATGGTGAATTTAAAGAGTTTTTTCCGGAAAATGCGGTAGAATATTTTGTTTCCTATTATGACTACTATCAGCCGGAGGCTTATGTACCGTCTACCGATACCTATATTGAGAAAGATTCGGCAATTAATGATGAAATAGATAAGCTGCGCCATTCTGCCACAGCCGCCCTGTCGGAGCGGCGGGACGTGATTATTATATCCAGTGTTTCCTGTATCTATGGTTTGGGAAGTCCCATTGATTATCAGAACATGGTGGTTTCCTTAAGGCCCGGAATGATCAAAGACCGGGACGAGGTGATTCGGAAGTTGATTGATATTCAGTATACAAGAAATGAAATGGATTTCAAACGGGGCACCTTCCGGGTGAGAGGGGATGTGCTGGAGATATTCCCGGTGTCATCTACGGAAAACGCCGTTCGGGTGGAATTTTTTGGTGAAGAAGTAGACCGTATTACGGAGATTGACACCCTGACAGGAGAAATCAAATGCCGATTGGAGCATATTGCCATTTTTCCAGCGTCCCATTATGTTGTTCCCAAGGATAAGATGGATGCGGCAATTCAGAATATTGAAAAGGAACTGGAAGAAAGAGTTACTTTTTTTAAGAGTGAAGATAAATTACTGGAGGCACAGAGGATATCAGAGCGGACGAATTTTGACATTGAGATGATGAGGGAGACGGGATTTTGTTCCGGGATTGAAAATTATTCCAGACATCTGGCCGGACTGGAACCAGGAGCAACGCCTCATACTCTGATGGATTATTTTCCAGATGACTTTCTGATGATCGTGGACGAGTCTCATATCACCATCCCGCAGGTGCGGGGTATGTATGCCGGAGACCAGTCGAGAAAATCCACATTGGTAGACTATGGTTTCCGTCTGCCGTCGGCAAAGGATAACCGGCCGTTAAATTTTGAAGAATTTGAAAGCAAGCTGGACCAGATGCTGTTTGTTTCGGCTACTCCGAATGTCTATGAAGCGGAGCATGAGCTGCTGCGGGCAGAACAGATTATCCGTCCAACGGGATTATTAGACCCGGAAGTGATTGTGAAACCTGTGGAAGGTCAGATTGATGATTTAATCAGTGAGATTAACCGGGAAGTGGAGAAGAAAAATAAGGTTCTTGTGACAACACTGACCAAACGTATGGCAGAAGACTTAACTGAGTATATGAAAGAGGTGGGGATACGGGTCAAGTATCTGCATTCTGATATTGATACATTGGAACGAACGGAAATTATCAGGGATATGCGGCTGGACGTGTTTGATGTTCTGGTAGGTATCAATCTGCTGAGAGAAGGACTGGATATACCGGAAATTACTTTGGTAGCTATACTGGATGCGGATAAAGAAGGTTTCCTGCGTTCGGAGACTTCACTGATTCAGACGATTGGCCGGGCAGCCCGAAATTCCGAGGGACATGTTATCATGTATGCGGATACCATTACAGAATCCATGCGGGTGGCAATTGAGGAAACCAACCGAAGACGCAGGATTCAGCAGAACTATAATGAAGAACATGGCATTACCCCGACAACTATTAAAAAGGCAGTCAGGGAAAGAATCAGTATTACCAAGGAAGCGGTAGCTACGGTTAATAAGCTGGAGAAGGATCCGGAATCCATGAGCCGCGCAGAGATTGAAAAATTGATTCAGAAAGTTACAAAGGAGATGCAGAAGGCAGCAGCCGAATTGAATTTTGAGGCGGCAGCAGAACTTCGGGATCAGATGGTGGAATTAAAAAGCAGATTAAGGGATGACTAATTGTTTTCTGATGATTGGAATGGAGGATAAAAATGGCAATATATGAAGGTAATAATCAATTTATAAAAATACGTGGGGCAGCAGAACACAATCTTAAACATATTGATTTGGAAGTTCCCAGAAATAAGTTTGTGGTTTTTACGGGACTCAGCGGTTCCGGAAAGTCTTCACTGGCATTTGATACTATTTATGCCGAGGGACAGCGGCGCTATATGGAGTCTTTGTCTTCTTATGCCAGGCAGTTTCTGGGGCAGATGGAGAAACCCAATGTGGAAAGCATTGACGGATTGTCACCTGCCATATCCATTGACCAGAAGTCTACCAACCGGAATCCCCGTTCTACGGTAGGTACGGTTACGGAGATTTATGATTATTTTCGTCTGTTGTATGCCAGAATCGGTATCCCTCACTGTCCGAACTGCGGTAAGGAAATTATGAAACAGACGGTTGACCAGATGGTGGATAAGATCATGGAATTGCCGGAACGGACTAAAATTCAGTTACTGGCGCCTGTGGTGAGAGGACGGAAGGGCGAGCATGTCAAGGTTTTGGAGCAGGCGAAAAAAGCCGGTTATGTCCGTGTCAGAATTGACGGAAATCTGTATGAACTTACGGAAGAAATCAAACTGGAAAAAAATAAAAAACATAATATTGAAATCGTGGTTGACCGTCTGGTAGTAAAAACAGGCATTGAAAAGCGTCTAAACGATTCCATTGAAACGGTGCTGAATCTGGCGGAGGGGTTAATGGTGGTGGATGTTATCGACGGCGAACCCATTAATTTCAGTCAGAGTTTTTCCTGTCCGGATTGTAATATCAGTATTGATGAAATCCAGCCCAGAAGTTTTTCTTTTAATAATCCCTTTGGTGCATGTCCGGTGTGCTTCGGACTGGGATATAAGATGGAGTTTGATGTGAATTTAATGATTCCGGATACTTCCCTCAGCCTGAATCAGGGCTGTATCTCTGTTATGGGATGGCAGTCCAGCGGTTCGGAGGGAAGTTTTACCCATGCCATTTTAGAAGCTTTGGCGAAGGAATATGATTTTTCCCTGGAGGAGCCTTTTGAGAATTTATCCGATGAAGTTAAGGATATTATCATAAACGGTACCAATGGTCACAGTGTTAAGGTGAAATATAAAGGACAGCGGGGAGAAGGCGTTTATGATGTGGAATTTGAAGGCTTAATTAAAAATGTAGAGAGGAGATACCGGGAGACGGGTTCCGAGACCATCAAACAGGAGTATGAGGAGTTTATGCGGATTACGCCTTGCAAGGAGTGCAAAGGGCAGCGTCTGAAAAAATCTTCTTTGGCCGTAACGGTTTCTGATAAAAATATTTTTGAGATTACTTCTTTATCTATCCGAAAGCTTCAGAAATATATGGAGGAAATTAAACTCAGTGAGCGGCAGCAGTATATCGGAGCGGAGATTTTAAAAGAAATCAATGCCAGAATCAGGTTTCTGGTGGATGTGGGATTGGAATATCTGACATTGTCCAGAGCCACTGCAACATTGTCCGGCGGAGAGGCACAGAGAATTCGTCTTGCAACCCAGATTGGTTCCGGTCTGGTAGGTGTTGCGTATATTCTGGACGAGCCGAGTATCGGACTTCATCAGAGGGATAATGATAAGTTATTGGGAACCCTGCGGATGTTGCGGGATTTAGGCAATACCCTGATTGTAGTGGAGCATGATGAGGATACTATGTTTGCGGCGGATTATATTGTGGACATCGGGCCGGGTGCCGGCAGTCACGGCGGAGAAGTGGTGGCCTGCGGTACTGCAGAGGAAATTATGAAAAATCCGGATTCGATTACCGGTGCATATCTCAGCGGGAAAATTCAGATTCCGGTTCCGAAGGAGAGAAGACAGCCTTCTGGCTGGCTGAAGGTAAAAGGGGCAAGACAGAATAATCTGAAAAATATTGATGTGGATATTCCGTTAGGTATTATGACCTGTGTGACGGGGGTATCCGGTTCCGGAAAAAGTTCGCTGATAAATGAGATTTTATACAAATCTCTGGCAAAAAAGTTAAACCGGGCCCGCACGATTCCGGGAGAACATGATACGATTGAAGGGGTGGAACAACTGGATAAGATTATAGATATTGACCAGTCTCCGATCGGACGTACACCGCGTTCCAATCCGGCAACCTATACAGGTGTATTTGACCAGATTCGGGATTTGTTTGCCAGCACCACGGATGCCAAAACCATGGGATACAGCAAGGGGCGTTTTAGTTTTAATGTAAAGGGCGGACGTTGTGAAGCCTGTTCCGGTGACGGTATTATTAAAATTGAAATGCATTTCCTGCCGGATGTGTATGTGCCATGCGAAGTGTGCGGAGGCAAGCGTTATAACAGGGAAACTTTGGAAGTAAAATATAAGGGCAAGAGTATTTATGATGTATTGGATATGACCGTGGAGGAAGCATTGACGTTTTTCGAAAACGTACCGTCCATTGCCAGAAAGATACAGACTTTGTATGATGTCGGTTTGTCATATGTAAAATTGGGACAGCCTTCCACTACATTATCAGGCGGAGAGGCCCAGCGTGTAAAGTTAGCTACGGAATTAAGCAGAAGGGGAACCGGAAAGACCATTTATGTTTTAGACGAACCTACCACAGGACTTCATTTTGCGGATGTGCATAAGCTGGTGGAGATTTTAAGGAAATTATCGGAGGGCGGTAATACGGTTGTGGTGATTGAACATAATCTGGATGTAATAAAGGTTGCCGATTATATTATTGATATCGGTCCGGAAGGCGGCGATAAGGGTGGTACCATAGTTGCTGCAGGAATACCGGAAGAAGTGGCAAAGGTGAAAAAGTCTTATACGGGACAGTATGTGAAGAAATATTTAAAATAAAGTTATTGAAGGTATAATGACAGTTGAATTTTGCAGAATTATTCCGAAAGAGTAATAGATAATATGTTATATCATGTGCTAAAAGATTCAAGTGTTCTGATATAATATAATAACAGGCGATGAAAACGGTCCGGAATGGAGGATTTTGATGGATTCATTTATTAATGCAGTAACGGCCATAAATGGAAAGATAAACGGATTGGTGTGGGGAATTCCCATGCTGGTGCTGATTCTTTCCACTGGAATTTTGATGACGATAAGAACCGGTTTTTTTCAGGTAGTTAAGGCAAAGGTTATCAGCAATGAGACTTTTTTTGCTATTTTTAAGAAGAAGAGTGTAACAAAATCAAAGGATAAAAAGGCGATTTCCCAGTTTCAGGCATTGTCAACGGCGCTGGCGGCTACGATTGGTACAGGAAATATTGCAGGTGTTGCAACAGCCATTACAATAGGCGGCCCGGGAGCTATTTTCTGGATGTGGATATCTGCATTTTTCGGAATGATGACTAATTATTCGGAAAATGTACTTGGCATTTTTTACAGAAGAAAGAATGACAGGGACGAGTGGTCCGGTGGTGCCATGTATTATTTACAGTATGGTTTGGGAAATAAAAAAGGCATGAAGAGTGTTGCCAAGGTTCTGGCAATTTTGTTTTCCGTATTTTGTATTCTGGCATCTTTTGGTATCGGGAATATGACTCAGGTTAATTCTATTGCAGATGCAATGCATACGAATTTTGGAATTGCTGCCATTGCTACCGGAATTGTGCTTGCCGTTATAGCGGCTTTGGTTGTGGTCGGCGGAATTAAACGTATCGGTCAGGTAACGGAAAAGCTGGTACCATTTATGGCATTGGCATACATAGCGGGAGCTTTAATTATCTTTTTTGCAAATTATGAGCAGATACCGTATGTCTTTGGCAGTATTTTTAAAGGAGCGTTTCATATGGCTGCCGTAGGCGGAGGAGTAGGCGGTTACGTTATTAAACGGGCGATTACCATGGGATTTAAGCGCGGTGTATTTTCGAATGAGGCGGGACTGGGCTCTTCGGTTATGGTTCATTCGGCTTCGGATGTGAAGGAACCGGTAATTCAGGGAATGTGGGGGATTTTTGAAGTATTTTTTGATACCATAATTGTCTGTACACTGACAGCTTTTGTGTTATTATCCAGCAGTTCCAGCGCAGCACCTCAGTCACAGGTTTTTGGAAATCTGACCACTTCAGACCAGGTGTTTAGTATTGCCGGGCATATTGAAGATGGTGAGGAAGTTCCGCTGATTGATGAAAAATATAATCTTCTTGCAATTGATGTGGATAATAACGGTAATGCGAAACTTTTTCAGGAGAAACCGGAGGAAGGAGAATATATTGAACTTTCGGCATATGGCAATCGTTATTATGCCAAAATGGTAGATGTAGAAAATACCACGGAAGAGGATTATGTATATACAAATATTATGTCGATTCGGGCAAATGCCGCAAAAGATTCTTCCGGAGCAGTGCTGAAGGATGAGGCGGGAAATATGATTGTGGATTCGGTAACCGTATCACAGATTAATGGTGTTTCTTTGGTTTCTTATGCATTTTCACGAAGGTTTGGAGCAGTAGCAGGAAAGTTATTATCCGTTGCCATTTTATTGTTTGCATTTTCTACGGTGCTGGGCTGGTCGTTCTATGGCACGAAAGCGGTGGAATATTTATTTGGAACAAAGGCAACGGTTGCGTATAAGGTTGTTTTTGTATGTTTTATTGTGGTTGGAGCAACATTGAATTTAAGTCTGGCATGGAGTATTGCAGATACGTTAAATGGTCTGATGGCCATACCGAATCTGATTGCGGTGCTGACATTGTCCGGTACGGTTATTAAAATTACAAGGAATTATACCAAACGTAAGCTGAATAAGAATCCTGAGCGGCTGAAACCTATGCTTTCGGCATTTGAGGATATTCAGAAAGTGCAGGAATTGGAAATGGAGCAGGAAGTCTGAGCGAGTTGTCCGGTGTTTTTTGTTTGCAGTAAAAAGGCAGGTGATTTTTTGCGGGATATTGAAATTACCAATAAAGATAATAATGAGGAGAATATCGGTTCTGATGTTTTGATACAGGAGCTGGAAGATTTTCGCAGGGATATTTATGAGCGATATGGAGAGAAAATTGCAGAGAAGCGTCAAAATGCATATTTTTCTAAAAAAACCGGTGTCTTGCGGGAACAGGAAAATGGGGAAGTACAAAAGTCCGGAGCAGCGCCGGTGCGGGATGAGGCAGCAGATAAGGAATCCCGACAGGAAACAGCGAAGGCAGTCGGCAGTGGGAACAGGAAAAGTATGAGTGGAGACAGGTTGTCGTCGCTCAGCCTGATTTTAGGGATACTGGCAGTGATTGGATTGGTACTTTTCTTTTTTCTCTAGTTTTTTGCAGACAGGAAGCAGCAGGAGTCAATATAAGTTCCGGGAATGGTTATTGACAATAGTTTCGGTTTTTTTTATAATCAAACAGAGTGACATACAATTGAGATGATGAATTTAGGAGGAAACGGAATTGGAAAAAGAGATGATTATAGTTCTCGATTTTGGCGGACAATATAACCAGTTAATTGCCAGAAGAGTGAGAGAATGTAACGTGTATTGTGAGGTTCATGCTTTTGATTTGCCATTGGACAGAATTAAGGAGATGAATCCGAAAGGAATCATTTTAACCGGTGGTCCAAACAGTGTTTATGCTGAGGAATCTCCACGTTGTACCAGGGAATTATTTGAATTGGGAATTCCGGTTCTTGGAATTTGTTATGGTTCACAGCTTATGTCATATATATTGGAGGGTAAGGTTGCCACAGCGCCTGTCAGTGAGTACGGAAAGACAGAAGTGACTATGGACACTTCTTCGGTTTTATTTAAAAATGTTTCTGAAAAATCTATTTGCTGGATGAGTCATACCGATTATATTGAGTCGACGCCGGCTGATTTTAAGATTGTGGCCCATACTCCGGTCTGCCCGGTTGCTGCCATGGAAAATGTAGAGAAAGGGCTTTATGCAGTACAGTTTCATCCGGAGGTAGTTCATACTGTAGAGGGTATGAAGATGCTTTCGAATTTTGTCTTTGATATATGCCATTGTTCCGGTGACTGGAAAATGGATTCTTTTGTGGAGACTACGATTCAGCAGTTACGTGAGAAGATTGGCGGGGGTAAGGTGTTATGTGCATTATCCGGCGGTGTTGATTCATCCGTAGCAGCGGTTTTACTGGCGAAAGCCATTGGAAAGCAGCTTACCTGTGTTTTTGTAGATCACGGTCTGCTTCGGAAAAATGAAGGTGATGAGGTTGAGTCAGTATTTGGTCCGAACGGTCCTTATGATTTGAATTTTATTCGTGTGAATGCCCAGGATAGATTTTATCAGAAGTTGAAAGGCATTGAGGAGCCGGAGCAGAAACGTAAGATTATCGGAGAAGAATTTATCCGTGTTTTTGAGGAAGAAGCGAAGAAAATTGGTGCGGTAGATTTTCTGGTACAGGGAACGATTTACCCGGATGTGATTGAATCCGGCCTTGGCAAGTCGGCAGTAATCAAGAGTCATCACAATGTGGGAGGTCTTCCGGATTGCGTAGATTTTAAGGAGATTGTGGAGCCGCTTCGTCTTTTATTTAAGGATGAGGTTCGGAAGGCAGGCCGTGAACTTGGGATTCCGGAATATCTGGTCAGCCGACAGCCATTCCCGGGTCCGGGTCTTGGAATCCGTATCATTGGTGAGGTTACTCCCGAGAAGGTCCGGATTGTTCAGGATGCAGATTTTATTTATCGTGAAGAGATTGCGAAAGCCGGTATTGACAAGGAGTTAGGCCAGTATTTTGCGGCGATTACAAATATGCGTTCCGTCGGTGTCATGGGTGATGAAAGAACTTATGATTATGCAATTGCGCTGCGGGCGGTTAATACTTCGGATTTTATGACTGCGGAGGCGGCACAGATACCTTGGGAGGTATTGAATGTGGTGACCAGCAGGATTGTGAATGAGGTGAAGGGGGTTAACCGGGTGCTGTATGATTGTACGGGGAAACCGCCGGCTACGATTGAGTTCGAGTGATGAAATTGGATTTAGAAAGCTAGTGTTTATGCGGGCTGCAAGCAAATTTGTTTAGGCACTGGCAACGATTTGGCAACATTTTCAACATCACGCACTAAATAATTACATCAATG
>CAJTXN010000028.1 GCA_910583605.1 uncultured Lachnospiraceae bacterium
GCGGTGACTAACCGCCGTCCTCTCACACCACCGTGCGTACCGTTCGGTACACGGCAGTTTCAATAGTTGACATGCACTGACTGGTAGGCTGTGGCTAAATCAAAAAAGCCACTGCTTATCAGTCTTTCTTTTGTCACTGTTCGTCAGACCAGAGATTTGCCCGTGAGTTAGTGTGTTCCTCAATCCGGCTTCCTTCAGATTCCACCTCACGATGGACACCCTTGCCTTCGGCTATATCCTTCCCACTACCGGGCGGATTCGGGACTTTAACCCGTTAGAAACGTGCGTCGCTGGGCGCACCAGGGTAAAAAAGCCTGTGAAAAAGCAATTCCTTTTTCACAGGCTTTTTCTAATGCTAACTCAAATATTCTACTATTTGACTTGCGGAACATATAATTGTTTGAAATAAGAATAAATTCAAAAATATTTTCCGACAGCAATTGACTGATACGTTGCAATTGTCAGTCTATCCATTTTTCAAATCCACTACTGTTTTCTGCCTTATAAACACTTATACATATAAATACCCGAAATGTTTTAAATCCATAGCAGCATAATCCAGTTTTAATGATTGTATTAAATATTTTATCTATATCCATCATAATTTTTCACCCATTCTTAAATCGAAATGCAGGCATCCTCTGCACTAAATTTTAAATATTTCACCTGTCTACCTGACAAGGAGCATATCATATCATTTATTGTAAAATATATTTTGCTTTGGTATAAAATGTCACAAAGACAACATTGCAATGATATGGGAAATGGCATATAATTGAATTATCTTCTTGAGAAGATTTCAATTACTGTACTACAGTAATGAAAAGTTAACATCATTTTCAGGCATTCTGCTTATAAAATATTAAAAAGGTATATAAAAATGAAATCAAATCATATTACTGCTGAAAATTTCAACGACCGGTATCTTGGTCTGATTCATATTTACTGCGGCGACGGTAAAGGAAAAACCACCACAGCCACAGGTCTTGCCATTCGTATGGCCGGTGCGGGATACCGTGTTCTGATCGCAAGATTTCTGAAAAACGATGCTTCCAGCGAATTAAATATCTTAAAAACAATTTCCGGTATCAATGTGATTCATACACCCAGAGATTTCGGATTCATTTGGAATATGTCAAAAAGCGAAAAAGAGGAAGCAGCTAGGTTCTACACCCGGTTGCTGACGGATGCCATGCTGACTGCTTCCAACGAGAATTATAATATGCTGATTCTGGACGAAATCAATGTTGCCGTTGATTTAAAACTGGTTCCGGAAGAATTATTGATTCAGACCGTAAAAAAGAAACCGGATCATCTGGAACTGGTTTTAACCGGACGCAATCCCCGGCCGGCATTGCTGGAACTTGCAGATTATGTTTCTGAAATTCACAGTGTGAAACATCCGTTTGAAAAAGGAGTCGGGGCACGTATCGGTATTGAAGAATAGAAATTCCCTTATGTTTTACTTCCTATTCCTGTTAAATTTTTCGGACGGATAAATCACTAAACCGGTAAAAATCTTCTTTCATAAATCAAATCCGTTATACCATTACTTGTTTGTGTTTTTACTAATTTTAATTTCAGCTCATTGTCTATTGTTCCAAACAGATGAATGCCACTGCCTAATATGGTTGGAATAACCGAAATATAATAGGTATCAATCAGATTTTCCCGCATTAATTGCTGAATAATATCTGCTCCGCCGCAAATCCATATATTCTTTCCGTTTTTCTGTAGTAACTGTCGCACTAAGCTGCAGGGATTTTTATCTGTAAATACAATTTTCTCAGATAAAGGAATATTCCTATGCGTAATAATATAGCTTATCAGATCGGAATAAATCCATTCAGAAGGCGATAGTTCTTCAACAACCTGATGATACGTATTCCACCCCATTATTACCGTATCTACATCTTTCACAAACGATAAATAAGTATCATCATTTTCTGCATTTTCATCTTCCCCGCTTAACCAGTATACACCGCCATTCCTGTCTGCTATATAACCATCAAGACTCATGGCAATAAATAACACGACCTTTCGCATAATTCACCTCATAGTTTATTCTGCCGGCTGACCGGTTCTTACATTTCTTTATGGAAATAAATCTCCAATAACCTCTTTCACCGTTTCAATCCGCTTAGCACAATAAGCTTTTGCACCGCAAAACAGCAACCCGTCTTCCACCTTTCCTTTCACGGCATTCAGCAGCGCATCGGTAATACAGTACGGTATTGTTGCCGGATTACATTTTTCAATACACTGATGGCATTTCTTTGGTTTGTACTCCTCACTGCCGGAATGGCATTTTTTAATGAACGAATTACGGATGGCTCTTCCCGGCATTCCCACAGGACTCTTCACAATAGCAATATCCTTTTGCTCCGCATTGACATATGCCATTTTGTATTCCATGGAAGCATCACATTCTTCCGTTGTTACAAACCGGCTTGCCACCTGAACACCATCAGCACCCATATCCAATACATGTCTTACATCTTCCGCCGAATGTATACCGCCTGCCACCACCACTGGTATCCGGTATCCGTATTTTTCGGAATACGGCTGTACAACTTCTATTATCTTTTTAATTTCTTCTTCATAGCTGTATAATAATTCACTGTTCTTATATTGATTCCGGCTGTCCAGACTCTGAACCTGCTCTGCAGTCTCTGAATCAAATCCCAGATGGCCGCCTGCCAAAGGTCCTTCAATTACAACCAGGTCCGGACAACGATTATACTTTCTGTCCCACATTTTCAGTATTACCATTGCCGACTTGGCCGACGATACGATTGGCGCAATCTTTGTATTGCTTCCCTCCACATATGCCGGAAGTTCCACCGGAAGTCCTGCACCGGATATGATCAAATCAATTCCATCTGCAACAGCAGCTTTTACATATTTCTCATAAAACCGGGTGGCAACCATGATGTTGGCACCGATGATTCCTCCTGCTGCTTTCTCCCTTGCGGCTTTAATGTGCCGTCCGATTGCCCGCAGATTCGCTTCTATCGGATTATTATCCCAGTCCGGTTCATCAAATCCGATCTGTGCCGTGGACAAAACGCCGATACCGCCTTCTGCTGCTACGGCTCCTGCCAGACCGGACAGACTGACACCGACACCCATGCCACCCTGAATCAGGGGGATTTTTGCAACTAAATCTCTAATAATTAAAGGTTTTGACTTCATACAGTAATCCTTTCTATCAAAAAAATGATTGTGATACTTGGGTTTTATTGTTGGATGGGTGGGAGGTTTTGGCGCGGGGACGCCTCCGGAAGGCTTGGGAAGTGAACGGTCAGGGGCGGTGCTGCGAAATTATCCCCACTCAAAAAAAGATGTTCAGTAGATGTTGTATTTTTTCCTCCGCTCCGACGGCGTCCGGCTCGCATTAACTATACTCTACTAAAACCTGCGAAATCTCTGATATCGTTCCTCTCTTATTCTCTCCGGCTCCATTGTCTCGTATTTCCGTAAGAATTTTATTATTTTACGTTTCATAAAGAAACAGATTTTGTCCAGATTTCCCATATCTGCCGGTTCCGGCTCCGGAATCACGCGTTCAATAATGGATAGCTGTTTTAAATCAGAAGCTGTTATTTTCATAACATCTGAGGCCTCTTTGGAACGTTTGCTGTCTTTCCACAGAATAGATGCAAATCCTTCTGGTGAAAGTATGGAATATGTGGAGTTTTCCATCATCCAGACTTCATTGGCAACTGCCATTCCCAAGGCTCCGCCGCTGCCGCCTTCTCCGATTACAACAGACAATACAGGAACCTGCAGGGCAGACATTTCCAACAGATTTCTTGCTATGGCTTCTCCCTGTCCCCGCTCTTCTGCCTCGATTCCGCAGAATGCTCCCGGTGTGTCAACAAAACAGATTACCGGTCTGTGAAACTTCTCTGCCTGCTTCATCAGACGCAGCGCCTTCCTATATCCTTCAGGATATGGCATACCGAAGTTTCGTTTAATATTTTCAGCCGTATTTTTACCCTTCTGCTGTCCGATCACGGTTACGGGCATATCTCCAAAATATGCGATGCCGCCAACAATTGCCCCGTCGTCCCGGTACTGCCGGTCGCCATGCATCTCATAGAAGTTATCAAAGATTTCATCAATATAATCCAATGCCGTGGGTCTTCTGGCACTTCTGGCGATCTGTACCCTGTCCCAGGGAGTCAGAGTACTATCTGATTCATTTATCTTAGCATCTACGATGTTATTTTCAATTTTATACTTTACACATTTTTCCCGAAGAGAACCCAGTACTGCATAATCCGGTTTCTGATTCATGCAGATTAAATCCGATAAGGTTTTCTTTAAGTTTTCCCGTGTAACAATCCGGTCCGCAAATCCATGCTCTACCAGAAATTCCGCACGCTGAAATCCATCTGGCAGGTCCTGGCCGATGGTCTGTTTAATGACTCTCGGTCCGGCAAATCCTACCAATGCCCCCGGTTCGGCAAGAATAATGTCTCCCAGCATGGCAAAACTGGCACTGACTCCACCGGTAGTAGGGTCTGTCAGAACAGTAATATATAAAAGTCCTGCTTCACTGTGTTTCTTAATTGCCTGGGAAGTCTTTGCCATCTGCATAAGGGATACGATTCCTTCCTGCATTCTGGCACCGCCGGAACAGGTAAATATTACCACCGGAAGCTTTGATTCTGTTGCCCGCTCAAAAGCCCGTGTAATCTTTTCTCCTACGATTTCTCCCATACTGCCCATTAAAAAACGGGTATCGCAGACACCGATTACGGTTTTGCATCCATGAATCACTGCCAGTCCGGTAATAACCGCCTCGTCCAGTTTGGTAGCTTCTTTTAAGTGTTGAACCTTATCCTCATATCCGTCAAATCCCAGCGGATTGGAAGTACATATATCATTATCCCATTCTTCAAATCCGTTTTCATCTGCCAACATTCGAATTCTGGTTCTTGCATGAATCCGAAAATAATGATTACATTTCGGACAGATATAATAATTATTTTTCACATCCTCGGCATATACCATTTCACCGCAGCTTTTACATTTTTTCCACAGTCCCTCTGGAACATTGGGCGTTTCCCCCTGGCCGTCATCCTCCTGACTTCCGGTATCTTCCACCTGGGACTGATTCATGTTCTGCTGCATTCGTATGGGAATATAAGTGGTTTTTTTAAACATATCACCTAATAGCATGATTACCTATCCTTCCTGCTTATCCGTTTTCCTATTCGCTCATGTCAAACGCATCCTGTATGAAATGAGTGCTGATATTTCCTTCATTAAAGTCAGGATTATTTATAATTTCATACTGAAAATCCAGATTGGTTGTTACACCGTCGATTATAATCTCACCTAACACGCTGCGCATCTTATTAATGGCTTCCATACGGTTCTGTCCGTGTACAATGACTTTCATCAACATGGAATCATAGTACGGTGGAATATCATAATCCTGATACAATGCCGTATCGATGCGAACGCCGTTTCCGCCGGGAATATGTAATTCTGCAATTCTGCCCGGACACGGCATGAAATTTTTATCCGGATCTTCTGCATTAATCCTGCATTCAATGGCATGACCGGAGATTCTGACATCTTCCTGGGTAAAGGATAATTCCCTTCCCTCCGCAATCCGGATCTGTTCTTTGATCAGGTCAATGCCTGTGACCATTTCCGTAACCGGATGTTCCACCTGAATTCTGGTATTCATTTCCATAAAATAAAAATCTCCGTTTTTATCCAGTAGAAATTCAATAGTTCCGGCATTCTGATAGTGAACCGCTTTGGCTGCCAGTACTGCCTGTTCTCCCATTTTCCGGCGAAGTTCCGGTTGAATGGCAACGGACGGAGATTCCTCCAAAAGTTTCTGATGTCTTCTCTGGACCGAACAGTCACGCTCTCCCAAATGTACTACATTTCCATGTTTGTCTGCCAGTATCTGAAATTCAATATGCCTCGGACTGACAATATATTTCTCAATATACATGGTATCATCCGCAAAGGCATTGATGGATTCCCGCTGTGCCGTATTAAAATTCTGAATAAACTCCTCCGATGAATGAACGATACGCATTCCCTTTCCGCCGCCGCCGGAAGACGCTTTTACAATCACCGGATATCCCATGGCATCTGCGATTTCCTTTCCTTTTTCGGCATCAAATACCGGTTCTTTCGTACCTGGAACCACGGAAACTCCGGCTTCCATCATGGTTCTTCTGGCCTCGGATTTATTTCCCATTTTATGAATCAGTTCACTGGAAGGGCCGATAAATGCAATATTACATTTTTCACACATTTCCACAAACTTTGCATTTTCCGATAAAAAACCGAATCCCGGATGTATGGCATCCGCTTTCGTTGCAATGGTGGCGCTGACCAGACGCTCCATGTTCAGATAACTGTCGGAAGCCTGTGCCTTTCCGATACAGACGCTTTCATCTGCCAGTAATGTGTGAAGGGCATCCCGGTCTGCCTCCGAATAGACTGCAACGGTTTTAATTCCCATCTCCCTGCATGCCCGAATAATTCTCACTGCGATTTCGCCCCGGTTTGCAATAAGGATTTTATGAAATGAAGTTTTACACATATTTATCAAACCTTTCTTATCCTATCATAAACGTTAATTCCGCATTTACTACGACTTCACCATTTACGGAAGCTTTGGCGCTTCCCACACCAATCGGTCCTTTACGCTTGATAATCTCACATTCCAGCTTTAATACGTCACCCGGTCCTACTTTCTTACGAAATCTGGCATTATTGATTCCACCGAAATATGCCGTCTTTCCTTTGTTTTCTTCCAGACTGAGGATTGCCACAGCACCTGCCTGTGCCAGAGCCTCTACCATCAGAACTCCCGGCATTACTGGTTCCTGCGGAAAATGTCCTGCAAAAAACGGTTCATTATATGTTACATTTTTATAAGCAACCGCACGAACACCCGGTTCCAGTTCTTCTACCCGGTCCAGCAGCAAAAACGGCTGTCTGTGAGGTATAATTTCCATAATTTCCCGAATTCCCAATACTGCCATTATGCTTCCTCCTTAATGACAAACAAGGTCTGGCCATATTCCACCATTTCTTCATTGCCGATCAATATCTTTTCAACCACGCCGTTACAGTCAGATTCAATTTCATTCATTAACTTCATTGCTTCAATGATTCCAAGAACCTGCCCTTTTTTCACATGATCTCCCACAGCCACAAAAGGCTCTGCATCCGGTGAAGCAGCAGCATAAAAAGTCCCTACCAGCGGAGATGTAATTTCATGTCCTTCTGCTTTTTCTGACGATACGGCTTCCTCCGCCGGAAGGCCCTGCTGTATCACTTTATATTCTCCGGTTGTGTTATTCTGTACTTCAAAACTCTTCGTTATGATTTCCGGCTGCTTGGTTCCAAGGGTAATCTTCATGTTTCCCTCTTCCAATGTAAAAGTACTTAAATTTGATTTGGATACAGCATTTATCAGCTCAATGATATGTTCAAATTCCATATGAAACACCTTTCCTTCCAGATTATTCGTATTTCTTAACAAGCAACGTGGCATTATGTCCGCCAAATCCCAGTGAATTACTCATACATACATTGACAGGCATTTGAATTCCGCTTCCTTTCACATAATCAAGGTCTAATTCTTCTTCACTTTCCTGTAATCCCACATTTGGATGAATATAGGATTCCTGTATGGACTTTACACAGGTAATAAATTCTACTGCTCCGGCTGCTCCCAGTAAATGACCAATCATAGACTTGGTAGAGCTGATTTTTACCTTCTTTGCCGCTTCTCCAAATGCCAGTTTAATGGCTCTGGTTTCAAATAAATCATTGTGATGGGTACTGGTTCCGTGGGCATTGATATAATCCACTTCTTCCGGCCGGATTCCCGCCTCTTCCAAAGCATTTGTCATCGCTCTGGCTGCGCCGCTTCCGTCTTCTGCCGGTGAAGTAATATGATATGCATCACTGGAACATCCGTATCCCACGATTTCCGCATAAATCTCTGCCCCTCTGGCTTTGGCATGTTCCAAAGATTCCAGTACAACAATTCCAGCACCCTCGCCCATAACAAATCCGTCTCTGTCTTTATCAAACGGTATGGAAGCCCGTTTCGGATCCTCAGAATTTGATAATGCCGTCAATGCTGCAAAACCGCCGATTCCAATCGGAGTCACAGAACTTTCGGTTCCCCCTGCTATCATCACATCCGCTTCACCGCACTGAATGGCCCGGTATGCCTCTCCTATGGAATTGGTTCCCGTGGCACAGGCGGTTACCACATTGATGCTCTTTCCTTTTAGATTATAATAAATAGACACATTTCCTGCTGCCATGTTAGTAATCATCAGCGGCACCAGAAGCGGATTGATTCTTCCCGGTCCCCGCTCCAGTAATTTGGAGTGTTCCCGTTCCATTGCCTGAAGGCTGCCGATTCCGGAACCTACGCTGGTTCCCACCCGGTATGCATCTTCTTTTTCCAGATCAAGTCCCGCATCCTTTATGGCTTCTCCTGCCGCAGCTACCGCATACTGACAGAATAATTCCATTCTCTTTGCAGATTTAAAATCCATATATTCTTTGGCATCAAAACCTTTTACTTCTGCTGCCAGTTTGGCTTTATAATCGGATGCATCGAATTTTGTTATAAAATCAATGCCCACTTCATTTTTCTTTACTGCACTAAAAAAATCTTCTACATTTAATCCAATCGGAGTAATGGCCCCCATTCCGGTCACCACAACTCTTGTTCCGTTATTCATCATATTGACATTCCTCCATCTACGCCAATTACCTGTCCCGTTATATAGGAAGCATTATCGGATGCCAGAAATGCCGCCAGATTCGCCACATCTTCCACCGTTCCCATCCGTTTCATGGCAATGGCAGACGTAATCTTTTCCTTTGCTGCATCTGGCAGGCTGTCGGTCATATCAGTACCGATATATCCCGGTGCAATGGCATTGACTGTAATATTTCTAGAACCCAGTTCTTTCGCAACAGATTTCGTCATACCAATCACTCCTGCTTTGGAAGCCGCATAATTTGCCTGACCTGCATTTCCGTAAATGCCCACAATCGAAGCCATATTAACGATTCTTCCATACTTCTGTTTTAACATTATTTTGGAAGCATGTTTCACACAATTAAAGGTACCGGTAAGATTGGTATTTATTACCTTCATAAAGTCTTCATCGTTCATTTTTAATATCAGATTATCTCTGGTAATACCTGCATTGTTTATTAAAATATCAATGCGTCCATACTCTTTTACCACATCGTTCATCATATCTGCTGCCTGTGTATAATCAGATACATCCGCCTGATAAGCTTTTGCTGTTCCGCCAGATGCCGTTATCTGCTCTACGGTCTCATTTGCAGCCTGCTCACTTCCGCAGTAATTCACGATTACTGCCGCTCCCTGTTCTGCCAGAGTTTTTGCGATCTGACGTCCGATTCCCCTGGATGCTCCGGTAACAATTGCTATTTTCCCTGTTAACATGACAATACCTCCATCACCTTTTCCAAATCTTCTGCTTTATCAATATTTGTCACTGTAACGGTCCGGTCAATTTTCTTTACAAACGAAGATAAGGTTTTTCCCGGACCAATTTCGATAAAAGTATTTACCCCCATCCGAATCATATTTTCCACACATTGCTGCCATTTTACCGAAGAATATACCTGCTGTTTCAGTAATTCTTTTACTTCACCGGATTCATTTACCACCATTCCGGTTACATTGGAAAAATAAGGCGTCTCAATCGGATGAATCACTACGCCCTTTAATTCCTCACCCAGCTTCTCTCCGGCTCCGATTAACATTTTTGAATGGAAGGGACCGCTGACATTCAACGGCACCACCCGTTTGGCGCCGGCTTCCTTTAATCGCTCGGAAGCTTTTGCGACAGATTGGGAATCTCCTGATATAACAATCTGCCCCGGACAGTTGTAATTGGCAATCTGCACCACGGCATCTTTTCTTCTGGCAGCGGACCTTTCCTCTGCCGTTACTACTTCACATATATTATAAATCGTATCAGTATCCATTGCCATTACAGCGGCCATGGCACCGGCTGACGGCGGCACTTCTTCCTGCATATAAATTCCCCGTTTTCTGACCAGTAAAACAGCCGTTTCAAAGTCCATCACACCGGAAGCCACCAATGCTCCGTATTCACCCAGACTTAAACCGGCATTTACATCGGAACGGATGCCCTTTTCTTCCAGTGCCTTTAGCATTGCTACGGAAACAGCAAGCATGGCTGCCTGGGTATATTCCGTAATATTGATATCCGTATTTTCCTCGAACAGCACATGTTTTAAATCAAAATCCAATAATCTGCAGGCTGTATCTATGGTCTGTCTGCTGATATCTATGGTATCATAAAAATCTTTTCCCATGCCTACATACTGGGAACCCTGTCCCGGAAATATAAATGCAATTTTTTTATCCTTAATCATCCGCCGTTACCTTTCTCTTTTAATTTATTTTCAATAATTCTTTTGTCTGGGAAACCAGTTCCTGTATGATTTCTTCACAGCTCTGCTCTTTTGATACCATTCCTGCAATCTGTCCTGCCATCACGGTTCCCATTTTTACATCTCCGTCCATAACAGCATTTCTCAGGGAACCTAAGGTCAGATATTCTAACTCCTCAAAGGATGCCCCGCTGTTTTCTTTTTCTATGTATTCCCTGGTCATCTGATTTCTCAGCTGCCGTACCGGATGCCCGTGGCTTCTGCCCGTTACTGCAGAATCAATATCTTTTGCTTTTATAACCCGTTCTTTATAGTTGGCATGGCAGATACATTCTTCCGCCACCAGAAATCTGGTACCCATCTGTACCGCTTCCGCACCAAGCATAAATGCTGCTGCAATCCCTCTGCCGTCACCGATACCTCCGGCTGCGATTACCGGTATGCTCACCGCATCCACAACCTGGGGAACCAGTGTCATGGTAGTTGCTTCCCCGATGTGTCCGCCGGACTCCGTACCTTCCGCGATCACCGCATCGGCTCCGCTGCGCTCCATACGTTTTGCCAGCGCTACGGAAGCTACCACCGGAATTATTTTGATTCCGGCTTCTTTCCATGCCTTCATGAATTTTTCGGGATTTCCCGCACCAGTAGTTACTACTTCTACTTTTTCTTCTATAACAACTTTTGCCACATCCTCTACATGAGGACTCATCAGCATTACATTTACGCCTATGGGATTCGAGGTAATCTCTCTTGCCTTACGTATCTGCTCTCTGATGACTTCTCCCGGCGCATTGGCACCGCCAATCACACCCAGACCTCCGGCTTTTGAAACGGCACCTGCAAGATTTGCTTCTGCAACCCATGCCATACCGCCCTGAATAATCGGATAACGGATTCCAAGCAATTCCGTGATTCTCGTATTTAAATCCTTTATCATGAGCTTATTCCACTCCCTTTTCTTTCAAATAATTCATTACATCTTCAACTGATAAGAGTTTTTCCAAATCTTCCGATGGAATTTCAACACCATATTCATCTTCCAAAGCCATTACCAATTCAAATAAATCAAGAGAATCTGCTCCCAAATCCGCAAATGTTGACTCCTCTGTAATTGTTCCTGCCTCAATATTTAACTGTCCTGCAATAATTTCCTTAATTTTTTCCAACATGATCTTAATCTCCTTTTTCTCTTTTATCTTTTTTAATTATGCCGTCAGTGACGGCTAAACATCCAATAGTGAAAAACTTTTTCATACCGAATGTTGCTTTACCATTCCAGAAGGACCGCTCCCCAGGTAAGACCTCCGCCAAACCCGGATAATACCAGCTTATCCCCTTTCTTTAACATTCCTGACCGATTACATTCATCTAACAGAATCGGTATGCTGGCCGCTGAAGTATTTCCATATTTATCCAGATTCACCGGAAATTTTTCCATTTCCTCTCCCAGCCGTTTTGCAACAGACTTAATGATTTTAACATTTGCCTGATGCAGAAGATAATATTTAATATCTTTTTTTTCTATATGATTTTGTTCCAGCAACTCGCTGATACATTCAGGAACCCGTTTGACCGCAAATTTAAAGACCTCCTGTCCGTCCATCTGCACATAACCGGTTTTATTTTCATTTCTGACTACCGGATTATTATTATCCCTGCAATGGCAGGAAAGCACATGTCCCATACTTCCATCCGCATGCAGTAATTGTCTGAATATTCCATTTTCGGAAGCGCCAATCACGGCCGCACCTGCACCGTCTCCAAAAAGAACACAGGTACTTCTGTCACTCCAGTCTACAATCTTTGACAGAGTTTCCACTCCGATGACCAGTACATTCCGATACTGTCCGCACTGAATAAATGCATTTGCAACCGACAGGGCATAAATAAAACCCGAACATGCTGCATTGATGTCCATGCATACCGTATGACACGGTTCATATGTATCCGAACAACGTTCCGGATTGGATCTTATGGCTTCTTCTGCTTCTTTATTTAATATTGCCTGAACTTCACATGCAGTACCCGGAACAAAATTATCCGGTGAAGCAGTTGCTGCCAATATCATATCCACATCTTTGATTCCCATTCCTGCCGATAAAAGAGCGTTTCTTGCCGCTCCGGCCGCCATGGATACCGTAGATTCCGTTGTGGCAATTCTCCGTTCCCGTATACCGGTTCTGCTGCTGATCCATTCATCGCTGGTATCCATAACCGTTGATAAATAGTCATTATCCACGACTTTATCCGGCACACATCTGCCGGTTCCCATTATTTTTCCATGCATTATAATGGCACCTTTCCTATTCCTTTGAAATTATTTTGATATTCAAAGTATTTTTATAATTTAATACGCATAGGAGCTTTATCTGTTAATTCCCATACGTAAAACTGCTTATCAATCAGCTGATTTTTATTCATTTTTCTTTTGATAATTTTTTAACACTTTGAAAAACAAAATATTTATTTTGACTCTCAAAGTATATTACCAGATGATTCCAATGTCAAGTATTTTTTACAAATTTGTAAAATAGAGATTGGTATTCGGGCAGAATTGCTGCAGGTGGATTGCTGTTTCCGTGGTTTGGCCAGCAGGACGCAGAAGCGGAAGCCTTCGGGCACAGGTTGCCTCCTCTGCAAAAGCCAGGAAGTTCTAAGTGTTCTGCAGCAGGTATTCTAAAACGGACGCTACCGTCAGCAATTCGGCATCCATGCCTCAACTGCTGACTTTGTCTG
>CAJTXN010000029.1 GCA_910583605.1 uncultured Lachnospiraceae bacterium
TTTATCAAACAGGGAATGGGCAATATCGTATTCCCGGCAGATATCACATCTTCGTTTTCCAGAATGGTATAAATCTACTAACTGCTGCTTAAATTCATCAGTATACTTGCGGGGTTTTCTTTTCTGCTTTGTTTCGGTCATTTTGCTCTCTCCTTTGTATATTGATTCTATATTATATGACCTTAAAAAATCTGTCCAGTTTATTGTAACCTATCCAGGCGAAAATCGCCTCATTGTGTACCCACTAAAAGATAGTCTTAATCTCAAAATTTTGTTTAATTAAAATCTTCGAAGAAAAAAGTATATGCACTAGTGTGTTTATCAGAATCAATCAACACAATTTTTATATATTTTTCATTATACTCAATTTTATAGTTATCAGATGTCAACTTTTCTCCATTATTAGCAATCCTTGTTTTAAATGAAGAAGTCATGAGATCATTATTAATATAGTCGAAAATATGAATTTCCACATCTCTTTCATCCCCAAAGAACGGATTTCCGATTTCTTCACCGACAATTAAAAAATCTCCGTCTCCAATGCTTTCTCTAAACCACTCAACTGCATCATAATTAAAATAATAATGGATTATTGTGTATGTTCCTGTAATCAAAAGCAAACATACTAATACAGCAATAATGCATATATATATCTTCTTACTCATATTTTATCCTTTCTAGCAGAAATTCTGCAAACGCATCTCGCGCCGCTTTAATTCATGGCTGTTTGCAAATCTCCGTCCCATCCTGCCAAATTATTTAAATGATATTCCGGCATAACTCCAAATTTAAATCCATCTCCATCTGTATCAGTATTATCGATTCTTTGATCAACTATTATTTCACTATAAATTCCTATTAATTCATCTGCTGTGACAGCTTTAAAATACTGTCCTCTTGTCTGTTCGGCTATGTTTTCTAATAATTTATTATTGTTTTGTCCACCGATATATACAGTATTTATTTTAATATTATTTGATATGGCTGTTCAAACCATATATTGTTTCAAAATAGTCCGTTAAACCATCATTAGCACTATCGACTTCCAGGTCCATATTGGAATCAGATGTTGCTAAAGTTCCTGTACTGTTCCAATTTGTTACTTTAACGCAATTCAATCCGTTAGTGTAATCTTCGTAACTCAATACTACTGAACAATTCCATAAAGTATTGCTATTCCCCCTCCAAAATCTTAGGTCTATTGCACCCTCATCTTCAAAACCAATCACAAAAGCATATAAATTTTCTTCTTTGGAGGCATCAGTAAAATTAACATACATTAACCAATTATCATTCTTCCATGAAATAAATTGTCTTATATCCAAATACACAATACGCATTATTACCATCTTTTCCTCCGGCACTCCATGAATTCCATTGAATTGTTTTGTCTGAATTATAGCGATTAAATGTAATATTATATGCACTTTTTGGAACTCTTGCACTCCATGTAGTATCATTCACTTTGGTCATTACATATCTGTCATGTCCAGAGGTATTCTCCGCCAATTCTATAGTTGCATTATCATTTCCAATCCAATGCTCAGTTGTATCATCTTTAAGATATAATGTTATATATTCTGATTCAGCAATGACCTCTTTTACAAATATATCCATATTTATGCCTGTAAAAATCATTGCAATAACAAGAATGCATGATATTATTCTCTTTAATATTCTAACTTTTGCTGTGTTAAAACTAATTATTCCATTTTTCATAAGCAGTTCTTCTTGTTCTCTTATTTAGTACAGTTCCATTTATATCTTTAATTGCTAAAAATATTTCAACCTTACATGTCATATATTAATAAACTAAATCGTTATATTAACTTATCTTAGTTAATATTTATTCCACAATTTCCCGCTTTTACTGTTAATTTCTTAGCTGCTGCGGTTACAACATTTAAAACCTTATTTTTCATTAAACATTACCTCCCTAATGTAACGGCTGATTTTCTATCACCATGTGCACAATTCCCAGATTTCTTATACTCTCCTTCTGCATCAACCATTTCATTTGATTTTACCGGATTTACGACAGACAGGCTAACATACTATCACACTTTTAAATCATCCAAATCGGCACAATATAATTATCCCTATCAATTCTAAGAAAAATACTGCCCCTCTCTCTTCTTAGTATTACTTCTGCCATCATCTGTTTTCCACAAATTACTTTCAAATTTAATTTCCATGGTTTAACATTCTGTAATCTGAATATTCATTGTCAAATATTCCTACTAACACATATTATCCCACTTTATACTTTATAAATATCCGCTATCAACGGCGGCAACGCCCCTTCATCCGCAAATATCACACCCAGCTGCAGCTTTTCTGCACTCAGTCTCATCGCCAGATTTGTCTGCAAAGCTACATCAGCCCTTACATCTTTAAATAACTCCCTTACAATTCCCATTGCATACCATCTGTTATAATAAATGGCTAAGTCCGTTATCAAAAACAAAACATCCGTTTTTATTTCTACATCATCTGACAATTTAAATATCTTAGAACCACAGTCCGCTATAAGATCAATATAACTAAACGGCCAGCCTCCCTGATTCCAATATTTGCATATGCTTTTAACCAGCCCTTGCAAAAGTACAAGATTCGTATTTTCAAAAAATCGAAAAGTTACAGCACTGATATTTCATCCGCTTCATCAATATCTCAAAAAATAATTACCAAAACCAAAAAAATATAACAAAAAAGGCCCACCAAACATTCTGGTGAACCTTTCACACTCAAATACCCTTGCTTCTCAGCCACCCTCTTCCGTTAATACCACATACTCTCTCTGTCTTACCCTTCTCTTTCGTACTCTTCATATATTGTTTCGCATTATACCACATTTTTCCACTTACTTCAACACTTCATCCGTATTTTTATAACAGATCTTCCCCTTACTCCCTTTCCTGTGACTTCATCACTGAATAACAAAACCTCCTGCTGTATACTAACACAAAACAGGAGGCGATATATTATGTTAAAACGAAAAGCTGTTGTCCGCACAAATGAATGTGTAGCCTGCGGCTGCTGCGTGAAAGTCTGTCCGAGAAACGCAATAACCGTTCCCAAAGGTATATATGCAGAAATCAATAAAGCCCAATGCGTCGGCTGCGGGAAATGTGCAAAAGAATGTCCGGCAGGAATTATTACACTGGAGGTGACAGACGGTTGAAACAAAATAAAAAATGGTATGACTATCTTTGGATATTTTCACTTACCTACCTGATTTTGGGATTCTTCAATATACTGTTTGCCTGGCTGGGGCTCCTTTGTTTCTTTATACCGCTGGTCATATCAGTTGTAAAAGGAAATAAAGCTTACTGCAATAAATATTGTGGCAGAGGACAGTTATTCTCTCTGGCAGGCGGAAAGTTCGGACTTTCCAGAAAAAAAGATATCCCAAAATGGATGCGTTCAAAATATTTCAGATATGGATTTCTGATATTTTTCTTTGTCATGTTCTTTCTTATGTTGTGGAACACTTATCTGGTATTTGCCGGAACAGAAGATTTGAAGATGGCAGTAACACTGCTTTGGACATTAAAAGTTCCGTGGCACTGGGCTTATCACGGCACCTTGTTTTCTTATGGAATTGCCCAGTTTGCCTTCGGGTTCTACAGTATCATGCTTACATCCACGATTCTTGGTTTTATTACAATGCTTCTGTTTAAGCCCCGCTCCTGGTGCGTATACTGTCCGATGGGAACAATGACACAACTCATATGCAAAGCAAAAAATATGGCTGCATCCCGAAATCCTCAAAATTAGCCGGATATAAGCAATGGTAAAATCCTGTTATATCAAAGCGTTAACGCCCGGAGACGCTTCTTATCAAGGATTTCAATGCCGCCCCGGGATACCTTTACAATCCCTTCGTTTGCAAAATATTTCAGCATACGGGATACCACTTCACGGGCAGACCCCATATAACGGGCAATCTGCTCGTGAGTCAGTGTAATGGTGTCAGAGCCCAGCCGTGCCGATTCATCGGAAAGGAAAATGGCCAGCCGTTTGTCCATACTCATAAACAAAATCTGCTGCATTACCCACATCACATCCGAAAAACGGCTGACTGCCGCTTCAAGAGAAAAAATTTTAATACACGGATTCCGCTCGGATACGGCTGCAAAAGCAGGACCACTAATCACGAAACAGTCGCTGTCTTCTTCTGCATCTATAAATACATCAAAAGTAATGGTCTGAAGTACACAGGAAGCGGACAGCATACACATATCACCTTTGTGTAATCGGTAAAGCGTAATTTCTTTACCCTCGTCAGACATCATATACAACCGGAGACTGCCGGAACAGAGAAATATCACACCTGAACACTCTTCTCCATCATGGATATGGGTTCCCTTTGAATATGTCACCGAAAAAGAATTCTGACAGATAAAATTTCTGTCATCATCTGATATATCTTCCCAGAAAGAAAAAATTTCTTTATAAACCTGTTCAAAAATTGTTTGTTCCATTTGTTATTACCTCTTACTAAGAATTTTCCTCTTTACCCAAAATTTCTCCAAGAGTCACTCCATTCTTGTTTTTCCAACGATTGCGTCCATTTGTACTGTTGCCTGTCACAAAATCAGAGGCGCCGGACGGGGTGTTAAACAGCACATCACGGATTAATCTGTTGTTTATCAAAGTCTCCTCTTGATTAAGTTCATTTCTTTTCTTAATCACCCAGGCTGGTGTAGATTTATTCCGTGCCAGATTTATCTCAGAATCCTTACAAACGATATAACCTTCTTCTGAGCGATACATTTTTGCCCTTGTATTTTTCCCTTCAATATAAAAATATTCATCTTCAGAGGCAAATGGAATGGCTACAGGCTCCTGCGTCCTTACTAAAGGCTGAAACACACCATGACCCAGTGCGTAAGTTAAAGTTTTTATATCGTCAATAAAATCATCCATCTCTGCCTGTTCCGCTGCAGAGATAGATGCTGCTTTTGGTTTTACAGTGTTTATAACCATATAACGGCCAACTTCAATTGCCAAATCATACAAATTACTTTCAAGATATTTCACATGCGCTTTATTAAGATAGTCATCCTGACCGATAAATGCAATTGCTTCTCTCCAAAAATCCTTCTTTACTTCATGATCTTTTAATCTGGAAAAAGCATTCTCTGTTTCTCCCACATAAACAACCGGACGACCTGTTTCATCATCATCTCCAAGCAAAAGATATACTGCAGGCTTATGTAGTTCTTCCAAGTCGGAACAATCCTTATAATATTTTCTCGGTATCCTGTATGCCTTAGTCGTTCTTCCACCAAGAGTGCACTCCCAACGACCGGTTGCCTCTCCATCCATCATAAATATTTTTAAATTTTTTCCTCTTTTCATAATAAAACACTTTCTTACAATTTTTATTCTATTGTCCTATCCGAGAATTTCATCCGATTTCCCTACAATTTTCTCTTTCTTCCCTTATAATAATCATATTTCCCTTATCATTCATATATGTATCACTTTCTTAATTATTATACCTATTTCAACTGTAGTAATGTAAACATATTCATAATAACACATTTTAATCATAATTTCTTCTGCTTTTTTATTTTTTCTCATAAAAAGACACAATGTCATTTTATTGACATTACTTATCTAATATTTTATAATATTTTTATTACAAACGTAGGACTTAAGGAGGAATCTACCGTGAAACCCCTGCCCCAAATTTCAGAAGCAGAATTTGAAGTAATGAAAATCATATGGAAACATGCACCCATCAGCACAAATGAGATCACAGACCGTTTAGTAAAAACCACAACCTGGAGTCCGAAAACCATACAAACGCTTATCAAACGTTTAGTAACAAAAGGTGTTCTGACCTACGAAAAACAAAGCCGGGTATTTGTATATACGCCACTGGTGGGTGAAGATGAGTATATCGGCCAGGAAAGCAATTCTTTTCTGAACCGTTTTTATGGCGGCAATATTTCTGCCATGCTGTCCGCTTATATTGACCACGACAAATTATCGGAAACCGAAATAAATACGCTTCGTTCGCTTCTTTCCAAAGATTCAGATAAAGGAGGCACCTGACTTGGATGTTTTTATGGTTCAGTTTTTAATCTGTAATGTGTTTATCAGTATTATCATCGGAATACTTTTAGCTGCCAAACGCCTGCTCAAAAACAGTCTGACCAGCCGGTTACAGTATAATTTATGGTTCCTGCTGCTTGCATTGCTGGCCGTTCCATTTATACCTGCCCAGCCGATTCAATTTCTGCGGATTTTTTCCTGGTTTGGAAAATTTCAAAATGTATCTGTCTCCCATCCGGGAACCACTGCCGGAGAAACTTCCGCTTTTCATTCCCCCGGCTCCGAAAATTGGATGAATGACTTTAGTATGGCAATCAGCACGAAAGCCCCTTCCAAAATCGGAGTAATTTTGTTCATCCTATGGATTATCGGAATAATGGGAATGATTGCATTAGCCATAAAATCAATGCGTCGATTTAAAACTTTAAAACAGTCTGCACTGCCTTTACAGAATCCTGCCATACGCAGACTATTCCGGGACTGCTTAAATGAAATGAATATAGCAAAAAACATTCCTGTCTACAGCACGGCATTTTTAAAATCCCCGGTCATCGCCGGAATGTTTAAGCCCTGTATTTACCTGCCAATTCATCTGATTTCTGATTATAAAGTCAATGACATAAGATATATGCTGCTGCACGAACTTCAACACTACAAATACAAGGATGCTTTCGTCAATTATATAATGAACTGCGTCAGTATTTTATATTGGTTTAATCCGATTGTATGGTATGCATTGAAAGAAATGCGGAATGACAGGGAAATCGCCTGTGACACTTCGGTTTTAAAAATGCTGAAAGAGGATTCCTATGAAGACTATGGCCACACTTTAATAAACTTTGCGGAAAAAGTGTCACTCACACCATTTCCTTTTGCCGCAGGCATAGGCGGAAGTGTGGTACAGATGAAAAAAAGAATTATAAATATTGCAAATTATCATCCGGTATCATTTCGTAAAAAAATATATAGTATTTTTTCATATATATTAGTTGCAGTTCTTTTATCGGGTTTTGTTCCGATTCTGTCTATACAGGCAAAAGAAAATGACCGCTATTATTTTAATGAATCCGGCGAAGATATCACATATATTGACTTAAAGGCTTATTTCGGAGAAAATAGCGGCAGTTTTGTCCTGTATGATGACACAGAAAATAAATGGCAGATATATAATAAACAACAAGCCGTGACACGTATAACACCGGTTTCTACCTATAAAATATACAGTGCCCTGTTCGGACTTGAATCCGGAATCATTTCACCAAAACAGTCACTTATTTCCTGGAATGGACAGCGTTACATGTATGACCTGTGGAATACCGACCAGACATTAGAATCTGCCATGCAAAATTCCGTTACATGGTATTTTCAGGCGATAGACCAACAGGCGGATTTGCCTGCCATAAAAAAATTTATTCAAAAAATAGGCTATGGTAATCAAACCGTTAGCGAAGACATATCTTCCTATTGGATAGATTCTTCTTTAAAAATATCCCCGGTTGAACAGATTGAAATGCTAAAGAAATTTTATTACAACCAATTTGATTTTTCACCTGAAAACATTTCTGCCGTAAAAGATTCAATTTTGCTTTACTCTACCAATCAGGGTACCGTCTACGGAAAAACAGGTACCGGTGAGATAAAGGGAAAAAATACATTGGGCTGGTTTATCGGATATATTGAAAAAGACGGGCATATCTATTTCTTTGCCACTAATATTCAAAACGAAGATCATGCCATGGGCGCTGTTGCCGCAGAGCTTACTTTTTCCATTCTTTCCGAACTGGATATTTGGAATAACTACTAAAACAGGATACCGCAAAATAAACCATCCGGATATCAAAACACCGGATGGTTTATTTTTAGTTTTTGAAATAATCCGATACAATCCGAATAGCAATTTCTTTAGCCACAGTGCTGGAAATCCTCTCATCATCTGTTTTCCCAAGATATACGCAAAAGTAAACTCTTCCCTCCATATGCTCTGCAAATCCGGTAAACCATGCATCAATAATGCCATTGCTTCTGCCCATACCGGTCTTTCCATATATGGAAATATCCGGGTAATTCTGTTCTGCTACAAACATAACCTGCCGTAATTCCTTTTGTGTCGCTTCAGAATATGCCGTGTCTGTTCCGAAAATACGTTCCATAACTTCGGTCTGTTCTTTCGGTGAAATTGCCAATGATGATTCTCTTCTGTGTTATGGTTGCCGGAACAGCCGGATAAAACAAATACACATATCACTGCACAGCACATCGCTTTTATAAAATTAAACTGTTTATTCATTAATACCTCCTAATCTAATCCAAAATAATAATTTAAAATATTTTTTCCTATTGCAGTTACATTGGATGAACCGTATCCGTTTGCAATCCGGACTGCCAACGCTATTTCCGGCTGTTCGGCCGGTGCATACCCGACAAATAAAGCATGATCCGGTCTGATTTCCGATTCCTGTGCCGTTCCCGTCTTTCCTGCTATATTGATTTTCATATTCTTTAAGATAGCATCATTTCGTGCAAACTGCTGCATTCCGTAATGAACCGAATCCCATGTTGAACCCGGCAGTTCCACCCGGTCCTCCATCACGTTTATATTTTCCGTATATATTCCATTTGTATCGGTTATCCCTTTTATCAGGGAAAGGCGGAATATATTTCCTTTTGAAGCAATTATGCTCACATATCGTGCTAATTGTACGGTTGCATAGTTATGGGTACCCTGTCCGATGGAAGAAGGAATTCCATAAGCATCCGTTATATGAGGTTCTGACTCTGTAATCTCAATTCCTGATTTTTTATCCAGATAAAATAGTTTTGAATACTCCTGCAGACAATTCAGTGCTTTTTTGTCCGTATATTCTATTCCATTTTTCAATCCGATCCGATATGCTATTTCACACATATAGTCATTGCATGAAAACTGTAATGCCGTCGATGCGTTTACCACATTTCCATGTCCGGAATGTTTCCAGCATTTCAAATTAGGAACCACCGCATCAAATACTCCGTCACAAAATATAGATGTATTTGCGGAAATTACCCCTTCCTGTATACCTGCAATAATCGTAACCGGCTTAAATGTAGAGCCCGGAGCGGTCAGCTGCTGGGTTGCCCTGTTATACAAAGGCAATGATCTATCCCTCAGCAGCCGGTTGTAATAGGCAGAATCCATTTGATTTGCCAGACGGTTGTTATCATACCCCGGATAGGACACAAGCGCCAATACTTTTCCGGTTTCCGGCTGCACAACTGCTGCCGAAGCTGAACAGGGATCCAATGCCAGTTGTGCAGGTGTAATTTTCAATTGTTCAATTTTCTTTTTTAAAAATGAAAAAACGTCCATTTCACCCGATACCAGTTTTTCATAATCTTCGTCTGCATTTGCTAAAACCTCTTGGTCATACAAAAGTCTGCACAAATCTTTTCCCGAAATCTTCTCTTCAAGAATCAGCCGTTTAAATATTAATTTCTCAAATTCACTGTCATACGCTAATTTCCTCTTGATAGCCTCGATCAGCAAAGCATACATTTCATCTGCCGTAAAGTATTTCTGTTCAGACTCAATAAATCCGGCGTTAATCCACCCGCATTCCACTGCATGAATTAAAAACTCTTTTCCGCTGATACCATTCTTATTTATCCACTTCCTATATATATCATCCTCATTATCTATGACATCTCTATTTAAAATTCCGATTTCATCGATTGCATAAGATATATATTCCTGCATTTCCTCAGATAAGTGTCCATACTCCGCCGTTCCCTCCGATAACTCTGTGATCAGTGCCAGAATTTCTTCTTTCTGTTTAATTTCCAATGTTGCAGCCACATTTTTTTCAAGGTCCGTTGCTTCTGAACTCCATAAATTCTCCAGCCGGATAATATCATTATCAACCAAAGCCAGATAAACATCATAAATTGGGATACGGATATCGGTTGTGTCTGAGATATTTACTTTATCAAACTTTTTCGTATTAATTAAATTGTCTGCTATAATCCCTGCTTTTCCCACAACCGAATCAATCGTATAGTTTCTGCCGGAACCGGAATACCGTTCCATATCCTCTGCAGAAATTTTCCCTGTATATCCGAGAATATGGGAAAAGGCTTCCCCTCCGGTATAAACCCGGTTCCAATCCTCTCCAACATCTATTCCTTTTAAAGAGTGACTATTCTCAAAAATATAGACCGCCGTTTCTTCCGATATATCCCTTGCCAGAATAATAGGCACCAGGGAATATCCTACAAGACCATAAGCAACGACAAGCGTTCTCTGAAAGCTGCTTT
>CAJTXN010000030.1 GCA_910583605.1 uncultured Lachnospiraceae bacterium
CGTCCATGTCCGTTACCGCACTGGTACTGCCGATATTGTTAAAATGATACAGCAGGTATTCCCCGGTCTCATCTTCCTGTGCCAGAAGACCGTTACCGTAAATATACAGCGTTGTATCCGCCGGTTTTTCTTCTGATAATGACCGTTCCGTTGCCGACAGGATCTGGGACAGGGCGCCGGAATTGTTTTCTACCACATAGCTGGTTTTCGTTGTTCCGGTGGTAACCCCGATCCGGTTGTTTTCCGCATCATATTCATAAGAAGTATCCCCTGCCGATACCAGACGGTTCCTGCAGTCATAGGTAAAGGATGCCAGTTCCCCGTTTAACGGTCCATAGGTCATGTTTCCGTCCGCATCATATGTTACGGTTTTACCATTATATGTTATCAGACGGTTGGCGGCGTCATATTTCATTGTTACATTGGAAACGGAAGTCTGTTCCCCTGCAACGTTCTCCGACTCAATGGAAGTGATATTTCCTGCCGTATCATACCCATAGGTAAAGCTGTTGACCACCCGGTCCCCATTGAGGTCCGTCTGTCTGGTCAGCTGCCCGCTGGCATCATATTCATACGTTTCCACACTGCCGTCCGGCCGGCTGAGCTTTATCAGCCGTCCGTTTCCGTCATACTCATAAGTAATGACACGGTTCTTCCAGTCCGTCACCGTTTTTAATCTTCCGGTCGGATAGTAGGCATAACGGATGATCTCCCCACCCGGATAGGTCAGGGTCACCAGGTTCCCAAGGGAATCATAGCCGTATTTTACGGTATTGCCCCTGGCATCCGTGTACTTCGTCACACGGTTCCGGGCATCATATTCCCTGGTAATGGTTCCGCTCTCATCGGTCACCGTCAGTACATTTCCATTTCCATCATAAGTATAGGATACGGTACCAAGCGCATCGGTCATACCTGTGATTCTGCCCAGAGCATCATACTGATAAGCGGTGGTCTGATTCCTTGCATTTTTCGCTTCCGCCAGCAGCCCTGCCGCATTATAGGTATAGGTATTCCTGCTTCCAACCGCATTCACGGATTCCGTCATTCGTCCCATGGTATCATACTGATAGGTTGTGATTCCGCCGTTCGGGTCTGTCACCGAAGTGATATTTCCAACTTTATCATAAACGGCGCTGCTTTCCCCGTTTTCAGCATCCACTGCCCGGAGCATTCTTCCAATGGCATCATAGGCATAGGTGGACACCGCTTCCATTTCGGTTCCCACATACGCTGTCATCTTTGTGGCGCTTCTTTGTTACTAATCTTTTCCAACACTGGTCTCTTCATACCCCTGCTTGCTGAAAACAATGGCATACCTGTAGGATAATATTTCAAACGTTCACCCTTAATAAATTTCTTATCCTTACCATCCACATTCTTTACTACAATAGATGGAGAATTACACACATCCTCTTCATTCTCATCACCTTCATATTCCAAATCACTCAAATATGCTTTAAAGTATAATGCCAGACCATCCGCATCATAGACTTTATGTGTATCTGTGATACCATAACCCCATAATTCAGCAATCACGTTATTCTCAATATAAGGGGCTGGAACATTAAATATAAGCAAAATATGTAAATGCCATGAATTATCATGATTTTTACCCTGTGGCTCGGCAACAGTAATACGCTTAAATGATTTCTGGCTGTCAAATATTTCTTCACTCTTGTTCAAATATCGTTGTAACCTTCGCAGGAACATTTTCCCATCTTCATAAACCTTGGTATGGTCTGTCATGACATCCGCATAAGTCAAGGTAATCCACTTGCAATAACTTGGCTCTGTAGCATTACACCGAATCAAGTCCATAAGTCTGTTTATGCTCTTTCTGACACTCTTAGGTGTCTGGTATCGGCTTAAAGATTTCTTTCTCTCTTTGATTTCACCCGTTTGTTTATCAAGATATTTATTCTTGGAAATATTCTGTATTGGACAACAATTATTATTTCCAGCCGTAAACTGTACTTCTCGGGTGTTTCCGGCAGTTTTAAATTTTACTTGGCTGGTCTCGTATAGTTTAATTGCATCTGAGTTGACTTTTTTAATTTGCATAATAAAACACACCTTTCGCAACAATTTTTTTGTTACAAAAAGTACGTTTAAATCAGCATAATGGAAATATATATCAAGTTTTATTCTTTCGTATACCCAAGGGCAAATTTCGCTCTAAATATTCCATTCCTTAATGGAATATAAAATAAATCTATCTCCTTACATTAATTGCCTTCGGCATAAGGTAAGAAGATAGATTTATTTAAAAAGGATTTAGGGAGTTGGGAGTCCTAAAGTATAACCATAATAAATTTTATAATACGTGTATCTTAGGTTCCCACTCTGTAATAATATCAATATTATAATTTTGTGTAATTACAACATAATGTTTTACATCTAAAGTTTCCCAAAATCCATCCGCAACTTCTTGTATTTGTTTTGCAAATTCCCCTCCTTTTACTTGATAAATTACATTCTTAAAACCATAATATCACCTCCAAAGTATGGAAATTGAGAATTTATATGTTAGCATTGTAAGGACTTACTAAAAATTCTACACATTTATCATGTAATTCTATACCTTCATTAATAACTTCGCCTGTCACAGTATTAACAATATTACATCTTTGCAATTCACCTCCATAACCATCAAACAATTCCATAATTCTATAAATAACTTCGCCTGTTACATCTTTTAAAAGTTCTTCTGTATTACAATACTTATCTTCTTTACTTAATGAAACATTTACGCAGTATTCTTGTATATATGCTAACTCCTCAAAAAAATTAATCTGTTCTTTCTTCATAAATTCCTCCTATTAATGATATTTTCCATTATTAAGATTTTCATATAATTGTTTAACATCTTTGTTGCTTGGAGACAAAGTATCAACACCAACAGTTTTTCCAGTTCTCCCATATATTGTTCCGTTTGGAGCAACATTCCTTACTGGTTGATGCACATGTGGTGATAATCCATAATGTTCCTCTGCTCCTAACCGCTTAAATTGTCCTCCTGCATTACCTTTACTATTATTAAACCCTGAAGATTTTGTATACAAAGCGACTTCTGGATTAGCATTTTGTTCAACATATCCCTTAACTGTTCTTTCTCCTAGCTGTGGATTATACCCCTTTGATGAAAATCCTTGTGCTTGATTAGGTTTTGCAACAGTCTTACTATCACTCTTATTCCCCGTAACTCCACATCCACCAACTTTATTCGCATTATGCACCAGTACACCAGCCTCTGTCACATAATACGTATGGAATTCCTCAACCTCAAAATTATAAAC
The DNA here is from genome assembly GCA_910583605.1 of uncultured Lachnospiraceae bacterium. Classification (GTDB taxonomy): domain Bacteria; phylum Bacillota; class Clostridia; order Lachnospirales; family Lachnospiraceae; genus Bovifimicola. Next base: position 3,300 of record CAJTXN010000030.1, read on the forward strand.
AACTACAGCCTCATCCAGTTTTTCCCCATACACTCCGGATATCCTTGCAGCGGAGCCATCCGCCAGTGTCAATAAATCTCCTTCCTTCAGGTCCTTCGCACTCACCCACCGGTTTTCCACCCAGAACGGATGAACCGCCGTGGTTTCCCCGCACTAAACAGATGGACCGTGGAATTCCATTCCCAGGACTCTCCCTGCACCACATAATTGTATAAAATTCTTTCGCTGTCATCAATCTAATACTTTTATTTTTTAATAATAATTATACCTTTTGGAAAATTGCGTTTTAAACTATTAAATAGTACTTCTAGTGCTTTTGCTGCTTCTTTTATAACATAAACTTCGTCTACATATTCTTCATTACGTAACTTTACGATACAAAAAGAATTAAGGCACATATAAAGTGAATTAATAAAGATTATTAAATCATTAGTGTTTGTTATCTTGCTTCCATTATTAACTAATTTATCTATTTCTTTTAATTTGTCTCCTTCTAATGTTAATGAAGTATATTTATAAATATCTATTTTATTTCCTATTAAATTTTCATAGTAACTCATATTAGTATTTTCATGAAATACTAACGAAGAATTATAAATATATTTCGGGGGATCATGAGAAAACCTTTCTCCTCCCCAATCTATAAAGCATTCTTCAATATTAGCTTTACTAAATTCTTGCTTTTTAATCAAAAAATCAACTATAGAATCCATATTATTCTCCTTTCTACCACAATATATTTATGGTTAATATCCCTTACAGCCAATAAGAAATTACCCATCTTGTTACTTAACTGTTAGAATATAAGGCGCAATCGGTATATCGGCTTCCTTGAACTCGACGTCCGTAAATTAATCTGATAACCACATCCTCATTCGCAGCATTGTTTTATGTAGGTTCAACCGCCTCTCAGGTGCGTCTGCGTCACACCACAGTAGATTAAAGAGGTAATGAAAAAAAATGAACCTTACTGACATTATTATGAACATGAACACAGTAGAAATTGACGTTTCCAAACGTAAAAGTATAGCTAACCTCCGTCCTAGGAGAAAAGTCGTAGCCAAGTTTTTTGAAGTCACCCATCTATCCGGTGACATCCATGTATTAGTTGACCAGAACAAATCCCTCGAAGGCGACTCCCGCATCATCACGGAGTGTACTGGGTGTTACTATGAGCCGCCCATGAACTTACAGCTTATTTTTTCCAAAACATACTATGTTCTCCTCGTTGCCATCCACCATCACTACTATCATAATAAAATATATGTTTATGTGGATTTGCATGATCTCCCCTTCCATGATTATACCAATGAGTTTCATATAAAGGAACATCATATCCATTTGCTGAAGGCCATGTTCCACCTCTAAATGTTGCTGATTGTCTATATTCTACTCCTGTTTTAGTACTAGTAGCTCCGCCTAAAACAGTATGAGGTCTTCCTTGCGCTGCCGGGTCAGGCAATGGTATATCACGCCCATTTACCATTTGTCTTTTCAACGGTATCATATTTCCATTTTCGTCCCTTGGAATATAATTATCACGAGAAGATAAAGAATTCCTTGTATTATTATCTCTCAACGAAGTCTGAATTTCATTTTTAACACTGCCATAATGACTTAAATCATCTTTCAGCCCTTTCGCCGACACCACCGTAGTCGTCGCAAACAGCCCCGCACTAAACAGCTGCACCGTGGAATCCCAGTCCCAGGACTCTCCCTGCACGATATGTTTATCATACAGCGATACGGCTATACTGCCTGTCTGGTAGGACCCCAGCGCTATATTCCCGATACGGCCCACAATCTTCGAACCATACCGCACCATCTTGCTCACCTTCGAGCAGCCTTTCGCAGTTTTACCTACGGCTCCGATCACATCTTCCCAGCTTGGAATCGCACATAACCAGTATAAATCCTAATACATCCAGCAACCCATGCCCTAGTACGGACCAGCTGGTAAACGGACTTAACCCAAATGGGTCCGTCAGTTTCACCAGATTTCCCTAGCAGTATGCATACTGATTCAATGTCGGACTGCTAACAAACTCCAGCTAGCAGTCCCTGATCTCACTCTCCTAAACCAACAAAATGTTGTCATAAATATAGAAGATTTTTTTACATATAAAGTTTATAAATAAATCAAATCATTACATTTTATAATATATATTAATGCTACTCACATTACTTCGTGCATCAAACTCTGATTGAATCTTTCCCCAACTATACTCCTTTCCATTTTCTATTTTTTCTAGGCTCAAAATATTATCATGTTTTTTCTTACGTCTCTTTTCATTATCTTCTGATATTATTTCATCACAATTAACTAATGATACCATATATATTTTATCTTTTTTAAAAAAGAGACTTACCATATATTTTCGTCCTTCAATTATTTGATATTCATTTAAATATATCATTCTCACATTATTTTGCCCATTAAAATATGGAGTTTTTTTGAAATCCTCATAACTGAAATTTGGTGAAAATATTAAATTGTCATTGATCTTTATAATACCTTTTTTTAAATCAATCAAATTTATCTCCTTTACTTAAAATGTTGTGATATAACATAGTTGTAACAACTCGACCTAATAAGATATAATATTAGGAGGAAATGAGGTATGTTACAAATGAATCAACACTATGAACCAGAATTCAAGAAGAAGAGCGTCCGTCTTCATCTTGAGGAGGGAAGATCCCTCAAAAGTCTTGCTGCTGAATACGGTGTATCACATGCAAGTATTTCGAACTGGACAAAACAATTTCGTGAAGAATGCCAGACAAACGAAGAAGCCAAAGCCGATTATGATTTCATGAAGGAGAATCTCAAGCTTAAGAAACAGCTTGCGGAGCTCCAAAAGGAAAATGACTTCCTAAAAAAAGCGGCGGCATTCTTTGCGAAGGAAATCGATTAGAGGCTTATCGATTTATTCAAAAATACAATAGTGAGTTTGGTCTGCGCTGGCTTCTTAAGAAGTTCAATATTTATCCAAATGCTTACTATAATTACTTAAAAAACCGAAAGGCTGATTATCATCGACACAAGGAGGAAATAAAAACCTCTATTCGTGAAATCTATCATTCTCATGGCGGCATTGCTGCTATCGAACCATTCATGCGTATCTTTGCCGTAAAGGGTACGATAGAAGTCGCTTAACCGTTCATAAATATATGAATACAAAAATGCAGCTTTTCTCGATCTCCAGAAAGAGAAAACCGGATTATGAACATGGCACTGCACACAAAGTATATGAAAACAAGCTCAATCAGGATTTTCATGCAGCTGAAATTAATCAAAAATGGTGTACTGATTTTACCTGTCTGTTTTTAACAGATGGCAGTAAACGTTATAATTGTACGATTATTGATCTTCATGACCGAAGCGTTATCGCAAGTATAACTGACAAAAACATAACAGCAGACCTGGCCAGAAGAACACTGGAAAAAGCTGTTAAATCCCAGCCTGGAATAGATTTAAGCAGGCTGCTGGTACATAGTGACCAGGGGAGCCAGTACACTTCGAAAGAGTTCACAGAATTCTGTGAAGGTCTTGGAATAACCCAAAGCATGAGTAAAGCCGGATATCCTTATGATAATGCACCGATGGAGAGATACTTCCATACACTAAAGAATGATCTTATCTATCAGCATTACTATCATACAGAAGAGGAACTCTATACTGCAGTTGAAGAATTTGCATATGTACAATATAACCATGTACGTCCGCATTCTTATAATGATTACAAAACACCCTATGAGGCACACTATGGGATTGCATAAACCCTGTAGCAAAAATTAGGTCGTAGTGTTACAAAAATGCTTGACCACAACAGTATAACCCTAATTAAATATAGAATTCCCATTTCACCATGGTACAGATACTATAACACATCTGGATTATTACCAGAATAACTGCATATTTCAGGAAACTCTTTAGCCCAAAACTTAAAAATAATTAATCCCTCATCAAATTTCTCTGGGCAATCCTTAACTATTTTTACATAAAAAGTTAATTTGTTTTTCACCACCTCATCTCTTATATAAAATGGTAATTGTAATGGATTTTCATAGCCTATTTCCAAAACTTCTTTTTCCTTCATCTTAAAAATTTTTCTTCGCCATTCGCTCATTATACTGATTTCCATTGCAACATCACTAATAATTTTTTCATATATATCTTCCATTGTATCCTCCGATATTAATCTGGTCTGTAACTATTCCATGAACTGTTCAAATATTGGTCAAATTTCTTTACAAAATCCATTTTCTGACTTTCTGCCAATGGAATATATCTACCTTTGCGAACTCGGTCATTAAAATTTGTGACTTTATTCATTGTTGTTACAATTTCTCCACTTTGCTCCAATATATGCACTCTTCCATTATTTCCTTGCACAACATATCTTCCATCATTCTGCATATATATTTTTGATGGTGTTTCTCTATTTACATCATTAATTGCATTACTAACATTCCTTCCTTGTGAACTTCTTATTTCTGCATGCATACTACGTGTTACGTTCCTAGCTGTATACTATTGAATTTCCTCCTTCTGTTGATACACGAGAACTCATTATTTTTTTGTTCAACAATGAAAAGTCTTCGTGGTCTTGTTGTATCTTCAATTCTAAAATAGTTACCATTTTTATCATATACAACACCTATTCCTGTTTCTAGATTGTTATATATTATCTTTCCTTTCGATGTAACTACAGGCTTAACATTTGGTGCAAATTTATTAATAGCTTCTTGCAAACTTGCATCTCCCCATTCATAAGAATATTTCGCTACACGTGTTGCACCATTCTTTACAGTCATTCTACCAATCTTGACAACATGACTATTTCATTAAGTACAGACCAGCCATGGTATACATAACTGGTCTGTATTATAAAAATAAGATTACAGATAGAAAAATGAGAGCGTTTCTTGCATATAATTTTTTCACCTTCAACTAAAAAATTTTATTAGTTCTTCATTTATTTCCCTATTTCTTGGTGAATTTTTCTTTTTTAATCTAGATATAAATTCGTTTGACATATAAGCATTCACTTCATCTTTCCTTATTATCAGTGCAAATTCCGCACCTATCGAATCCACACCATAACGGCATGCTATATCATGATTATTCTTACATTGATAAAAAATGTTAGGATAATCAATATCCTCATACTTATCAAATAAAACATAATTTAAAATTAATTTTTTAATATCACTAATATCTTGAAAATAATCCCTTTTGCTCATAAAAGTTACATATTTTTTTTCTTTGAACTCAAGAATCTTCAACAAATCTTCAAGATTATTCACGGTCGTTTTAGCTATTCCTGAATAATAATAGTTTCCATTGTACTCATGTTCTATTTCCAAACCTAATTCAAACCCCTGAATATCAAACGAATCAGATACCCTTTTCCAGCATTTTTTATAATGTTCTACTTTAGAATTCTTATTTTTCACTTTTTCAGTAGCAATCAAATATATATATATTGAATCTGGCATTGACAAGTCATTTAACAATTCATTCTTGCAATATTCCCAAAATTTTTCTTTATTGTAGTTTATTTCTGATATATTATAACTTATTACTGCAAGGTTATCTATTACTTTACCTGCTATCCATTCATAATAATTACTAATACTCTCACAATATTCTTTCCACCTTTTCATATAAACATCTCCTTAATAGTCAAAATGATTTCCAGTAGAATCATTGAAATGTGGTCCTCTATCTTGGGTTGGATCATCTGGAAACTTATGACCTTTTGCATCATCTCTAATTTCAACACCATTTTCAAATTCATATATTTTGCCTGGCTGTCTCTTACCCCTCTTATCTACGTTTGGTTTAACTTTTGGTTGTTCAGACATTGGAATGTTATTTTTCCTTTTAGCCTCCCTATAAGCCCCATTTCTACCTGCTCCTTCTGGCGATAAATTTGGTGGTCTATTCCCTGTTGTTTTATCACTCTTATTCCCCGTAACTCCACATCCACCAACTTTATTCGCATTATGCACCAG
>CAJTXN010000031.1 GCA_910583605.1 uncultured Lachnospiraceae bacterium
GGCAACATTTATACAGGCTTTGTTTGAAAATATCTGCTGGGAAAGTTGAGTAAATAATATTCAACTATTTTGCTTTGATACATTGTCCTGCCCAAAAACCTTTTTGTTTTATCATTATAATACTCATCAAAATTCAGTTCCCTGTTATCTCCCATTAAACTGGCTATATCAGAAAATAGTGGCGGATATTTTTTAATTGATATTTCATTATAAAAGTTTGCAAGTCTCTGTAAAAACTCCTCCCCCAGATTACCATTTTCTATTGATGTTTTGGTTCCAACTTTATCCCAATTAATATTATTTATTCTGGCTATTGCCTGTTTTAAGTACATTTTATCTCATCCTCTACAACATAATTAAAATCAGTTTTTTACCACAATCCCCATAAATTAAGAGATTTTTTTGCATAATCATTCCTTTCACCAGAACGGCGGTGGATTTAACCTAAGGCTTGGAAATTAAATATTATAATGTTACAGTCAATCCCTTTAAATTGGCTCATAAAGGTGCGTCATTGGTAATATGGTTTTACTTAATCATTCATGCAGTTCTGTATCAGGTGCCGTTTTAATACCAAACCATCAATTTGTCACACTAAATTATTTGAAAATTCAATAAATTCTTTATTAAACTCGCTATCCTCTCCTTTAATAAGATCATCATAATCCTGGAATATCTTATTGACGATATTTTCAGGCAAATATTTAATATCTTTTATATAAAATCCGCTGTTCAATTCTTTAAGTATATCATATAATAAAACTTTTCCTATTTTTTCTTTCCTTTTACCCAAACAATTTAATACATTTTCTGGATTTATTTGAAATACTATATCCCATACAGTGGCCTGTAAATAATCATCTCCTTTGTTATTTTCAAGTATTTCCATTCCTAAATGGAGTGCTTTCTGTGGATCTCTACATTCTAATTCAAGCAACGCCGCACTTGTTTCTTCAAATCCCCATATATTAGAAATAATATCTATTAATTCACTGGATTTCAAATATCTTATGTATGCCAAGTCATTTTCCATTTAAATCTCCTCCTATTTGACAGGCTTTAATATAACAGTTACTAAATATGGTGTTCTATCATCCAGTATTCTCCATCTGGTGTATTGAATACCTTGATTCTTTCATATTAAATTTACTTTTTCTTTAGTCACACTTCCCTGACGTAAGTTCACCTTTCATCGCTTTTTGCCATGCATAAGCAATCTCTGAATCAGCTTGGAAATACAGCTCTTTTAATGGCTTTGATACTCCGTCTGCAGGCCATTTCCGTAACACTGCTTCTGAAGGGCATCGCTTTTATTGTAGTGGTACGAAACCAGCACATGCTCCGGTCCTTCCGTTACCTGTGTCAGACGGTCCAGTGCGTCATGGGTATAGCGGACCGTTCTTCCCGTGCGGTCGGTCAAGCCGGACAGGTTGCGGTTGCGGTCGTAGGCGTATTCCAGAAGGGGGATTCCGTCTGCGGATCTGCTTTTCAGCAGGCCGTTTTCTGTATAGGCGTACTGATAGATGATCCCGCCTCCAGCGGCTTCCCGGAGCCTTCCGTCCGGACGGTATTGGTACTGGCTGACCACCGGGTGTTTTCCGTTCCGGTCTTCGCACCGGCGGTAGTACAGGCTGCCGTCCATGTTGTAACGGGTATGCTCCGTGTTCCCGTTCCGGTCGACGTGCATCTCCTGACGGCCTTCTTCGTCGCAGTAGAAGTATTCGCTGTGTCCTTCCGGATCCCGGATCTCGCATACCTGCCCGAAGCTGTTGTAGCGATAGATGGTGGTGTTTCCGTTCGCGTCCGTGGCGCCGGTGATGTTGCCGGCATGATCGTAGGTGTAGTGTTCCACGCCTCCTTCCGGCGTATGGATCTCCAGGATCCTCCCCCAGCCGTCCAGGACGAAATCCGTCCGGTTCCCGTTTCCGTCCGTCGCCCCGGTCACGTTCCCCCAGGCGTCATGCTCCAGTCTCTGGGCCGTCCGGCGCTTCCGGGCATTGCGGCGTCCCCGGTATACGGCCAGCAGGTCTCCGGACAGGCTGTGTTCGTATTCGGTGTGGACGGACTGTGCGTCCAGCTGTGACCGGATATTCCCGGAGCAGTCGTAGGCCTGCTCCTGCAGGATATTACCGTCCGGACCGGTGATCCGGGTTACGCGGTCACGGCAGTCATAGGTATAGCAGAATCCGGCACCGTCGTCCTGTGCAGGCCCCGTTCTCCTGTCCACTGATTTAGAAGCTTTTGAATATCTTCTGATTCAGGCTGTTATAATAGTACTCTGCTCTGGAGTCCTGCGGATCTTCCACTGTGGTCAGGCAGTTCCGAACACCATAGGTGAAGTTGTTCAACTAAAATTTTCACCTAACTATTTCTTTTTTGATTTTTCATATAACATTTTAACTGTTCCTTTGGCTTCTTTCGTTTTTACTCCTCGATTCCCCAGTTTAGAAAAAACTTCTCTTATAATATCTGTATTATTTAACAAATATAATATTTCTATTTCACTTCTGAACTCCTTAATAGTTTCCTTATTTTCTCTTTTCAAAAAATCTTCAATAAGGTTTTCCAGATCAGAATCATTCATTGACCAGTTAAAATAATGTTTAATGAAATATCCAACAGTATCAAACCTACTAATATTCATTATTAAAATCCTTTCCTTTATTTCATATAAACCTTATCAAAATTTAATCAAAAACAGGATATGCAGTAATTATTTTATATCCGTTTGGCATGCCAGCGTCCTTTACCATAAATATTTGAGATTTATTTAGGCCATATGTAATATTTTTAGATGCAGTTCCATAAACATTTACTTCAACGCCTTTACCAATCGAAAAATCATGTGTCGTCTCTGTTACCAAAAAATCTTTGGACTTTGGATTATTTAGCCAATCTGATATTTTATTTGCGTTTTGACGAAGATTCTGTTGAATTGCATTGGTCGCAGTTCTTTTATCTGAAAAAGATGTAGCCGCAACTTGCTCTTGAGCTGCTCTTCTTAATAAATATTCATTATTTTTCCCTACATGCCTAGCCTGTATATGCCCCCCCATTATTATCCATCTGATCTATAATATCAACATCTATCTGTCTTATTTCATTTGGATCAGTTCCAGGAGCATACTTCCCGCCCGGACACAGTTGCGCATACCCGCTCGGATCATAATACATCACCGGGTTATTCGCACAGTACGCGTACAGGTTCAGCCCGTCTCCGCGGTACACATCCTCCTGCAGAAACCTTCCGACCACAGGGTTGTAAAACCTTGCACGGAGATAATACTGTCCGGCGGTCCCATCATACATCTGCCCTGTATAAGTCAGGCGATTAGGTACATCTCCTGTTTCCTGCAGGATGATTCCGAAAGTGTCATAGCAGTACGACTTCCGGATCTCATGCGCCTCATCCAGCAGGAACAGAGTGCTTCCCGTCTCGTCCTGAACAAAGGAAAAACGGCTCTGCTCTTCTCCGTCCTGTATCAGGAGCAGCGGATCGTATCCTCTTATGTAACGGATCTGAGCATCTTCCCGTCTTTCCTCCGCCAACTCGCCCCGGTCGAAGAGAAAGCGGATGACTTTCCCGTTTTCTTCCGTCTCGTAACGCAGATTTTCTCCGTCATAGCGGTTGAGCTGGACAAAGCTTCCCGCTCCGTCTCCTCCACCCGCCGATTCGGATACGGCAACGCTGATCTGCCGTCCGGCCGCATCGTAAGTATACTGTTTTCTGCCGGTTCTCCCCTGCTCTTCCAGAAGGTTGCCCTGCGGGTCGTAGCGGTACCGGATAACTTCTTCCCGGGTATGGCGTTCAGTCAGCTGATTCTTTGCGTTGTAACAGTAAGTTTCCGTCTCCTGCCCGGTCTCTTTTCTCAGTCGGTTTCCTGCCGGATCGTAGGCATACCTCACTCCTTTCCCGTCCTGTATGGATCCGGTCAGGCGGTTCATCCGGTCATAGGTGTACGTGTTCTGATACGGTTCTCCGCTCTTTTCCGTACAGTTCCCGTTCCCGTCGTAAGCGTAACGGAGATTCAGCAGCACGTTTCCCTGTGCCGTCATGGTCACAAGGCCGGCGGGACTTCCGTCTTCCTGATAGTGATATTCTGTCTGCAGGCCGTTTCCGTAACACAGCGTCTGAAGAGGTCCGCTTTTGTAGTAGTGGTACGAGGCCAGCACGTGCTCCGGTCCTTCCGTTACCTGCGTCAGTCGGTCCAGCGCGTCATGGGCATAGCAGACCGTTCTCCCTGTGCGGTCGGTCAGGCCGGACAGGGAGCGGTTGCGGTCGTAGGCGTATTCCAGAAGGAGGATTCCGTCTGCGGATTTTCTTTTCAGCAGGCCGTTTTCTGTATAGGCGTACTGATAGGTGATCCCTCCTCCGGCGGCTTCCCGGAGCCTTCCGTCCGGCCAGTACCGGTACCGGCTGACCACCGGGTGCTTTCCGTTCCGGTCTTCGCACCGGCGGTAGTACAGGCTGCCGTCCATGTTGTAACGGGTATGCTCCGTGTTCCCATTTCGGTCGATGTGCATCTCCTGACGGCCTTCTTCGTCGCAGTAGAAGTACTCGCTGTGTCCTTCCGGATCCTGGATCTCACATACCTGCCCGAAGCTGTTGTAGCGGTAAGTAATGGTGTTTCCGTTCGCGTCCGTAGCGCCGGTAATGTTGCCGGTGCAGTCGTAGGCGTAGTGTTCCACGCCGCCTTCCGTCGTATGGATCTCCATGATCCTTCCCCAGCCGTCCAGAACGAAATCCGTCCGGTTCAAAAATCATCTTAACGATTACTTGAAATTTCTACTCAAAAATCGAGTCAACAGAAACATTAGCAGTTTCTATTAGCTGGTCTAAATCCTCCCATTTTTGGAGTTTTACGTTATTTTCACACACCAATCTTCCATCATTCCTGTTAAGTTCCGGAGTATCGTTATAACAAAAAAATCTTCGCAAAACATGATTATTATCCATCACAATACATTCACAATCCATTTGTGCATCATCGCTGAAAAAATAAGCCAACTTTTTTCCCGAACTCATTTCCAACAGTACTTCTTCACAATATGTATCTCCTGATGTTGTGATAATCAAACACCACTTTCCTCTGTTCAAAAATATCATATCTCCATAAATTATTCTTTCCTCATCAAGGATGCATTGCCCAGTATTGTCTATATTAAGATAGTTTTCATATGCTTTTTTATAATTCAAATTTACATATATACTACAATCTACCATTTTAAATTATTCCTTCTAAAATTATTTGTTTTTTGCCAAATATATATATATTTTGTTGTAATGTTGTAGCTTCTGTATGGGCAGGATTCTTTCCAAATCGAACTATTCCATTTACTTCATACACTGCAATTCTACTTGGATGTGGATTGCGTTTTGTAGCATATATTGAATCATAATAATCCAACGCTTCTGGTGGTAACATATTTCTCGGAATAAATTTCTCCCCTGTTGGAGTAATGTTTCCTTGTACATTAATTCCGCCATCTGCTATTCCCAATATATGATGTCCTGGTTGCAATTTCCCATCTCTAACCATACTGGTATATTCTTCCCTCATTTTTATGTATTCATTTTCTTCAACAATACACAATGTATCTGGATCTGGAAAAAATTCTGGATTTTCAATATGTTTTTGTTTTAAGATTTCATAATATGGTTATCTAAAAATATAATCATATCTATATATTGTTCTTGAGAACACATATATCAAACTGAAAAATATTATAGTAAATCTGCAGGATCACTCACAGAGATTCTATCAATATCACTATGTTATTTCTTTCCCTGTCCTGACATC
>CAJTXN010000032.1 GCA_910583605.1 uncultured Lachnospiraceae bacterium
TTGGATCCGGGACTGGTGCAGAAGGCGTTTTGGGAGATTATTCAGTGGGGGAGTGAGGCATCTTGGAAAAAAATATCTAAGGAACTTGTAGACAATTCAATAGATGTAAGTTCTTGGAACAAAGGTAGTTTTGATTCTGTACAAGATTCAGTAGCAAGACACTATTGTAAACATGGAGCAGAGGTTGGTGCTACAAATGTTGTACAGTATATAAGAAAAGCTGAAGGTTTTGCTCAAAACTTGCGAGGAACAACAAGATTTCCTGTTGGCGGAGCTGTTGAAGGTGTTACCAGATACGTAAAAAATGGTAAATACATTGATTTGGCACCAGATGGAACTATTGTATCATATGGAAAGAGGTAGAACAGTTTATGGAATGGAAAAGTATAAAGATTCAAGGGATAGGTAGTATTCAAAAATGTGTCGGAGAATTTAATATTGCAGAGACAATAAAGACACCTTATGGTAAATTTAAAATTAAAATTTATGAAAAACAAAATGGAAAATATGTAGGGTACACAAATCTTCAACTAAAAGATGAAGATGGGTGTGCTTTTCCTGGGGTAGGTTATGGTGAAACAGTAGAAGAAGCATTAAAAGATACTATTGAATATTTTTTGAATATGATTAATCAAAAGAAAAACATTTGTGACGAAGATTATGAATGTTCGGATTCATTCGATTTCTGATTATGTTATGTGAATGACAAGTCGTAGTGTAAAAGAACAACTGGAGACCACCGATGGAAACATTCATGTCACGGAATATATTTATGACGGAGACGGGAATCTGATGCAGGAGGTATCAGAGGACCAGATTCAGTGGTATGGGTATGATTTGTCGGGACATATGGTGTCTGCAGTGGTAGAGACCGCAGAAGGGAAAGCAGAGGAATCCTATGGATATGACTGGGAAGGCGCCCGAATCCGGAAACAGGCAGAAGGTGTGATTAGCTGTTATGTGAATGACAAGTCGGGTTCCTATACGCAGGTGCTGGTGGAGAAGCAGGTTTCCGATGGAAGGAATACGGAAGATGGGAAGCCGGAAGATTCGAAAGAGAATATCGTTTATTATACAAGAGGAAGACAGCTTGTGTGCCGGTCAGAGGTCGTTGAACCGGAACGGGATGCAACCGGTGATGTCCGGTGGTATCTGTATGACGGGCATGGAAATGTGAGAAATCTTGCGGATCAGAGCGGTGGATTGACGGACCGTTATTGTTATAATGCGTATGGTATCCGGCTGGTTAAATGCGGGGATACGGAGAATATGTATTATTACTGCGGGGAGCAGATGGATGAGGCTACGGGTCTTTATTATCTGCGGGCAAGGTATATGAATCCGCTGACGGCTACATTTACGCAGAGAGACAGTTATGAAGGGGAGCTGGAGAGTCCGCTGACGCAGAACAGGTATCTGTATGCGGGGGGGAATCCGGTGATGTATTCGGACCCGAGTGGGAATGAGTTTACTATTCAGGGAATGTTAACATCAGTAGAAGGACTTGCAATTATTAGCGCTGTAATGGTAGTATCATACCATAATCTGTTTGCATCTGATCTTCAGATGAAGGCACAGATGTATGTGTTGGAGATGAATGGGCTTACCACACAGTTTGTGTATTTGTTTTTAAGTGAAATAAAAGAAAAAAAGATATTTACACCAATAGAGGTACCACAATTAGTATATAATTTAATAATTGATTTAGTTCCACCAGAGATAAAGAATATACTTATAATCGGATTTCCAAAAAGAAAAGAGGAATATGGTGCATGTGTGGAACTTGGACCACAAGTAATTTCAAGATTGTTTATTGATGTTATTGCAAAGGCAAAAGGAAAATCTTATAAAAAATATGATCCAAAAGAAATAGAAAAAAATATGGTTTAAAAAAAGGACAATTTCATAGGGAAATAAAACCAGATATTTTAGCTGATTTATCAAAAAAGGATTCTCTATTTCGTAATCTAATGAGGAAAGTAGGAAAGAATCCAGATATATATTTATCTGATGACGGACAAATTGAAATTGTGTCGACCATATTTAAGGATAAATATTTTATTACAGATTTGTATATTCATGAATTTCTACCATAAAGTATAATATGTCCTTAGAAGAGTATTAGAACATTTATTATGAATATTAAAGGTGAAAAATTTAGGATAAAGGATTATTTTATTCAATATAAAAAATATTAAAATATAATATTATTTAAATGGAGGAAAAAATGTCTTTTGAAATAAATATAGTTTCAATTAATCAGGAAATACCAGTACACATTAATTTTAACTCACAAATAATAGTACATAATGAAATTGATAATAACGAAGAAAGCAGATATACAGAAATATGGCCTTTTTTTTCAAATACTAAGGGAATATTGTATTCGTTAGTACAGGAAGTTAGTGATGGATTCTATAGTTCTTTTCCATTGTGTGATTCTGATTTTGAAATATCATTATTGGAAAATTCATTTCCAAATTGGATTCCTGATGAAATAAAAGGTGATTTAACCCCTTTTATTGTTAAGGAAAATGTATATGAAGATTTTGTTAAAATAATTCATTTTTTAATTGATAATGCACCACAGAAGAGAATATTATTCCAAACAAGATACCAATGTAAAGATTGTGAAATTGTTTTTGGGGTAATAAAAATTAAAAAATTAGAATGTGATTATTAAAAACAAAATCGTATGAAATTATAATATTTATTATCGCAAGGTATATGAATCCGTTGACGAAAACCCAGTATTTGTATGCGGAGGTAATCTGGTGATGTATTTGGATTCAAGTGGAAATAATTTTACCTTTCAAGGAATGATAACATTGGTGGAAGGACTTGCAATTATTAGCACAGCAGTGGTAGTAATGTATTATAATTTGTTTGCATCTGAATCTTTAGATGCAAACAAATATATATGTTGGAGATGAATGGACTTACCAATCAATTAGTTAATAAGTTTGTAAGTGAAATAGAAAAGAAAGACGTTTAGGGTCCAATCGTAGTACCAGGAATCGTATATAATCTGATTATAGATTTGGTTCCGCCTGAAATACAGAAGGTGCTTGTAACTGGAATTCCGAAAAAGAATGAGGAATATGGTGCATGTATAGAAGTGGGACCGCAGGCTGTTTCGAGATTATTTAATCAAATAGTTCAAGAAATAAAAAATAATAATTTGTATAAGGAACCAGTTTCAGGAAAAACAGGAAAGGAAGCAGGAAAGGATGTTCCAAGTTGGGCGAAAGGAAATAGACCATATAAAGAAGAGAGTGGCAATGATTTTGCTAAAAGATTGTGTGATGAGAAATATGGAATAAATAATTATAAGAAAGGACCAGGTACTGAATATAATAAAATTTGAAGGTGGGAGAGATAGAGGTTTTAAATAATTTATAAAAATTAATAATCTATTAAATTAAAAGGAGGATAAGTAAAAACCAATTTGCATTAGGAACTAAAAGTTCTATATTTTATATTGGAAGTTTACTCTAAATATTAATGAAAAAAGTTTTTTTATTGCAACACAGTTATGAAAAAAATAATGGTTTTGAGGAAACGAAAATAATAGGGATTTTTTCAACATATCAAAAAGCTGAAGAAACTATTGTGGAATATAGGATAAAAAAAGGATTTGTGGATCATCCTGATGATTTTTTTATTGATGAATATTTACTTGATGAAAAAAATTGGTCAGAAGGATTTGTTTGTATATAAGATATAAATATATGTAATTACTGGAAATGAAATATTGTTTAATATGGGATGCAGAAACAAAGTATGTAACTTTGTTAAGGTATATATTTGGCTAAAAAAGAAAAACAGTCAATGTTTATTTGTACTGCGGGGAGCAGATGGATGAGGCTACAGGTCTTTATTATCTGCGGGCAAGGTATATGAATCCGCTGACGGCGACGTTTACGCAGAGGGATAGTTATGAAGGAGAGCCGGAGAGTCCGCTGACGCAGAACAGGTATCTGTATGCGGGGGGGAAAAATCCGGTGATGTATTCGGACCCGAGCGGGAACGTTTTTGAAGTCTTAGCAATCCCTGGTATGATGAATGTTTTGCGCTACAGTATGATTGCAGTTGGTGTATATGCAGCGGCGCAGGCAGGGACTTTAATGCTGAAGGCCATGGTGAGCACGATTGAGTTCAATGGTCTTGGAAACCAGTTTGTGCATTGGTTAAGAGAAATTTTTTTGAAAATTTCTCTTGAAGATTTACGGAGCAGGAAACGTATATCCCGATTTTTGTGGCGGATGAGGCTGTTAAGAGGATTATTATTGATTTAATACCGGAGAGTAAGCCGTTTTTTGAAGTGATGCCGGAGTATGATGGGGAGAGGCAGACAGTGATATTGGATCCGGGACTGGTGCAGAAGGCGTTTTGGGAGATTATTCAGTGGGATAAGGAAAAAATAGATTTAAATATACCACAAAAAGTTAGAGAAGCACTAAATGAAATTGATAATGATCAAAGGGGTTATTTGGAAAGTCATTATGGTGGTGTTGAATATCATAATAGACCAAATAAAAAACTTGGAGAAACCAAGATACCGGATAACAATATTAATATATATACAGAATATGATGTTAATGTATATAAATATGGAAAAAATAGAGGTGGGGAAAGAATAGTAACAGGTCTGGATGGAAGTGCATGGTATACACCAGATCATTATAAAACGTGGTATAGAATAAGATGAAATTTGGATACTTTTATCAATGAGGTTTGACAAACATAGGGAGGAAAAGATATGTCAACATTTAATAAAAATATAAATAATTGTTCAAGTTTAGATTGGCAAATATTAATTAATGGTTCTGTTTCATTGTATAATAATATAGAAATATTGAAGGAAGATATGAATATACTTGAAGAAAATGGATATCAGCTTAAAATATTTGATTTTAAATTTATTGAGACAGAAGAAGTATTTCACAAAATCATCAAAAAAAAATTAGAATTTCCAGAATATTATGGAGAAAATTTATCTGCATTTATTGATTGTCTTATAAATGATTTATTTATACCTGAAGATGGCGGAGTTGCAATGGTATTTATAGGTTTTGATACATTTTATGCAAAGAATAAGGAGGTTGCACATGAAATCTTAGAATGTTTAGATATAGGTTCAAGAAGAAGAATTCTATATGGCGAAAGGCTTGTTACATTATTGCAGTTGTGTGATGAAAAAATAAAAATTGGAGATATAGGACAGCATACAATAATGTGGAATTTAAGAGAATTTTCTGAAATTGGAAAATTGAGAAAAGAAAAAATGTTGTAATATAACATAGTTGTAACGTCTTGGCCTTCTAAGATATAATCTTAGAAGGAAAAGAGGTATACAGCAAATGAAGCTACATTACAAATTTGGATTAAAAAAATTGTCCGTCTTTATCTTGAAGAGGAACATACTATTAAAGGATATGCTGAAGAATACAGCATATCGAAAGAAAGTATTTCTAAATAGGTCAGTCAGTTCAGTAAAGAATGCCAGATAAATGGAGAAGCTAAAGTTAATATAAATTATATGAAAGAGAACTTGCAATGGGTAGCAAGTTCCATATTGCAGTTGGTGTATATGCGGCGGCACAGGCAGGGACTTTGATGCTGAAGGCCATGGTGAGCACGATTGAGTTCAATGGTCTTGGAAACCAGTTTGTGCATTGGTTAA
>CAJTXN010000033.1 GCA_910583605.1 uncultured Lachnospiraceae bacterium
GGGGAACCTGATCCGGCGGAGCGAAGGGATCGAAGAACGGTTCCGGAAGCCCGGCAGCAGCTCCCGCATGGTCTGGTCCGTCACCCGGTATGAGTATGATCCTGCCGGCAACTGTATACACATGATCAGCCCCAAAGGGTATGAGAGAACATGGCAGTATGACATACTGGATCGTATAACGGAAGAAAAAGAAGAGGATCAAGCCGGAGGCATTCATCGAACGATTCAGTATGAATATGATCCGGCCGGAAATCTTCTGGTCCGCCGGGACTGCAGTCTGGACAGGCCCACCGAACGGCAGTTTGACTATGACGGAAAAGACCGCCTGATCCGCCTGACCGATGAAAGCGGGGCTGTCACCCGCCTGTTCTACGACCGGAACGACCGGATCGCAAAAGCGGTGCGCCCGCAGCAGTATGACGCCGCGCAGGACGACGGCGCAGGATTCTGCTATACCTATGACTGCCGTGACCGGGTGACCCGGATCACCGGTCCGGACGGTAATATCCTGCAGGAGCAGGCCTACGACCGCTCCGGGAATATCCGGTCACAGCTGAACGCACAGCTCGTCCACACCGAATACGAACACAGCCTGTCCGGGGACCTGCTGGCCGTATACCGGGGACGCTGCAATGCTCAGGAGCGCCGGGCGGCCCAGAGACTGGAGCATGACGCCTGGGGGAACGTGACCGGGGCGACGGACGGAAACGGGAACCGGACGGATTTCGTCCTGGACGGCTGGGGGAGGATCCTGGAGATCCATACGCCGGAAGGAGGCGTGGAACACTACACCTACGACTATGCCGGCAACATCACCGGCGCCACAGACGCGAACGGAAACACCATTACTTACCGCTACAACAGCTTCGGGCAGGTATGGGAGATCCGGGATCCGGAAGGACACAGCGAGTATTTCTACTACGACGAAGAAGGCCGTCAGGAGATGCACGTCGACCGCAACGGGAATACGGAGCATACCCGTTACAACATGGACGGCAGCCTGTACTACCGCCGGTGCGAAGACCGGAACGGAAAGCACCCGGTGGTCAGCCGGTACCGGTACTGGCCGGACGGAAGGCTCCGGGAAGCCGCCGGAGGCGGGATCACCTATCAGTACGCCTATACAGAAAACGGCCTGCTGAAAAGCAAATCCGCAGACAGAATCCTCCTTCTGGAATACGCCTACGACCGCAACCGCAACCTGTCCGGCCTGACCGACCGCACAGGGAGAACGGTCCGCTATGCCCATGACGCGCTGGACCGACTGACGCAGATAACGGAAGGACCGGAGCATGTGCTGGCCTCGTACCACTACCACAAAGGCGGACCTCTTCAGACGCTGTGTTACGGAAACGGCCTGCAGACAGAATATCACTATCAGGAAGACGGAAGTCCCGCCGGCCTTGTGACCATGACGGCACAGGGAAACGTGCTGCTGAATCTCCGTTACGCTTACGACGGGAACGGGAACTGTACGGAAAAGAGCGGAGAACCGTATCAGAACACGTACACCTATGACCGGATGAACCGCCTGACCGGATCCATACAGGACGGGAAAGGAGTGAGGTATGCCTACGATCCGGCAGGAAACCGACTGAGAAAAGAGACCGGGCAGGAGACGGAAACTTACTGTTACAACGCAAAGAATCAGCTGACTGAACGCCATACCCGGGAAGAAGTTATCCGGTACCGCTACGACCCGCAGGGCAACCTTCTGGAAGAGCAGGGAGAGACCCGCAGGAGACAGTATGCCTACGATGCGGTGGGCCGGCAGATCAGCGTCGCCATATCCGAATCGGCGGGTGGAGGAGACGGAACTGCATGGAAGCAGCGTTTTGTCCAGTTCAACCGCTATGACGGAGAAAATCTGCGTTATGAGACGGAAGAAAACGGGAAAGTCATCCGCTTTCTCTTTGATCGAGGCGAGCTGGCGGAGGAAAGACGGGAAGATGCTCAGAACCGTTACATAAGAGGATACGATCCGCTGCTCCTGATACAGCAGGACGGAGAAGAGCAGAGCCGCTTTTCCTTTGTTCAGGACGAGGCGGGAAGCATTCTGTTCCTGCTGGATAAGGCGCATAAGATCCGGAAATCGTACCACTATGACGCTTTCGGAAGCATCCTGCAGGAGGCAGGAGATGTATCCAATCGCCTGACTTATACAGGACAGATATATGACGGCGTTGCCGGACAGTACTATCTCCGGGCAAGATTCTACAACCCTGTGATCGGAAGGTTTCTGCAGGAAGATGTGTACCGCGGAGACGGGCTGAACCTGTACGCATACTGTGCGAATAACCCGGTGATGTATTATGATCCGAGCGGGTATGCGCAGCTGTGTCCGGGCGGGAAGACGAATCCGACGAGGAAAGATCTCGTTCCAGATATGATTCAGGGGCCAAACGGAACTATGATTAGTAAAGAGTATGATCAGTTGGTATACGGAGGCTATTATACCAACAAGGAATATAACCGGATGCGATTTGAGGCTCAACCAGGAAATTATGATAAACATATTAAAGCATTAACAATAAATCAAGCTATGGAATTGAGTTATAAAGCAGCGCAATTTGCTCCAGGAGTTGATAGTGCTGCACTGGTATATAAAGCCATGTTTGAGGGGATTCCTGTACTACACGGAAATAGTACAATATATTATTTTTATGATACAGGTTCTATAATTGGATATGATTGTGGGCAGGCAACAACCTGGATTAGAGCTGAACTGTCATCAGGGTTTTATCATGGTCACCCCATGTCATTAGATAGACTGAGTAAATATATAGATATATAAGTGGAGTAATAGATAAGTTTATTTTTATGCATGCGGTGATTTGTTGCAAATGTCTAATAGTTTAAGAAAGGAATTAATAAAATGCCGAAATTACAACCATTAAGGATTCCGGCAGGATGGGAAGTTATACTTAATAAATTTTTAGAGTTTGATAGGGAGAATTATGTTGAAGATAACGGAACATGGATTAATTTAACTCAGGATATAACATATTTGAAAAGGAAGAACAGACAATATGTTGTAGGAATTGATCTGGGCTGGTACCCGGATCTTGATCCAAATGGTGCATTTCATATTCAGGTAATTATTAATGAAAACTGGTCAGAGCCTGTTTTGGAATTCATTACGAGAGACAGGAAAGAAGTTGTTGATATAATAGAAAATCTATTAATAAAATATTGTAATGATTATGCCATTTATTTAGAATTAAAACAGCATTCTAAGAAAAAATAATTATTTATCAAATGTACTTAATAGTTATATGTAGAAAAAGTTTTAATTCTCTGTTGTTATCACGAAGGCTGTTCCTTCCAGACACTGCGTTACGGAAACGGCCTGCAGACAGAATATCACTATCAGAAAGACGGAAGTCCTGCTGACCTTGTGACTATGACGGCACAGGGAAACGTGCTGCTGAATCTCCGTTACGCCTACGGACGGGAACGGGAACTGCACGGAAAAAAGCGGATAACCGTATCAGAACACGTACACCTATGACCGGATGAACCGCCTGACCGGGTCCATACAGGACGGGAAAGGAGTGAGATATACCTACGATCCGGCGGGAAACCGGCCGAAAAAAGAGACCGGGCAGGAGACGGAAACTTACCGTTACAACGCAAAGAATCAGCTGACCGAACGTCATACCCGGGAAGGAGTCATCCGCTACCGCTACGACCCGCAGGGCAACCTTCTGGAAGAGCAGGGCGAGACCCGCAGAAAGCAGTATGCCTACGATGCGGCCGGACGACAGATCAGTGTTGTTGTATCCGAATCAGCGGGTGGAGGAGATAAGGAAAGAAGCTTTGTCCAGCTCAATCGCTATGACGGAGAAGGCCTGCGTTACGAGACGGAAGAAAACGGGAAAGTCATCCGCTTTCTCTTCGACCGGGGCGAGCTGGCGGAGGAAAGCCGGGAAGACGCTCAGATCCGTTACATAAGAGGATACGATCCGCTGCTCCTGATACAGGACGGGGATGAGCAAAGCCGCTTTTCCTTTGTTCAGGATGAGACGGGAAGCACCCTGTTCCTGCTGGATGAGGCGCACGAGATCCGGAAGTCGTACCGCTATGACGCCTTTGGAGATATCCTGCAGGAAATGGGAGATATACCCAATCACCTGACTTATACAGGGCAGATATATGACGGAGCCGCCGGACAGTACTATCTCCGGGCAAGATTCTACAACCCTGTGGTCGGAAGGTTTCTGCAGGAGGATGTGTACCGCGGAGACGGGCTGAACCTGTACGCGTACTGTGCGAATAACCCGGTGATGTATTATGATCCGAGCGGGTATGCGCAGCTTTGTCCGGGAAGAAAACAAAATCCAGCCAATCAGAGAAAGAATAAAGGCACATTTATTGAAGGAATGGATTATGAGGAGGCCATTAGATACCAGGAGTACTGGATGGAACGTTATGCGGAAAAATATGCAGAGATGGTTGAGTCAAACAGGAGGTGGATGTGGGATGAAATTGATGGTGCAGATTTGCTGAAAGATAGTGAAAAGAATATTATAAGAAGAAGGGCTTTTGAAAGTGGTTTAATTCCTGAAGTAAAAATGAAACCTGGAACACGGTACGCTGATTTTGAAGGAGCAGGAGTAGTTATAAGGAGAGAAGAGTTGCCGGAATCTTATTGGAAGTTAAGAGATAAAACGCAGTTTGATTATCTTGATAAATTAATAGGAGGCAGACCAATTGGGACAACATGGCACCATACTGAAATAAAAGGGATAATGGAGTTGGTTCCTTTTGGAATTCATAATATTACTGATCATATAGGAGGGGCCAGTCCGGGTCATTGGTCATATCGAGCTTCTGGAAGGTAGTTTATGATATACAAATATTGTAGAAATGATCAAATAAGCCAGAGTATAATTACTGTTAGGATGAATCTATTGAAGGAGGAGTTTTTGTGGAATTTGATAAAGGTAGCATTGTATACCCATTACCAACGAATCAGTTGATTGATTCACTGGAAAAATTTTGGAGAGTGAAATTGCCAGAAGATTATAAAGAATTTTTACAGAAATATAATGGAGTTACTCCGATAACAAATGTATTTGATTTTAAAGAAAGAAAGTATTTGATAGATTGTTTTTTGTGCTTGTTGGAAAAACCAGCATTGGATGATGTGAATGGCGAGAATGATATTAGAGTAGTATTATCGCCGAAGTGCGCAAGAATGAACGATGATGAAGAGATATTTGGAACAGAAGTTTTGCCTATTGCAAAATTGGCAGGAGATGATTATGTATGTCTGGATTATCATAAGAAAAAACCGTCTGTTGTGATATGGTATGGCGGAGAATCGGAAGAGTTTCATCCGGTTCTGCGCAAAATAGCAAACAGCTTCAGTGACTTTCTGAATATGATTAATGAGTCATGGGAGTACTGATGATTCAAAACTCTGTTTGCAGCATTTGAGAAATGATGTAAACATTCTCTTACGGGAAACGTCAGGCTGAAGGATCACCTGCGTAAGAGGTTTCCTGTAGATAAAATGGGGAGCAGGGAAAACAGTCAAAAAGAATCCATCTTGAAGAGTTTGCAGATTCACAGAATGCAATACGGGAGTATATACATTCTGGTGC
>CAJTXN010000034.1 GCA_910583605.1 uncultured Lachnospiraceae bacterium
GGTGATATTGGATCCGGGACTGGTGCAGAAGGCGTTTTGGGAGATTATCCAGTGGGCAGAAGGAGAATCTAATGCTTATTACAAAGAGGGACTTGAAAATGTACCAAATGAATGGAATGAGATTGAAGTACTTGAGGATAAAGTTAAGAGTGAATCATTTAAAGAATTTTTAAGAAATCAAGGGAAAAGTACCAAGGGTTGGAAAAAAGTTATGGAAAAATGGGCTTCTCCTGATGGAAAAATTTATCAAAGACACTATTGGACTAATGGAGTGGATTTTTACTATCATGAGGGTATAATAGAATTTTTTCCACATTAAGATTTTAGATATGTATAGTTATTAAAATAGTAAAGGAGTTATGCATAGAAGTTTTACATAGTGTACTGTGTATGTGGCAAGTTTACATAGTTTATATAAACTTGTTGCATACATGGATAAATATGAAATACTTTAATAAAGGCATAAAAAAGTAGATATGTTAGTTAATTCAAAAATATTAGAGCAGAAGATAGATCAATATTATAACAAAATAATATCAAAGCATGATTTAGGATTGTGGTCAATGGAAGCTTATTATACATTAATGAAAGGTGAATACATAGAGATTGAAAAATTACAAATATATCATTTTCTTAGGAAAATATCAACTTTTCATATTAAACCAAATAATTTAACAGATGAGTATCCATGTAGTGATGAGGAAGTATTGGAAATAAAGGAAATATTGTGTGGAAGAAAAGATATATATTTTACATTTAACATTAAAATATTCAAAAATATCTACTCAAGTGAAATATATAAATCTAAATTAGATGATTTTAAAAGGCTAAAAAAAGTTATAAATGAAATATCCATGGATTATATATCTCAATCACAAGTAAAAATATTAACACAATATGCTAATCAAAAGTTAGATGGAATAAAATCTTTAGTAGAACTTTTTGAGTATCATATAAAAGGGATTATAGCAGAAAATATTGATTTTGAAGAGGAAGCGTTGGACTATAGGCAATCTGTGGGAATTTATGTGGGAGGAAGCAGCATAAATCAAATAAATTTTATTCCTAATTTAAACAAGCTTCTGGAATGTGTTATGGGAGATTTCTTTTTTAGAGTTTCTATTGTTTATAAAAGAGGTGTGCCTAATTTATCACTTATTTTATTGTAAATGAAAACTCTAATCCCTTAACTATGCTGGGGCGTATAGAGTAAATAAAAAGATGCTGATATTATAAAAAAGCCACCTGTGATAGGATGAGTAAGTCAAATTCAAGGAACAGGAGGTGCCCATAATGGACAAGAAAGGTTTATCACATACTACATAGAAGTGCCAGGACCATATCATAGTGGATTTATATCGTTCTGGCAAAGCAGGTCAAACGGTATGGATATGATCTGTCGGGGCATATGGTGTCCGCAGTGGTAGAGACCGCAGAAGGGAAAGCAGAGGAAACCTATGGATATGACTGGGAAGGCGTCAGAATCCGGAAACAGGCAGAAGGCGTGATCACCCGTTATGTGAATGACAAGTTGGGTTCTTATACGCAGGTACTGGTGGAGAAGAAGGTTTCCGATGGAAGGATTACGGAAGATGGGAAGCCGGAAGATTCGAAAGAGAATATCGTTTATTATACAAGAGGAAGACAGCTGGTGTGCCGGTCAGAGGCCACTGAACCGGAACGGGATGCAGCCGGTGATGTCCGGTGGTATCTGTATGACGGGCAAGGTATATGAATCCGCTGACGGCTACATTTACGCAGAGAGACAGTTATGAAGGGGAGCTGGAGAGTCCGCTGACGCAGAACAGGTATCTGTATGCGGGGGGAAATCCGGTGATGTATTCGGACCCGAGTGGGAATAATTTTAGTTTTGGAGAAGCCTTAACTACCCTTAGTGTGATGGATGTTTTGTGCGGCAGTATGTTTATGCTTGGCGGATATGCAGCGGCACAGGCAGGGACTTTAATGCTGAAGGCTATGGTGAGTACGATTGAGTTCAATGGTCTTGGAAATCAGTTTGTGCATTGGTTTACAGAAATAACGGAACAGGAGACGTATATCCCGATCTTTGTGGCGGATGAGGCTGTTAAGAGGATAATCATTGATTTGATACCGGAGAGTAAGCCGTTTTTTGAAGTGATGCCGGAGTATGACGGGGAGAGACAGACGGTGGTATTGGATCCGGGACTGGTACAGAAGGCGTTTTGGGAGATTATCCAGTGGAATAAAAATAATGTTTCTAATGATTATGTAAAAATAGAAGGAAGGGGATCAACTGGACGAACAATACCATGTGATGTGATTGAAGAAATAGCAATGGATAATACAAAAAGAAATCCTTTTGACCCAGGAGAAGGAAATGTAGCAAGAAAGATAATTGAAAGTTTAAATGATGAACGTTGGAAAGATTGGGAAAAGTGGGAAATTGTATATAGAACTAAATATAATCGTAACATTACCATTCATTTTTCATATGACCCAATTAATAATTTATTTGATGACTTTAAATTTAAAAACTAATAAGAAATTGTAGAATATTGTGTTGATAATTTGAATTTAGGAGGTACAAATGTTAGTTAAGTGTATAAATTCTTTTAGAAATCAGATAAGAGTGGAAAGTATTTATTTGGTTCTTGAAGTTTTAATAAAACGAACCAATAATATGATCAGCTATAGAATTATTGATGAAGATGGATATCCGGCTATATATGATGCAGATAACTTTATAATAGTATCAAATAATATGAATCATTTTTCAATATTTTTAGATAACAAAATGCTTATTTTATCACATACTTTAATTCTTAATTCAGAATTAAACAAGAAGCATATTGAAGGATTCTGGGGATTATTTATTGAGGATGATACAGAGGCCAGAACATTATTACAAAAAGTGATAGATAATTTAGTTTTGGAAGAAAATATATCATCAGCAATATTAAATTGAGTAATAGATTTAATGAGGGAATACTGAACCATAGTCAAGTGAGTAGACACAATTATTAGAAAAAATATGATGAAAACGGCAGGGTACTTGCCATGATCGACGAGAACGGCAGACGTACCGCATATAGTTATGATGCTTTGGGAAATGTCAGCGCCGTCAGTTATCCCGATGGTACCACCGAAATATTTACCTATGATGCCAACGGAAATCTGACGGCAGTAACGGCGCCGGATGGTTCTGTCACCCGGATGGAATATGATGCCCGTTCCCGTCTGGTGAAGGAAACCGATTCCTACGGAATGGCCATGCTGTATGGGTATGACAATGCCAACCGTCTGACTTCCGTTACGGACGGGGAAGGAAATACCACAACTTATGAATATGACAACCTTGGGGAATTGATTGCAGTTACGGATGTAAATGGAGCCGTTATCACCTATGAGTATGACAGTCTGGGCCGGCGGATTTCCGAAACCGATGGTATGGGAAGGCTTCATACCTGGGAGTATGACACCGCCGGAAATCTGGCGGCAGAGGTATCCGCTGCCGGAATCCGCACCTGTTATACCTATGATGCACAGGATTTTCTGATTCGTACCGTCCGTTACCCGGCGGGCTGGGAAGATGGTTCCACAGAGCCTACAGAAACTACGGTTTATACCAGAGATTCGGCAGGGCGGCTGACGGCTGTTACGAATGTGGACGGAACCGTACATTATGTTTATGACGGTCTGGGCAGACTGATTTCCGTTACGGACTGCAGCGGAGATACTTTGTCCTATACCTATGACGAATATGGAAGAAAATCTTCGGTGACTGCCCGGGGAGAAGACGAGGGTTATGGAAGTACCGTTTATGAATATGATAAATACGGCAGAATGACAAAGGTCAGCGACAGTTATGGGAATACAATTGTTTATTTTTACAATGTGGACGGAACGTTAAACCGGGAGTCCAGAAATAATGGTTTAACTACTGTTTATGAGTATGATGTCTGCGGTTTCGTAAAAAAGATAAAAACCATTGACGCAGCAGAGCATTGTGTGACAGAATATAATTATGTCACGGGAACCAATGGGGAAGTGCTGGAAATCCATGAAACAGCAGTAAATGCGGAAGGGGAGCAGGAGGAAACGACTACCCTGTACGGATATGACAGTCTGAATCGTCTGGTGTCGGAGATGATACAAAATACAGCAGGAGCGGTAACATTTTCTTACGGATATGATGCGGTATCCAACCGGGTATCACAGACCGTCCGCTTTGAGGGAGATGTGGAGCGGCTGCTGGATTCGGAGGCAAAGGAGGAGTTACAGGAAGGAAGTATTACCTATACTTATAATGAGCGGAACCAGCTGGTAAAAGAACAACTGGAGACCACCGATGGAAACGCTCATGTCACGGAATATATTTATGACGGAGACGGGAATCTGCTGCAGGAGATATCCGAGGACCAGGTTCAGTGGTATGGGTATGATTTGTCGGGACATATGGTGTCCGCAGTGGCAGAAACCGCAGAAGGGAAAGCAGAGGAATCCTATGGATATGACTGGGAAGGCGCCAGAATCCGGAAACAGGCAGAAGGTGTGATCACCCATTATGTAAATGATAAGTCAGGGACATATACGCAGGTACTGGTGGAGAAGAAGGTTTCCGATGGAAGAAATACGGAAGATGGGAAGCCGGAAGATTCGAATGAGAATATCGTTTATTATACAAGAGGAAGACAGCTTGTGTGCCGGTCAGAGGTCGTTGAACCGGAACGGGATGCAACCGGTGATGTCCGGTGGTATCTGTATGACGGGCATGGAAATGTGAGAAATCTTGCGGATCAGAGCGGTGGATTGACGGACCGTTATTGTTATAATGCGTATGGTATCCGGCTGGTTAAATGCGGGGATACGGAGAATATGTATTATTACTGCGGGGAGCAGATGGATGAGGCTACAGGTCTTTATTATCTGCGGGCAAGGTATATGAATCCGCTGACGGCTACATTTACGCAGAGAGACAGTTATGAAGGGGAGCTGGAGAGTCCGCTGACACAGAACAGGTATCTGTATGCGGGGGGAAATCCGGTGATGTATTCGGACCCGGGTGGAAATGAGCTTACTATTCAGGGAATGTTAACATCAGTGGAAGGTCTTGCAATTATTAGTGCTGTAATGGTAGTATCATACCATAATCTATTTGCATCTAATCTTCAGATGAAGGCACAGATGTATGTGTTGGAGATGAATGGACTTACTAATCGATTTGTTAATAAGTTTGTAAGTGAAATAGAAAAGA
>CAJTXN010000035.1 GCA_910583605.1 uncultured Lachnospiraceae bacterium
TCTTTTCTATTTCACTTACAAACTTATTAACAAATCGATTAGTAAGTCCATTCATTTCCAACACATACATCTGTGCCTTCATCTGAAGATTAGATGCAAACAGATTATGGTATGATACTACCATTACAGCACTAATAATTGCAAGTCCTTCCACTGATGTTAACATTCCTTGAATAGTAAACTCATTTCCGCTCGGGTCCGAATACATCACCGGATTTCCCCCCGCATACAGATACCTCCAGTCACATCTTGTTTTGGCAACATCTGCAATAGCCGACAGTCGTTGGCCTTTTCTTTGGTATGGACTTTAACTCGTCTTCCCAGCTAACAGAATAACGTACAGTACAAATCAGAAAATCCTGCACAATATCATCCATTAAAATCCTTATCAGTTACTTTTTAATTGGTAAGTCTGGAATATCTGCCATATATTATAACTGTTATTAATTCCCTCAATTTTTACAAGCAAAATATCCTACTTTATCTTTATAATCTTCAAAAAATTTTTTACATAACTCATAAAATAATGCAACTTCATTATGATCATTTTTGGCTATTACCTTAATATCATCATACCAATATGCTGTTTTGGGTATATAATTTGCCTTAATATTTCGTTCAATCCACATCATTAACCATTTGCCAAACCAACAACAGAACTTTTGATCAATTTCATCTGATAAGGCGCTAGTCGCAGCACAATACCCTAAAAGAAGATAATAAATATATTCAATTTTTTCTTCCTTAATAAACATTTTTGGTCTTTTTTGTATTAAAAATATTAACTGTTCAATCTGCATTTTTTACCTCCTAACGATTAGTTATAGTATCAGTGTATTTCCATTTAATCAAATCATATCCATGTCCTATTCCTAAATCATTTAACCAAACATCTAATGGTATTCCATCTGTTGTCATGTTATCATAAACAATATCACCAACTTGAATACCATAATGATAACCTATTCCAATAGACATTCCTGCTTTATCTGAGTATATTCCAAATCTACTATCAACTCGAATAATATTATAAGGTACTCCTTTTTTGTCTAAAGAATTAACCAATTTTTGAGCAAATTCATCACATTTGCCATAAGATTTTAATTCATTAGGAATAGTATCAATAATGGATTTTACATCAAAAGTATTTGCCTCACTCCCCCACTGAATAATCTCCCAAAACGCCTTCTGCACCAGTCCCGGATCCAGTATCACCGTCTGCCTCTCCCCGTCATACTCCGGCATCACTTCAAAAAACGGCTTACTCTCCGGTATTAAATCAATAATAATCCTCTTAACAGCCTCATCCGCCACAAAAATCGGGATATACGTTTCCTGCTCCGTAAATCTTCAAGAGAAATTTTCAAAAAAATTTCTCTTAACCAATGCACAAACTGGTTTCCAAGACCATTGAACTCAATCGTGCTCACCATAAAGTCCCCGCCTGTACCACCACATATTCATCAATTATAAACATACTGAATTTCAAAACATCCATCACATCAAGAGTTGGTAATGTATGCAAATATTAGTGTCCACATACATTACCAGCTTATGAAAAACTTAATACATTAATTAATCCGCCACATTAGTATGACTAAATTCCATCAATATATAAGTTCTTATATTTTTCAGGGATTATGTAATAGTTTAATTTTATGGAATATATACTTGTATTACTTTCTTTTATAAGTTTGTCCATTTCCACCGTTATATTATTTACTATTTCTTCTACTCCCCGGTTACTTTTACATGGACACCATGTAGTATGAACCTGTCCCCAGTCATATCTCCTTAATAACTCCAAATCCTTCCATTTCCATGTTGAATCTGAACTATTTTCTAAATGAATACCACTTTCAATTTGACAATCAAGACTCCTTAATAATTGAATAAATGGTTTTGCTTCACAATATTTCACATAGTAATTATATGTAAATATAGACGGCCATGATGATAATACCGCATCCCTTTCTGTTCTGATAAATTTTTTTGAATCTTCTATATCTTTATCCTTTTCCCAAACAACTTTTCGAATAACAATATTTTGAATCTTATCCCTATCCTCTGCATAAACACTCCACGAACAAGATTGTTCTTTTGTTTTCCATATACAAATATGTAAAATTTGTATATACTGTCCAATATTACTCTCTTCATCTTCCTGAATAGTAAAATATGATGGTTCACTTGCATAATAATCAAATGTGTTTTCGTATTTTAATAGACAAATTTTTGTCGGTAAAAGCTCTACCTCATCTATCAATTTTGCATTTCCATAATTTAATGGTTTTTCACTATTTAACATCACAACCTCCATTCTTTATAAACCATACTTATTTAATCCATATTTGTTTTAATTTATTTAGTCTCTTGGAATCCAATCAATCCATTGTGGAACTCCTCCTTTTTTAGGAACTGAGTATACATTCCCTTCTTTATCCCAATATAAATCGGATTTAATCTTTCCAGTATTTTTTTTCGCTTTTTGAGTATAATCCTCCCCACCAAGCTCTTTAATTTTATTTTTTGGCAATTTGTCTAAATCACTTATATCTGCATCTCCTAAAGATTTATCTTTTACCTGCGATATAATTTCCCAAAAATACCTCAAAACAGCCTGTGGTCCCAGTTCTATACATGCACCATATTCCTCATTCTTTTTCGGAATTCCAGTTACAAGCACCTTCTGTATTTCAGGCGGAACCAAATCTATAATCAGATTATATACGATTCCTGGTACTACGATTGGACCCTAAACGTCTTTCTTTTCTATTTCACTTACAAACTTATTAACTAATTGATTGGTAAGTCCATTCATCTCCAACACATACATCTGTTTACATCTGAGAATCAGATGTAAACAGATTATGGTCTATTAATGCTATCGCTACGAAAATAAATACTTAATGTTATCTAAATACCATTATGTAAAATGCATGATTTCTGAAGTTTTGCCTTTTTACATAATAAAATTAAAGCATCTAATTTATTTATTAAATCCACCTTTTTAATCAATATCTTTTCATATTGAGCATTTTCTGGTAAATAACCTCCTGTAAGATAAAATTCTTCTGGTGAATGATAAAACAAATTTCTCCATTGTTTTATAATATTTTGAAACTTCAAAAGTTCATCATTCTGAATTATAGAAAAACCATAATATGAAAGACCACTTTTGATCTCTTGTCCATTCCATGTACTATAAATCCATTTCAAACTATCCCCTATATAGTTAATAATTGTATCATCAATAGATATAAAATCCATATTAGGCATTATAATACTTTTATCACTATTCATTGGAATGATTGCAAACTGATGTGCTAACATTACTCTACCCTATAATTTAGATTCTTTTACAAATTACCCAAATCATTTTCCCTTTCCATAATACTTTAATATACATTTTTATTGTTTTCCAAATGACACGATTGTATTGTCTGGTGCAATATCAATATACTTTCCATTTTTTTATATCTAATTGTTCCCTCTACATTACCTATTACTTCTTGTTTTATTGAACCTTTTTTTGCAGTCTTTGCAAATTCTTCTGCTTTTCTCAAATAATGGCTACAACTGGTAGCTCCAACCTCAGCCCCATGTTTATAATAATGATAATTTAATGATTCAATAGCTGTATCAAAACTTCCTTTATTCCAATTTCCCGTATCAAATTTATTATCTTTAGCAGTTAATATAATCTCCCAAAACGCCTTCTGCACCAGTCCCGGATCCAATATCACCGTCTGTC
>CAJTXN010000036.1 GCA_910583605.1 uncultured Lachnospiraceae bacterium
TTCTAATAAATCCATATTATAAGCACCTCTTTCTCATATTTTTAATTCGATGAAAGTATACCATCCAAACCTTACTGTAATATTACTGTAAGCCTACAATTTTGTAAGGATTAAAAAACTCAGGGTAAAAGTTGTTCCGGCTCCTAACGTACTGTCCACTTCTATCGTGCCATTGTGCGATTCAACAATCATTTTTGCGAGAGGAAGACCAAGGCCAATGCCTTGCTTGTCTTTAGAAAAACGGCTCCGGTAAAACCTCTTGAATATATGGTGCAAATCCTCCGGCTGGATGCCGCTCCCATTGTCCTTTATGATAATCTGAACTACGGATGCAGACTTTTTCCATTCAATCCAGACAAGATTCCCCTTTTCTGTGTGGTCAAAGGCATTTTTCACAATATTTTCTACTGCCTCTATCATCCAGTCATGGTCACAAAGCAGTGAAATATGTTCATCCCCGGTCAGCACCAGTTCCTTCTCTTCCTGCCCAGCACGGTATGCAAAGTGCAGTTCCACTTCTCCCATCATATCCGCCACATTTTCTGAGTTTTTTTCAAATACTATGGAACCGGCATCCAGTTTCGTAATCTTCAGCAAATTCTGTACCAGCGTTTCGATCCGATCAAGTTCTTTTTCTGACAGCGCTGCAAACTCCTGAATTTGCGGCAGTTCTTCCGTCTCCCCCTGCAGAAGTCCGTTATAAATATTCAATGCCGCAAGAGGAGTTTTCAACTGATGGGAGATATCCGATATGGTATTTTTCAAAAACTGTTTCGATTTTCTCTCATTTTCTACATTTGCGTTCAGAATGGCAGCCAGAGAATTTACCTCATGGAACAGCCGGTACATTTCCCCTTCTTCATCACATTCTATCCTCGTCTCCCTGTTACCGGAAATGTATTCTGTGATCTGAGCCACTGCATTTTCCATAATTTCATTCTGTTCTTTAAAATATCTATAACAGGTTACCATAATCGCAATACACATGAACAATGCGCATAACAGAATATAAAGTTCTGCATTGTTAAGTTCAAACATCATGAACGACACGGAAAACACGATAAATATCAGCATACAAACCATAATTTTATAAAATAAAGCCTTAATTTTTCTGTTTGCCAGTATTTTCATGATGCACCTCATTCAGCTGTGTTCCACTTATAACCCATGCGACGGACGGTCACGATCCTTTTGGGCTTACCCGGATCATCTTCAATCTTTGTCCGCAGTCTGCGTATATATACCGTAAGGGAATTATTGTCTATATAGTTTTCATCACAGTCCCATAACCGATTTAGAATCTGCTCCGGGGAAAGAATCTTATCTGGATTTTCCATGAATAAACATAACAATTTATACTCTCTCGCCGTTAATTCGACCTGCACATCATTTTTATATACTTCTCCTTTCAGAAGCTGAACCCTTATACCGTTAGAATTCAATTCCGTATCCGCCTGATTAAAATTATCGCTCCTTCTAAGCAGGGCATTGATTCGCGACATAAACACCGCCAGCTTGAACGGTTTTGTGATATAGTCATCGCCGCCGATATCCAGCCCCATGATAATATCTGTTTCTTCATCCATAGCGGTCAGAAACATAATCGGCACTTTCGAGGCCTGCCGTATTCTTTTACATATGTCAAATCCAGAACCATCCGGCAGGGATACATCCAAAATCACTAAATCATATGCTCCGTTTTCCCATAACCGGTCCGCTTCATCTTTGGTATGTGCAACATCTAGCATATATCCCTGCTTTTTCACGGCAAAGGATAAGCCATTTATTAAACTCAAATCATCCTCAACTAATAAAATCCATTTCATTTATTTTCACCATCCTTTTATCAGCTGCTTAATCTCCTTAGAAATAACTCCTGAGCTTCTTTATACACTTCCATTTCACTTACAGCCACAACTTATTTTACCTCTATAAGCATATTATCTCAACTCTATCATCGATAATACAAGAAAACTGCCACCGACAGTTTTTCTGTATAGTGCGGCATACAAAAGAGCCGATAGACACACCTGTTCCCAGATACCTGCTACCAACTCTTATTTTTCCTATAAACCTGTAGCCGCCACCCTTATCTATTGCTTTTCTCTGAATACTCAATAAAACATTATGTATGCGGCAATGCCAGCGGCTTTGGTCATTCAACCTTAAGTGACAGACTTCCAGTGAAATCATCACCTTTGAGAACGATAAAATTATCTCCGGCATTAAAAGTAAACTCGTAAACGTCCTCGGCAGTCACTTCCGCAATCATATGTTCTTCCTTATCTCCCAAAATGATATGCTCATCTGTACTTCCGAGCCAATAAAGGGCAGCCGTACCGGATTTAATATTAAGTGAATAAGTCACTTTCAGTGTGCTGCCATTTTCACGTTCCATCGAAGTACCGCCGAAGATATATTCTTCCCCGTTAAATCGGGTGTACTCAGCTTCATAACTTCCAACATAATCATCAATACCGAGTTCCCGTTTGCCTTTTAAGCTTTTGTCCCTAGTGAGGGAGTATCGGCTGATAGAACTCATCCAGTCATTAAATTCATTTTTAATACCATCTTTCAGTTCATGAAGCTCACTTTTAATACCGTCTTTATTATCTTCATACTCCCTAATGATACCGCGGGCCAAATCCATGCCGCACCCCGTAAGGCTTGTCGTCAATTCCACCAGGAGCAGCAATCCGGAAATCAATTTACGCAGCATAACAGTTCCTCCTTAATTTGTTAATCGGTCACAAACCTTTTCTACATTCTTGGTAAATCCCATCCTTTATTATTCCTGTTCTGTCTCCGTCCACTAGAGTGTGTTTGAAAATTAAAAAGTGCACAAAATCCGATGAGAAATAGCACAAAATGCTCGTAAAACTTGGGTGAGCATGTGTTTAAAAGCAATATAACGGGCTGATTATAGCACTATTATTGTCAGTTTTCGGCATATTGACGAGAAACTGATAATTTTCAAACACGCCCGCAATCAGAAAATGAGTAAATAGCCGGGAGTGTATAATATCCGCACCAAAAATCATTATGTATGGTCTTCTTTGCCAAGTCATCTGTGGACACAAAATCCAACAGATCATCTCTCAGTTAAAACAGCAGACCAAATTTTTCTGCAAACCGTTCTGCTGCCAATACTTCACTGTCCTTACACTTACCTTCGTAAGAACCTGATCCACAAGCTATACTAAACATTGCCGAAGTCTTTCCCAGGATATTCTCAATATACTTCTCCTCTGTAATTTCCGTATTATAACGATTATCAAATTGGCTGACCTCCCCATCACACATGGTTTCCAATTTGTCAAACATCAAACCATACTAGGGCTTGTTCTTCAGACCAGTCCGTCTAATTGTAGAAAAAATCATAAAATCGCCAGCATAGACTGCCATCTCCTTTCCGAATTTTTTCTGCACGGATAATTGTCCCCTGCGGGTATCCGCTTCATCTATAGTTTCAAGTCCTGGCACATCCTCAATATTTATCATAAAAATCTCCATTCCGCCGCCTTTCAGTTGGCGGCACAAATAGTGATGA
>CAJTXN010000037.1 GCA_910583605.1 uncultured Lachnospiraceae bacterium
GAAGCCGTTTTTTATTTAGATGCGCCTGTATCTAATTCCGGCAGACTGTCGGGATTAATCCGGGAGTGTTCCCACGAATATAATATGGCTGAATATTATGCCGTTGATTTTGGAGCGGATGGAATGTGTTTCGAAGATCCAGCTCTGAGATACTCTATATTTCCACCATATTTTCTTTGCAGAAATGTTGGCTTGGAAAAAGTAATGCCTCTGATTTCGCAGGAAATGAAGGAGAATATAAATATGGATAATAAAAAAGTGTATGCGATGAGTTTTGCAAAAGTATATCTGCTGCTGACCGCTAAAGCAGAAAAGAAGGGACGGACAATAGATGAAGTAAATGAAATTATCTGTTGGCTAACCGGATATAGTACGGAAGAAATAGACGATGCCAGAAATAGTTCCGTCACGTATGGTGATTTTTTTCAAAATGCACCATGTCCAAATCCAAACAGGAAAGCAATCAAAGGTGTGGTCTGCGGGATTCGTGTAGAGTCAATCGAGGAGCCGCTGATGCAGGAAATCAGATATCTGGATAAATTGATTGATGAGCTGGCCAAAGGCAAATCTATGGATAAAATCCTTCGCAGATGAGCAGGAAGTGAGGTGAACAGAATGTGGAAATGTCCGAAATGCGGCCGTACATTTAAGAATACAAATCAGGATCATTACTGCGGTGAAGCTCCGAAAACAATTGAAGAATATATAGAACGCCAACCAAAGCAGGCACAGCCCTTTCTGCGGAAAATAAACAACACAATAGCTTCCGCAATACCAGATGCAGTGGAAAAGATATCATGGAGTATGCCGACTTATTGGAAAAAACATAATCTGATACAGTTTGCAGCTTTTAAAAATCACATAGGCCTGTATCCCGGCCCGGAAGCAGTGGCTACATTTGCCGACAGGCTTAAGGAATATAAGACTAGCAAAGGAGCCATACAGCTTCCTTATGATAAGCCTCTGCCGTTTGAATTAATTGAAGCGATTGCAAAATGGTGTGAAAAGGAGTATGGCCGATGATGGATCAGGATATTTTACATTTTTTTGATCAGCACATGGATTCGCTGCCGCTCTATGAAGCATTTGAAAGCAGCGTAAGAAAAGAGATTACAGATATACGGATAAAAGTCCAGAAGACACAGATATCCTTTTATAACAGACATTTGTTCGCATGCGTTTCTTTCGCAAGAATCCGGAAAAAGAAAGACTGTCCGGATAACTATATTGTCATCACGTTTGGGCTGAATCATAAATTGGAATTACCAAGAATTGATGCGGTATCAGAGCCTTATCCGAATCGGTGGACGCACCATATTCTTGTATCAGATAGAAATGAGATTGATGATGAACTGATGGGATGGATCAAAGAAGCGGCTGTTTTTTCTGATAAAAAGTGAATTGATTTCCAGAAAAGCAAAAAGATTAGGAGAAACAGGTTATGGCAGTGGAAAATGGTATATGGACGATGTATGGCATGGACTGGGATGATCCATATCGGATCCGTTCCTGCGGGGAGTTGATAAACTGGATCAATGAGATTGGCTTTCTGCCTTTCTTTAAAAATGAGATTGAAGGGTTCTCGGCAGAGGAGCATACCTCCAACCGTTACTGGTGGACAGGCGATAAAGAGCAGGATCCCTGGGAATGGCGTGAAATCATAGCGAGGAGCGGTGAAGTGGCATATGGAAAGTTCTTTCATAAAAAGGCGGGCTTCATTTCAAAAGAATGGTTCCCTTATTTTGCAAATTACCGGAGGGACGGCTATGATTTTGATGCAAGGTGGGAAGATGGACTGGTAAATATGCGTTGCAAGAAGATCATGGATGAATTCGAAAACCAGGAAGAATGGATGAGCCATGAGCTTAAGAAACAGGCAGGATTTTTTAAGGGCGGCGAAAAGAATTTCAGCGGTATAATTACTGAGCTTCAGATGCAAACATATCTCATCATCCGCGATTTTCGGCAGAAACGAAATAAGAAGGGCGTGGAATATGGAATGGCAGTATCCGTCTACATGACACCAGAAGAATTGTGGGGATATGATCTGGTAACATCTGCATACAAAGAGACACCGGAGGCATCTAGAGAACGTATTTACAGACATGTGCAGGAACACTATCCGGATGCGGCAGAAAAACAGATAAGGACTTTGATGAAATAAGAAGATTTTGTTAAAACAAATTTATAAATAAAAGTGGTAGACGAAAGGTGATCTGTATTTTATAATGGTATTAGTAACAGAAAGGCGCAGTTAAGAGCCGGATTTGGCACAATTCTGTCATTACAACAAAGAAAAGTGATACCTGAAGTTGACATGGCAGTCTAAAAATAGCTTAAAAATAGGGTGGATATAAGGTGGAAGCCTTCCCAAATCCCTAGAGTTTTCGCAGGTTCCGGGGATTTTCTACAGGTCTGCAACACCCTGATTCACCGGTTCAAATCCGGTCTGCGCCTCTCAAAAAGCCTGGAAATTCAAAATTTCTGAGGCTTTTTTCTTTTTCTAAATCACTCCAAAATGAATGAAAAAATAAGCCAGCGCTGCATCAAGCGCTGCGCTGGCCGTTAAAAGTATAATTACAGTCCGGCAAACTTATCTTCGTCTCTGCCCGATTTATTTTGAAAGACCGGTTAGGATCAGTCTTTCAATGTTGAATTTTCTTTCATCAAAGTTACAACATCAGAATCCGGCTTGTCGTGGCTGGCGCACGACAGGCGGGAAAAGACTTCTATCAGCAGTTCCAAGCCCTTTTTGAAATCAGCGATGCTCTTTTCATCCAGCTCTTCCAGGAACGGGCGGA
>CAJTXN010000038.1 GCA_910583605.1 uncultured Lachnospiraceae bacterium
TGAAAGCCA
The DNA here is from genome assembly GCA_910583605.1 of uncultured Lachnospiraceae bacterium. Taxonomy (GTDB): domain Bacteria; phylum Bacillota; class Clostridia; order Lachnospirales; family Lachnospiraceae; genus Bovifimicola. The sequence goes on from CAJTXN010000038.1 coordinate 10, forward strand.
TTCTCCGGTATCCGGATCAACATTTTCATCCAGCCAGTTCACTTTTTTTCCGTCTTCTCTGATCCGGTAATGAATGCCTGCATAAGTTCTCATCAATGCCATGAAATCACTCTTATCCACGTTTTCGGAACCTTCATTTTGCAGAATTCGAATCATGCTGTTCAGTATCTGAGTGGTGGCAAAAGGCCATACCGGTCCGTTCCACATACATTCATGATCCGCCGGTTTCATGTAATCTTTATGCTTTTTCTCTGCAGTAGACGGTCCGAAGGGCGTACGGAAATACTCTTCATCCATTAAAAATCTCCAGGCTTCGTCATACGAAGTGTCCGGTACTCCCATATCCCAGGGAATGTATCCGATTGCCTCCCTCACATTGTGTTCTTCTGAGATATCAGCAAAATCGGCAGTTATTAATCTGCTGTCTTTTGTATCCAACGGAATTACTTTAAAAAATTGATCCTTCTTATCCCAAAGCATAGACCGTATTTTATATTTCAATTTTTCCGCCTTTATCTGAAATATTTCTTTTATTTGAGATTGCCCGGCCCATTCAGCTATCTTTGCTATAGCCAGTGCATTCGCATACATATAACTGTTTAAAGTAGGACGCAATCCTTTTCCGCTTATTGATCTCTCCATGGCGTCCCTGTCGTCATCCGACCAGAACAGCCCATATGGAGTAAAATTAGTACTTTCTATTCTCTGATAAAAACGGATAAAATCATCAAGATACCGTACCGCCATGTTTCTATCGTCCATTACCACAGCCATTTCATAAACCGTATGGATCATCCATGATGAATAAGAATATTCATCACCACTGCCGCGGAACCAGAAATCAATATATTCTCTTGATAATTCCCGGTCTTTTTTCATCCACCTTGCTTCTGACAGATGATGGCTGCCGGCACAATTGATAGAATTATATGCTCCCGACCAGGGTACATCCGCAAGAAACTCAGTAATAATCCTTCCCTCTTCTGTCTCTTTGATGTGCTTTCGGAAAAGCCACCAGCGAAAATAATAGATTTCCTCTATTGTCTTATCAGAACATTCAAAACAGGGAACCTCCCGGCTCATCCATTCTTCCGCTTCTTCATTAGAAAACATCTGTATAATAAGTTCTTCATCATTCTGATTGAATTTTTTTACATAGTCTCTCCAATTGTTTCTCATCTTCATTCTGCTCCTTATCCCTTTTTTTCATAATCTTTTTCACAATCTTTCTCACAATCTTTCTCACAATCCAATAATCATGTATACCAAAATTATATTTCATTCTCCCATAAAAACAATGGACAAACAAAACATATTATTATATAATCTTAACAATTATAATTGCAAAATATTATCATACATTATATATTAAATTCCGCTATTCACCTGTTTTTAACATTTATTATTGTATTATTTTATCATTATGGAGGTAACATAATTGAAATATTTATCTATCTATGCTCCGCCCTATCCTTTTTTCTTATATTCCGGAGACGCCTTATATCGTTCCGGCGACAGTCATAGTCACCGTTCGCATATCGGTGTTTTTGATATGTTATTCGTAGAATATGGTTGTTTATATATAGCTGAAGACAACGATTTCTATACAGTAAAAAAGAACGAAGTCCTTTTACTCTCTCCGCTTCACACACACCGTTCTTTTAAGCGTTGTACAGAAGAAACTTATTTTCACTGGATACATTTTTATACTACCGCGCAAACAGAAATTTCCTCCGCTCCTCATTCAAGAACATCTCCCAAAACAGCAGAACCACATTTTGACTATAGTATGGAAAACCTGGAAATATATAATATTCCGATACATCAAAGGATAAATGACGAAGCTGCAGATAAGATTTTCGGAAATCTCCGTTCCTTAGAGACTTATAGTATTAACAGATATCAAGAAGGAAGTATGAAAAAGAAATCAAATTCTTTTCAGGAAAATCGTCTAAAACAACAGGAAATCTTTCTGAACATTCTGTCATCCATAGTAATTCATGAAAGTTCCGGTTCCGGAAGCCGGATTGCTCATACAATCATGCAGCTTTTATTATCTGATTACGCACAGAAACTTACTTTGAAGGATATGGCCGAAGCTGCAAATTGTCATCCAGTTCATGCTATCCGCTGCTTCCAGGACGAATACGGAACGACACCGAACAAGGCGCTTATTGCGACCCGTTTAAATGAAGCAGAGAAATTATTGAAATCAACTACGTTAACCTGTGAAGAAATCAGCAAAACCGTTGGTTTTTCTTCTCCTTATTATTTTAATAAAGTTTTCAAGAAACACTTTCAAATAACGCCGCTGCAGTACCGTAAATCAGGCATTAAAAATAATATTTAAAAATACAAAAGGATATTGACTCTGACATTATGTAATAGTTTATACTATGGTTACCACAGGAGAAGGAGATAATCAACATGATGACAGTACATGAGGTCAGCAAAATATCGGGAGTCAGCATACGCGCTCTCCATCATTATCACAATATAGGGCTTCTGCCGGCCACAGAAGTTACCGAAGCAGGATATCGGCTGTATGACGATACGGCTCTGGAACGCCTGCAGCATATTTTGCTTTTTAAAGAACTGGAATTTTCACTGAAAGAGATCAAGGGTATCCTGGATAACCCTGATTTTGACAGAAGCAGGGCGTTAGAACAGCAAATCCACCTTCTGGAACTCAGGAAAGAACATTTACAGAATCTGATCGACCTTGCCTGGGGAATAAAAATGATTGGAGTGAAAGACTT
>CAJTXN010000039.1 GCA_910583605.1 uncultured Lachnospiraceae bacterium
CGGAACCAAATCTATAATCAGATTATACACGATTCCCGGTACTACGATTGGTCCCTAAACGTCTTTCTTATCTATTTCACTTACAAACTTATTAACAAATCGATTGGTAAGCCCATTCATCTCCAACACATACATCTGTGCCTTCATCTGAAGATTAGATGCAAATAGATTATGGTATGATACTACCATTACAGCACTAATAATTGCAAATCCTTCCACTGAAGCTAACATTCCTTGAATAGTCAACTCATTCCCACCCAAATCCGTATACATCACCAGATCCTCCCCCCGCATACAGATACCCATTCTACGTTAGAGGCTTCTCCGGCTTTCCTTCATAACTGTCCCTCTGAGTAAACGTCGCCTCCAGCGGGTTCATATACCTTGCCCGCAGATAATAAAAGACCAATAGTCTTATCCATCTGCTTGCCACAGCAGTAATACATATCAAATTCTAATTAGACTATAAGGTAAAATATTAATAATATCGAATTTCAAAAAAAGCACCTTCCTCATCTGTTATAAAAGTATAATACTGAACAAACAGACTACAATCAGTTATTTCAAATGAATACATATTCAAATTATTATATCGAATAAATTTCATAAAATTATCAAATTCTTTTTTTGCATTTTCAACTGAAAAATCATATAACTTGATTGTAATGTTATAAATATTATTTTTTGTTTCCATCATACATTCTTCATATCGATTTTCCCCTAAAAAAAATTCTTTTACATCACTCTTCATACCTAAATCAATCTTTAATAAATTAGGTGAGATTTGACTAACAAGATGTTTAAACATTTTCCTTACCTCCATTTTGTAATATATTTCCCAAAATTAAGTGAATATGGATGTGAATATACAGTAATTATTTCTTTTGTCCATTCATCTGTAATAACAGTATTCCCTCGTTTATCTTGATATCGCCATGTTATACGTCCCTCTTCATCTATTTCTTTAATTCTATGTTTTTTATTATTATCTATAATATCATCAATTTTTTTTGAATCAAAATCCCTCTCATTTGCCCGCAGTGCCCCATGCTTCGTATACACTCTCCCTCTTACTGTTTTATCACCTTCATTAATATTATTTCGGGCTGTTTGAATAATCTCCCAAAACGCCTTCTGCACCAGTCCCGGATCCAGTATCACCGTCTGCCTCTCCCCATCATACTCCGGCATCACTTCAAAAAACGGCTTACTCTCCGGTATTAAATCAATAATAATCCTCTTAACAGCCTCATCCGCCACAAAAATCGGGATATACGTTTCCTGCTCCGTAAATCTTCAAGAGAAATTTTCAAAAAAATTTCTCTTAACCAATGCACAAACTGGTTTCCAAGACCATTGAACTCAATCGTACTCACCATAGCCTTCAGCATTAAAGTCCCTGCCTGTGCCGCTGCATATCCGCCAAGCATAAACATACTGCCGCACAAAACATCCATCACACTAAGGGTAGTTAAGGCTTCTCCAAAACTAAAATTATTCCCACTCGGGTCCGAATACATCACCGGATTCCCCCCCGCATACAGATACCTGTTCTGCGTCAGCGGACTCTCCAGTTCCCCTTCATAACTGTCCCTCTGCGTAAACGTCGCCGTCAGCGGATTCATATACCTTGCCCGCAGATAATAAAGACCAGTAGCCTCATCCATCTGCTCCCCACAGTAATAATAAAAATTCTCCGTATCCCCGCATTTAATCAACCGGATACCATACGCATTATAACTATAGCTGTCCGTCAATCCCCCGCTCTTATCCGCAAGATTTCTCACATTACCATGCCCGTCATACAGATACCACCGGACATCACCGGCTGCATCCCATTCCGGTTCAACGACCTCTGACCGACACACAAGCTGTCTTCCTCTTGTATAATAAACGATATTCTCATTCGAATCTTCCGGCTTCCCATCTTCCGTATTCCTTCCATCGGAAACCTTCTTCTCCACCAGAACCTGCATATATGAACCCGACTTATCATTCACATAACAGCTAATCACACCTTCTGCCTGTTTCCGAATTCTGGCACCTTCCCAGTCATATCCATAGGTTTCCTCTGCTTTCCCTTCTGCGGTCTCTACCACTGCGGACACCATATGTCCCGACAAATCATACCCATACCACTGAACCTGGTCCTCTGATATCTCCTGCAGCAGATTCCCGTCTCCGTCATAAACATATTCCTTGACATGAACGTTTCCATCGGTGGTCTCCAGTTGTTCTTTTACCAACTGGTTCCGCTCATTATAA